>CAYJLV010000021.1:0-66075 GCA_964371405.1 uncultured Burkholderiaceae bacterium
AACCTTCAACCCGGACTTCTTCCGAAACACTGGTACGCCGGAAGGGGGCAGGTCAGCGGGTGGAACAGCGCTGGACGTTTCGGGACGGTCGCCTGTTGTGTTCGGGGCACAGGGGAGCTTGTGCCCGAAATTTCGGACACGAGTCGGACACGGAGGGCCTGGAAAGACGAAGGGGTTAGCGACTCGCATCGCTAACCCCTTGATTTCTATGGCTCCCCGACCTGGGCTCGAACCAGGGACCTACGGATTAACAGTCCGGCGCTCTACCAACTGAGCTATCGAGGAACAAGCGCGCATTATATCGGCCTGTGCGGCGCTCGCCGCTGCGCGGGGCGGCGGCGAGCACCGTGCTTGCCGCTCCTGCGGCAATGCGCCGGCGGCGGCGCGCGGGTAGAGGAGTCGACGCGATGGATGCAACCTGGGTGGTACTGGCCGACGAAGGGCGGGCGCGGATTCTCGAGCTGCGCGAACTCGGCGCGGATCTGGAGGAAGTCGAGGAGCTGACGCATGCCTCGGCGCATGCGCGCAGCCGCGACCTGGACCGTGACCAGCATGGCCGGCGCGCTGGCGGCGGCAGCCTGAGCGGCGGCAACGCCACAGTGTCGGCCGGCGAGACCGATCGCGACAAGGAGTCCGAGCTGTTCGCGCGCCGACTGTCGGAGCGCCTGACCGAGGCCTTGCGCGAGAAGCACTATGCGGCGCTGCGCATCGCGGCCGCGCCGCGCTTTCTCGGCCGGCTTCGCAAGCTGCTCGATGCCGACGTCGCCGCGAGCCTGGTCGACGAGCAGCCGAAGAACCTCCTGCAGCTCGACCGGCGCACGCTCACGCAGCAGTTGTTCGGCACGGCGGCCGGGCCGGCGTCCTGAGGTCGGTGCTCGACCGGGCCTCGTCTCGCCTTCAGAAGTCGGCCTGCAGCGAAACGCGCCAGGTGCGCGGCGCCATCGGGTACAGGTAGCTGTGCTCGAACTGGTACGGTGATTCGCGCCACGCGCGCTTGTCGGTGGCGTTCTCGACACCGGCGCGCCAGACCAGCGTGGTGCCGTCCACGCTGTGCTGGTGCACCAGGCCGAGGTCGAGCCGCGTCCACGCCGGGATGCGCAGCGAGCCGTCGGGCAGCAGCGTGCGGTCGCCCTCGTGCACCACGTCGGCGAGCAGGCGCAGACCGGGCAGCGCTGCGACACGATAGGCAGCCTGCAGCTTGAGCGTGCGCTCGGGGACGTTGGGCGGGCGCTGGCCGTTGAGCAGCGGGTTCGCGCTGCCGCGGCGCTCGGCATCGAGCCACATCGCGCTGCCGCCGAGCGCCCACGCTCCGGCATGCCATTGCGCCGCCGCTTCCACGCCGCGGTGGCGGGCCTCGCCGTCGAAGGCGAGCGTGCAACTGCCGGCCGCACCGCTGCAGCCCAGGCCGCTCGAGGTCTGCGGGCGGACGATGTCGAACCCCGCGAGCTGCCAGTCGAAGCTGTCGTGCGCGGCCTTGACACCGGCCTCGAACTGCCGGCTCTTGAGCGCGGGCAACGCCTGGCCGGCATTGGTGTAGCGCGGGCGGTTCGGCGCCACTTCGCTCTCGATGCCCTGGCCCCAGCTCGCATAGGCGAGGTGTCGCGCCGCGAACTCGTAGCCGACGGCGAGCCACGGCGTCGTCACGGCTTGGCGGTAGGCCGTGGCGCGCGGGTCAGCGGGATCGGTGCGGAAGCTCTCGCGGTGCAGCCGCGTGTGGCGCAGGCCCAGCCACGCGCTCCACGCTTGGCCGAAGCGGATCGCGTCGCGCAGGTAGAACTCGGTCGAGCGCTCGCTGCGGTTCGTGTTCGGGTCGAGGGCGCCGCCCGAAAGCCCGGTGACGGCCGTGCCATCGATGTTGCCGGTGCCGGAGAAGTCGAAGATCTGGTCCTGCAAGCGGCTCGTGTAGCGCGCGAACAGCACACCCGCGGCCAGCGTGTGCTGCATGCCGCCCAGAGCGACGCGGCCATCGACGCCGAGGTTGAGCGCGTCGCTGCGCCGGTGCTCGTTGTCGCTGCGCCATTCCCAGAGGTCGAACGTGCCGTCGGGGCAGTAGCGGTCGGCGTAGTAGTCGATGCCGTTCGCATCGGTGCAGCCGAACGGGTAGGCGAGGCGGTCGTCGGTGGCGAGGCGCTGCGTCGCCGCGTGCGCCGTGAAGCGCCAGTCCGCCGCGAGCCGCTGCTTCAGTCGCAGCGAGGCCGTGTTCGCGTCCATCACGACGGGCAGCGACCACGGCTGGTTGTTGAGGTTGATGCGCGGGTCGACGGGCGCGGGCACCGTGTTGCCGAGCGCGCTGAAGCCCGGCTGGCTCGGCTGCGAGCGACGGCTGGTCTCGAACTCGGCTTCGAGCAGCGTGTCGGGCGCGACGCGCCAGTCGGCGGCGACGGCGAGCAGGCTGCGATGGCCCTCGGCGTTGCGCAGCTTCGGATCGAGATGCTCGTAGGCGGCATTGACGCGCAGGCCGAACGCCTGGGCCGCACCGAAGCGCGTGCCGATGTCGGCCGCGGCGAGGCGGCTGTTGCTGCCCTGCCAGCCGAGCACGACGGAGCGCACTTCGCCGGTCGGCCGCTTGACGATGAAGTCGGCCAGCCCGCCCGGCGCGCTGGTGCCGGCCTGGATGCCGCTCGTGCCCTTGAGGATCTCGATGCGCGCCTTGTTGTCGAGCGGGATCGAGGTCTCGGCGCTGATCGGCAGGCCGTCGCGGCGGTAGTTGTAGCGCTGGTCGAGCGTGTAGCCGCGCACCGAGAGGTAGTCCCAGTAGCCCACCGAGTTGTAGGCGTCGGAGACGGCGGCGTCGCTGCGCGTCACGTCGGCCAGGCGCTGCGCGCCGCGGTCCTTGAGTTCGCGCTCGCCGTAGACGCGCGCCGACAGCGGCGCGCGCTCGAGCGGCTCGTCGCCGAAGCCGGCGACGGCGGCGGTCTCGGGCGCGCTGCCGGTGATCGTGATCGTCGGCAGGCGGGCCGCGTCCTGCGCCGCGGCGATCAGCGGCGCAGCGGCCAGCGCGATGCACGCCGCGGCGACGGGCGTGCGCAGGAAGGGAACGGGGTGACGGGATCGGTGGTGTGCCATCGTGTTGCTCTCGGTCGATGGCAGGTCGGCGGCCGTGCTCCGCCGCTGCGGAACTTCGGCTTGCTTCCCTGCGCGAGGATTACCTCAATCAGGTTCAAAGGGACTTTCTCAGTCGGGCCGCTCGCGCGGACCAACACCCCCAGCGAAGACCGCGCAGCCAAGCCGCGCGGCAAGCGAATTATGACAGCGTAAGAAGAAGGGCCCGCGTCAGCGGGCCCGCTCTCGTGATTGCCGAAGGCGTCCTCGGGCCCGCGTCCCGTGTCCGCCGCAGGTGTCAATCGAACACCGGCGTCTCGACGCCCAGCACCTTGTGCAGCTTCGGACTCGTCGTCGTGTACTGCAGCAGGATGCGCTTCTCGGGGAAGATGTAGGGCGCGGCGCCGAAGGCGGCGAGCGCCGCTTCATGGAAGCCCGAGAGGATCAGCTTCTTCTTGCCCGGGTAGGTGTTGATGTCGCCCACCGCGAAGATGCCCGGCACGCTGGTCTCGAACTTCTCGGTGTCGACGACGAGCTGCTTGCGCTCGATCGCGAGGCCCCAGTCGGCGATGGGCCCCAGCTTGGGCGAGAGGCCGAAGAAGACGAGCAGCATGTCGAGCGGCACAACGCGCGTCACGCCGTCGGCGCCCGTCACCTTGATGCTCGTGAGCCGGCCGCCGGCCTCCTCCATGCCCGTCACCTGGCCGATCATGAACTGCATCTCGTAGGCGTCGCACAGCTCCTTCATCTTCGCGACGGAGGCGGGCGCGGCCTTGAAGCCGTCGCGACGGTGCAGCAGGATCACGCTCTCGGCCTTGTTCGGGCCTTCCTGCACGAAGTTCAGCGCCCAGTCGAGCGCCGAGTCGCCGCCGCCGACGATGACGAGGTTCTTGCCGGCGAACTGCGCCGGGCTGCGCACGCGGTAGAAGAGTTGCGTGCCGTCGTACTTCTCGAGTCCTTCGACCTTCAGCGTGCGCGGCTGGAACGCGCCGACGCCGCCGGCGATGAAGATCGTGCGCGCGATGAAGCGCGTGCCCTTGCTCGTCTCGACGTAGAAGCGGCCGTCGTCCTGCTTGCGCACGACGCTGACTTCCTGGCCGAAGTGGAAGGTGGCGCCGAACGGCTCGATCTGCTTGAGCAGGTTGTCTGTCAGCTCCTTGCCGGTGCACACCGGCACGGCCGGGATGTCGTAGATCGGCTTGTCGGGGTAGAGCTCGATGCACTGGCCGCCGGGGTAGCCGAGCGAGTCGATGATGTGCGCCTTGATCTCGAGCAGCCCCAGCTCGAACACCTGGAACAGGCCGACCGGGCCCGCGCCGACGATGACGGCGTCGGTCTCGATCGGGCCGTCGTGACTGCCGGCCGTCTTGCTGATCTCTGCGTTGGGTTGCGGTTCCATCGTGTCGTCGTTACTTGATCAGCTGGTCGAGCTTGCCCGTCTTGTCTTTCCACTCGTCGGCATCGGGCAGCGAAGCCTTGCGTTTGGTGATGCTGGGCCACTTCTTGGCCAGATCGGCATTGAGCTTGATGAAGCCCTGCTGGTCCCCGGGCACGTCTTCCTCGGGCACGATGGCGTTGACCGGGCACTCCGGGATGCAGACCGCGCAGTCGATGCACTCGTCCGGATCGATGGTCAGGAAGTTCGGCCCCTCGCGGAAGCAGTCGACGGGGCAGACATCCACGCAGTCGGTGTACTTGCAGCGGATGCACGATTCGAGAACGACGTGGGTCATGGGGCGGCGGAAGATCGGTTGCGGGTCGTGCGGCGACGGCTGTGCGGCACGCGGCATAACGGTCAATTTTACGGCTTCGCGACAGGCACAGGCCCAGTGCGGGTGATCGCCGCGGATTCGGCTTGTCCGGTCTCGATGGGGCGCGCTCCGGCGCCCACGGTGACGACGGTGGGCCGGCCTGCATGCAGCACCGCGGCATGGCCGAGCGTCGCGATGTCGTGGTCGCTGTGCAGTTCGTCGGGCCAGCCGACGCGCGACACGACGCTCGCCGGCGTGTCGGGTTTCCAGCCGGCATCGAGGAGGCGGGGCGCGAGCGCTGCGAGTTGCCGCCCCGCCATGTAGAACACCTCGGTGTCGGCGCCGCGCGAGGCGCGCAGCGCGCCGCTGCGCGTCATCGCCGTCGTCAACGCGACGCTGCGGCCGCTGCCGCGGCGCGTCAGCGGCCGGCGCGTCGAGGCGGCCGCAGCCAGCGCCGCGGTGACGCCCGGCACCACGCTGCAGGCGATGCCGGCGGCGGCGAGCGCTTCGAGTTCTTCCTCGAGCCGACCGAACACGCCGGGGTCGCCGCCCTTCAGGCGCACGACGACGGCCGACTCGCGCGCGTGATGCACCAGCAGCGCGTCGATCGCCGCCTGGCCCGTGCTGTCGCGAAAGCCGCGCTTGCCGACGTCGATCCAGCGCGCATTCGGCGCCGTCTCGCGCAGCGCGGGGTCGGTGAGGGCGTCGCACAGCACGACGTCGGCCTGCGACAGCAGCCGCGCGCCGCGCAGCGTGATCAGGTCCGCCGCACCGGGGCCGGCGCCGACGAAGTGGACCACGCCCATCGCGGTCAGGGCGTGCGCACGAGCAGCGCGCCGCTGGTGCGGTGGCTGGCGGGGTCGACGACGATCAGCGCGCCGCTGACGCGGTTGTCGGCATAGGGCGCCAGCGGCAGCGGCGCCTGCAGCTCGACCCGCACCTGGCCGATGTCGTTGACGCCGAGTTCGTGCGCATCGGTGTCGCCCAGCGTGTGGATGTCGAGCCGGCTCGCGATCGCCGTGATGCGCGCCTGCACCCAGCGGTGGCCGTGGCGCAGCCAGTACTTGCGTCCGACGATGGCGGGCTCGGTGTCGAGCCAGGCCAGCGTGGCGTCGAAGCGCTGCGCGCCCTCGACGGTGGCGGGCGTGACGATCCAGTCGCCACGCGAGACGTCGAGCTGGCGGTCGAATACCAGGCCGACCGACTGGCCGGCCTCGCCGCCGTCGACTTCCGAGCCGGCATGGCGGACCTGCACAACCGTCGCCGTCTGCCCGCCGGGAAAGACCTGCACCGTGTCGCCGGCGCGGACGCGGCCCTGCGCGATGCGGCCCCAGAAGGTGCGCGGCTGGTGGCCGACGCCTTCGCCTTCGCGCGCGACGTACTGCACCGGCAGGCGCAGTGCACCGACGTGGCGCTCGTCGCTCGCCGGCAGCGACTCGAGCAGTTCGAGCAGCGTCGGGCCCTCGTACCAGCCGCTCCAGGCGGTCGAGCGCACCGCGACGTTGTCGCCGCGCAGCGCCGAGACCGGAACGATGCCGGCCGTCTCGATGCCGGCCTGCGCGGCGAATGCGGCCAGCGCTGCACGCACCGCGCCGAACGCGGCGCGCGGGTCGGCCACGGCGTCGAGCTTGTTGACGGCGAACACGATCGTCGGCACGCGCAGCAGTTGCGCGAGCAGGCTGTGGCGGCGCGTCTGCGGCAGCAGCGCGAGCGGCGTCGCGGCGGTGTCGAGCTTGGTGATGTCGACCAGCACGACTGCGGCATCGCTGCCGGCTGCGGCCGTCACCATGTTGCGCGTGTACTGCTCGTGGCCGGGCGCGTCGGCGATGATGAACTTGCGCCGCGGCGTCGCGAAGTAGCGGTAGGCGACGTCGATCGTGATGCCCTGCTCGCGCTCGGCTTCGAGTCCGTCGGTCAGCAGCGAGAGGTCGATCGGCGCGCCGGCGGCGCGCTGCTCCAGGGCTTGCAGCTGGTCGGCCAGGATGGCGCGGCTGTCGTAGAGCAGGCGCCCGATCAGCGTGCTCTTGCCGTCGTCGACGCTGCCGGCGGTGAGGAAGCGCAGCGCCTTGTGCGCCAGCTCGTCGGCGGCGTCATGGTGCGGCAGGGGCGCGGCGAGCGCCTCGATCTCGCGGGGGACTGCGCTCATCAGAAGTAGCCCTCTTTCTTGCGCCGCTCCATCGATGCGTCGGAGGTGCGGTCGTCCATGCGCGTCGCGCCGCGCTCGCTGATCGTGACCGTCAGCGTCTCGGCGACGATGTCGGCGGGCGTCGCGGCGTCGCTCTCGACCGGGCAGGTGCAGGTCATGTCGCCGACGGTGCGAAAGCGCACGCGTGCCGTCTCGACCGTCTCGCCCGTCTGCGGCGGCGTGACCTCGGTCAGCGGCACGAGCAGGCCCTTGCGGCGGATCACGTCGCGATCGTGAGCGAAATAGAGCCCCGGCAGCGGAATGTTCTCGCGCGCGATGTAGAGCCAGACGTCGAGCTCGGTCCAGTTGCTGATCGGAAAGGCGCGCATGTGCTCGCCGGGGCGGATGCGCGTGTTGAACAGCGTCCACAGCTCGGGGCGCTGCTCCTTGGGCTGCCACTGGCCGAAGCTGTCGCGGTGGCTGAAGATGCGCTCCTTGGCGCGCGCCTTCTCTTCGTCGCGCCGGGCGCCGCCGATCAGCACGTCGTAGCGGTGCTCTTCGATCGCTTCGAGCAGCGCCACCGTCTGGTGGCCGTTGCGCGATTCGAGCGGGTGCGCCAGGCGGATCGTTCCGCGCGCGATGGAGTCGTCGAGATGGCCGACGACGAGGCGGTCGCCCATCTCGGCGACGCGGCGGTCGCGGAACTCGATCACCTCGGGAAAGTTGTGACCGGTGTCGACGTGCAGCAGCGGGAACGGCAGCCGCCCTTCGTAGACGCCGCCGCCGCGCTGCAACTTGAACGCCTTCTCGGCCAGCCGCAGCACGACGCAGGAGTCCTTGCCGCCCGAGAACAGCAGCGCGGGGCGCTCGAAGGCGCCGGCGACTTCGCGCAGGATGTAGATGGCCTCTTCCTCGAGGGCGTCGAGGTGGCGGTCGTCGACCGAGGGGCGCAGGCGGTCGTAGGTGAGCGGGGCGTTCATCGTTCGGCTTCGGGGATGGTCAGGGCGGCGGCTTCGTCTCGGCGCATGTGCAGGCCGCATTCCTTCAGCGACTCGTCCTCCCACCACCAGCGGCCGGCGCGAAAGTCTTCGCCGACGGCGACGGCACGGGTGCAAGGCGCGCAGCCGATGCTCGGATAGAAGCGATCGTGCAGCGCGTTGTAGGGCACGCCGTGGCGCGCGATGTAGTGCCAGACGTCGCCCCAGCTCCAGTCGGCCAGCACGTTGAGCTTGAGGCGGCCGTCGGCGTCGCGGTCGTGCATCGGGACGTCGCCGCGAGCGTTCGACTGCTCGCGGCGCAGGCCCGTGACCCACGCCGTGCGGTCGGCGAGCATGCGCGCGAGCGGCTCGAGCTTGCGGATGCCGCAGCAGGCCTTGCGCAGCGCCACGCTGCGGAACATGGCGCGGTCGCCGTTCGTGCGCACGAACTGCACGACGGCTTCGTCGACCGGCCGCCAGACTTCGACGGCGAGGCCCCAGTGCTGCTTGACTCGCCCGATCAGTGCCATCGTCTCGTCGTGCAGCATGCCGGTCTCGAGCGTGGCGACGGCGATCGGCAGCGCGTGGCGCGCGATCAGGTCGGTGACGACCATGTCTTCGGCGCCCAGGCTCGTTGTCTGCACGATGCGCCCGGCGTGCGCAGCGGCCGCGGCGCCCAGCGCCGCGATCGAGCGTTCGAGTTTCGCGGCGTAGTCGGCGACCGGCCGCGCGTAGAGTTCGACCGCGTTCATGCAGGCACCCGCGACGGCAGCCGCGCGAACAACGGCAGCGGCTGCGTCGCATCGCCTTGGTAGTGGCCGGCGAAGAAGTCGAGCGCGCGCCGGGCGTGCGTCGCGTTCTGATCGGCGCGCAGTTGCGCCGTGTCGAATCCGGTGCGCGCCAGCAGCGGCAGCATGTCGACGAGCACTTCGCCGGTGGCGCGCAGCTCGCCGCGAAAGCGCAGCCGCGTGCGCAGCAGACGCGCCTGGCTGTAGGCGCGGCCGTCGGTCCACTTCGGGAACTGCAGCGCGACGAGCGCGACGTGCGGCATATCGGCAGCCAGCGCCTCGATGTCGGCATCGTTGGGCACCGCGAGGCCGACGGGCAGGTCGGCGGGCCAGTCGGCGCAGCGCGCCTGCCATTGGGCCAGCGTCAGCAGCTGGAGCGGCGCAGCCGGCGCATCGTCGGCGACGGAGCCCCAGCGGTCGATAGCAGGATCGATGAATCTCACGGCGCTCACGCGGACTGAAGCGCGGCGCTTCCGCGCACGGTCTGCGCTGCGGCCTTGAACGGCTCGATGCCGACCCGGCGCACCATGTCGATGAAGCGCTCGCCGGTGCGGCGCTGCGCGCGGTAGGTGTCGATCACGGCCTCGATCACGTCGGGCACTTCGTCGGCGGCGAACGAGGGGCCGATCACGCGGCCCGGCACGCTCGGGCCCGAGAGCGTCGAGCCGTCGGAGCCGCCGAGCGTGATCTGATACCACTCGCTGCCGTCCTTGTCGACGCCGAGGATGCCGATGTGGCCGCTGTGATGGTGGCCGCACGAGTTGATGCAGCCGCTCATGTGCAGATCGATGTCGCCGATGTCGTGGAGTTCGTCGAGGTCCTGCCAGCGCTCGAACAGCGCGGCGGCGATCGGGATCGAGCGCGCGTTGGCGAGCGCGCAGTAGTCGCCGCCGGGGCAGGCGATCATGTCGCTGAGCAGACCGATGTTGGGCGTGGCGAAACCGCCGGCCCGGGCGGCCTGCCACAGCGCGTAAAGCTCGGACTCGGGCACCCAGGGCAGCAGCAGGTTCTGGTCATGCGTGACGCGCGCCTCGCCGGCCGAGTAGCGGTCGGCGAGCGCGGCGACGTGTTCGAGCTGCACGTCGGTGGCGTCGCCCGGCGCCTGGCCGACGCGCTTGAGCGACAGCGTCACGGCACGGTAGCCGGGGACACGGTGGCCGTGCACGTTGCGCTCGAGCCAGCGCCGGAACGCGACCGGCGCGCCGGCCGGTGCGCCGTTGCCGCCCGGCGCATGCGCGCGCACACCGCCCGGCAGCGCGAAGTGGCGCGCCACGCGGTCCAGCTCGCTTTGCGGGATGAGGTGCGTCGCGCCGTCGGCGTCGTGCTCGAGGATCGTCGCGAACTCGTCGTTGACGGCCTGCACGAAGCGCTCGCCCTCGGCCTTGACGAGGATCTTGATGCGTGCCTTGAAGAGGTTGTCGCGCCGCCCGTAGCGGTTGTAGACGCGGACGATGGCTTCGATGAAGACGAGGATCTGCTGCCACGGCAGGAACTCGCGCACCACGGTGCCGATGACGGGCGTGCGGCCCATGCCGCCGCCGACGAGCACGCGAAAGCCGACGCGACCCTCCGGGTCGCGGCGCAGCTGCAGCCCGATGTCGTGCCAGCCGGTGGCGGCGCGGTCCTCGGCGGCGCCGCTGACGGCGATCTTGAACTTGCGCGGCAGGAACGCGAACTCGGGGTGCAACGTCGACCACTGGCGCAGGATCTCGCAGTAGGGACGCGGGTCGACGATCTCGTCGGGCGCGATGCCGGCCAGCGCATCGCTCGTGATGTTGCGGATGCAGTTGCCGCTGGTCTGGATGCCGTGCATGTCGACCTCGGCGAGCCGGTCCATCACGTCGGCGGCGCGATCGAGCGGGATCCAGTTGAACTGCAGGTTCTGGCGCGTCGTGAAATGTCCCCAGCCGCGGTCGAACTCGCGTGCGATGTGCGCCAGCCCGCGCAGCTGGCGGCTCGACAGCTCGCCGTAGGGAACGGCAATGCGCGTCATCGGCGCGTGGCGCTGGATGTACCAGCCGTTCTGCAGGCGCAGTGCGCGGAACTCGTCGTCGCCCAGCTCGCCGGCGAGGTGGCGCTGGAGCTGGTCACGGAACTGCGCCGCGCGTTGTCGCACGAAGCGGCGGTCGAAGTCGGTGTATTGGTACATCGCGGCGTCGCTGGTGAATCGCAACGACTCTACGCAGCGGCACGACGCAAGCGAACTACATCTTTGTTGGTTGCATATTCCGGAGCCGGAAACGAGGACCGACAAAGAAAAAGCCCGGTCAAGGACCGGGCTGGAAGACACCCTGAATCCACATTCGAGGGGTGCCGAGGAGACAACCTTACAGAGAGGCTCGCGGGCTCTGCTCAGCCCCGTGAACAACTCTCAGATGCGTGCCGGGCGGGGAAGTTCAACCCCCCGGCTCGCATCGTCGCGGCCTTCAGGCGGCGCGCTTGGTCTTGGTCGACGCGGCTTGCGACGCCTTCACGGCGGTGTTGGTCATCGCCGTGATGTTGGCTTCGGCGACATCGGCGGCCTGTTTGGCGGCCTTCTGCACGCTCTCGAACGCATTGTTGGCAGCCGAGACGGCCGACTTCACCAGTGCGACGGCGTTCTCGCTGCCGGCCGGCGCATTCTTCACCGCGCTGTCGACGACCGACATGAACGTCTGTTGCGCGTCGGCGATCTTGGCTTCCGCGACCTTCGTCACTTCGGCGTTCGTGCCGGCAGCGATGTCGTAGACGTAGCGCGTGTAGGCAGCGGCCTTCTCGGCGGCGGGCTGCAGCAGGCCGGCTTGCAGGGCCAGCAACTCCTGCGCGTCCTTGACCGACAGCGCGGCCGTCGTGGTCTGCGCGGCTTCGCCGAGGGCGGCCTTCGCGACCTGCAGGTTCAGCTCGACCAGCTTCTCGACGCCTTCGAAAGCCTTCGAGGTGAGCCCGAAGAGGGTGTCGACATTGGACTTGTGAGCGGCGAGGACTTGTTCGGCAGTTAGCATGGAGTTCTCCAGTAGGGTGGATGTTCAGCAGCGGATGCTGCGGTGCAACATGACGAAGTATACGGGCTCGATGAGAGATTTCAAGCCATTTTTGTTGCAGCGCAGCAGTCTAGAGTCCGGAGCCTAGGCGGCGTGCTTCGGATGGAACAATGGGCGGCATGAAGACCCTCCCGCCGGAAGTCACCCGCCCGCCCGGGCGCGCGCAGCCCGTGGCGCGCGACGCGTTCCGCCATTTCGCCGAGTTGCCGACGCGCTGGATGGACAACGACATCTACGGTCACGTCAACAACGTCGTCTACTACAGCTTCTTCGACACCATCGTCAACCGCTACCTGATCGAGTCGGGAGCGCTCGACATCCACAGCGGTACGGTGATCGGCCTGGTCGTCGAGACGCAGTGCAACTACTTCGCGCCGCTCGCCTTCCCGCAGACGATCGACGCCGGGCTGCGCGTTGCGCGCATCGGCAGCACGAGCGTGCGCTATGAGATCGGTCTGTTTGCGGCCGGCGCGGGGCTGTGCGCGGCGCATGGCCACTTCGTGCACGTCTACGTCGAGCGCGCGACGCAGCGGCCGACGGCCCTGCCGCGGCCGTTGCTGCAGGCGTTGCAGCGCCTGCAATGAGCCGCGCCGAAACCGTTGCCGCCGTTGGCGCCACCGGTCACGTCGTGCCGGGGGCGCCGTTCGTGCGCTTTTTCCGACGACCGACGCGGTGCCCTCGTCGCACTGCCTAGAATGCTTCGGCTGCGACGGCCGCGTCGAGCTGCCTCTTCACGCCTCGAGAGACTCTGCATGCGCCTTTCCGTAGCTCGCGCCTCGACCCTGCTGCTGTCGTGCCTGCCGGCTCTGGCGCAGGCCGCAGAGCTCGACGGCAGCCGCTTCAGCGCGTGGTGGGCCGTGCCGTTCGCCGGCATGCTGCTGTCGATCGCAGTCATGCCCCTGGCTGCGCCGCAGGTGTGGCACCACCACTACGGCAAGATCGCGGCGGGCTGGTCGCTGGCGTTCCTCTTGCCGTACGCGCTGAGCGACGGCGCGGCGGCGACCGGCGGCGTGCTGGTGCACACGATGCTCGCCGAGTACCTGCCGTTCGTGATCCTGCTGTCCGCGCTGTTCACAGTCGCCGGCGGCATCTACATCCGCGGCAATCTGCACGGCAGCCCGGGGCTCAACGTCGGGCTGATGGTGGTCGGCGCCGTGCTCGCCAGCTTCATGGGCACGACGGGCGCATCGATGCTGCTGATCCACCCGCTGATCCGCGCCAACGACAACCGCAAGCATGTCGCTCACGTCTTCGTCTTCTTCATCTTCATCGTCAGCAACGCCGGCGGCTCGCTGACCCCGCTCGGCGACCCGCCGCTTTTCCTGGGCTTCCTGAAGGGGGTCGACTTCTTCTGGACCGCACGGCACATCTTTCCGGAGACGCTGTCGCTGATCGGCGTGCTGCTCGTGCTGCTGTACGTGATCGACAGCTACTGGTACCGCAAGGAGGGCGTGCTGCGCAAGGATCCGACGCCCGATACGCAGGGCTTCGGCATCGAAGGCGCGGTCAACTTCTTCCCGCTGCTCGCCGTGATGGGGTTGGTGCTGCTGAGCGGCACCTGGAAGCCGGGCATCGCGTTCGACGTGTTCGGCACCACGGTCGAACTGCAGCAGATCGTGCGCGACGCCGCGCTCGTCGTCGTGCTGCTCGCGTCGCTGGCGATCACGCCGAAGTCAGTGCGCGAGAGGAATCACTTCAACTGGGCCCCGATGGCCGAGGTCGCGAAGCTGTTCGCCGGCATCTTCGTGACGATGATCCCGGTGCTGGCGATGCTCAAGGCCGGCAACGCCGGCCCGTTCGCCGCGGTGACGCAGGCCGTCACCGGCCCCGACGGCCAGCCGCTGCCGTGGGCCTACTTCTGGCTCACCGGCGCGCTCAGCTCGTTCCTCGACAATGCGCCGACCTACCTGGTGTTCTTCAACCTCGCCGGCGGAGACGCGCAGGCGCTGATGACGACGCTGGCGCCGACGCTGGCGGCGATCTCGGCCGGCTCGGTGTTCATGGGCGCCAACACCTACATCGGCAACGCGCCGAACTTCATCGTGAAGGCGATTGCCGAGGTGCGCGGAATCCGCATGCCCGGCTTTTTCGGCTACATGGGCTGGTCGACCGTGGTGCTGGTACCGTTGTACGTCGCGATAACGTTCATCTGGTTTCGCTGAAACGGAGCAGGGCACATGAGCAGACCCGCGGTCCTGGTGGCGCGCGCCGTCTTTCCCGAGGTGATCGAACGGTTGGCGCAATTCTTCGATGTCGATGCGACCCACGACGACCGCATCGCCTCGAAGTCCGAGCTGGCGGCGCGCCTGCGCGGCAAGGCCGGCGCCTTCATCACCGGCAGCGAGCGTATCGACGCCGACGTGCTCGACGCCAACCCTCAGTTGCGCGCCGTCTGCAACATGGCCGTTGGCTACAACAACATCGACGTCGCCGCGTGCACCGCGCGGCGCGTCGTCGCGACCAACACGCCCGACGTGCTGACCGAGACGACGGCCGACTTCGGCTTCGCGCTGATGATGGCGGCGGCACGCCGCATGGCCGAAGCGGAGCACTTCCTGCGCCGCGGCGAATGGACGAGGTGGTCCTACGACATGTTCGCCGGCAGCGACGTGCACGGCGCCACGCTCGGCATCCTCGGCATGGGGCGCATCGGCCAGGCGATTGCGCGGCGCGGCGCGCTCGGCTTTCGCATGAAGCTCGTCTACCACAACCGATCGCGGCTCGACGCGACGGTCGAGGCGGCGCTCGGTGCGCGCTACGTCGACAAGGAGACGCTGCTGCGCGAGGCCGACCACCTGGTGCTCGTGCTGCCGTACTCGGCGGCGTCGCACCATGCGATCGGCGCCGTCGAGCTGGCGCTGATGAAGCCGACGGCGACGCTGACCAACGTGGCGCGCGGCGGCATCGTCGACGACGCGGCGCTCGCCGCAGCGCGGCGCGAGCGCCGAATCGCGGCCGCGGCGCTCGACGTGTTCGAGGGCGAGCCGGAGGTGCATCCCGATCTGCTCGCGGTGCCCAACGTCGTGCTGACGCCGCACATCGCCAGCGCCACCGTCGCGACGCGGCGCGCGATGGCCGATCTGGCCGCCGACAACCTGATCGCGGCGCTGGGCTGCGGGCCGAACGCCGGCCGCCCGCCGACACCGATCAATCCCGAAGTGCTGGCCGCAGCGTGAGCGCGGAGCTGCCGTTGGCCTGGCACACCTGGGCGACGTTGGTCGGGCTTGCGCTCGTCGTCGTGCTGCTCGCGGCGCTGCTGCTGCGGCGCGCGCGCGACGACGATGCCGAGGCGCTGCGGCGCGATCTCGTGGCCGCCAACGAGCGCCTCGAGCGCGAGCTGCGCGACGAGGTCGGCCGTAGCGCGATGTCGACGCGGCAGGAGCTCGGCGGCACGCTCGGCAACTTCCAGCAGGCGTTGCTGGCACAGCAGGGCGACGTGGCGCGCACGCAGAACGAGCAGATCGACAGCTTCCGCGTCCAGCTCGGCGCGGTGCAGCAGTCGATCGGCCAGTCGCTCGCGACGGCGACGCAGGCGCTTGCGGGCCAGGCGCTCGGCGCGCGAGAGGCGCAGGACGCCGCGCTGCGCCGCTTCTCGCAGACGCTGACCGAGCAGTTGCAGGCGCTGTCGCAGGCCAACGACCAGCGCATGGCCGAAGTGCGCGCGGCGGTCGAATCCAGGCTCACCGCGATCCAGGCCGACAACGAGAAGAAGCTCGAGCAGATGCGCGCGACGGTCGACGAGAAGCTGCACGCGACGCTCGAGGCGCGGCTCGGCGAGAGTTTCCGCCAGGTCGCCGACCGGCTCGAACAGGTGCACAAGGGGCTGGGCGAGATGCAGTCGCTGGCCAAGGACGTCGGCTCGCTCAGCCGCGTGCTGACGAACGTGAAGACGCGCGGCGTGTTCGGCGAGGTGCAGCTCGCGCAGCACCTGGAGCAGGTGTTCACGCCCGATCAGTACGCGACCAATGTCGAGACGGTGCCGGGCAGCGGCGCGCGCGTCGAGTTCGCGATCCGGCTGCCGGGGCGGCGCGACGATGGCGCGCCGCTGTGGTTGCCGATCGATTGCAAGTTCCCGCGCGAAGACTACGAGCGCCTGGTCGAGGCGCAGGAGCGCGCCGACCCTGAGGCCGCCGAAGCGGCGGCGCGCGCGATCGAAGTCCGCCTGCGCGCCGAGGCGAAGACGATCCGCGAGAAGTACGTCGCACCGCCGCACACCACCGACTTCGGCATCATGTTCGTGCCGACCGAAGGGCTCTATGCCGAGGCGCTGCGGCGCCCGGGGCTGGTCGACGCGCTGCAGCGCGACCACAAGGTGATGCTGGCCGGCCCGACGACGCTGCTGGCCACGCTCACCAGCCTGCAGATGGGATTCCGCACGCTGGCGCTGGAGAAGCGCTCGGCCGAGGTGTGGGAGGTGCTCGGCGCCGTCAAGACGGAGTTCGGCAAGTTCGGCGACGTGCTCGCGAAGACGCGCAAGAAACTCGACGAAGCCAGCAGCAGCATCGAGATGGCCGAGCGTCGGACGCGCGTGATGGCGCGCGAGCTGCGCGGCGTCGAGGCGCTGCCCGAGACGCGCGCGTCGGCGCTGTTGCCCGGCCTCGCCGGCGCGGCCGACGATGCGGCCCCCGATGCCCCCGAGCCCTGAACGATCGTTCGCGCCGTCGCGCATGCTCGGCGCGCTGATCACCGGCCAGGTCGGCCTGCACGCCTGCATGGCCGGCGTGCGGCTGGCGGCGCCGCTGCTCGCGCTGCGCGCAGGCCATTCGGCGCTCGCCGTCGGCGTGCTGCTGGCGTTGTTCGCCGTCGCGCCGGTCATGCTGGCGCTGCCGGCAGGGCGGCGCGCCGACCGCCATGGCTACCCCCGGCGGTTGCGCGGGGCTGTCGGCTTCACCGCCGCCGGCGCGGTGGCGGCGGCGGCGGCGACGGCGCTGCCGCAGGCACAGTTCGCGCTGCTGTGCGCCGCCGCGACGCTGTGCGGCGCCGGCGCTAACGTCGGCATGATCTCGATCCAGCGCACCGCTGGGCGCAGTGCCGGCGACAGCACGCAGCGCATGCGCGTGTTCAGCTGGCTCGGCGTCGCGCCGTCGCTGTCGAACCTCGTCGGGCCGGTGATCGCCGGCGTGCTGATCGACGCGGCGGGTTTCGCCGCCGCGTTCGGCGTGCTCGCGCTGCTGCCGCTGGCCGCGCTGTGGTCGGCGCGCCGCGTGCCGGTCGAGGCGCCGCTGCGCGTGCCGCGCGCCTCGACGCGTGCCGCGTGGTCGCTGCTGTTCGCGCCGGGCCTGCGCCGGTTGCTGTTCGTCAGCTGGCTGGTGTCGGCGAGCTGGGACCTGCACAACTTCGTCGTGCCGATCCTGGGCCACGAGCGTGGACTCAGCGCGTCGGCGATCGGCTTCGTGCTCGGTGCATTCGCCGTCGCCGTCACGGCGGTGCGGCTCGTGATCCCGCTGCTGGCGCATCGCGTCAGCGAAGTGCAGGTGCTGGCCGGCGCGATGCTGTGGATCGGCGCCGTGTTCGTCGCCTATCCGTTCGCCCAGGGCGCCTGGTCCATGGGCGTTTGCTCCGTCCTGGTCGGCTTGGCGCTCGGCGCGGTGCAACCGATGGTGATGTCGATGCTGCACCAGCTCACGCCGCACGAGCACCACGGCGAGGTGATCGCGCTGCGCTCGATGACGATCAACTTCTCGGGTGCGGCGATGCCGCTGGCTTTCGGCGCCGTCGGCGCGGCGGTCGGGGCGTCGGCGCTGTTCTGGACGATGGCGGCGCTGGTCGCCGCCGGCAGCGTGCAGGCGCGCCGGCTCTCGAGTTGATGTGGCTTTGCCACTCGACTCGAACCCCCGCGGGGGGCGGGCTGGGTGAAGCCCGGCCCTGGGGGCACTCAGAACCTGAAGCCGCCGGTCGCGGTGGGCGGCGGTGCGGTCGGCGCCGGGGCAGCGGCTGCGGCCGGCGCTGCCGCTTCCTTGCTCGCGACCAAGGGCACGGCGGCCGGGTAGCGGTAGTTGGGCGGCAACTGCGACGCCTGCGGGTAACCCGCCGTGTCGAGATAGGTCGCCCACTGTTCGCGCTCCAGGCCGCGCAGCACTTGCGAGCCGATCGTCAGCGCCGGCAGGCTCGTGCCGCCGGTCAGTCGGGTGTAGCTGTCGAGGTCTTCGTTGCTCGACACCGTTTTTTCGGCGAACGGGATGCCGCGCTCGCGCAGCCACGCACGCGCGTTGTCGCAGGGTGTGCAGCCGGTCGCGGTATAGAGCGTGGCGGGGTAGCGCGACGTCGCCTGGCGCAACGCGTACGGCAGGCTGATGCCACCGTCGCCGCCGGCCGCCGGCACCGGCGCGGCGCGCGTGTTGCCGCCCGCGGGCGGCGTGTCGGAATAGGTGACGCGGCCGTCGGGGCCGACGATCTTGTACAGCGCATGCGCCGGCACGGCGAGCAGGGCGCAGGCGAGCGGCAGCAACCAGCGCAGTGGAGTCGTCGTCATGGGAGGTATCCTTCGTGGGGCGGCTTCCAATCTAACGCCAAACGCGCCGCCGCGGGCCGCCGGCGCGCTCAGCCGATGCCCTGGTGTCGCAGCAAGGCGTCGATCTTCGGCTCGCGCCCGCGGAAGGCCTTGAAGCTCTCCATCGCCGGGCGCCCGCCGCCGGCCTCAAGGATGGCTTCGCGGTAGCGCCGGCCGGTCGCCGGGTCGAGCACACCCGATTCCTCGAACGCGCTCCAGGCGTCGGCCGACAGCACCTCGGCCCACTTGTAGCTGTAGTAGCCCGCCGCGTAGCCTCCGGCGAAGATGTGCGAGAAGCTGTGCTGGAAGCGGTTGAAGGGCGGCGGCTGCAGCACCGAGACCTCGTCGCGCACTTCGTCAAGCAGCGGCTGCACGCGCTCGCCGGCGCCGGCCTCGTCGTGCACGCGCATGTCGAACAGCGAGAACTCGACCTGGCGCAGCATCTGCAGCCCGCTCTGAAAGTTCTTCGCCGCAACCAACTTGCGGAACAGACCGTGCGGCAGCGGCTCGCCGCTGTCGACGTGCGACGTTAGGCGCTTGATGACGTCCCACTCCCAGCAGAAGTTCTCCATGAACTGGCTCGGCAGCTCGACCGCGTCCCACTCGACGCCCGAAATGCCCGACACCGCCAGCTCCTCGACCTGCGTCAGCATGTGGTGCAGGCCGTGGCCGAACTCGTGGAACAGCGTGATCAGGTCGTCGTGCGTCAGCAGCGCCGGCCGGTCGCCGACCGGCGGCGCGAAGTTGCACACCATGTGCGCGACCGGCGTCTGCAGCTGCCCGTCGGGGCGGCGCCAGCGGCCGCGCACGTCGTCCATCCAGGCGCCCGGGCGCTTGCCGGGTCGGGCATAGGGGTCGAGGTAGAACTGGCCGACGAGTCGGCCGGCGCGCTCGATGCGATAGAAGCGCACGCTCGGGTGCCAGACCGGCGCGCTGTCGGGCGCGATCTGCACGTCGAACAGCGTTTCGACGATGCGAAACAGGCCGGGCAGCACAGTCGGCTCCGTCAGATACTGCTTGACCTCCTGGTCGCTGAAGGCATAGCGCACTTCCTTCAGGCGCTCGCTTGCGTAGGCGAGGTCCCAGGCCTGCAGGTCGGGCAGGCCGAGCTCGGCGGCGGCGAATTCGCGCACTTCGTGCAGGTCGCGCTCGGCGCCCGGCCGCGCGCGGATCGCCAGCTCGCGCAGAAACTCGGCAACCTGGCGCGGCGTGTCGGCCATCTTGGGCACCAGCGACAACTCGGCGAAGCTCCTGTAGCCGAGCAGCGCGGCCTCTTCGTGGCGCAACGCGAGCAGCTCGCGCATCAGCGGGCCGTTGTCGCGCTCGGGCGGGCCGAACTCGCTGGCGCGCGTCACGTAGGCGCGGTACATCGTCTCGCGCAGCGCGCGGTTGCGCGCGTACTGCATCACCGGGCCGTAGCTCGGGAACTGCAGCGTGAGCTTGTGCTGGCCGTCGCGGCCGTCGGCAGCCGCAGCCGCCGCCGCTGCCTGCTGCACGTCGGCCGGCACGCCGTCGAGCTCGTCGGCGCGCGCGAAGTGGGCGAAGCCGTCGGTCGCGTCGAGCACGTGCTCCGAGAACTTCTGCTGCAGCTCGGCGCTGCGCTCCTGGATCGCCGCGAAGCGCGCCTTGGCCTCGCCCTGCAGTTCGGCGCCCGACAGCACGAAGTCGCGCAGCGCGTTGTCCAGCGCCTTGCGGCGCGCCTCGTTCAGCGCCGCCCAGCCCGCGCCGTGGCGTACTGCCTTGTATTTGGCGTAGAGCCGCTCGTCGGCGCCCATGCGCGTGTGGAACTCCGTGACCTTGGGCAGGCTTTCGTTGTAGGCGGCGCGCAGCTCGGGGCTGTCGGCCACCGCCTTCAGGTGGCCGACGGCGCCCCAGGCGCGGCCGAGTCGCTCGACGGCGACGTCGAGCACGGCCGACAGCGCGTGGTAGTCGGCCGGCACCTCGGGGCCGACGGCGCGCTCCAATGCCGCATCCGCGCCGGCAAGCAGCTCGTCGATCGCCGGCCCAACGTGTTCGGCGCGGATCGCGTCGAAGGCGGGCAGGCCGTCGTCGGGTTGTAGCAGCGGATTCATGGCGCGCTCCGTCAGAGGGTCAGGGCGTCGCGCGTCTCGTCGATGAGCGCCGCGCGTTCGGCGGCCTCGAGCGTGTTGACGAGCAGCATCGCCCGCGTCATGGGGCCGACGCCGCCCGGCACCGGCGTGATCCAGCCGGCGACCTCGCGCACGCCGACGAAGTCTACGTCGCCGCAGAGCTTTCCGGCGTCGTCGCGGTTCATGCCCACGTCGATGACGACGACTCCGGGCTTGACCATCGGCGCCGTCAGCACGTTGCGCCGCCCGACCGCGGCGACGACGACGTCGGCCGCGCGCGTGTGCGCCGCCAGGTCGGCCGTCGCGCTGTGGCAGACCGTGACGGTAGCGTTGGCCTGCAGCAGCAGCAGCGCCATCGGCTTGCCCACCGTGTTGCTGCGCCCGATCACGACGGCGTGCTTGCCGCGAAGGTCGATGCCCGTCGTCTCGATCAGCTTCATGCAGCCCCAGGGCGTGCATGGCCGGAAGCCCGGCAGCCCGGCCATCAGGTCGCCGGCGCTGCGCACCGAGTAGCCGTCGACGTCCTTGGCGGTCGATATTGCCTCGATCACCTTGTGGGGATCGATGTGCCTGGGCAGCGGCATCTGGACCAGGATGCCGTGCACCGTCGGGTCGGCGTTGAGAGCCTCGATGCGCTGCAGGAGCTGCGCTTCGGGCAGCGAAGCGTCGTACTTCTCGAACACGGAACGCAGCCCGCTGGTCTCGCAGTCCTTGACCTTGTGGCGCACGTAGACCTGCGACGCCGGGTCGTCGCCGACCAGGATCACGGCGAGGCCCGGCTGGCGGCCGCGCGCCGTGAGCGCGGCGGCACGCGTGGCGACGTCGGCGCGGATGCTGGCGGCGAGGGCGTTGCCGTCGATGAGTCGTGCGGTCATGGGGTGGGTGTCCTTGCAGAAACGACGAAGGCCGCCGTCGGCGGCCTTGTGCAGGCGGGGAGGTTCAAGTCTTGGCTTGCGCGCCGAGGGCGATCTTGAGCAGGTCGGCCACGGTGTTGGCGTTGAGCTTTTCCATGATGTTGGCGCGGTGCGCCTCTACTGTCTTGATGCTGATGCCGAGGTCGTCGGCGATCTGCTTGTTGAGCCGGCCGGCGACGATGCGCTCGAGCACCTGGCTCTCGCGCGTCGTCAGGCGCGACAGCAGCGCGTCGCGGCTGGCGGCCTCCTGGTGCTGCGAGAACGCCGAGCGCGCCTGGTCGAGCATGCGCTCGACGAGCACGACGAGCTCTTCTTCCTTGAACGGCTTCTCGATGAAGTCCATCGCGCCCTTCTTCATCGTCGTGACGGCCATCGGCACGTCGCCGTGGCCGGTGATGAAGACAATGGGCAGCGGCGAGCGCCGCTCGCGCAGGCGGTCCTGCAGCTCAAGGCCGCTCATGCCGTCCATGCGGATGTCGGCGATCAGGCAGGCGACTTCGCGCGGGTCGAAGCGGCTCAGGAACGACTCGGCCGAATCGAAGCACTTGACGCGGTAGTCCTTGCCCTCGAGCAGCCACTGCAGCGAGTCGCGCACGCCTTCGTCGTCGTCGACGACGTAGACGGTGCCCTTCTTCGGAATCAGGCTCATTGGATGATCGCGGGATGGGGTGTCGGCGAGGGCTCGGGTTGCGCCGTTTCGACCGGCAGCGTGAAGCTGAAGCGGCAGCCCACGACCGCGGGGCCATTGTATAAGTTCTGCGCCTTGATCCGGCCTCGGTGCGACTCGACGATCGTGCGGCACAGCGACAGCCCGATACCCAGGCCGTCGGGCTTGGTCGAGAAGAATGCCTCGTAGAGCCGCGCGATCATTTCTTCCTTCAGCCCCGGCCCCATGTCGGTAACGCTGAACTCGACGACGGCGCCTTCCTCGGCCGTGTGGCGCGGCACGACGCGCAACTCGATGTTGCGGCGCGCCGGCGGCAGGTGCGCGCTGTCGATCGCCTCGGCCGAGTTCTTGAGCAGATTGAGCACCACCTGCTCGATCAGGATCGGGTCGACCATCAGCGTGGGCAGGCGCTGCGCGACGTAGGTGTGGATCGCTACGTTGCGGCGCCGCAGTTCGATGCCGGCGAGGTCGACCGCGTCTTCGACGATGCTGCGCGCCTGCGCCGGCTGGCGCTGCGGCTCGCTGCGCTTTACGAAGGCGCGGATGCGGTGGATGATCTGCCCGGCACGCTCGGCCTGGCGCGCCGTCTTCTGCAGCGCCTCGACGAGATCGCCCTTGGCGATCGCGTCTGCACGCACCCGCGACACCATACCGTTGCAGTAGTTCGTGATCGCCGTCAGCGGCTGGTTCAACTCGTGCGCGACCGACGACGCCATCTCGCCCATCGTGACGAGGCGGCTCGTAACCTGCGCCTTCTCGGCCTGCTGCGCAGCTTGCAGCTCGGCCTGGTGTCGCGCCGTCACGTCGGTGGCGATCAGCATCTGCGCGAGGCGCCCGTCGGTCCACTGCAGGTAGCGCGCGCGCACGTCGAACCATTTCTGCAGCGGCTCGACGTAGATCTCGCGCGGCTCGGCGCCGGCCTGCGTCAGCTCGGCGGTCGGCAGCCCGCCCAAGCTGTCGACGGCATCCTCGCCGTCGGGCGACGGCGCCGGCGCGGGCTCGTCCCCGGCGAGCAGGCCGTGGCCGCGCGCGTCGACGCCGAACCAGAGGCGATACGACCGATTGGCGAACAGCAACTCGCCCTGCTGCACCGACAGCACCGACACGGCGGCGTCGAGGCCCTCGAGCACCGTCGTGAAGCGCTCGTGCGACGCCGACAGCTGGTCGCGGATGCGCTTGGCCTCCGTGATGTTGGTGACCGAGGTCATCCAGCCGGTCTGCACGCCGTGCGAGTCGATCAGCGGCGAGACGTACATGCGCGCGTCGAACAGCGAGCCGTCCTTGCGCATCATCTTGACCTCGATGCCGCCGGCCGGGCTGCGGCCCTGCAGTTCCTGCAGCAGCACGCGGTTGTTCTCCTCGTGGCGATCGGGAGGCCAGTGCGGGAACGGCGGCGTGCGCCCGATCAGCTCGCTTTCGGCAAACCCCGTCATCGCGCAGAACGCGGGGTTGACGTAGGTGATGCGCCCCTCGGGGTCCATCGCGCGCATGCCGGTGAGCATCGAGTTCTCCATCGCGCGGCGGAAATTGGTTTCCGACACCAGCGTCGCCTGCATCTGCAGGCGCCGGCGCATGTGCTTCCAGGTGCCGATCAGCATCCACACCGTCAGCACCGACAGCGCCGCCACCATCCAGAACAGCGTGCTGCTGACCAGGCCGACCGAGGTGCGGTAGCCCGACGCGCGGATCACCAGGCCGTTGCTGGCCGGCGCGAGCGGCAGCTCTTGCACGATCGACGGACGATTGCGCACCTGGCCCGGCATCGGCGTCACCGTGCTCGCGAGCACGGTCTCGCGGCCGTCGAGGATCGAGATCGCGTGCCGCGTCGACACTTCGATGGGAATGAAGTAGCGCATCAGGCTCTCGATCGAGTACTCGGCGACCAGCGTGCCTGCGAATTGGCCGCGGTCGAGCAGCGGCACGTGGATCTGGAACACGGGCGAGTGCTGCGCATCGGCGAAGGCGCCGGAGTAGACCGGCTGGCGCAGCGCCTGCGCCGTCGTGAACGCGGTCTCGGGGTCGCTCGCGCGACCCTGCACCGGCAGCGACGGACTCGTCGCCGCTTCGGCGAGCGACGGGTCGAGGTTGAAGGCGCGCGTCGAATAGTGCGCCCGCGGCGCGCGACGGGCGTCGATCCACATCAGGCCCGGGATCTCGGGGCGCTCCCGCGCGAAGGTGGCGGCCTGCTCGAGGAAGGCCTCGGGGTCGACGCTGCGGCTGCCGATCTCGCGCGCCATGCGCACGAGCTGCTCCTGGTTCTCGATCAGGCGCAGCCGGATCTGCTGCTGGGCGATCTCGGCGTCGCGCTTGACCGACTCGTGCGCGCGCTCGAACTCCTCGTTGCGCAGGTACCAGAACGCCGAGATGATGGCCGCGAGGAACAGCAGCACCGAGATCAGCGGGCCGAGCGTGGCGAATCGGTCCTGGCGCGCCGGCGTCTGGCGGCGCCACCAGCCGGCGACGATGCGCAAAGTCCTTGCCGCGAACGGGCGCCTGGACAGCCGCGGGTCGGGTGGTTGCTGCATGGTGCGATTATCGAGGTTGCCTTCCGACCCGGGCCGGAGGGCAGGTCTGCATGGCGATGCCGCATTGTGAAATCGATATGCACTATTTGAAAATCGTTCGGAGCTGTGGGACACTCGCTTCCGCGTAGTGACGAACTCTGGAGACACCTATGTCAGCCCTGCCTGAATCGTTGCCGGCGCTCGCGGCGAACGACGCCGACGCCCAGGAAACCCGCGAATGGCTCGACGCGCTGTCGGCCGTGATCGGCGCCGAAGGGCCGCAGCGAGCCCACTTCCTGCTCGAGCACCTGCTCGACCACGCGCGCCAGGCCGGCATCGACCTGCCGTTCTCGGCGAAGACGGCCTACGTCAACACGATCCCCACGGACCAGGAAGAGCGCTGCCCAGGCAACCTCGAGATCGAAGAGCGGTTGCGCGCGATCATGCGCTGGAACGCGATGGCGATGGTCGTCAAGGCGAACCGTCTGCACCCCGAGGACGGCGGCGATCTCGGCGGACACATCTCGTCGTTCGCGTCGGTGGCGACGATGTTCGGCGCCGGCTTCAACCACTTCTGGCACGCCGAGGGCGAAGGGCACGGTGGCGACCTGCTCTACATCCAGGGTCACTCGTCGCCGGGCATCTACGCACGCGCTTTCCTCGAAGGCCGCATCACCGAGGAACAGCTGCTCAACTTCCGCCGGGAGGTCGACGGCAGGGGGATCTCGAGCTACCCGCACCCCAAGCTGATGCCCGAGTTCTGGCAGTTCCCGACCGTCTCGATGGGCCTCGGCCCGCTGATGGGGATCTACCAGGCGCGCTTTCTGAAGTACCTGCACGCACGCGGCATTGCCGACACCGAGAACCGCAAGGTCTGGGTGTTCTGCGGCGACGGCGAGATGGACGAACCCGAGTCGCTCGGCGCGATCGGGCTGGCGGCGCGCGAGAAGCTCGACAACCTGATCTTCGTCATCAACTGCAACCTGCAGCGACTCGACGGCCCGGTGCGGGGCAACGGCAAGGTCATCCAGGAGCTCGAGGGCGAGTTCCGCGGCTCCGGCTGGAACGTCATCAAGCTGATTTGGGGCAGCTACTGGGATCCGCTGCTCGCGCGCGACCGCGACGGCATCCTGCGCAAGGTGATGATGGATACCGTCGATGGCGACTACCAGGCATTCAAGGCCAACGACGGCGCCTTCGTGCGCAAGCACTTCTTCGGCCGGCACCCGAAGCTGCTCGAGATGGTCGCCAAGATGAGCGACGAGGACATCTGGCGCCTCAATCGCGGCGGCCACGATCCGCAGAAGGTCTATGCGGCCTATCACCGCGCCGTCAACCACAAGGGCCAGCCCACCGTGCTGCTGGTCAAGACGGTCAAGGGCTTCGGAATGGGCAAGAGCGGCGAGGGCAAGAACACGGCGCACCAGACCAAGAAGCTGGTCGACGACGACGTGCGCGCCTTCCGCGACCGTTTCTCGATTCCCCTCAACGACGAGCAGCTCGCCGACATCCCGTTCTACAAACCGGCCGACGACACCGTCGAGATGAAGTATCTGCATGAGCGGCGCCGTTCGCTCGGCGGCTACCTGCCCAAGCGCCGCACCCGCGCCGACGAGCAACTCCGGGTGCCGCCCCTCGACACCTTCAAGGCCGTGCTCGAGCCCACCACCGAAGGTCGCGAGATCTCGACGACGCAGGCCTACGTGCGCTTCCTGACGCAGCTGCTGCGCGACAAGGAGCTCGGGCCGCGCGCGGTGCCGATCCTCGTCGACGAGGCGCGCACCTTCGGCATGGAGGGCCTGTTCCGCCAGATCGGCATCTACAACCCTGCGGGGCAGCTGTACACGCCGGTCGACAAGGACCAGGTCATGTACTACAAGGAGGACAAGGCCGGCCAGATCCTGCAGGAAGGCATCAACGAGGCCGGCGGCATGAGCAGCTGGATCGCCGCGGCTACGTCGTACTCGACGAACAACCGCATCATGGTGCCGTTCTACGTCTACTACTCGATGTTCGGCTTCCAGCGCTTCGGCGACCTGGCCTGGGCGGCGGGCGACATGCAGGCGCGGGGCTTCCTGCTCGGCGGCACCTCGGGGCGCACGACGCTCAATGGCGAGGGCCTGCAGCATGAGGACGGCCACAGTCACATCTTGGCCGGCACGATCCCGAACTGCATCAGCTACGACCCGACGTTCGCGCACGAGGTCGGCGTGATCCTGCACCACGGCCTCGAACGCATGGTCGAGAAGCAGGACAACGTCTACTACTACCTGACGCTGCTCAACGAGAACTATGCGATGCCGGGCCTGCAACCGGGCACCGAGGAGCAGATCATCAAGGGCATGTACTTGCTGCAGCCGGCGGGCGGGGGCAAGAAGAAGGACGCGCTGCGCGTCAACCTGCTGGGCAGCGGCACGATCCTGCGCGAATCGATCGCCGCGAAGGAATTGCTCGAAAAGGACTGGGGCGTCGCCGCCGCGGTGTGGAGCTGCCCGAGCTTCAACGAGCTGGCGCGCGACGGCCAGGACGCCGAGCGCTGGAACCTGCTGCATCCGACGGCCGCGCCGCGCGTGCCCTTCGTCGCGCAGCAGCTCGGTCCGCATGCCGGCCCGGTGATCGCATCGACCGACTACATGAAGAGCTATGCCGAGCAGATCCGGCAGTTCATTCCAGCGGGCCGGCGCTACCGCGTGCTCGGCACCGACGGCTTCGGCCGCAGCGACTTCCGCAGCCGGCTGCGCGAGCACTTCGAGGTCAACCGCCACTACATCGTCGTCGCGGCGCTGAAGGCGCTGGCCGACGATGGCGCGTTGCCGGCGGCCAAGGCGGCCGAGGCGATCGCCAAGTACGCGATCAACACCGACAAGATCAATCCGCTGTACGCCTGACCGGCCGTCGCGAGCGAGGAGAGCAACAACATGGCAACGGTCGAGGTCAAGGTTCCCGATATCGGCGACTTCAAGGAGGTCGAGATCATCGAGCTGCTGGTCAAGCCCGGCGACACGGTACGGGTCGAGCAGTCGCTCGTCACCGTCGAGAGCGACAAGGCTTCGATGGAGATCCCGTCGTCGCACGCCGGCGTCGTCAAGGAATTGAAGGTCGGCATCGGCAGCAAGGTCAGTGAAGGCATGCTGCTGCTGCTGCTCGACGGCGAAGGCGCAGGCACTGGTGCTGCGCCGACAGCAACGCCCGCTCCTGCGGTCGCCGCTCCCGCGGCGCCGTCAGCGGCACCGACGGCAGCGCCAGCGGTGCCGGTGGCGCCGGTGCGGGCGGTCGCCGCCGAGCGCGTCGCGCCGACGGCCGCCTTGCCCGCGCACGAGCCGGGCGCGCCGAAGGGTGCGCTGCCTCACGCGTCGCCGACGATCCGCAAGCTCGCGCGCGAACTCGGCGTGCCGCTCGACGAAGTACGGGGCAGCGGGCCGAAGGGTCGCATCACGCAGGACGACGTGCAGGGCTTCATCAAGGGCGTGATGGCGGGTCGGGTGCAGACCGGGGCGCAGAAGGCGTCCGCGCCCGCAGCCGCCGGCGCATTCCCCGGGCTGCTGGCCTGGCCGCAGGTCGACTTTGCGAAGTTCGGTCCGGTCGAGCGCAAGGATCTGTCGCGCCTCAAGAAGATCAGCGGCGCCAACCTGCACCGCAACTGGGTCGTGATCCCGCACGTCACGAACCACGACGATGCCGACATCACGGATCTCGAGGCGTTCCGCGTGCAGCTCAACAAGGAGAACGAGAAGTCGGGCGTCAAGGTGACGATGCTCGCCTTCCTGATCAAGGCCTGCGTCGCCGCGCTGAAGAAGTTTCCCGAGTTCAACGCGTCGCTCGACGGCGAGCAGATCGTGCTCAAGCAGTACTTCCACATCGGCTTCGCCGCCGACACGCCCAACGGCCTCGTCGTGCCGGTGATCAGGGATGCCGACCGCAAGGGCATCCTGCAGATCAGCCAGGAGATGAGTGAGCTGGCGAAGAAAGCGCGCGACGGCAAGCTCTCGCCGGCGGAGATGACGGGCGGCTGCTTCTCGATCTCGTCGCTCGGCGGCATCGGCGGGCGCTACTTCACGCCGATCATCAATGCGCCCGAGGTCGCGATCCTCGGCGTGTGCCGCAGCAGCACCGAGCCGCGCTGGGACGGCCAGCAGTTCGCGCCGCGCCTGATCCTGCCGTTGTCGCTTTCGTGGGACCATCGCGTCGTCGACGGCGCGGCGGCGGCGCGCTTCAACGCCTACCTGGTGCAGGTTCTCGCCGACTTCCGGCGCGTGCTGCTGTAGGGCCCGGGCGATGACCACCGTGGTGGTGGTCCGCAAGGCGGGCCAGGTGACGATCGCGACCGACAGCCTGGTGACGTTCGGCGACACCCGGCTGGCCCACGGCTACGAGGACAACGACAAGCTGTTTCGCGTCGGCGATTCGTGGATCGGCATGGCCGGCACGACGGCGCACTTCCCGGTGCTGCGCCGCGCGCTTGCCGAGCTGCCGAAGGACGATCTGCGGCTGGGCACGCGCGACCACGTGTTCGACACGTTCCTGAAGCTGCATCCCAAGCTCAAGGAGACCTTCTTCCTGAACCCGAAGGAAGAGGATGCCGACCCCTACGAAAGCTCGCAGTTCACGGCGCTGATCGCCAACCCGAGCGGCATCTACGGCGTCTACTCGTACCGCGAGGTGTTCGAGTTCGACCGCTTCTGGGCCATCGGCTCGGGCCGCGCGTTCGCGCTCGGCGCGATGTATGCGCAGCTCGACCGCGCGAAGACGTCGCGCGAGCTGGCCGAGCTGGGTGTGCGCGCTGGATGCGAATTCGACAAGAACTCGGCCGGGCCGATCAGGACCCAGACGCTGCGACTCAAGACGAAAGACTGAACATGGCTGCCATCGAGATCCAGGTTCCCGACATCGGCGATTTCAAGGACGTTGCCGTCATCGAAATACTCGTCCAGCCGGGCGACACGGTGCGCGCCGAGCAGTCGCTCGTCACCGTCGAGAGCGACAAGGCTTCGATGGAGATTCCGTCGTCGCATGCCGGCGTCGTCAAGGAGCTGCGGCTGAAGGTGGGCGACAAGGTGAACCAGGGGTCGGTGATGTTGACGCTGGAGGTCGAAGGCGGCGCTGCTTCCATACCTGTTTCGTCTGCGTCCGCACCCTCATCCCAGCCCTCGCCCGCAAGCGGGAGAGGGAGTGAACCCGCGCCGACGGCGGCGACGTACAGCGGCGGCGTCGATCTCGAATGCGACGTCCTCGTGCTCGGCGCCGGCCCCGGCGGTTACTCGGCGGCGTTCCGCGCCGCCGACCTCGGCATGAAGACGGTGCTGGTCGAGCGCTATGCCACGCTCGGCGGCGTGTGCCTGAACGTAGGCTGCATTCCGTCGAAGGCGCTGCTGCACGTCGCTGCCGTGATCGACGAGGCGCGCCACTTCGCCGCACTCGGCGTCGAGTTCGGCGAGCCGAAGGTCGACCTCGCGAAGCTGCTGGCGCACAAGGACAAGGTCGTCGCCAAGCTGACCGGCGGCCTCGCCGCGATGGCGAAGATGCGCAAGGTGACGATCGTCACCGGCGCGGGCGAGTTCGCCGACCCGCGCCACGTGCGCGTGACGGCGGCCGACGGCCAGGCGCAGACGATCCGCTTCGGCCACGCGATCGTCGCTGCCGGCTCCGAGGCCGTGAAGCTGCCGTTCCTGCCGAAAGACGATCCGCGTATCGTCACCTCGACCGGCGCGCTGCAGCTGCGGCAACGCCCCGGGCGCATGCTCGTGATCGGCGGCGGCATCATCGGCCTGGAGATGGCGACGGTGTACTCGACGCTCGGTGCGCGCATCGACGTCGTCGAGATGCTCGACGGCCTGATGCAGGGCGCCGACCGCGACCTCGTCAAGGTCTGGCAGAAGATGAACGCACAGCGCTTCGACCGCGTCATGCTGAAGACGAAGACGGTCGGCGCCGAGGCGGTGGCCGACGGCATTCTCGTGCGCTTCGAAGGCGAGGGCGCGTCGCCCGAGCCGCAGCGCTACGACCTCGTGCTGCAGGCCGTCGGCCGCACGCCCAACGGCCGGCGTATCGGCGCCGAGAAGGCGGGGATCGTCGTCGACGAGCGTGGGTTCATCCCGGTGGATGTGCAGATGCGCACCAACGTGCCGCACATCTTTGCCATCGGCGACATCGTCGGCCAGCCGATGCTGGCGCACAAGGCGGTGCACGAGGCCCACGTCGCGGCCCAGGTTGCCGCCGGCGACACGAAGGCGCAATTCGACGCGCGCGTGATCCCGAGCGTGGCCTACACCGACCCGGAGGTCGCCTGGGTCGGCGTGACGGAAGACGACGCGAAGGCGCGCGGATTGAAGGTGAAGAAGGGCCTGTTCCCGTGGACCGCTTCGGGACGCGCCATCGCCAACGGCCGCGACGAGGGCTTCACCAAGCTGCTGTTCGACGAGCAGACGCACCGTATCGTCGGCGGCGCCATCGTCGGCACGCATGCGGGCGACATGATCGGCGAGATCGCGCTGGCCATCGAGATGGGCGCCGACGCCGTCGACATCGGCAAGACGATCCACCCGCATCCGACGCTCGGCGAGAGCATCGGCATGGCGGCGGAAGCCTTCGAGGGCGTGTGCACCGACCTGCCGCCGGTGCGGCGGCCGGGCTGACGCTCAGCGGCGCGGGGCGGCGGCCGGCGCCGAGGCGGGCGCGGCGGGCGGCGGTGCGCTTGCCGACATGCGTTGCGCGCGGGCGTCGAGTTCGCTGCGATCCGCCGTCGTGAACTCGACGGCGCCTGTCGGGCAGCGCGCCGGCGCATCGCCTTCGACGCCCCAGCTCGACGTGTCGACGACCGGGCGGTCGGCGTCGATGCGGCGCAGCCCGAGCTGCACGTTCAGCTGTTGCAGCGCCGCGTGCGTGCGCACATGGGCGATGCCCTGGTCGTACTCGGCGTTGGCGAGCGCCCGGCGTGCCGTGTACAGCTCGTTCTCGGCGTTGAGCAGGTCGAGCAGGCTGCGCTGGTTGATCTCGAACTGCTGGCTGTAGGCGTCGCGCGCCTTCTCGATCGCGATCACGTTACGGTCGAGCAGGGCGAGCTGGTCGGCGAGCTTGCGCGTGTCGTTGTAGGCGATCAGCGCGGTCTGGCGCACGTCGCGGCAGGTCTTGTCGCGTAGGTCGGCGGCCTGGTTCAGCAGGTTGGCGGCCTGGCGCACGCGCGCGCGATCGGCGCCGCCGTTGAACAGGTTCCAGCTCAGCGTGAGGTCGGCGCTGGTGTCGCGCCGCTGGTCGGCGAGGGCGTCGAAGTTGCGCCCGGCGCCGGCACGCGCGCGCGCTTCGACGCGCGGCTGGAACGCGCTCTCGCGCAACGTTGCGGCGGAGCGCGCCGCACGCAGGTTCTCGATGCTGGCGCTGACGGCGGCGCTGCGCACGCTTGCCGCCGCGACCACCTCGGCCGCCGTCGCCGGCACACCGGCGCGCATTGCGGCCGGCAGCGGCATGCTCGCCGGCGGCGCCTCGCCGACGATGCGCTGATAGCGCGCGACGACGTCGTGCAGGTTGGCGATCTCCGTCGTGAGATTCGACTCGGCCAGGGCGACGCGCGCGCCCGACTGTTCGAGATCGACGCCGCGGCCGACGCCGGCCCGGACACGCGACTGGATCTGCGTGAACGCGTACTTGTGCTGGACGTAGTTGTCCTCGGCCAGCGTGACGAGGCGGCGGTAGCGCAGCACGTCGTAGTAGGCGCGCGCGGCCTCCAGCGCGGCCTGTTCGCTGGCCTCGACGAACTCGAAGTAGCGCGCCAGCCGTTCGTGGCCGAGGCGGTCGACGTCGTTTCTCGTCGCGAGCCCGTCCCACAGCGTCTGCACGACTTGCAGCGCGACGCCGTTGTGCGTCATGCCGCCGCTGGCCGGCGTGCGCGTCGTGATGCGGTCGTTGACGCGGCCGACGCCGGCCTGCAGGTCGACGCGCGGCAGCCAGCCGCCGCGCGCCACATCGATCGCGTCGCCGGCGGCGCGCAGCGCGTTGTAGCGCGCCGTCACTTCCGGGTTGGAGGCCACCGCTTTCTGCGTCGCGTCGCGCAGCGGGTCGCCGCCCTGGGCGTGAGACGTCGTGGCCAACGCGAGAAACGCAGCGCAGGCGATGAGGGTCGGCTTCAGGTTCATCTCGATCATCCGTTCGTCTTCTTGCTCGTGCGGACGCGAGTGTAGGGCTCCCATGCCGGCGCGCTACGGTGCGTCGGCCCCCGAAGCGGTGGCCGCAGCCGCTTCGATCGACGAGTGCATGCGGAACTTCACGCTGGCGGCGCGCGGCCGGTGCGGTGCGCGCAAGTCGCAGAGGCCCGTAAATTCTTCTCAAGTCGGCGCGACGGCGGACGAAGATCCACGATGGGCCCCCACCGCGTGCCGATGTGCTGAAGCTGCGTTCCCTCTTGCTCGTGTCGGCGCTGCTGCTCGTCAGCCTCGCGCCGCGCGCCTGGGACGCCGAGCGCATGCTCGCCGCCGCGCAGCGGCTGGGTGTGCGTGCTGCGGCCGGTGTGCAGGCGCTGGTGCCGGTGCTGGCAGCGACACGCGCGCTCGACGAGGCCGAGCGCCTGCCGGTCGTGAACCAGTACTTCAACCGGCGCATCCTGTTTCGCGACGATGTCGAGGCCTGGGGGCAAGCCGACTACTGGGCCAGCCCGCTCGAATCGCTGGAACGCGGCCAGGGCGACTGCGAAGACTTCGCGATCGCGAAGTACTTCAGCCTGCTCGCCGTCGACGTCCCGCAGGCCAAGCTGCGCCTGGTCTACGTGCGCGCCCAGATCGGCGGGCCGGGCGGTCCGGCGCAGGCCCACATGGTCCTCGCCTACTACCCGGCGCCGGGGGCCGAGCCGCTGATCCTCGACAACCTGATCACCGACGTGCGGCCGGCGTCGCGGCGCCCCGACCTGCAGCCCGTGTTCAGCTTCAACAGCGAGGGGCTGTGGGAAGGCGTCGGCAGCGCTCCGGCCGGCGACCCGGCGACGCGGTTGTCGCGCTGGCGCGAAGTGCTTGCCAAGGCGCGGCAGGAGGGGTTCCAGTGACGAGGCACGACGAAGCGCGGCCGGATGCGCATTGCGAGGCGGTCGTATTGCACGGATCGCCGCGACTCTTCTCCTGTACGCTGGAGGCCCTATGTCCTTGATCCGCCAAGTCTGGCTGCTGCTGATCGCGACGGTGCTGCTGGCGCTCGCGGGCAGCGTCACGGTCAACGTCGTCTCGACGCGCGAGACCCTCGAGACGCAGCTGCGGATGAAGAACAACGACAACGCCGCATCGCTGGCGCTGGCGTTGTCGCAGCAAAAGGGTGATCCGGAACTGATGGCGCTGCTGATGGCGGCGCAGTTCGACACCGGCTTCTATCGCCGCATACAGTTCATCGACGCACTCGGCAACGTCGCTTTCGACCGGCATGCCGACGGCAAGCCGCGCCAGGCGCCGGCCTGGTTCGCGCGCTGGGTTCCGGTGCAATCCGACCCCGGACTAGCGCAGGTGTCGGACGGCTGGCGCGCGCTCGGCAAGGTGACTGTCGTCAGCCACGCCTCCTTCGCGTACGACGACTTGTGGCAGGCCACAGTCGAGTCGATTGCCCTGTTGCTGCTGGTCGCCGTTGCGGCAGGCACCGTTGCGACGCTGGCGGTGCAGCGCATCCGCAGGCCGCTCGATTCGACCGTCGAACAGGCCCAGGCGCTGGTCGACGGCCGTTTCGTCACCGTGGCCGAGCCGCGCGTGCCCGAACTGCAGCGCGTGACGCGCGCGATGAACACGATGGTGCATCGGGTCAAGAACCTGTTCGAGGCGCAGGCCGCGCAGGTCGAGGCGCTGCGCAAGCAGGCCCACTGTGATCCGTTGACGGGGCTGTCGAACCGCAGCCACTTCATGCGCCAGCTCGAAGCCAGCCTCGAGGGCGAGGAAGGGCGCGCCGACGGCGGCCTGATCCTGCTGCGCCTGACCAAGCTGGCCGAGATCAACCGCTCGCTCGGCCACGAGGTCGCCGATCGGGTGATCCGCGCCGTCTCGCAGGCGCTGGAGCTCTACCCGAGGCGCGTCGCCGGCTGTTTGCTGGGGCGGCTCAACGGGTCCGACTTCGCGCTGTGCGTGCCGGTGGCGCGCGCTGCCGACGAGACGGCCCATGCACTTGCCGACGCGTTGCGCATCACGCTGCCTGCGTTCGGCTCGGGCGTCAACGTGCGCATCGGCGTCGTGCCGATCGCGCACGGTGCTTCGGCCGCCGCCGTCATGAGCGCGGCCGACGTGGCTTTGGCCGGCGCCGAGAGCCGGTCGCCGTTCGCCGTCGAGTCGTCGGTCGGCGAGCAGCCGCCCGTGGCGGCGCGCGGCGAGCGCACCTGGCGTGCGCAGATCCACGCCGCCCTGACGGAGCAGCGTGCGCGCCTGGTCGAGTTCCCGGTCGTCGATCGCGTCGGCGGCGTGCTGCACCTCGAATGCCCGCTGCGTCTGCAACTCGACGCCGAGGGCGAGTTCGAGCCGGCGGCGCGCTGGTTGCCGTTGGCGCTTCGCAGCCGCCTGATCAGCGCCGTCGATTCGCATGCCGTGACGCTGGCGCTGCAGCAGATCCAGGGCGACGGCCGCATGCGCTGCGTCAACATCGCGCCCGCGTCGCTCGCCGACGGCGCCTTCGTCGCGTCGCTGCGCGATCTGCTGCAGGGCGAGCCGCACGCCGCGCGGCTGCTGTGGCTCGAAGTCGCCGAACCGGCCGCTGTCGACGCGTTCCGCATGCTGCAGGCGTTCGGCCGTCAGGTGCGCCCGCTCGGCGTCCGCTTCGGCCTGGAGCATGCCGGCGAGCGGTTGACGCAGATCGACCTGCTGTTCGAAGCCGGGCTCGACTACGTGAAGCTCGACGCCGCCGTGACGCGCGGCGTCGCCGACGACGAGCAGCGCGCCAGCTTCGTGAAGAACACAGTGACGCTGCTGCACGGCCTGTCGCTGCAGGTTTATGCCGAGGGCGTGACGACGGCCGCCGATGCCGAGCGCCTGTGGGAACAGGGTCTCGACGGCATCACCGGCCCGTGGGCTAGCGCGTCGACTCTTGCCGGCTGATACAGGCCTGTCCGGCTGATCGCGAGTTCGTATGAGAGAGAGGCAGCGGCGAGCTTCGCAGCTGCCCGTTCGTCAGCCGTTGTCGACGACCAGTTTGCCGCGCGAGATCAGGTCGGCGATGACCTGCGTGTCGCTCGACATGCCGCCTACGAGGTTGACGCCGCTGATCTGGATCACCTGATCGACGGCGCCCGGCACGTAGCCGGCGGCGAAACCGCCCGTCGAGCTGATCGAGATCGTCGTCGTGCTCGTCGGCGTACTGCCCGCAGTCGTGAAGTGCAGGTAGTCGGCCAGGTTGCCCGAGTTCTCGCCGTTGAGCAGGTCACGCAGGTCGAGCCGGTCGCCCCCGGCGCCATTGGCGAAGTCGGTGATCGTGTCGATAGGCGCCGAGCCGGGCGTGCCGCGGTCCGACAGCGTCCATGCGAACGTGTCGGCATCGGCGCCGCCGGTCAGCGTGTCGCTGCCGACGCCGCCGTACAGCACGTCGTTGCCGGCGCCGCCGACTAGCGTGTCGTTGCCGGCGTCGCCATGGAGCAGATCGTTGCCGGTGCCGCCGTCGATCGTGTCGTTGCCGTTACCGCCGTAGACCAGGTCGTTGCCGCCGCCGGCGTTGATCGTATCGTTGCCGCCGAAGCCCTGCAGTGTTTCGTTGGCCGACGTGCCGGAGAGCGTGTCGCCATTCTGCGTGCCGAGCAGGCTGGAGGTGGTTGCCGAGACCGTCACCGCGACCGTCTGTGTGGTGGTGGTGCTGCTGCCATTGCTCGCCTCGGTGGCGGTGGAGCTTACGGTCAGGTTGAACGCGCCGGTGTAGCTGTCCGGCGGCAGGATCTTCAGCTCGGCGAGCTGCGCGGCGCTCACGCTCCAGGTGCCGCCGCCCAGGTCCGTGCCGGCCGACAGCGCGGCGCCGGTGGGCATACCTGAGATCGTGACGGCGGACAGCGTCTCCGAGCCGTCGCGGTCGACCAGGCCGTTGACGATGGGCAGGGAGACCGGCTGTCCGTAGCTGGTGCCGCCGACCCTCACCGTCGGCGCCGCCACGGTGAGCGATGAGTCCTTGCCGTCGTCGCCTCCGTTGAGCACCAGCCAGCTGAACTGGTAGGCGCCGTCGGTGGTGGCCGTGTAGTTGTAGGTGCCGGTCGCGTCGGCCGCCGCGCCGTTGGTGTTGATGCCGGTCTGCTCGGACGAGCTGAGCTGCACGTGTTGCTTGGTGCCGTCAGGCTTGGTGATGACCAGCACCACCAGATCGTTAAAGCCGTTGTTGATCTCGCTCGTGACGTTCTCGCCGTTGAGGAACTGCCAGTTGAACGAGGCCACGTTGCCGGCTTCCAGGCTGAGCGCGTAGTTCGACGCCTTGCCGTCGATCACGTTGACGTTGCCGGCGTCGTTGGTGCCGGGGCCTGAGGGTGGCGCGAAGGTGTCGAGCACGCCCGAAGTCAGGTTCAGCGTGGCCTCGAGATTGGCCTGCGTGATGCCGGGCTCGGTGGAGATGGTATTGCTACCCTGCACGAGGCTATTGATCTGGCTGGGCGCGATCAGCGCCGGGGCGTCAACCACGGCGGCCACCACGACGTTGACCGTCGCCGTCGACGTGCCGCCGTTGCCGTCGCTCACGGTGTAGGTGAATGATGCCGGGCCGCTGTAGTGGCCGTTCGGTGTGAACACGACGTTGCCGCCGACCAGCGCCACGCTGCCGTTGACGGCACCCTGCACCGACGTGATCGCCAGCGCGTTGCCTTCGGGATCGGTGTCGTTGGCGGTCAGCGTGCTGCGCGGGATCGCGAGCGGCGTGTCTTCGGCCGTGGAGGCCGCGTCGGCGACCGCCGTCGGCGCGTCGTTGACGGCGGTCACCGCGACGGTCGTCGTGGCGACGTTGCTGGTCTGGGCGCCGTCGGTCACGCTGATCGTGATGGTGCGCGGTGTCGTCGAAGGCGTATCGCTGCCGTTGGCGAAGGTGATCGCGCGCAGCGCCGTCTGATAAGCGGCCGCCGAGGCGGCGCCGGCCAGCGTGACCGTGTTGCCGGCGACCGTCGCCGTGATGCCGGCCGGCATCGCGCCGGCCGCGAGCACGTCGCCGGCCTGCGCGTTGGTCAGCGTCACGGTGGCGCCCATGAGGGTGGGCGAATCGGCATCGGAGACGATGACGTCGGTGTCGACGATCTGCACGGCGGCGCTGTTCTCGGTGTACGCCGTCGCATAGTTCGCACCGGCCGCGCCGCTCGAGTCGTCGGCGTCGAGGTCGAGTACCGGCGGCGCGTCGTTGTCGGTGATCGTTCCGACGGCCGTCGCATCGGCGAGGGTTGCGTTGGCCGGAGCCGAGAGCGTGACGGCGAAGGCTTCAGAGCCTTCGTAGAGCGCATCGTTGGCGATGGGCACCGTGATGGTCTGCGAAGTGACGCCGGGCGTGAAGGTGAGCGAACCTGCGACGGCGCTGTAGTCGCTGGCGGCCGAGGCCGTGCCGTCTGCGCTTGCGAAGGCCACCGTCACCGGCAGGCCCGAAGCGGCGCTCAGCGTGACCGTGAAAGTCGCCGTGCCGGCGGCCTCGTTGACCGTGACATCGCCGATCGAGAGCGTCGGCGTGGCGTCGTCGTCGGTGATCGTGGCGCTGCCGGTGGCGGCGGCGTTGCTCGTGGTGCCGGCGGTGCGGGTCGCGGTGAGCGAGAAGCTCTCGTCGAGCTCGTCGATCGTGTCGGCGGTGATGGCGCTGCGCACCAGCACGCTGGTCGCGCCTGCGGCGATGGTGGCCGAGGAGGCGGTGGCCCAGGTGGCGCCGCCGTCGCTGGAGACTTCGAGCGCGGCCGAGTAGTCGGCGCCGGCCGTAGCGGTGCCGGCCGTCGTCGCCAGGCTGACCGTGGTGGCCTGGGTCGAGGCGTTGGACAGGCTGATCGTGAACACGGCAAAACCGCCGCCTTCGGCCACGACCGGGCTCGACACTGCGAGAGCCGGTATGTCGTTGTCGGTGATCGTGCCGACGGCGCTGCCGTCGCCGATCGTGGCGTTGACCGGCGCGCTCAGCGTGACGGTGAAGTCCTCGTTGCCTTCGTAGACCGCGTCGTCGGTGATTGGCACCGTGATCGTCTGGATCGTTACCCCGGGCGCGAAGTTGACGGTGCCGGTTACCGCCGTGTAGTCGGCACCGGCGATGGCCGTTCCGTTCGATGTGGCGAACGAGGCCGATACCGGCAGGCCGGAGGCGACGCTCAACGTGACGGTGAAGGTGGCAGTGCCGGCGGCCTCGTCGACCGTGACGTCGCCGACGATCAGTGCCGGCGCGGCGTCGTTGTCGACAATGCTCGCGAGGCCGCTGGCGCTGGCGTTCGCCGTCGTGCCGGCAGTGTGCGTCGCCGTCAGCGTGAAGGTCTCGGTGCCTTCGGCCAGCGTGTCGTTGGTGACCGGCGTGCGCACCAGCACGCTGGTGGCGCCGGCGGCGAAGGTTGCGGTCGTGGCATTGGTCCAGGTTCCGCCGCCATTGGTCGAGACCTGCAGATTGGCGGCACCGCCGGCGCCGTAGTCGACGCCGCTGCCGGTGGCCGTTGCGTTGGTGAGCGCCAAGCCGACCGTCGTCGCCACCGAGCTGGGGTTCGACAACGAAACCGTGAACACGGCGAAGCCTGCGTCCTCGACGACCGTCGGGGCCGAAACGGCCAGCGTCGGCACGTCGTTGGCCGTGATCGTTGCCGTGCCGCTGTTGTCGGCGATCGATGCGTTGGTCGCGCCCGAGAGCACGACGCGGAACGTCTCGGCGCCTTCGTAGCTCGCGTCGTCGGTGATCGGCACCGTGATCGTCTGCGACGTCACGCCGGGAGCGAAGCTGAGTGAACCGGTCCGGGCCGTGTAGTCGCTGCCTGCCGTCGCGCTGCCGTTGGTCGTCGCGAAACTGACGCCGACCGCGCGCCCTGAGGCTGCGCTGAGCGTCACGGTGAAGGAGGCGGTGCCGGCGGCTTCGTCGACCGTCACATCGTTGATGCGCAGCGACGGCGTCGCATCGTTGTCGGTGATCGTTGCCGTGCCGGACGCTGTGGCATTGGCCGTCGTGCCGGCGGTGCGCGTGGCCGTCAGCGTGAAGGTCTCGTTGGCCTCGTCGAGGGCGTCGTTGACGATCGGCGTGCGCACCAGCACCGACGTGGCGCCGGCGGCGATCGTCACGCTGCTCGCGCTGACCCAGGTCGCGCCGCCGTTGGTCGAGATCTGCAGGTTGGTGGCGCCGCCCGAGCCGTAGTCGACGCCGCCGCCCGTGGCGGAGCCGTCGGCCAGTGCGAGGCCGAGCGTCGTCGCCGTCGACGAGGGGTTCGACAGGCGCACGGTGAACTGCGCGTAGCCGCTCGCGACGTTTTCGGCGACCGAGACGTTGGCGATCGTAATCGTCGGCGCCGGGTCGTTGTCGGTGATCGTCGCGGTGCCGGTTGCTGCGGAGTTGCTCGTCGATCCGCCCGTGCGCGTCGCCGTCAGCGTGAAGTTCTCGGCAGGCTCGTCGATCGTGTCGTTGGTGATCGGCGTGCGCACCAGCACCGAGGTGCTGCCGGCAGCAATCGTCGCGCTGGCCGCGTTGGTCCAGCTGACGCCGCCGTTGGTCGAGACCTGCAGGTTGGTCGCGCCGGCGGCGCCGTAGTCGGTGCCGCCGCCGGTGGCCGTGCCGTTGGCGAGCGCGAAGCCGACCGTCGTCGCCGTCGAGCTGGCGTTCGACAGCGCGACGGTGAACACGGCGTAGGCGCCGTTCTCGGCTACCGTCGGGCTCGATACCGTGAGCGCCGGCAGGTCGTTGTCGGTGATCGTGCCGGTGCCCGTCAGCGGCACGGGGTTGGCGGCGGTGGAGGCCGACAGTGTGAAGCTCTCCATCGGCTCGCCCGTCGCGTCGTCGACGGCGGGCACGCGCACGATCAGGCTCGTCACGCCCGCAGGCACCGAGATGCTCGGACCGCCGACGGCGACGAACGAGGCGCCACCGTCGAACGAGACAAGCGCGCCGCCGGTGTCGGCGCCCAACGTGGCGCTGCCCGAGGCCAGCGTCAGCGTGACCGTCGTCGGCGTGGTGCTGGCGTTGCCGAGCGTGACGGTGAAGTCGAGGTTGCCGCCTTCGGCGGCAGTCGGGCTGCCGACGGCGACGACTTCCGGCACGTCGCTGTCGGTGCCGCCGACGCCGCTGCCGTCGTCGACGATCGTCGTCGTCGAGGTTGCGGCGCCGAGCGTTGCGCCCGCGGGCGCGCTCAGGGTGACGGCGAAGGTCTCGGCGCCTTCGTAGACGGCGTCGTCGAGGATCGCGACCGTGACCGTCTGGGAAGTGACGCCGGGCGCGAAGTTCAGCGTGCCGAGGCTGGCCACGAAGTCGGCGCCGGCGCTGGCGGTGCCGGAGACAGTGGCGTAGTTGACCGACACTGGCGTCGTCGCCGCATTCGACAGCGTGACGGTGTAGCTCGCCGTACCGGCGGCCTCGTAGTAGGTGATGGCCCCGCTGATCGAGACGACGGGCGTGTCGTTGTCGAGGATCGTGCCCGTCGCCGCCACCGGCGCCGCGTTGGCGGCGGTCGCGGCGCTGCCGATCAGCGTCTCGGCCGGCTCGCCGAGCGCGTCATCGACGGTCGGCACGCGCACGATGAAGCTCGTGACGCCGGCCGGCACGGCAACGCTCCAACCCACGATCGTGGCGAACGTGGTGCCGCCGTCGTACGAAACCTGGGCCTGCGCCGTGTCGGTGCCGTAGGTCGCGCTGCCGGTCGGCGTGCCGAGGGAGACGACGGTCGGCGTCGTGCTGGCATTGCTCAGCGTGATCGTGAAGTCGAGGTTTCCGCCTTCGACCACGGTCGGGCTCGTCGCTGAGGTCACGAAAGGCGCGTCGTTGTCGGTGCCACCGGGGCCCGTGCCGTCGTCGACGATGGTGCCGATGGCGCTGATGTCGGCGATCGAGGCGTTGGTGGGAGCCGAGAGCGTGACGGTGAAGGCTTCCGAGCCCTCGTAGACCGCGTCATTGACGATCGGCACCGTGATCGTCTGGCTCGTCACGCCGGGCGCGAAGCTCAGCGTCCCTGCTGCGGCCGTGTAGTCGCTGCCGGCCGTGGCCGTGCCGTCGGCGGTGGCAAAGCCCACCGTGACGGGCAGGCCGGAGGCCGCGCTGAGCGTGACGGTGAAAGTCGCCGTACCGGCGGCCTCGTTGACGGTGACATCGCCGATGGCGAGCGTGGGCGTGGCATCGTCATCGGTGATCGTCGCGCTGCCGGTGGCGCTGGCGTTGCTCGTGGTGCCGGCGGTGCGGGTCGCGGTGAGCGAGAAGCTCTCGTCGAGCTCGTCGATCGTGTCGGCGGTGATGGCGCTGCGCACCAGCACGCTGGTCGCGCCTGCGGCGATGGTGGCCGAGGAGGCGGTGGCCCAGGTGGCGCCGCCGTCGCTGGAGACTTCGAGCGCGGCCGAGTAGTCGGCGCCGGCCGTAGCGGTGCCGGCCGTCGTCGCCAGGCTGACCGTGGTGGCCTGGGTCGAGGCGTTGGACAGGCTGATCGTGAACACGGCAAAACCGCCGCCTTCGGCCACGACCGGGCTCGACACTGCGAGAGCCGGTATGTCGTTGTCGGTGATCGTGCCGACGGCGCTGCCGTCGCCGATCGTGGCGTTGACCGGGGCCGACAGCGTGACGGTGAAGTCCTCGTTGCCTTCGTAGACCGCGTCGTCGGCGATCGGCACCGTGATCGTCTGCGAGACGATGCCGGGCGCGAACGTCAGCGTGCCGCTGCTGCCTGTGTAGTCGCTGCCGGCGACAGCCGTGCCGTCGCCGGTGCCGTACTGCACCGAGACGGTGGCCGTCGTCGCCTGGTTCAGCGTGACGGTGAAGGTCGCCGTGCCGGCCGCTTCATCGACGGCGACGTCGCCGATCGAGATCACCGGGTCGACGACGGGGCGCACATCGACTGCGACGCTCGCGGTGCGCGTGCCGCCCTGGCCGTCGGAGACCGTGTAGGTGAAGGACGCCGGGCCGTTGTAGTCGGCCGCCGGCGTGAAGACGACATTGCCGCCGACCAGCGCGACGCTGCCGTTGACGGCGTCCTGGACGCTGATGAGGGTGAGCGGGTCGCCGTCGACGTCGCTGTCGTTGGCGAGCAGCGCGGCGGGGCTCAGCGTCAGCGGCGTGTCTTCGTCGGTGCTCGCCGTGTCGTTGCCGGCTTGCGGCAGATCGTTGACGGGCGTCACCGCGATCGTGAAGGCATTCGGCGCAGCGTCCCAGGCGCCGGCGCTGTCTTGCACGCTGAAGCTGAAGCCGGCATACGGGCTGCCGTTGGCGTCGGGTGCGGGCGTGAAGACGAGGCGACCGGCCGCGATGTCGGCCGCCGTAATCACGGCACCGGCGGCGACGGCCGTGCCGCCGAGGCTCAGCACGCCGGCCGCGGGCAGCGCATCGATGCGCACGTTGGCCAGCGACTGGCCGGCATCGGCGTCGGCGAAGCCGACGTCGGCGACGGCAACGGTATAGGGTGTGTCTTCGGCCGTGGTGCGTGCTGCGTCGGCGCCGGTCGGCGGCGTGTTCGCGCCGACGTTGGCGACGAGCGTCGCCGTGTCGGTGAGCCCGGTGCCGTCGGCCACGGTGTAGGTGATCGCCACCGGCCCGCTGACGTTGAGCGCCGGCGTGAAGTTCAGCGTGCCGTCTGCGTTGACGCTCACGCTGCCGAGCGTCGGGTCGACGAGGGCGGCGCTGGCGACCGTCAGCGCGTTGCCGTCGGCGTCGCTGTCGTTGGCCAGCACGGCGATCGACGCCAGCGCCGTGTTGATCGGCGTCGAGGCGAGGTCGTCGGCCGCGATCGGTGCATCTGCGACGGGCGTGACGGTCAGTGTCAGCGTCGACGTGACGGACGTTGTGCCTTCGCTGACGACATAGCTCACCGGCGGCAGCGTGCCGTTGTAGTTGGCGGCCGGCGTGAAGGCATAGGCGCCGTTGCCGGCAATCGAGAGCGTGCCGATGCCGGCCAGCGTTGCTGTCGTGCCGGCGAGGTAGTTGGTGCCGTTCACCGTGAACTGCGTGACGCCGAGCACGGCGCTGTCGACATCGCTGTCGTTGGCGAGCACGTTGCCGGTGAGCGCCGTGTCTTCCGGTGTCGTGCCGCTGTCGGGCGCGGCGACCGGTGCGTCGTCGACCGGCGTGATCGTGATGCGGAACTGCGCCGGGGCCGAGACAGCGCCGGCGTCGTCGGTCACGGTGTGGGTGATGGCCGTCGCACCGTTGTAGTCGGCGGCAGGGCGGTACAGCAGCGATGCCGCCTGCGCCGGCGTCAGCACCTGCCCGACGGCAACGGGCGTCACGCCGTCGGCGAGCAGCAGCGTGCCGCCGGCGGGCAGCGTCGTCACGGTGACGCCGGCGATCGTGCCGTCGACGTCGCTGCCGGCGAGCCCGATCGCGACGGGCAGTGCGGCGTCTTCGGCGCCTCTGGCCGCGCCCGGCGCGGCGACCGGTGCATCGTTGACGGCGGTGAGCGCGATCGTCGTCTCGCCGCTCACGGTCGAGCCGTTGCTGTCCAGCGTGTAGGCGAAGCGGCCGACCGGCGCCGTGCCGTCGTAGTCGGCCGGCGGAACGTAGCGCAGGCCGGCCAGGTCGGCCGGCGTGAGCACGCTGCCTGCCGTCACGACGCTGCCGTCGGCGCGCACGATCTGGCCGATGGCCGGCACTTCGTCGACGGTCACGGCGGCTGCCGACGCGATGCCGCCGGGCTCAGCCAAGCCGAGCCCGACCGGCGCGCCTTCCTCGACAGCCGAGATCGAACTCGACGCGGCGACCAGCCGGAACTGGCCGTCGGCCGGATCGCCCGTCAGCGGCGGTGTGACGATGCGCTCGACGCCCGAGGTGCCTGGGCCGAACGCTGCCGCCGTGATGCCCTCGGCAATGCGGTCGACGCGCAGCCCGGGCGTCAGGTCGCCGCCGTCGCCCGCCGTCAGGCCGGCCGCCGGCGCCGCTTCAGCGTCATCGCGGTTCAGCGCCTGGATGACGCGATCGATCTCGTTGGGCGCCGCGGCGTGCGCGACGCGGCGCTCGCCCTGCTCGTTCGTGAGCTGCACGATGCCGTCCTGCGAGGTCAGGATGACGTCGCCCTGCTGCACCACGTCGCCCATCTTCAGCACGCGCATCTTGCCGTCGGCGCCGCGGATCAGCGCCGTGCCCCACAGGCCGGTGACGGTGGCGAAGGCGGTTCGGTTAAGGGTCGGCATGGCGGAGCTTCTCGACTGTTTCAGCGCTGTAACGAGGATAGCGGCGCACCCCGGGCTTGCGCCCGGCGCAGCGCGGTGCTCACGTGAACTCGATCACCGGAGCGGCGGATTTGGAACGCATAAGCCGCGGCCGCACGCCGGCACCGTCGCGGCTCGCGCAGTGCCGCTGTTCGGGCGATCGCCCGTTGTGCCGCCAGCTTGAGCCCGAGGCACGCGTGGGCGCGCGGGCATCGAAGCGCGCCGGCACTGCGTCACGAATCTCAACGCTCGCGCAGCGCGTAGGCCTGGGCCTTGAGCACGGGTTTGAGCAGGTACGACAGCACCGTCTTGTTGCCGGTGAGGATGTCGACCTCGGCCGTCATGCCGGGAATGATCGGCAGCTTCTCGCTGAAGCTGGCGCGCCGCGTGCGCACGCGCACCAGGTAGTAGGCGTTACCGCGCTCGTCGACGACGGTGTCGGGGCTGATGTTCTCGACCTCGGCGTCGAGCCCGCCGTAGATCGAGAAGTCGTAGGCGGTGAACTTTACCGTCGCCGTCTGTCCGGGGCGGATGAAGGCGATGTCCTTGGGCATCACCTTGGCCTCGAGCAGCAGGGCGTCGTCGAGCGGCACGATCTCCACGATGTCCCTGCCCGGTTGCACCACGCCGCCGACCGTGTTGGCGAGCAGGCGCTGCACACGTCCGCGCACCGGGCTCTTGACCTGCGCCTTGTCGACCTTGTCAGCCAGCGCGACGGCGCCTTCGTTCAGGGCGTTGAGCCTGCCCAGCGTGTCGGCCATCTCCTTGCGCGCCTCGTTGCGGAAGGTCAGCTCCGTTTCCTGGGCCTTGCGCTGCGCCTCGCCGATGGCGGCCTGCACGCGCGCGATCTGCGCCGCGGCCTGCTCGGCGTCGCCGCGGCTCTTCACCACGTCGCGCTCGAGGCGCAGGATCTCCAGCTCCGACACGGCGCCGGTGGTCAGCAGCGGCCGCGTCTTGGCCAGCTCCTGCTGGCTGAACTCGAAGGCGCGCTCGGCGGAGTTCCTGCGAGCGCGCATTTCGGCCAGCTCCTGCTGGCGCTGCTGCAACTGCTGCGAGTTGATCGACAGCAGCGTCGCCAGCTCGGTGCGGCGTGCCTCGTAGAGCTGCTTCTCCTCGAACAGGATGCGCTTTTCCTCGGCGTCGTCGCGCACCGCCGGCGGCTGGAATGCCGAGCCCTCGGCCAGCGCGCGCAGCCGCGCGAGGCGCGCGCGCAAGGCGAAGCCCTGCGCCGCGCTCTCGCGCACGCCCGAAGTGGCGCGCGTCTCGTCGACCTTGAGCAGCAGTTGACCGGCCTCGACGAGCTGGCCCTCCTGGACCAGGATCTCGGTGACGATGCCGCCGTCGAGGGACTGCACGACCTGCAGTTGGCGCGACGGGATCACCTTGCCTTCGCCGCGCGTCACTTCGTCGACGCGCGCGAGCGCCGCCCAGACCAGCAGCAGCGCGACGACGACGACGGCGGCGCGCACGATGCGCTGCGCGCGCCGCGTGCGCTGGCGCGACATGACTTCGTCGGCTTCGACCTCGAAGCCGCGAAAGCCGCCGCGCTGCGCATCGGCGTCGACCAGCGTGGCGCCGAAGACGCGGTCGGCGAGGGCGCGCAGCGCGTTGCGCGGCGCGGCCGGAGTGGCGGGCTGGGCTGGATTCATGCCGCCCTCGCGATGCGCCCGGACTGCAGCGCTTCCATGATGCGGTCGCGCGGGCCGTCGGCGACGACGCGCCCACCGTCGATCACGATCACGCGGTCGACCAGCGCGAGCAGCGAGGTGCGGTGCGTCACCAGCACCACTGTCTTGTGCTGCGTGAAGCCGTTCAGGCGCTGCGTGATCTGCGACTCGGTCGAGAAGTCCATCGCGCTCGTCGGTTCGTCGAGCAGCAGGATCGGCGCGTTGTGCAGCACGGCGCGCGCGATGCCGACCGCTTGGCGCTGGCCGCCCGACAGCGACTCGCCGCGCTCGCCGACGGGCATGTCGAAGCCGCGCGGATGGCGGTTGACGAAGTCGGCCAGCCCCGCCGTCTCGGCCGCCGCGACGACGGCCGAGTCGTCGGCATAGGGCATGCCGAGCGTGACGTTCTCGCGCAGCGTGCCGTAGAACAGCGTCACGTCCTGCGACACGTAGCCCACGTTGGCGCGCACGTCGGCCGGGTCGAGCTGACGCAGATCGATGCCGTCGAGCAGCACGGCGCCGTCAGCCGGCTGGTACAGGCCGAGGATCAGCCGTTCGATCGTCGACTTGCCCGAGCCGACGCGGCCGATCAGCGCGACGCGCTCGCCCGGCGCGACGCGAAAGCTCACGCCGTCGAGCGCCGTGTCCTGGCGGTTCGGATACGCGAAGCGCACGTTGCGGAACTCGATCTCGCCGCGCAGCTCGCGGCGGTGCACGAAGTTCTCGTCGGCCGGGCGCTCGACGGGCTTGGCCATCAGGCCTTCGAGCGAGGTCATCGCGGTGCGCGCGCCCTGGTACTGCATCAGCAGGCCGACGATCTGGCCGGCCGGCGCCAGCGCGCGCCCGGCCAGCATGCTGGCGGCGATCAGCGCGCCCATCGTCAGTTCGCGCTCGGCGATCAGGTAGACGCCGACGATCACGATGGCGATCGTCACCAGCTGCGTCGTCCACGCCGTGCCGTACATCGCCTTGGCGGTGAGCGCGCGCATGCGCACGTGCATGCCGGCGAGGAAGGCGTTGGCACGCTCCCAGCGCGCCTGGATCACGCCTTCGGCGCCTTGCGACTTGATCGTCTCGATGCCCGTCAGGCTCTCGATCAGCGTCGCGTTGCGCTGCGCGCTCGCGCGGTACGTCGTCTCCGACAGCTCGTGCAGCCGCTGCTGCAGCACCCAGCCGACGCCGGCGATCACGACGAAGGCAACGACGACCGGCACCGCCAGCAGCGGCGAGATCCAGACCAGCACGCCGACGAACAGCAGCGCGAACGGCAGGTCGACCAGCGCTGTCACGGTGCCCGATGCGATGAAGTCGCGCACCTGCTCGAAGCCGCGCAGGTTGGCGGCGAACGAGCCGACGGCGTCGGGCCGGTGCTCGAGCCGCATGCCGAGCACGCGCTCCATCAGCGTGGCCGAGATCTGCACGTCGATGCGCGCGCTGGCCTCGTCGACGAAACGGCCGCGCAGCGTGCGCAGGAAGAGGTCGGCGCACAGCACGAGCACGACGCCGATCGCCAGCGCCCACAGCGTCTCGACGGCGTTGTTCGGCACCACGCGGTCGTAGACGTTCATCGAGAACATCGGCAGCGCGAGCGCGAACAGGTTGACGAGCAGCGCTGCCCACAGCACGTCGCGGTAGACGAAGCGCTGCGCCAGCAGCGCGCCCCAGAACCAGTGGCCGGCGCGCGCGCGGCGCACGTCGGGCGTGCGCCCATCGAAACGGAAGTGCGGCCGCACGAACAGCACGACGCCGCTGTGGCGCGCGGTCAGTTCGGCGCGCGTGAGCGCCACGTCGCCCTGGCCGGTCTCGGGCAGCAGCACGCGCGCCGTGTCGCCGTCCCAGCCGAGCAGTACGCAGGCCTGGTCGTCGCGCAGGATCAGGATCGCCGGCAGCGTCGCCGTGTCGACGTCGGCCAACGCCACGCGCTGCAGCCGCGCCGTCATGCCGGCGCGAGCGGCGGCGCGTTCGGCCAGATCGAGCGTGAGCCGGCCGTCGGCCAGCGGCAGGCCGGCCGCCAGCGCGGCGCGCGACGCGCCCTGGCCGTGCAGGCGGCACACCTCGACCAGGCAGTCGAGCAGCGGGTCGGCGTGGATCAGGTCTTCGCGCAGGCGCGGCGGCGCGGCGGGCGGGCGGGGCGTCATCGGGGGCCGGGCGTCGATCGGAGGCATTCAGGCGATATCGGCACAGTGCAGCCCGAATTCACCGCGGCGCCGGTCGGCGTAGAAGCACTCGAGCGTCTTGCGCACGGTGCGGAAGGCAAGGTCGTCCCACGGCAGGTCGCGCTCGTCGAACAGGCGCGCCTCGATCGTCTCGGGGCCGGGGTCGAAGTCGGGGCCGAGCAGCAGGGCGCGGTAGAACAGATGCACCTGCGCGACGCGCACGACGTTGAGCATGGAGAACAGCGGCAGCATCTCGACCTGTGCGCCGGCCTCCTCGATCGTTTCGCGCAGCGCGCCGTCGGCCGTCGTCTCACCAGTCTCGAGGAAGCCCGCCGGCAGCGTCCAGTAGCCGCGGCGTGGCTCGATGTTGCGCCGGCACAGCAGCACCTGCTCGCCCCAGACCGGCAGCGTGCCGACGACGATCAGCGGGTTCTCGTAGTGGATCGTGGCGCATGCGGTGCAGGTCGCGCGCTCGCGGTTGTCGTCGGCCGGCAGGCGGTACTCGACCGGGGCGCCGCACGAGCGGCAATGCCTGATGCTGCGCGGCGTGAACATGATGGCGGGCAGTGTAGCGGCCGGCCGCGGGATCGCGTCCCTTGCCATGCCTTACGGTGCCAGTGGGGCGGTTCCTGCGTGGCATGATGCTCGAAATCGGCCCCGCGCCGCCATCCGCCGCCACCTGCGCCGACCCCGCCATGAGCCTCGTCCTTCCCGCACCCGCCCTGCCCGTGGCGCGCGTCGCCGGCGCCCCCGGCGACTTGTTCCCGATCCGCCGCATCTATTGCGTCGGCCGCAACTACGTCGAGCATGCGAAAGAGATGGGGTTCACCGGCCGCGAGCCGCCGTTCTTCTTCCTCAAGCCTACCGATGCGGCCGTGCCGGTGGCGGAGGGCGAGACCGGCCGCATCCGCTATCCGAGCCTGACGAAGGACCTGCACCACGAGGTCGAACTCGTCGTGGCGATCGGCCGGGGCGGCAGCGACATCCCGGCAGCGCGCGCACTCGAACACATCTGGGGTTATGCGGTCGGCCTCGACATGACGCGCCGTGATCTGCAAGGCGAGATGAAGAAGCTCGCACGTCCCTGGTGCATCGGCAAGGCGTTCGAGGACTCGGCGCCGATCGGCGAAGTGCGGCCGGCCGCACAGTGCCGCATCGACGCCGACACCGGGATCCGCCTCGACGTCAACGGCCAGACGCGCCAGCGCAGCACGATCGGCAAGCTGATCTGGAGCGTGCCCGAGATCATCGAGCACCTGTCGAAGGCCTGGACGCTGGCGCCCGGCGACCTGATCTACACCGGCACGCCCGAAGGCGTCGCTGCGACGGTGCGCGGCGACATCCTCGAAGCGAGCGTCGCCGGCGTCGGCTCGCTCAAGCTCGAAGTCGTCTGAGGCGGTCGCTCGCGATGCAGCTCTACAGCTACTTCCGTTCGTCGGCCGCGTTTCGCGTGCGCATCGCGCTCGCGCTCAAGGGCCTGCCGTACGACTACATCGGCGTGCACCTGCAAAAGGGCGAGCAGTCGCAGCCGCCCTACGCCGAGGTGTCGCCGGCGCAAGTCGTGCCGGCGCTGCGCGACGGCGACGCGCTGCTGACGCAGTCGCTGGCGATCATCGAATACCTCGACGAGACGCATCCCGAGCCACCGCTGCTGCCGCGCGACGCCCTCGGCCGCGCCCGCGTGCGCGCGCTGGCGCTCGACATCGCCTGCGAGATCCATCCGCTGAACAATCTGCGCGTTCTGCGCCATCTGGTGAACGAGATGGGCGTCGCCGAGGAGCGCAAGAACGCCTGGTACCGGCACTGGGTCGAGTCCGGGCTGGCCGCCGTCGAGCGCCGGCTCGCCGGGCCCGTCGGTACGGGCCGCTATTGCCACGGCGATGCGCCGACGCTGGCCGACTGCGCGCTTGTGCCGCAGATCTTCAATGCGCAGCGCTTCGACTGCCGCCTCGACCACGTGCCCACCGTGATGCGCGTCTTCGACGCCTGCATGCAGCTCGACGCCTTCGAGTCGGCGCAGCCGTCGGCCTGCCCCGACGCCGAATGACGCCGGGCTGGCTCGCCGCGCCGTGGACGGCGCCCGGCGTCGGAACCACGATGACGACGCGCTCCGGCGGCAGCAGCGCGCCGCCCTGGGACAGCCTGAACCTCGGCGACCACGTCGGTGACGACGCCACGGCGGTTGCCGCCAACCGCGCCGCGTTCGCCGAGCGCATCGGCGCTGCGCCCGTCTATTTGCGTCAGGTGCATGGCACGCGCGTCGTGCGCGTCGGCGCTGCCGACGCGCAGCCCGGCGCACCGGTCCACGAGGCCGACGCCAGCTTCACGATCCAGAGTGGCGTCGCCTGCACCGTGCTCGTCGCCGACTGCCTGCCGGTGCTGCTGGCGGCGCCCGGGGGTGTGGCCTCTGCGCATGCCGGCTGGCGTGGGCTCGCAGGCGGCGTCGTCGACGCGGCGCTGGCGGCGCTGTGCGAGGCCACCGGCGGCGCGCCGGGCGACGTGCGCGCCTGGCTCGGCGCCTGCATCGGGCCGCAGCGCTTCGAAGTCGGTGCCGACGTGCTGCAGGCGTACGGCGCTCCGACCATCGGCGACGGTGCGATGGGGTTCCGCGCCGCGCCAGCACGCGAAGGGGCGCCGAAATGGCTGGCCGACCTGCCGGCGCTGGCGAGTGCGCGGCTTCACGCGCTCGGCGTGCACGACGTGAGCAGCGCGGACCGCTGCACCGTCGCGGAGCGTTCAGCGTTCTTCTCGTTCCGGCGCGACGGCGTCTGCGGCCGCATGGCCGCCGCCGTCTGGCTGCGTTGATGCGGGTGCCGCCGTCGCCGCCTCGGTGTCGGCCTCGGCGCGCCGCCGCGCCGCGCGTCGCGCCGGCGTTGCCATCAGGTACATCAGGATCGACAGCGGCAGCACGCCGTACAGTACGAACGTGATCACGGCGCCGAGCACGCTGCCCTGGGTGGACGTCGCCTCGGCGACGGCCATCATCAGCGCGACATACATCCAAGCCAATGCAACGATCAGCATGCAACACCTTCAGGGAGCCATGGGCAATGCCGCAGCGCGACACTCGGGCGTCATGATGCAGTAAGCGGGCGGGGCCATAGTGCAGGGCGACAAGCAGAACGACGCGAGGAGACTCATGAAGGACATGCCGGCTTCGGCCGCAGGCCAGTCGGCGGCCGATGCCGCCGGCGCGTTCGGCTCCAGTGTCGGCGAAGTGTGGAAGGCGTTGAGCGGCCTCGAGCTGCCGCTGCCGGCCGTGTCGCGCGTGCAGCAGGACTATCTGCAGCAGGCCACGGCGCTGTGGAACCAGACGGTCGCCGGCCTGTCGGCCGGTGGTGCCGGCGATGCTGCTGCGGCGGCGCCGCTGCCCGACCGCCGCTTCGGCGCCGCCGAATGGGCCGCCAATCCCGCTGCCGCCTACACGGCGCAGATATACCTGCTCAACGCGCGCGCGCTGCTGCAACTCGCCGACAGCATCGAGGGCGACGAGAAGACGCGCCAGCGCATCCGCTTCGCCGTGCAGCAGTGGGTCGACGCCGCGGCGCCGAGCAACTTCCTCGCGCTCAACCCCGAGGCGCAGCGCAAGGCCGTCGAGACGAAAGGTCAGAGCATCGCGCAGGGGCTGCAGCACCTGTGGCACGACCTGCGCCAGGGTCATCTGTCGCAGACCGACGAGAGCGTGTTCGAGGTCGGCCGCAACGTCGCGACGACCGAAGGCAGCGTCGTCTACGAGAGCGAGCTGTTCCAGCTGCTCGAGTACAAGCCGCTGACGCCGCGCGTGCACGAGAGGCCGATCCTGTTCGTGCCGCCGTGCATCAACAAGTTCTACATCCTCGACCTGCAGCCGTCGAACTCGCTGATCCGCTGGACCGTCGAGCAGGGCCATCGCGTCTTCGTGCTGAGCTGGCGCAACCCCGACGACAGCCTCGCCGCGAAGACCTGGGACGACTACATCGAGGACGCCGCGATCCGGGCGATCGGCCTGGTGCAGCAGATCGCCGGCGCGAAGACGATCAACATGCTGGGCTTTTGCATCGGCGGCACGCTGCTCGCGACGGCGCTGGCCGTGCTGGCCGCGCGCGGACAGCATCCGGCCGAGAGCCTGACGCTGCTGACGACGCTGCTCGACTTCAGCGACACCGGCGTGCTCGACCTGTTCGTCGACGAGGCCTCGGTGCAGATGCGCGAGATGACGCTGGGCCCCGCCGCGCTGCAGGGCCCCAAGCTGATGCACGGCCAGGAGCTGGCCACGACGTTCAGCTTCCTGCGCCCCAACGACCTGGTGTGGAACTACGTGGTCGGCAATTACCTCAAGGGTGAATCGCCGCCGCCGTTCGACCTGCTGTACTGGAACAGCGACAGCACGAACCTGCCCGGGCCGATGTACTGCTGGTACCTGCGCAACACCTATCTCGAAGACAAGCTCAAGCTGCCCGGCAAGCTGACGGTGTGCGGCGAACGCCTCGACCTCGGCGCGATCCGCGCGCCCGCCTATGTCTACGCCTCGCGCGAGGACCACATCGTGCCGTGGAAGACGGCCTACCTGAACACGCGCGTGCTCACCGGCAAGCGCCGCTTCGTGCTCGGCGCGTCGGGCCACATCGCCGGCGTGATCAATCCGCCGGCGGCCAACAAGCGCAGCCACTGGACGGGCCCGGCCACCCTGCCGGCGACCGCCGACGCCTGGTTCGCCAAGGCGACGGAGCACGCCGGCAGCTGGTGGCCCGACTGGCAGCGCTGGCTCGAGCCGCACGGCGGCAAGTTCGTCGCCGCGCCACGCACGCCGGGCAACCGCACTCTCAAACCGATCGAGCCGGCCCCTGGGCGCTACGTCAAGGCGCGCGCCTGAGGGCGGCTCGTTCACCCACCCCGAAGCAAAGGAGTTCTCAGTGATGGACATCGTCATCGTCGCCGCGGCGCGCACCGCCGTCGGCAAGTTCGGCGGCACGCTGGCCAAGGTGCCGGCCGCCGAGTTGGGCGCCACCGTCGTCAAGGCGCTGCTCGAGCGCGGCAAGCTCGCCGGCGATCAGGTCGGCGAAGTGATCCTCGGACAGGTGCTGCAGGCCGGCACCGGACAGAATCCGGCGCGCCAGGCGGCGATCAAGGCCGGGCTGCCGCACGGCGTGCCTGCGATGACGATCAACAAGGTCTGCGGCTCGGGGTTGAAAGCCGTGATGCTCGCGGCGCAGTCGATCCGCGACGGCGACAGCGAGATCGTGATCGCCGGCGGGCAGGAGAGCATGAGCCTCTCGCCGCACGTGCTGCCCGGCTCGCGCGACGGCCAGCGCATGGGCGACTGGAAGCTCGTCGACTCGATGATCAGCGACGGCCTGTGGGACGTCTACAACCAGTACCACATGGGCACGACGGCCGAGAACGTCGCCAAGAAGTACGGCATCACACGCGAGCAGCAGGACGCGCTGGCGCTTGGCTCGCAGCAGAAGGCCGCTGCGGCGCAGGAGGCGGGACGCTTCAAGGACGAGATTGTCCCGGTCGTGATCCCGCAGAAGAAGGGCGACCCGGTCGTGTTTGCCGCCGACGAGTACATCAACCGCAAGACGAATGCCGAGGCGCTGGCCGGCCTGCGCCCGGCGTTCGACAAGGCGGGCAGCGTGACGGCGGGCAACGCCTCGGGCCTGAACGACGGCGCGGCCGGTGTCGTCGTGATGTCGGCGGCCAAGGCCGCTGCGCTCGGTCTCACGCCGCTGGCGCGCATCGCGTCCTACGCCAGCGCCGGGCTCGACCCGGCCTACATGGGCATGGGGCCGGTGCCGGCAGCGCGCCGCGCGCTCGAGCGCGCCGGCTGGAAGGCGGCCGACCTCGACCTGCTCGAGATCAACGAGGCTTTCGCCGCCCAGGCCTGCGCCGTGCACAACGAGATGGGCTGGGACACGAGCAAAGTCAACGTCAACGGCGGCGCGATCGCGATCGGCCACCCGATCGGCGCCTCGGGCTGCCGCATCCTCGTCACGCTGCTGCATGAGATGCAGCGCCGCGGCGCGAAGAAGGGCATCGCTTCGCTGTGCATCGGCGGCGGCATGGGCGTGGCACTGACGGTCGAGCGCTGAGCCGCCGCGGAATCGGATTTCAACCAGGAGTACGTGATGACTCAGAAAGTGGCTTACGTGACGGGCGGCATGGGCGGCATCGGCACCGCGATCTGCCACCGGCTGCACAACAGCGGCTTCAAGGTGATCGCCGGCTGCGGGCCGAGCCGCGACGCGCAGAAGTGGCTCGACGAACAGAAGGCACAGGGCTTCACGTTCCATGCCTCGGTCGGCAACGTCGCCGACTGGGAGTCGACGGTCGCTGCGTTCAGCAAGGCCAAGGCCGAGCACGGGCCGATCGACGTGCTGGTCAACAACGCCGGCATCACGCGCGACCGCATGTTCCTGAAGATGACGCCCGAGGACTGGAAGGCCGTCATCGATACCAACCTCAACAGCATGTTCAACGTGACCAAGCAGGTCGTGCCCGACATGGTGGAGAAAGGCTGGGGTCGCATCATCCAGATCAGCTCGGTCAACGGCGAGAAGGGCCAGTCCGGACAGACCAACTACTCGGCGGCCAAGGCCGGCATGCACGGCTTCACGATGGCGCTGGCGCAGGAGCTGGCGACCAAGGGCGTCACCGTGAACACGGTGAGCCCGGGCTACATCGGCACCGACATGGTCAAGGCGATCAAGCCCGAGATCCTGGAGAAGATCGTCGCGACGATTCCGGTCAAGCGCCTCGGCGAACCCGGGGAGATCGGCTCCATCGTCGCCTGGCTCGCCGGCGACGACTCGGGCTTCACGACGGGCGCCGACTTCAGCTGCAACGGTGGATTGCACATGGGGTGAGCCCGGACACGGGACGGTCCTTCGCGGACCGGGCCCGTGCCTGGCGAACGCCTTCGCGCGTGCAGGCGGGAAGGCTGGGACAAGCGCGGCGGGGTAAAGTCCCCGCTCCGTGACCGACACTTCCCCCATCGCGCCTGAGCGCGCTCCGGCTTCCGCTTCGCCCTGGGCGCCGCTGTCGCTGCCCGTGTTCCGCATGTTGTGGGCGGTCTGGATGACCGCCAACGCCTGCATGTGGATGAGCGACGTGGCGGCGGCCTGGATGATGACAACGCTGACGTCCTCGCCGACGATGGTCGCGCTGGTGCAGACGGCGGCGACGCTGCCGGTGTTCCTGCTCGGCGTGCCCAGCGGCGCGCTGGCCGACATCCTCGACCGCAGGCGCTACTTCGTCGCGACGCAGTTCTGGGTCGCCGCAGTCGCCGTCGTGCTGTGCGTCGCGTCGCTGCTCGACGCGCTGACGCCGTCGCTGCTGCTGGCGCTGACGTTCCTCAACGGCATCGGTCTGGCGATGCGCTGGCCTGTCTTTGCCGCCATCGTGCCCGGCATCGTTCCGCGGCCGCAGCTGCCCGCGGCGCTGGCGCTCAACGGCCTCGCGATGAACGCGTCGCGAATCGTCGGTCCCATCGTCGCCGGCATGCTGATCGCTGCAGCCGGCAGCGAATGGGTGTTCGCGCTCAACGCCGCGCTGTCCGTCGTCGCCGGTTTCATGATCCTGCGCTGGAAGAGCGAGCAGAAGGTCAGCGCGCTGCCGGCCGAGCGTTTCGTCGGCGCGATCCGCGTCGGCCTGCAGTACGTGCGCCAGAGCCCGCGCATGCACGTCGTGCTGCTGCGCATTGGGCTGTTCTTCCTGCACTCGACGGCGCTGATCGCGCTGCTGCCGCTGGTCGCCACGCGGCTGCAGGGCGGCGGCGCCGGCACCTACACGCTGCTGCTGTCGGCGATAGGCGCCGGCGCCATCGTCGCCGTGCTGTGGATGCGGCGGCTGCGCGACTGGATGGACAACGACGCGATGGTGCGCAACGGCACCTTGCTGCACGCGCTGGCGACGGTTGCGGCCGCGTTCGCGCCGAACATCGGCATCGCGCTGCCGGCGATGCTCGTCGCCGGCATGGCATGGATCTCGGTGGCCAACACGATCATGACGGCGGCGCAACTCGCATTGCCCGACTGGGTACGTGCGCGCGCCATGGCGATCTATCAGACGGCGCTGATGGGCGGCGGCGCCCTCGGCGCGGCGCTGTGGGGCCAAGTCGCCGGGCTCACCGACGTGCGGACCAGCCTGCTGCTGGCATCGGCGTCGGGGCTGGCGGCGTGGATGGCGACGCGGCGGCGCCGGCTCGAAGGCGACGCGACTCCAGACGATCTGAGTCCGGCGCTGATCTGGAAGGATCCGGTCACGGCGTTCGCCGTCGCGCCCGAGCGCGGTCCGGTGCTGCTCACCATCGCCTACGAAATCGATCCGGCGCGCGCCGACGAGTTCATCGCGGTGATGCGCGAAAGCCGGGCCGGCCGGCTGCGACACGGCGTGATCGGCTGGGAACTGTTCCGCGACACGAAGCATCCCGGCCGCTACATCGAGTACATCGTCGAGGAATCGTGGGTCGAGCACCTGCGCCGCTTCGAGCGCATGCCGGCGGCCGAAGTCGTGCTGCGCGACCGCAAGCAGGCGCTGCACGTCGGCGCCGAGCCGCCCGTCGTGACGCGCTACGTCGCCGAGCCGGTCGACCGGCCCTGACGGGGAGCTGGCGTCAGCAGCCGAGCTGCAAGCCCGGCGCCGCCCGTCGAACCGGTCAGCCCGCGGCCACCGCTTCGGCGAGGAGTCGGCGCGCTGCGTCGGCCAGCATCGGGGGCGAGCCGTCGATCAGCGTGACGATCCCGGCGCGCTCGAAGCCGGCGAAGTTGCGCGCCATCGATTTCAGGTACATCGGGTCGTAGTGCCGCCGCATCAGCTCGCCGTAGACCTCGGCCCAGCGGCCGGCGCGTGCCATCGCCTGCCAGGCCTGCACCGTCTCGCGGCCGCGCAGCTCGACCAGGCCGTCGAGCTGCCGGCAGAACAGCGCCGGGTCGTCGGCGAAGAAGGCGTAGTCCTCGAGCAGCAGCTGCACCCGCGCCGCTTCGGGCATTTCGACGTGCACGCAGGCGGCGTCGCGGCGCATGCGCTCGACCAGCGCCTCGGGTACGCGCAGCCGGCCGATCCGGCGGCTCTCGCTCTCGACCCAGACCGGCTGCGCCGCATCGAAGCGGCGCAGCCGGTCCCAGAGCTTCGTCTCGAACGCCTTCTGCGTCGGCTGCACCTGGCCCGGCAGCAGCCCGAGCACCGACCCGCGATGCTGCGCCAGGCCTTCGAGGTCGAGCACCTGTGCTCCTGCGGCGGCGAGCGCCTGCAGCAGCCGCGTCTTGCCGCTGCCGGTGCGGCCGCACACGACGCGCAGCGCCAGCCGCGGCGGCAGCAGGTCGAGCTGCTCGACGACAGTGCGGCGAAACGCCTTGTAGCCGCCTTCGAGCACGTGGCAGCGAAAGCCGATCTGGTCGAGGAACCAGGCGAGCGTGCCCGAGCGCTTGCCGCCGCGCCAGCAGTAGACCAGCGGCCGCCACTCGCGCGGTTTGTCGAGCGCCTCGCGTTCGAGGTGCGCCGCGACGTTGCGCGCGACCATTGCCGCGCCGATCTTGCGCGCCTCGAAGTCGGAGACCTGGCGGTACTCGGTGCCGACAATGCGCCGCTCGTCGTCGCGCAGCACCGGCCAGTTGACGGCGCCGGGCAGGTGGTCCTGCGCGTACTCGCTCTCGCTGCGCGCGTCGATCACGGCGTCGAACCCGTCGAGCTCCGCCACGGCGTTCCCGGCGGTGACGCGTACGAGGCTCATGTCGCCATCGGCGCCAGCACGTCGAGCAGCTCGCTCTCGATCGCGAGCTGCCGGCGGTTGTGCTGCAGCTCGGGGCCGTCAACGAGGAAGGTGTCCTCGACGCGTTCGCCGAGCGTCGTGATCTTGGCCAGCTGCAGGTTGATGCGGTGGCGCGCGAGCACGCGCGCGATGGCGTAGAGCAGGCCCGTGCGGTCGCTCGCCGACACGCTGAGCAGCCAGCGCTGCGCGCGTTCGTCGGGGCGCAGCGTGACGCGCGGCGTGACGGGGAACGACTTGACGCGGCGCGACAGCCGGCCGCGGCTCGGCTCGGGCAGCGGCCCCCCGGCGGCGAGCGCAAGCGCCGCCTGGTTCTCGACCAGCGCGATCAGGTCGCGGTAGTTCAGGTCGCGGTAGTGCTCCTCGAGCGTCGGGCTGACGACCTGGAAGGTATCGAGTGCATAGCCCGTGCGCGTGGTGTGGATCTTGGCGTCGAGGATGTTGAAGCCCGCGCCGTCGAAGTAGCCGCAGATGCGCGCGAAGAGATCCGCCCGGTCGGGCGAGTAGACGAGCACCTGCAGCCCCTCGCCGAGCGGCGACAGCCGCGCGCGCACCACCGGCTGCTTCGTCTTGACGTGCCGCCACAGCGAGCGCGCGTGCCAGGCGATGTCGGCCGCGTCGTGGCGCGCGAAGTAGCTGACTTCGAGCGTGTCCCACAGCGGCCGCTCGGTGCCGGGCAACATCGAGTGCAGCGCCAGCAGGTGCTGCGCCTCCTGCTTGCGCAGCTCGATCTCGGCGTCGAGGTTGGGGCGCGCACCGCCGAGCGCGCGCAGCGTCAGCCGGTACAGGTCTTCGAGCAGCTTGCCCTTCCAGGCGTTCCACACCTTCGGGCTGGTGCCGCGGATGTCGGCCACAGTCAAGAGGTACAGCGCGGTGAGCCGCCGCTCGCTGCCGACGCGCCGCGCGAACGACTCGATCACGTCCGGGTCGGCCAGGTCTTCCTTCTGCGCGATGCGCGACATCGTCAGATGGTGGCCGACGAGAAACTCGAGCAGCGCCGTGTCCTCGCGCTCGATGCCGTGTTCGCGGCAGAAGCGCCGCACCTCGCGCACGCCGAGCTCGGAGTGGTCGCCGCCGCGCCCCTTGGCGACGTCGTGGAACAGCGCCGCGATGTAGAGCAGCCAGGGCTCGTCCCACTGCGCGGCGAGCTGCGAGCAGAACGGGTACTCGTGCGCGTGCTCGGGGATGAAGAAGCGGCGCACGTTGCGCACCACCATCAGGATGTGCTGGTCGACCGTGTAGACGTGGAACAGGTCGTGCTGCATCTGGCCGACGATGCGGCGGAACACCCACAGGTAGCGCCCCAGCACGCTGGTGTTGTTCATCAGGCGCAGCGCGTGCGTCTGGCCGCTGGGCTGGCGCAGGATCTGCATGAACAGTGCGCGATTCACCGGGTCGCGGCGGAACGGCGCGTTCATCAGGCCACGCACGTTGTAGAGCGCGCGCAGCGTGCGCGCCGACAACCCGGCGAGGCCCGGCGTCTGCTGGTAGACGACGAAGGTTTCGAGGACGGCGTGCGGATCCTGCGCATAGAGGTCGTCGCTCGCCACTTCGAGCATGCCGGCGCGGTCGAGGAAGCGCTCGTTGATCGGGCGCATCGGCGCGTCCTGCGAGCCGCTGACACGTTCCTCGATGTTGAGCATCAGGATCTGGTTGATCTGGGCCACGGCCTTGGCCGCCCAGTAGTAGCGCTTCATCAGCACTTCGGAGGCGCGCTGCGTCTTCGTCGCGCGGCAGCCGAAGCTCTCGGCCACGGCGGTCTGCAGGTCGAAGACGAGGCGATCCTCGCGCCGCTTCGCGATGGCGTGCAGGCGTGCCCGGATCAGCTTGAGCACGCCTTCATTGCGCTGCAGCTGCTTGACTTCGAACGGTGTCGCCAGCCCGGCGTGTGCGAGCTCGGCCCAGTTGCGGCCGAGGCCGGCGGCGCGCGCCGTCCAGAGCACGACGTGCAGGTCGCGCAGGCCGCCCGGGCTCTCCTTGCAGTTGGGCTCGAGCGCGTAGGGCGTGTCCTCGAACTTGGTGTGGCGCTGGCGCATCTCGAGCGTCTTGGCGCGCAGGAAGGCCCTGGGGTCGAGGCCCCGGTCGCGCCCCTGCACGAAGCGGCGATACAGCGGCCGTGCGCCGCACAGCCAGCGCGCCTCGAGGAGCGCCGTCTGCACCGTCACGTCGGCGGCGGCGATCGCGTTGCATTCGTCGACGCTGCGCACCGACGAGCCGATCTCCAGCCCGATGTCCCAGCACGCCGCGATGAATCCCGAGACGGACGCGCGCAGCGCGTCGCTGCCGGGATCGTCGGGCAGCAGCACGAGCACGTCGACGTCGGAGTGCGGAAACAGCTCGCCGCGGCCGTAGCCGCCAACGGCGACGAGCGCCGCGCCGGGCGGCATCTCGCTGTGCTGCCACAGGTCGGCGAGCGTCGCGTCGACGTGGCGCGTCAGAGTGCGCAGCAGCCGCGTCGCCGCAGAAGCGGTCGGCCGCGCGGCGAGGAATCGCTCGACCAGCGCCGACTTGCCGTCGCGGAACTGTGCGCGCAGCGCGGCGAGGCTGCGTTGCGGCGCGGCGACCTGCTCGACCTCCTGCCGGGGCACGGACATCAGCTGTCGACGAACGCGGGCGGCGGCGGGCTGCCCCCCGACAGCGTCAGCACCTCGTACCCGGTCTCGGTGACGAGGACGGTGTGCTCCCACTGCGCCGACAGCGAGCGGTCCTTCGTCACGATGGTCCAGCCGTCGCCCATCTCGCGGATCTCGCGCCGGCCGGCGTTGATCATCGGCTCGATGGTGAAGGTCATGCCGGGCAGCAGTTCGTCGAGGGTGCCGGGGCGGCCGTAGTGCAGCACCTGCGGCTCTTCGTGGAACCGGCGGCCGAGGCCGTGGCCGCAGAACTCGCGCACGACGGAATAGCCCTGCTTCTCGGTGAAGACCTGGATCGCGTGGCCGATGTCGCCGAGCCGCGCGCCGGGGTGCACCTTGACGATGCCGTGCCACATCGCCTCGTAGGTCAGCGAGCACAACCGCTTCGCTGCGATCGAGCCTTCGCCGACGACGTACATGCGGCTGGTGTCGCCGTGCCAGCCGTCCTTGATGACGGTGATGTCGATGTTGACGATGTCGCCGCTCTTGAGCGGCCGCTCGTTCGGAATGCCGTGGCAGACCTGATGGTTGATCGACGTGCAGATCGACTTGGGGTAGGGCGTGTAGCCGGGCGGCGCATAGTTCAGCGGCGCGGGCACCGCGCCCTGCACGTCGACGATATGGCGATGCGCGATGCGGTCGAGCTCGTCGGTCGTCACGCCCGGCACGACGTGCGGCGCGAGCACGTCCAGCACTTCGGCGGCCAGGCGCCCGGCATGGCGCATGCCCTCGATCTCGTCGGTGGTCTTGATGGAAATCGGCATCGCGGGATTATCCCATCGGCCCCGTAAAATCGCAGGCTGCGCGGGCATCGGCCCGATGGGCCGCAGCCCCGCGCCACCGCCACCGAACCGCCCCAGCCGCCCGGGACCGCATGACTCCTCTCCCCCCGCACCTGCGCCCCTTCGAAGGCGGCAACGCGCTGTCGCCGTTTCGCGCGCAGGGTCTGCTGCAGCGCCTGCAGGCGGCCGTGCCGCGCGTCGGCGCCGTGCATGCGCGCCACGTCCACTGGGTGTGGAGCGAACAGGCGCTCGATCGCGGCGCTCTGGACAAGCTCGACGGGCTGCTGCGCTACGGCGATCCGTACGCCGGGCCCGGCGACGGCGGGCTCGTCGTCGTTGCGCCGCGCCTGGGCACGGTGTCGCCGTGGGCGTCCAAGGCGACCGACATCGCGCACAACTGCGGCCTGGCCGTGCGCCGCGTCGAGCGCGTCACCGAGTACCGGCTCGCCGTCGAGCGCGGGCTCTGGGGCAGCAAGGCGTTGACGCCGGACGAGTTGCGCGCCTGCGCCGTGCCGCTGCACGACCGCATGACGGAGAGCGCCTTCTTCGCCCGCGACGACGCGCGCCGCCTGTTCGACGAGCGCGAAGGCCAGCCGATGGAGCACGTCGACGTGCTCGGCGCTGGGCGCGCCGCGCTGGCCGAGGCCAATCTGCGCTTCGGCCTGGCGCTGTCGGGCGACGAGATCGACTACCTCGTCGACGCCTTCACGACGCTGCGCCGCAACCCGACCGACGTCGAGCTGATGATGTTCGCGCAGGCCAACAGCGAGCACTGCCGGCACAAGATCTTCAACGCCGGCTTCACGATCGACGGCGCCGTGCAGGACCGCTCGATGTTCCAGATGATCCGCAACACGGAAGCGCTGGCGCCGCAGCACACCGTGGTTGCCTACAGCGACAACGCGGCCGTGATGGACGGCGGCGTCGTCGAGCGCTGGCGGCCCGAGGGCTGGACCAACGCGCCGCCGTACCGCGCGCACAGCGAGCTGACGCACGTGCTGATGAAGGTCGAGACGCACAACCACCCGACGGCGATCTCGCCCTTCCCCGGAGCATCGACCGGCGCCGGCGGCGAGATCCGCGACGAGGGCGCAACCGGCCGCGGCGCGCGCCCGAAGGCGGGCCTCACGGGCTTCTCGGTGTCGAACCTGCGCCTGCCGGGCACGAGCGAGCCCTGGGAGCGCGACGACATCGGCAAGCCCGGCCACATCGCCGGCGCGCTGCAGATCATGATCGACGGCCCGCTCGGCGGCGCCGCGTTCAACAACGAGTTCGGCCGCCCCAACCTCGGCGGCTACTTCCGCGTCTACGAGCAGCGCGTCGCCGGCGTGCAGCGCGGCTATCACAAGCCGATCATGATCGCCGGCGGTCTCGGCTCGATCGCGGCGACGCAGACGCACAAGCTCGAGTTCGCCGCCGGTACGCTGCTGGTGCAGCTCGGCGGCCCGGGCATGCGCATCGGCATGGGCGGCGGTGCGGCGAGTTCGATGGCCGCCGGCGTCAACGCGGCCGAGCTCGATTTCGACTCGGTGCAGCGCGGCAACCCCGAGATCCAGCGCCGCGCGCAGGAGGTCATCAACCACTGCTGGAGCCTGGGCGCAAAGAACCCGATCCTCGCAATCCACGACGTCGGCGCCGGCGGCATCAGCAATGCGTTTCCCGAGCTGGTCGACGGCGCGGGCCGCGGCGCGCGCTTCGACCTCTCGAAGGTACCGATCGAAGAGAGCGGCCTCGCGCCCAAGGAGATCTGGTGCAACGAGAGCCAGGAGCGCTATGTCCTCGCGATCGCGCCCGACAGCCTGCCACTCCTGGCGGCGATGGCCGAGCGCGAGCGCTGCCCGTTTGCCGTCGTCGGTGTCGCCACCGAAGTGCGTCAACTCGTGCTCGAACAGCCGGCGAGCGACGACCGGCCGATCGACATGCCGATGGAGGTGCTGCTCGGCAAGCCGCCGCGCATGCATCGCGACGTGCGCCGCGTGGCGCGGAACGGTGAACCGTTGTCGCTGACCGGCGTCGAGCTGCAGACGGTGGCGCTCCAGGTGCTGCGCCACCCGACGGTGGCGAACAAGCGCTTCCTCGTCACGATCGGCGACCGCACGGTCGGCGGCCTGTCGCACCGCGACCCGATGGTCGGGCCCTGGCAGGTGCCGGTGGCCGACTGCGCCGTCACGCTGGCCGACTACACCGGCCTGCGCGGCGAGGCCATGGCGATGGGCGAGCGCACGCCGCTCGCTGCGCTCGACGCGCCGGCCTCGGGTCGCATGGCCGTCGCCGAGGCGATCACCAATCTGCTGGCCGCGCCGATCGAACTCGAGCGCGTCAAGCTGAGCTGCAACTGGATGGCGGCCTGCGGCGAGCCTGGCGAGGACGCGGCGCTCTACGACACGGTGCGCGCCGTCGGCATGGAGCTGTGTCCGGCGCTGGGCATCGGCGTGCCGGTCGGCAAGGACAGCCTGTCGATGCGCACGAAATGGCGCGATGACGGCGGCGTCGAGCGCCAGGTCACGGCGCCGGTATCGCTGATCGTCACCGCTTTCGCAACGCTCGCCGACGTGCGCGGCACGCTGACGCCGCAGCTGCGCAGCGACGCCGGCGACACGACGCTGATCCTCGTCGATCTCGGCCAGGGGCGCCGGCGCATGGCCGGCTCGATCCTCGCGCAGGTGCTCGGCGCGAGCGGCGACGCCGTGCCCGACCTCGACGACCCGGCGCTGCTGAAGTCGCTCGTCGCCGCCGTCAAAGCGCTGCGCACCGACGGCCGCCTGCTCGCCTACCACGACCGCAGCGACGGCGGCCTCTGGGCGGCCGTCTGCGAGATGGCGTTCGCCGGCCACTGCGGCGTGTCGCTCAACGTCGACTTGCTCGTCATGGAGGGCGACGGCATCGCCGACAGCCGCGCCGACCACGGCGATTCCAAGAACTGGGCGGCGCAGGTCGGCGAGCGCCGCAACGAGCTGACGCTGCAGGCGATCTTCAACGAGGAACTCGGCGTCGTGGTCCAGGTGCCGACAGCCGAGCGCGACGCCGCGATGCGCACGCTGCGCGAGCACGGCCTGTCGCGCCACAGCCATGTCGTCGGCAAGCCCAACGACCGCGGCGTGGTCGAAGTGTGGCGCGACGCGAAGCGCATCTTCGGTGCGCCGCTGCACGAGCTGCACCAGGCCTGGGACGAGGTGAGCTGGCGCATCGCGCGGCTGCGCGACAACCCGGCCTGCGCCGATGCCGAACACGCCGCCGCCGGCCGGCCCGACGACCCAGGCCTGCACCTGCACCTGACGTTCGATCCGACCGACGACGTTGCGGCCCCATTTATCGGCGGCGCGAAACCGAAACTCGCCATCCTGCGCGAGCAGGGCGTCAACTCGCAGGTCGAGATGAGCCACGCGCTGGCGAGCGCCGGCTTCGATACTTTCGACGTGCACATGAGCGATCTGCAGGCCGGGCGCACGCGGCTCGACATGTTCCAGGGCTTCGTTGCCTGCGGCGGCTTCAGCTACGGCGACACGCTCGGCGCGGGCGAGGGCTGGGCGCGCTCGATCCTGTTCAACCCGGCGCTGGCCGAGCAGTTCGCCGCCTTCTTCCTGCGCGGCGACAGCATCGCGCTGGGTGTGTGCAACGGCTGCCAGATGATGGCTGCACTGGCCGCCATCATTCCCGGCGCGCAGGCCTGGCCGCGCTTCACGCGCAACCGGAGCGAGCAGTTCGAGGCCCGGCTGTCGCTGGTCGAGGTGCTCGACAGCCCCTCGATCTTCTTTGCCGGCATGGAGGGCAGCCGCATCCCGATCGCCGTCTCGCACGGCGAGGGCTGCCCCGACTTCTCACAGCGCGGCGACGCCGCCGCGGTGCAGCGCGCGCTGCGCTTCGTCGACCACCACGGCGCGCCGACCGAGGCCTACCCGATGAACCCCAACGGCGGTGCCGGCGGCCTGACCGGCGTGACCACGCCCGATGGACGCTTCACGGCGCTGATGCCGCACCCCGAGCGCGTGTCCCGCAACCTGCAGTTCAGCTGGACCTCGGGCGACGTCGCGGCGCCGAGCCCGTGGCTGCGCATGTTCCGCAACGCGCGGGCGTGGCTCGGTTGAGGGCAGGGTCATGCACAGGACCCCGGTGAAGTTCCTTGTGCTGATCGAATCGGGCGGCTCGATGGTCGCGCGCCTGTACGACGCGAAGCGCAGCCACGTGTCCGACATCGACGCCGCGTCGGAAGAAGTCGCCGTGATGACGGCCGGCCTGCAGCCGCGCCACGCTGCCGAAGACGCCGTCTGGAGCGAGGCGTTGCGCGGCCACAACGCCGCCGAGCGGCGCGCGGCCCAGGTCTATGCGCTCGACGTTTGACGATCGACTCGCCGCACCGCTGCGATAGCGTGCCGCGTCTGATGGAGCGCTCGGCGCGCGCGCAGATCCGCAAGGAGCGGGCCGTTTCCGCCGGAGACTGCTGATACTAATTTGCGTTCAAAGATATAGAAGTAATCCAGTCGAACCCGGTCATT
>CAYJLV010000022.1:0-65755 GCA_964371405.1 uncultured Burkholderiaceae bacterium
AGGCGGTCGCCTACGCGAAGGCGCTGCACGGCATCGTCCGCTGGATCGGCATCTGCGACGGCAACATGCAGGAAGGCAGCTTCCGCTGCGACGCGAACGTGTCGGTGCGCCGCGAGGGCGCGCCCCTCGGCACCCGCTGCGAGATCAAGAACCTGAACAGTTTCCGGTTCATGCAGCAGGCGATCGACTTCGAGGTGCGCCGCCAGATCGCGCTGATCGAGGACGGCGGTGCCGTCGTGCAGGAGACGCGCCTCTGGGATCCGGACCGCAACGAGACGCGCTCGATGCGCAGCAAGGAAGACGCGCAGGACTACCGCTATTTCCCGGACCCGGACCTGCCTCCGCTCGCGATCGACCGCGCGTGGATCGAGCACGTGAAGGCGGCGATGCCCGAATTGCCAAGGCTGCGCGGACTTCGCTTCTCGGCCCACTCTGTCGAGCACCTGATTGAGCTCGCGAAGACGGGTACGGCTGCCAGCCGCCCCGATGTTGCCGGCCAAGTTGTCGAGCATATTGACCCCGAGCTGCAGAAGAGCTTGCTGAAGCCAACATACGGACTTGCGAGTGTCGAAGCGTCGGCACTAATTGACTCAATGCATCGAGCCGATTACTTCGAGAAGGTCGTATCGGATGGCATTGACGCAAAGATTGCCGCCGGATGGGTCCTAGGGGAGGTGGCAGCGGCACTGAATAGAGACGGCATGGATTTCGATTCGATTCCATTGCAACCCGTAGAACTGGCTCAATTGCTGGGCGAAGTACAAACCGGTGTATTGAGCAAGCGCCAAGCAAAGGAAGCGTTCTCGCAGATCTGGGATTCTGCAAAATCAACTCGTGCCCGAATCGTCGATGCTGGCCGTGTAGTTGCAGAAGGGACAGTCGACGTTTCGGCGATGGCAACGATACTGTCCAATCTGCGTCCACAGGTGTCCGACGAGACAAGACTGAATACTTGGATCGAAGATGCAATTACAACGAATCCAAAGCTTGTGATGGACTACAAATCGGGCAATAAGAAAGCGGCGAACGCTCTTGTAGGGGCCGTGATGAAACTCTCATCGGGAACCGCCAACCCGAATACAGTTTCGACACTGTTGAAGACTAGACTCTCCCGCGAGTAGCATCTCCGGCACCGGGCCTATCGGGATCAACCATAGTCTCAACTGCAAGTCCTCCTCAGACAACGGTATGACCACAACACTGAGTGCTGCGGTGACGCTTTCGTCGTTTGTGCTTGTAATGAGCGCATCGACCGCAACGGGCCAAGGAGGAGCGCATCCTGAGATTGTTGTGAACTATGGGGTGACAAGTGCCGAAGGAATCACCAATTCGGATATGAATCTTGCGCTCTTGAGACGGATTGAGGCCAGAAGTCTAGTTGAGATGAAGGAGAAGGTTGGTGCCCAAGCGCGAGCAGCTGGTGTCTTGCCAACGGAAGTCCCTGCGTTGAAGTCAGACGCAAGCCTCATGAACTATCATAAAACCACGTTGGCCATTATTCGGATACGTAGCGCAGCGACACTGAACACCGTCTTAGTGCTTGGTGTTGTGGGTGATGAGTTACGCAGGGTCGCATGTTCGCGAACAGCGCATTTCGATGCGAACATTGAACTCTTCTCGGGTCCATGTGGGGATGCAGTGCGTTTGATGTTCGGTGTGAAACGCTAGAGGCGCAGGGGCAATGTCGCAGAAGGCTCGGCTCGCTGGTCGGCAAGGCGATGGCCGCGTCGAAGGGCAAGGCCAACCCCGCGCAGGTCAACACGATCCTGAAGCGCAAGCTCGGCGGCTGAACTGCCGCCGCGGCGCGCGGACCGCGCGCTACTTGCCCATCCCGACCCCCAGCACGACGAACAGCGCACCCACGCCCAGCGCCGCGATCGGAAAGCCCCACATGCGCATGGGCGTCGCGATCTCGGCGCTGCCTTCCGGGTCGACCGGCAGGTAGCGCACCGGCACCGTCGTGCCTTCGGCGATCTTCTCCCGCTCGCCGAGCGACGACGTGAACTTCATCTTCCTGCCCTCGTGCGCGAACTCGACGATCGGCGCGTAGAGCGTCGTGAATTTCGTCGATCCGCCGCTTCTCGACGACGTCGACATGCTCTCCGACTGGCCGACGACCTTGCCCTGCGCACTCCTGCCGAAATAGACGGTGCGCAGGCGCTGGATCGCCATCATGCACCCCGCGAGGAGCGCGAGCCCGCCGACGGACAGCATCACGATCTGCATGGTGCTCATGGGGCCTCCCCGTTCGTTCGCCGCGCCGCCGCGATTGGCGGCGCGAGCAACGGAAAGCATGCTCGGGGGACACGGGAGCCGCAACGCGAATGTTCGCGCGGGCCCCTCGTCTGGCGAGGCGATGCCGCGTCAGGACAGCAGCAGTGCCGCGACGAACATCCCCAGCATCGCGAACACGATCGCGACCTTGAGCGCGGTGCCGATCACGATGCCGAGCCAGGTGGAGAGCCCGACCTTGCCGGCTCGCAGCATGTCGCGCTCCGCGAGGTACTCGCCGATCGCCGCGCCGGCGAGCGGCAGGAACAGCAGGCCCACGAGCCCCGTGAAGATGCCGGCAACCGTGCCGATCGCCGCGCCGGCCACGGCCCAGGGGCTCGCCCCCACGCGCCTCGCGCCGACCGCGGCGGCGGCGAAGTCGACCACCCACGTCAGCGCGGCGAGGACGCCCGCGACGACGACGATCCACACCGGGATCTGCACGAAGTCGCCGATCCACGCCGCGAGCGCGATGCCCGCGAACACGAGCGTGCTGCCGGGGATCGCCGGGAGCACGGTGCCCACGACGCCGACGACGATCAGCACGACGGCGAGCACCCACAGGAAGATCGTCATGCCGCGATTCTCGGGCCAGAAAGGGTCGGGCGCAACGCGGGGCGCGCCGCCGTGTACACCTTCCGGGCCGCGTAGGCGTTGATGGCGTGCGTGCCGCCGGCACGCGCCGTCGGGTCGCGCCCACCCGGCCCCTCACGACGGACGAATCGCTGCACACCACCCCGCCAGGACGCCACGATGAAACGAACCCTACTCGCCTCCGCCGCGCTCGCGGCGCTCGTCACGCTGTCCGGATGCGCCACGGTCGCCGGCACGATGATCGGGACGGGCGTCGGCACGCTCGTCGGAGCGCCGTTCTCGGGAGCGATGATCGGCGGCGGCATCGGGGTGCTGGTCGACTCCCGCTAGCGCGGCGGTCGTCCTGTGGGTCGGCCTTCAGGCCGACGCCTTTCCTTCGATGCAGCAGGACCCGTCGGGCTGAAGCCCTCTTTCTCTCCCCACCACAGAACCCGACGGGCTGAGGCCCGACCTTCGTGCGCTCGCCCGGCGCGCGTCAGAACCGCCCGGCCTGGTAGTCCTCGAACGCGGCGACGAGCTCGTCGCGCGTGTTCATCACGAACGGCCCGTGCCACGCGACCGGCTCGCCGATCGGCTTGCCGGCAATGACGAGCACGCGCGCGGTCCCGCCCTTCGCGGTGAAGTGCACCGCGTCACCCGATCCGAGCTCCGCCAGCCCGAGCGCGCCGACGTCGCTACCATCCGGAAACGTGATCGTGCCTGCATGCACGACGACGAATCCCGCGAACTCGGTGCCCAGCGGTTCCTCGAACGTCGCGCCGTCGGGCAGTGTCAGGTCGAAGTAGCGCGCGGCAGTCGGATCGACCGTCACCGGCCCCTTCGTGCCGCGCGAGGTCGCGCCCGCGATCACCTTGACCTCGACGCCGCCGTCGCGCGTCTCGACCGGCATCGACGCCGCGGGATGCTCCTGGTACGCGGGCGCCTGCATCTTGAGCTTCGCGGGCAGGTTGACCCAGAGCTGGAAGCCGCGCATCAGCCCCGACGTCTGCTCGGGCATCTCGGAATGCACGATGCCGCGGCCAGCGGTCATCCACTGGACGCCGCCGGTCTCGATCACCCCTTCGTGGCCGTGGTTGTCCTTGTGGCGCATGCGCCCGTTCAACATGTAGGTGACGGTCTCGAAGCCGCGGTGCGGGTGCGGCGGGAAGCCGGCGAGGTAGTCGCTCGCGTCCGGGCTGTCGAAGTAGTCGAGCATCAGGAACGGGTCGACCGAGGGCATCGTCGGGTCGCCGCCCATCAGCCGTGTCAGACGGACGCCGGCGCCGTCGGAGGTCGGGACGCCGCGGGAGACGCGGGTGGGGAGTCGAGGGGTCGTCATGATCGATCGGAGATGGGGACATCGCCGCGGCGGCGCAAGAGACCCGTAGGTCGGCCCGAAGGCCAACCCACAGTCGGCTAGGCCATCAGCGGCTTGTACCGCGGCCGGTGCGGTCGCGCGCCTTCCTCGCCCAGCCGCTTCTTCTTGTCATCCTCGTAGTCGCGGAAGTTGCCATCGACGAACACCCACTTCGAGTCGTCCTCGGCGGCGAGGATGTGCGTCGCGATGCGGTCGAGGAACCAGCGATCGTGCGAGATCACGAGCACGGTGCCGGGGAACTCGACGAGCGCGTCCTCGAGCGCGCGCAGCGTCTCGACGTCGAGGTCGTTCGACGGTTCGTCGAGCAGCAGCACGTTCGCGCCGGCGAGCAGCGTCTTCGCGAGGTGCAGCCGTCCGCGCTCGCCGCCGGAGAGCGATCCGACGAGCTTCTGCTGGTCTGCGCCCTTGAAGTTGAAGCGGCCGAGATAGGCGCGCGACGGGATCTCGAACCTGCCGATCGTCAGGATGTCGAGGCCGCCGGAAATCGCCTCCCACGCCGACTTGTCGTTGGGCAGCGCCTCGCGCGACTGGTCGACCATCGACAACTGCGCGGTGTGGCCGATCGTGATCTTGCCGCTGTCGGGCTTCTCCTTGCCCATGATCATCCGGAACAGCGTCGACTTGCCCGCGCCGTTCGGGCCGATGATGCCGACGATCGCGCCGGCCGGGATCTTGAACGAGAGGTCGTCGATCAGCACGCGGTCGCCGAACGACTTCGTGACGTTGTCGAACTCGATCACCTGCCCGCCGAGGCGCTCGCCCACCGGGATGAAGATCTCGTTCGTCTCGTTGCGCGTCTGGTGCTCGTGGGACGACAGCTCCTCGAAGCGCTGGATGCGCGCCTTGTTCTTCGCCTGCCGGCCCTTCGCGCCCTTGCGCACCCACTCGAGTTCGCGCTTCATCGCCTTCATGCGCGCATCCTCCTGCTTGGACTCGGTCTCCAGGCGCTGCTCCTTCTGCTCGAGCCACGTGCTGTAGTTGCCCTTCCAGGGAATCCCGTAGCCGCGGTCGAGCTCGAGGATCCACTCGGCGGCGTTGTCGAGGAAGTAGCGGTCGTGGGTGATCGCGACGACGGTGCCGGGGAAGCGCTGCAGGAACTGCTCGAGCCACTCGACCGATTCGGCGTCGAGGTGGTTGGTCGGCTCGTCGAGCAGCAGCATGTCGGGCTTGGACAGCAGCAGCCGGCACAGCGCGACGCGGCGCTTCTCGCCGCCCGACAGGTTGCCGATCGTGGCCTCCCACGGCGGCAGGCGCAGCGCGTCGGCGGCGATCTCGAGCAGGTGCTCCGTGTTCTCGCTGCCGCCGGCGGCGATGATGGCCTCGAGCTCGGCCTGTTCGGCGGCGAGCTTGTCGAAGTCGGCGTCGGGCTCGCCGTAGGCGGCATACACCGCATCGAGCTTGACCTTGGCTTCGAGCACGCCGCCGATGCCCTGCTCGACCGCCTCGCGCACCGTCTGCGTCGGGTCGAGCTGCGGCTCCTGCGGCAGGTAGCCGATCTTCAGGTTGGCCATCGGCACGGCCTCGCCCTCGATGTCGTGGTCGAGGCCGGCCATGATCTTGAGCAGCGTCGACTTGCCCGAGCCGTTGAGGCCGAGCACGCCGATCTTGGCCCCGGGGAAGAAGGACAGCGAAATGTCCTTGAGGATCTGGCGCTTCGGCGGGACGATCTTGCCGACGCGGTTCATCGTGAAAACGTACTGGGCCATGTCAGGGGTCTCGGGTGAACGAAGGGCGCCGGGGCGCCGCAGGCTGGCGGCACGGGTCGATCGCCGTGCCGGATCCTGGCGACGCGGGCGCGCCGCGCGGCAGGTCGAAACCGCGATTATCCCGGACGGCGCGCGCCGGCGCTCGCGCCAGGCAGGCGCGGATCGCGGCCAGCATCGCAGATGATCAGGTCGGGCCGCCCGGCGCAAGGCCCGGCCGCAGCGCGGCCGGCAGCCAGGGCCGGATCGCGGCGGCGAGTTGCTGCGGCTCGATCGGCTTGGACAGGTAGCCGTCGAAGCCGCTGGCCAGCAGGCGCTCGCGGTCACCGGCCATCGCCAGCGCCGTCACCGCGATGACGGGAACGTCGCGCAGCGCCGGGTCTTGCTTGAGCACGCGCACGACGTCGAAGCCGTCGAGGCCGGGCATCTGCACGTCGCACAGGACCAGGTCGGGGCGCTCGCGCCGCGCCGCCTCGATGCCCGCTGCGCCGTCGGCGGCGACTTCCGTCGTGCAGCCGAACGACTGCAGCGCATACGTCATCAGTTCGCGGCCGATGTCGTTGTCCTCGATGACGAGTACGCGCGGCGTCATGGCGCGGGCGGGTCGAACACCATCTCGAAACGGCTGCCGCGCCCGGGCTCGCTGCGCATCTCGATGCGCCCGCCGAGCATCTCGACGAGCATGCGGCACAGGTACAGGCCCAGCCCCGTGCCCTCGACGCGATGGCGCACGGCGCCGCCGACCTGCGTGAAGGCCTGGAACAGCCGGGCCTGGTCCTCGGGCGCGATGCCGACGCCGGTGTCGGCGACGGCCAGCCGCACCGTGCGGCCGCCGCCGGCCGCCGGTGCGCTGGAGAGTTCGATCTCGACGCTGCCGCGCTCGGTGAACTTGATCGCGTTGTTGGTCAGGTTGATCAGGATCTGCTGCAGCGCGCGGCGGTCGCTCTGCACAACGAGGCTCTCGGCGGGCAACTTCACTTCGAGGCGCAGGCCCTTGGCTTGCGCGGCCGGGCGCAACGTCGTCGCGACCTCTTCCACGACGGAGCGGCAGTCCAGCGTCTCGAGATGGAGCTGCACGTTGCCCGACTCGATCTTGGCCACGTCGAGCAGGTCGTTGATGAGCGACAGCAGGTGCCGCGCGCTCGACTGCACCATGCCGAGCTGCTTTTCCTGGTCGGCCGTCAGCGGGCCGGGCAGCTTCATCAGCAGCAGTCCGGTAAAGCCGATGACGGCGTTGAGCGGCGTGCGCAGCTCATGGCTCATCGTCGCGAGGAAGCGGTCCTTGGCCTTGCTGGCCCGTTCCAGCTCGACATTCTTCTCGTGCAGCGCGCGCTCGGCGCCGCGCCGCTGCGTGATGTCGCGGATCACGCTCATGCCGAGCCGGCCGATGTCGGTCTCCAGCGGGCTCAGGCTGATCTCGACCGGGAACTCGCCGCCGTCCTTGCGCTGGCCGTACAACTCCAGGCCTGCGCCCATCGGGCGCATGCGCGACTGCTCGAAATAGCGTCCGCGGTGGCCGAGGTGGGCCTGCCGGTAGCGCTGCGGAATCAGCGCCTCGATCAGCTCGCCGATCAGTTCGTCGCGCTCGTAGCCGAACATCGTCTCGGCCTGGCCGTTGACGACGATGATGCGGCCGATGTCGTTGACGACGACGATGGCGTCGGGCATCGATTCGAGCAGGTCGCGGTAGCGACCTTCGATGGCGCGGGCGTCGCGGCGGACCTTGAGCCGCGTGATGTCGGTCAGGCAGTGGACGACGCCTTCGAAGCCGTCGTCGTCGCGCACGCTGCGCACCGCGGCACCGACGTGGATCAGCGTGCCGTCGTCGCGCCGGCGCACGCCCTCGATCGAACGCTCGCCGAGCGCACCGACGGTCACCACGGTGTCGGCCACGGCGCCGGGCGCACCGATCAGCTCGGCCAAGGGCCGGCCGGCCGCCTGTTGCGCCTTGTAGCCGAACATCGCCTCGGCGCCGCCGCTCCAGCCGACGATCTCGCCGTCCGGCCAGGTGACGACGACAGCGCCCGGCCCGCGATCGATCAGTCGCGCCAACCGAATGTCATCACGATGCATGGCGTCAGGGTAGCGGGCTGCCCGGGATCATGCAGTAGCCGCTGCGGCGGCGGGGCCTTCGCGAACCCCCGGCAGCGATGCGAAGCGCCATGCGCTGATAGAATCCGCGGCACGCAGCGTCGAAACCAGTCTCTTTGCTGCCTGTCACCCCCGACACGCGCGCCGCCTCCGGCGCGACGCCCCCCACGATAGCCCCGCGACTGGCGCTGCACGCTGAAGTGAGCGACGGGCTGTCCATCGATCGCTCCACATGTCCTTCGAGTCCCTCGGCCTCGCCGAGCCCCTGGTTCGCGCCGTTCGCGAACACGGCTACACCCAACCCACGCCGATCCAGCTGCAGGCGATACCCGCCGTGCTGTCGGGCGGCGACCTGATGGCCGGCGCCCAGACCGGCACCGGCAAGACGGCCGGCTTCGTGCTGCCGATGCTGCAGCGCCTGGCCGAAGGCAAGCCGGCGCGCGACGCGCGCGGCCGCGCCGCGATCCGCACCCTGATCCTCACGCCGACACGCGAGCTCGCCGCGCAGGTCGAGGAAAGCGTGCGCGTCTACGGCAAGCACATGCCGCTGACATCGATGGTGATGTTCGGCGGCGTCGGCATGCAGCCGCAGATCGATCGCCTGAGGAAGGGCGTCGACATCCTCGTCGCGACGCCGGGCCGCCTGCTCGACCACCACGGCCAGCGCAACCTCGACCTGAGCCAGGTGCAGATCCTGGTGCTCGACGAAGCCGATCGCATGCTCGACATGGGCTTCATCCACGACATCAAGAAGGTGCTGGCCGTGCTGCCGGCCAAGAAGCAGAGCCTGCTGTTCTCGGCCACCTTCAGCGACGACATCAAGACCCTGGCCGACCGGCTGCTCGACAAGCCCGCGCTGATCGAAGTGGCGCGCCGCAACGCGACGGCCGATCTGATCGCGCAGAAGGTCCACCCTGTCAACCGCGACGCCAAGAAGGACGTGCTGACGCACCTGATCAAGAGCAACGACTGGCACCAGGTGCTCGTCTTCACGCGCATGAAGCACGGCGCCAACCGGCTCACCGAGCACCTCGTCAAGAGCGGCATCACGGCGATGGCGATCCACGGCAACAAGAGCCAGACGGCGCGCACCAAGGCGCTGGCCGAGTTCAAGAGCGGCGATCTGCAGGTACTGGTGGCGACCGACATCGCGGCGCGCGGCATCGACATCGACCAGCTGCCGCATGTCGTCAACTTCGAGCTGCCCAACGTGCCCGAGGACTACGTGCACCGCATCGGCCGCACCGGCCGCGCCGGCAACGAGGGCGAGGCGATCTCGCTGGTGTGCGTCGACGAGAACAACTTCCTGCGCGACATCGAGAAGCTGATCAAGCGCTCGATCCCGCGCGAAGTCGTGCCCGGCTTCGAGCCGAATCCCAACGAGAAGCCCGAGCCGATCGTGCTCGGACGCATGGTGCTGGGCAACGACGGCCGGCGCAGCATGAACCGCAGCACGCCGCGGCCCCCCGCCGGGCGCAGCGGGCGCGGTGCGAACTCCGGGCGCCCGGCGGGCCGCTCGTCCGGTTCCGCGCCGCGCAAAGGCTGACTGCGGCGCGACTGCGCCGCAGTGTCGCTGCCGGTCTCGCGAGAGGAGCCCGGCCCCAGGCTCATACCTCGTTGGACAAGACCGGCGGTTGACAGCAGACACCCTCTGCGCGTTGAATAGCCCATTTGTGACAATTGCAGACCGCAGCTTGCAAGCGGTCGCGATCCGTACCACCGCGCCGCGCGCGCGGGAGTATCTTGGAGTCGCACTGGAGGGATCACGCCGATGAACCTGAACTGGCGTACCGCTTGGCAGGGCCACGACATCGTCGTCTACCGTGACGACGATGTCGTGGATCGCGTGCATGCACCCGACATCCGGCGCGTCGTCCTCGTCTACCGCAACGCGGGCGACACGCCCGGCGACCTTGCCTTCGCCCTCGTCGAACTCACCGACGAACACGTGCTCTTCCCGCCCGAAACGGGCTTCGCCGGCCGCGTCCATTTCGAGCGCCTCGCGTTCTGGGCCGAACGCTCCTGCGTCTACTGGGTGAGCGAGAGCAAGGCGGCGCTGCCGGCGCGCTTCCGGCCGGGGTTGTGGCTGCTGCGGCGCACACAGCCGCAGTTCGCGCGCCTGCCGCGCGCCGAGCTGGCCGACACCGTCAACCGCTGGCCGCTCGAAGGGCCGCAGAGCTGGGAAGAGCGCAAGGAGCGCCGCGTCCAGCGCAGCCTGCCGTTCGCCGACCTGGCGCTGCCGCCGCCCGACTACAGCAACCGGCGCCGCCGCGCTTGATCGGTCGGTGAGGCGCGGGCCGCCGACCCGCGCCGCGGCTCACTCGAAGCGCCCGGCGCGCAACCACTTCGTCGCGACCCACTTCTCGCCGGCGCCGACCGGCGCGCCGCCGTGCAGCGTGCGCGTCATCGGGTGCGGGCGGTCGTAGGCGAAGAACACGGCGTTTCCCTTTACGGGTGCGACGTCGAGACCGACGTCGGGGAATGTGGTGGCCCCGCCCTGCGCCGGCGTGTTGAGGTAGCACACGAGCGAGCCCACGCGCTGGCCGCCACGCGCGAGGATGGCGGGCGTGCCGGGCGCTGCCGGATCGAAGTAGTCGTAGTGCGGCTTGTATTCGGCGCCGCGCCCGTAGCGCAGGATCTGCAGGCCTTCGCCGTTCTCGACCGGCCAGTTCAGCAGCGCCGCGATGCGCGCCTCGATGCGCTCGCACAGTACGGTCTCGGTGCGGCGGAAGAACATGCCCTCGCTGGTGCGCGCCGCGTTGGTCTCGCTGCCGCCGCTGCGCATGTCGACCGTCTCGGAACGCGCCAGCCGCTCGCGCGCAAGAGCGACCAGCGCGTCGCACTCGTCGCCCGCGAGCAGCCCGCCGAAGACGATGATGCGCGGATGACGCAGCGTCATCAGCACCTGCACGTCGCGGTCGTGCGCGCGCAGCGTCGAGGGCGCATCGGCCAGGTCGGGCCCGGGCACCGGCGACAACGGCGGCAGGTCATGGGCGCGCGCATGCTCGTCGAGCCAGGTCTGCAGCGTGGTCTCCAGCGCGGCGGCGGCGACTTCGTCGTCCCAGCCGCTGTCGCGCATCGACTGCAGCACAGCCTGCGGCGGATGGCCCGCCCGTGCCTGCGCGACGATCCACTGCTGCAACTCGGGCGTGACCCGCTGAGAAGTCATACGGCGATTCTGCCAAAGCGCCTGCTGCGGGCAGCATCCGACGCCCCTGTAACAGGGGCCCGCCGTCATGCCGCAGCGTGCAATAGGTCCACGGCAAGCCGCGGCCGTTTCGCCAGAATCGTCACTTCCCCCTTCCCTTTGCTACTCGCCATGCGCAACAGCCGTACCGCCACCTGGCTCGCCCAACTCCTGGCAGGCTTCGCACTGATCGGCGGCGGAGTGCAGGTGGCATGGGTCTTCTGGCCGAGCTCGACGACGGTTGCGGCGAGCAGCCTGGGCGCGGCGGCGCTCGGGCTGGCGCTCGTCGTCTGGGCGGAGTCGCGCGAGCGCTCGCGCCGGCTGTTACGCGGCGCGCAGCGCTCGCTGCAGTTGCCCGCGGAATGGAGCGTCGAGCTCGATCTGCCGCTGCCCGAAGGCGGCGGCACGGCGCCGATCGCCATCACGCGCAGCGATCGCGCCTGCTTCGTCGTCGGCGTTCGGCCCTGGCGGCAGGTCAGCCTGCGCAAGGAGATCACCGGCCGCGAGCAGGCGCTGCTCGGACCCAACGGCAAGGAGCTCGCGCCCGCGCAGCTCGCCGACCTGACGCGCGCCGCGACGGCGCTCGGTGCGCAGGCCGTGCTGTGGCTGCCGCACGCGCGCGAGCCGCGCAGCCTGCGTCCTGCGGCCCGCAACCTGATCGTCGTGATGGGATCGGCGCGCCACCTCAAGCATGCGCTGCTCGGCGCCGAGGTGGCCGGGCCGCGCACCGCGCCCGTGCCCGCGCCCGAAACGACGCCCGCGCCGGCGGTGCAGCGGCCCGCCTCGGCCGGTCGAGGCAGGGTTGCCGCCACAGCGCCGAATGCGGCAGTGACCGCAGGCCGCTGACGCGCATATTCAGTGGAAGTCGCGGCTGCGGCTGCGCAGTCCGCCGAGCAGCGCCGAGTGATCGATCAGCTTCGCGGCGACGAGGTGCATCACGTCGCCCTCGCGCTGCCAGGTGCCGTACACCGTGAGCAGCGTCGATGCAAGCAGCGGCTCGCGCTGCCGCTCGGCGATGCGCGGCCAGACGATGACGTTGACCGTGCCGGTCTCGTCTTCCAGCGTGACGAAGACCGTGCCCTTGGCCGTGGCGGGCCGCTGGCGGTGCGTCACCAGGCCGCTGGCGCGCGCCGGCCGGCTGTCCGGGTAGTCGCGCAGCACGGCGGCAGGCTGCACCCGCCATGCGGCCAGGCGCTCGCGCAGCAGCGCCAGCGGATGGCGATTCAGCGTCAGACCGAGGCTGCGGTAGTCGGCCAGCATGTCGTCGGCCTCGTGCGGCGCGGCGAGCGCCACCGGCGCCTCGTGCACGCGTGTGTCGCGCAGCATCGCCGTGGGCTGCGCATCGATGCCGCGCACGACCCAGGCCGCCTGGTGGCGATGCCCGCTCAACGCCGCGAGCGCACCGGCCTGTGCGAGCAACTGCAGGTCGCGCGGTTCGAGCGCGGCGCGGCGCGCCAGGTCCTCGACCGAGGCGAACCCTTCGGCGTCGCGTGAGCACACGATGCGCCGGGCGGCCTCCTCGCGCAGACCGACGATGCGATCGAAACCCAGCCGCACCGCCCGCAGCGCCCCGGCTTCGCCTTCGAGACGACTGCCCCACTCGCTGTGCAGCACGTCGACCGGCCGCACCGCGACGCCGTGCGCACGCGCGTCGCGCACCAGTTGCGCCGGCGCATAAAAGCCCATCGGCTGGCTGTCGAGCAGCCCGGCGAGGAAGGCGTCGGGATGGTGGCGCTTGACCCAGCTGCTGGCATAGGCAAGCAGCGCGAAGCTGACGGCATGGCTCTCGGGGAAGCCGTATTCGCCGAAGCCCTCGATCTGCTTGAAGATGCGCTCGGCGTAGTCGCGCGTGTAGCCCTTCTCCACCATGCGGCCGACCAGCCGGTCGCGGAACGGCCCGAGCCCGCCCTTGCGCTTCCACGCCGCCATCGCGCGGCGCAGCGCATCGGCCTCGCCGGCCGTGAAGTCGGCGGCCAGCATCGCGATCTGCATCACCTGCTCCTGGAAGATGGGCACGCCCTTCGTGCGCATCAGCGCCGGCCGCAGCTCGGGCGGGCACGGCACCGCGTCGTCGGGCAGCGCGCGGTTGCGCAGGTAGGGGTGGACCATGCCGCCCTGGATCGGCCCCGGGCGCACGATCGCGACCTGCACCACGAGGTCGTAGAACTCGCGCGGGCACAGCCGCGGCAGCATGCTCATCTGCGCGCGGCTCTCGATCTGGAACACGCCGACGGTGTCGGCGCGGCAGATCATGTCGTAGGTGGCGGCGTCGTCGGGCACGATGTCCTGCATGCCGAACGGCCGGCCGAGCTTGAAGGCGATGAAGGCGAGCGAGCGCCGCAGCGCGCTCAGCATGCCCAGCGCCAGCACGTCGACCTTGATCAGCCCCAGCGCGTCGAGGTCGTCCTTGTCCCATTGCACGACGCTGCGCCCGGCCATCGCGGCGTTCTCGACCGGCACGAGCTGCTCGATCTGGTCGCGCGCGATGACGAAGCCGCCCGGGTGCTGGCTCAGGTGGCGCGGGAAGCCGATCAGCTGGTGCGTCAGCTCGGTCCACAGCCGCACGACGTGCGACGACGGGTCGAACCCCTGCTCGCGCAAGCGCTCGCCGGCGACGCGGCGGCCGTCGAACCCATGCCGGCCCCTGGCGAGCGCATCGATGCGGTCGAGGTCGATGCCCAGCGCCCGCCCCATGTCGCGCAGCGCCGAGCGCGGCCGGTACGAGATCACCACTGCGGTCAGCGCCGCGCGATGCCGGCCGTACTTGCCATAGATGTACTGGATCACCTCCTCACGGCGCTGGTGCTCGAAGTCGATGTCGATGTCGGGCGGCTCGTTGCGCTCGGCGCTGATGAAGCGCTCGAACAGCAGCGTGTGGCGCTCGGGGTCGGCCTCGGTGACGCCGAGGCAAAAGCACACGGCCGAGTTGGCCGCGCTGCCGCGGCCCTGGCACAGGATGCCCTGGCCGCGCGCCCAGCGCACGATGTCGGCCACCGTGAGGAAGTACGGCTCGTACTGCAGCTGCGCGATCAGCGCGAACTCGTGCTCGAGCGCGGCGCGCACCTTGGCCGGCACGCCGCGCGGATAGCGCTCGAGCGCGCCCTGCCCGGCGAGCGCGCGCAGCCAGCTCGCCGGCGTGTGGCCGTCGGGCACGATCTCGCGCGGATATTCGTAGCGCAGCTCGGCCAGCGAGAAGCGGCACTGCGCCGCGATCGCCACGCTGCGCTCGAGCCACTCGGCGCGGTACAGCGCGGCCAGCCGCGCGCGCGAGCGCAGATGCTGCTCGGCATTGGACTCGAGCGCGAAGCCGCACTGCGCCACCGGCACGGCCAGCCGCGTCGCCGTCAGCGCGTCCTGCAGCGGCTTGCGCGAGCGGCGGTGCATCAGCACGTCGCCCGTCGCGACGATCGGCAGCCCGGTGTGGTGCGCGACGCGCTCGGCGTGGTCGACGAGCACGGCGTCGCCTTCGCGATGCAGCAGCTCGAGCGCGATCGCGGCGCGCTCCTCGCCGAACCACGTCTTGAGCCACATCGCATGCGCGAAGACCGTCTCGAACGGCTGCGCCGTGTCGGGCACGAGCAGCGCGAAGCAGCCCGGCAGGCCGGCCAGCGTCGGCGCATTCGGCACCTTGCCCTCGACGTCGCCCGGCTGCGCGAGGTATGCACCCTTGGCGGCGCGGCGCCGCGCCACCGTGATCCAGTGCGACAGGTTGCCCCAGCCGCGCCGCGTCTGCGCCAGCAGCACGAGGCGCGCATGCGCGCCGCCATCGGGCAGCGCGAGGCGCATCTCGCTGCCGACGACGAGATGCAGCCCGCGGGCCTGCGCCTGCACGTGCGCACGCACCACGCCGGCGACCGAGCATTCGTCGGTGATCGCCAGCGCCGTGTAGCCGAGTTCGACGGCGCGATCCACCAATTCCTCCGGGTGCGAAGCGCCGTTCAGGAAGCTGAAGTTGCTGCGGCAGTGCAGCTCGGCATAGGCGGGCAGCGGCATGGCGGATCACTGCAACGCTTCGAGGGCGCCGACGGGTTTCACGCGAAGCGCCCCTGCAGGTACCAGCCCTGCACCTGCTGCGCCGCCGACAGCGGCAGCCGGCCGCGGAACACCCACACCAGCGAGCCGTCGGCGGCCTGCGCAATGAAGTAGTCGCGCGCGGCGGGCGCGCCGTCCCACCACCCGGTCTCGATGCGCTCGGGGCCGCACAGCAGTTGCAGCGGCGCGCCGTCGAGCAGCGGCAGGTCGCGCCGCTCGGCCAGCGGTTCGGGCTCGGGCAGCAGCCAGGCCGGCCGCGAGGTGCGCGGCGTGCCGCGCGGCGGCGCGCGGCGCGCGGCAGCATCGCCGGCCGCGACAGGCAACGCCGCGCCGGCACGCTCGGGGCGGTGGTCTTCGATGCGCGCGAGCCGCTGCACCTGCTGCGCGCCCAGCCGCGCCTGCAGACGCTCGATCAGGCGCAGCAGCCCTTCGCTCTCGCCGGCCGGCGCGGCGAACAACTGCCCGTTGGGCGGCGCGGCATGCACGATGTCGCTGCACTGCAGATGCAGCTCGAACGCCGGCGCGGCGAGCTGCATGCGCGCCAGGTGCTCGCGCAGCAGCAACTGCAGATGGGCTGCGTCGCACGACGGTTCGGCCAGCGCGATCTCGAGGCGCGTCGGCGGCTGCGCCGCGCCGCGCTGCCGCGACTCGTGCCGCAGGCTCAGCGTGCAGCGGCGCACGCGTGCCTGCTGCGCCTGCGCCCACGCCACCAGGCGCTGCAGCAGCACGCCGGCGCCGTGCACGAGCTGCGAACTCGTGTCGGCGCGCTCCCACAGCTCGAGCCGGCTCTCGAAGACGGCAGGCGGCACGACCCGGCAGCGCGGATCGGGGGCGGCGCCGAGCGCGCGGTCGAGCTCGTCGAGCAGCGCCGCGCCGAAACGGCGCGCCAGCCCGGCGCGCGGCAGGCGCAGCAGATCGCCGACGCTGCACAGCCCCATGCCCTGCAGTGCGTCCCAGTGCTGCCGGCCAGGGCCGAGCAGGTGCACCGGCAGATCGGCCAGCCTCCGGCGCAACGCCGCCTGGTCGGCGCAATGCAGCGGCTCGGGCGCTGCCGCCGTCGCATCGCCGTGCAGGCCGATGCTGCGCGCCAGCCAGTCCGCCGCCTGCGCCGTCGGCGCGCTGGCGATGCAGACACGGTGGCCGAGCGGCGCGAACGCAGCGCGCAAGCGCTGCAGCAGCCGCTCGCGCCCGCCGAAGCAGCGCAGGCTGGCCTGCACTTCCATCAGCACCAGCGACCGATCGGGCGGCGCCAGCGTGACGGCAGGGGTGAAGGCCAGCGCCGCATGCGCCACGCCGGCCAGCGCCTGCGCGTCGCGCTGCGCGTCGGCTTGGCCGATGCGCAGCTGCGGCGCCAGCGCGAGCGCCGTCGCGCGGCGCATGCCGGGCCGGATGCCGAGGTGCTGTGCAGCGGCGCTGGCCTGCACAACGCGCAGGTCGTCGAGCAGCGCCAGCGGCTCGACCCGCGCTTCGGCCGGCAGCGATGCCGCAAAGGTTTCCAGCGGCAATGCGGGCAGGTGCAGGCCGATCCACAGCATGGCGAAAGGCCCATCGCAATCGTCAAGCGGTGTGCGCCGGCTCGGCCCGCGCGGCCTCGCGCGCCGCCAGCGACGCGGCCACCGGCGCCGGCAGGACGGCCGGCAGCGACAGCATGAGCGGCTGTGCCAGCGGGGGACCGCGGCGCTTGAGCACGCGCACGGCCAGCCGGTCGGCGCCGGCGCAGCGCAGCGCCAGCCGCAGCGGCGCGGCGCTCGGCCGCTCGGCGGCGGCGGCTTCGCGCAGCACGAAGGCCGGCCCGTCGTGTGCCTGCGCCGCGAGTTGCAGCCGGCGCAGCCGCTCGGCGCGCAGGCGCGGCGGCAGCCAGGCCAGCACGGCACCGACATGGCCGCTCGCGAGCGCCCGCTCGAGCGCCCAGGCGGTATCACCGCCGCCATCAGGACGGGCCGGCTGCGCGGGCCGCGTGCTGACGATGAGCAGCCGTTCGGACTCGATGCCCCATTGCGCCAGCGCCCAGCCCGACAGCGCCGCCGGCGGATCGAACAGCATCGCGCTGCGCCCCTCGCGCAGCGTCGCGGCCAGGCAGGGGCTGAGCAGGCGGATCTCGCCGACACCGGCGTGCGGCAGCAACAGCTCCGTCAGCGCGGCGCGCGGCCAGCCGCCGCCGGGCAGTTGCGCGTCGAGCCCGGGGTAGCCGCTGGGCAGGGCTCGCGCACCACCGCCGCCGAGCTGGTGGGCGCGCCACAGCGCAGGGTGCAGGGATTCGAGACGCTCGGCCGGCGCCACGGTGACTTCGGAAGGGTTCATCGTCGGAAACTGTATATTTATACAGCATCCGGAACCCCGTGATTGCCCAGGATTGCGGCGGGCGTGTCGCGGCGGTCAGCCGATCATTCCGGGCAGCGCCGTGGCGATCGCGGGGAACCAGAACACCGCCGCCAGCAGCAGCAGGCTCATCGCCACGTAGGGCACGACGGCGCGAAAAATGTGCGCCATCGTCACTTCGGGCGGTGCGACGCCGCGCATCGTCATCAGCAGCAGGCCGTGCGGCGGCAGCAGCAGGCCGAGCTGCATGCAGATCAGGAACATGACGCCGAACCAGATCGGGTCGATCGCCAGTGCCTGCACGATCGGCATGAAGATCGGCAGCGTGATCATCATCATGCTGACCTGGTCGATGAAGACGCCCAGGAAGATCAGCAGCAGCATCATGCCGACGACGATCATCGGCGTCGACAGTCCCTGGCCGGTGATGAACTGCACCAGCCCGTTGCTCGCACCCGAGAACGACAGGATCTGCGCGAACGTCGTGGCGCCGAGGATGATGAACAGGATCATCCCCGAGATGCCGGCCGTGCCCTTGAGCGCCCTGAGCATCGCATCGGCGCTGAGCGCCCGGTAGGCCATCGCGAGCACGACGGTGGCGAAGGCGCCGAGCGCGGCGCACTCGGTGGGTGTGGCCCAGCCTGCCGCCAGCGCGCCGACGACGACGCCGAAGATCGACAGCGTCGGCAGCACGTAGCGCACGAACGGGCTCCAGCGCTGCCAGCCGCGGTACTCGACGGCGTCGTCCGCCGCCCCCGGCGCGAGGCCGGGCTTCGTGCGCACGCGCACGACGATCCACAGCACGAACGCGATCGACAGGATCACGCCGGGCAGCACGCCGCCGATCAGCAGCTTGGAGATCGAGATGCCCGACAGCGACCCGAGCAGCACGGTCAGCGCCGACGGCGGAATCAGCATGTCGACGGCGCCGATCGCCATCAGCGGGCCGGTCGCCAGCGTCGGGTGATAGCCGCGCGCCAGCATGATCGGCAGCATCAGCGAGCCGAGCATCGCCGTCGTCGCGATCGTCGAGCCCGAGATCGCCGAGAACACGGTACCGGCCACGACGGCGACGACGGCGAGCCGCCCCGGCACGCGGCGGATCAGGCGCTCGACGCCCTCGATCACCTTCAGCGCGAGGCCGGTGTGGAACAGCACCTCGCCCATCAGCACGAACAGCGGGATCGGCGTCAGCGAGAACGCCGTCACCGAGCCGACGCTGCTGCGCGCGAGCTGCACCAGCCCCGATTCGCCGCCCATGTAGATCCAGGCACCGACGAGGTTGACGGCGATGAAGGTCAGCGCGACCGGCATGCCGATGAACAGCAGCACGGTCGAGCCGCCCAGCATCATCGCGGCAGCGAACCCCCAGCCGCTCATAGGGCATCCTCCGGCCTGGCGGCCTGCGGAATTCGCCTGGGGGCGGCCCGGCGGCTCATCGAAGCCCCCTCATGCCGCGCTCACGGCGTCGTGGCGCGGCCCGCGCGGGCCGTCGATCAGGCGCAGCATGCGAAACACCATCTCGATGCCGAGCAGCATGAACACGGCGGGCAGCGGCGCGAGTGCCCACCACTCGGGCGTGATCAGCGTGCGGATGTTGACCGCCCCCGCGGCATGGCTGGCCCACGCCGCCTGCGCGCCGTACCAGGCGATGGCGGCGCAGCAGGCCAGTCCCAGCACGTCGCCGACGAGTTCGAGCCCCCACGCGACGCGCGGCGGCAGCGCCTGCAGCACGATGTCGACGCGGATGTGCTGCCCCTGCCGCAACAGCCACGGCGCGACGCTCATCGTGATCAGGTAGAGCATCAGCTCCGAGATCTCGGTGCTCCACGGCAGCCCCTGCGGTCCGCTCTGCAGCGGCAGGTTGCGCAGCGCCACGTCGGCGACGATGAGCAGCATCATCGCCATCAGGATGGCGCAGCCGGCCAGCGCCAGCGCGGCGAGGAAGGCGCCGTAGCGCGCCGACAGCAGATCGATCCGCCCGAGCGTCGGGCGCAGCGCCGGCGCGCTACCGCCGGTGTCGGTCACGGCTTGGAGAACAGCGGCTTGAAGCGCGCCGCGATCTCGGGGCTCTGCTTCATCGCGGCGGCCCAGGCGACGTCATAGGCCTTGTCGCGGAACGCCTTGGCCGTCGCATCGTCGAAGCGGATCGTCTCGATGCCGGCCTTCTGCTGGCGCGCCGTCTCGTCGCTCGCGTACTGCGCCCAGAACGTGTTCTGCGCCTCCAGCGCGAGCACCTGTTTCTGAAGGTAGTCGCGCTGCGCCGCGCTGAGCTTGCGCCAGGCCGCGAGGTTCATGACGAGCGAGACTTCGGCGTCATAGAAGCCGGGGTCGATGCGGTACTTCGTCTTCTCGTGCCAGTTGGAATCGAAGATGCCGCCGATCGGCCAGCCATAGCCGTCGACGACGCCGCGCTCGAGCGCCGTGTACAGCTCACCGGGCGGCGTCGAGATCACGCTCGCGTTGAGCGCCTGGAAGAACTCGCGATACACCGGCGTGATGCGGATCTTCTGCCCGGTGAGGTCGGGCTTGTCGATCTTCTTGTTCGTATAGACGTGGAACGGCTGGTTTTCGAGCACGCGCGCCAGGTACTGCACGCCGCCCTTCTCGTTCCAGACCTTGTTGATCGCGTCGAAGGCGCCGTTGCGGCGCTGCTCGGCCACCGTGACCTGCGTGAGCTTGAGGAAGTCGGCCTCGGGCATCACGTTGGTGTAGAAGGCGCCGGTGTTGAGCGCCATGTCGACGACGCCCGTCTTGACGGCGTTGCCGACCTCGAAGGTCGGGATCGCCTTCGGCCCGCCGATGAAGTTGATCTGCAGCGTGCCCTTGCCCTCGGCGTTGAACTTCTGGATCCACGGCTGCAGGCGCTGCACGTAGATGATGTTCTCGGGGAACGCACTGACCAGGCGCAGCGTCGTTTCCTGCGCGCCGGCAGCGCCGGCGAATCCGGCTGCGGCGAGCAGCGCGGCCATGGTGCGGGTGATGCATCGGATCATGTCGTCGTCTCCTTTGGGTGATTGTCGTTCCTCGCGCCGCGCGCCTCGACCGGCGCCGCGGCGAGCAGTTCGTCGAGCGCGCGGCCGCCGTCGTCGGCGAGCGCAGCGCGGTTGAGATCATGCAGCCGCTGTGCCGCGTCGGGCCGCGGCTCCAGACGCGGCAGCTCGGTCATCAGGCGCTGGAATGCGGCCCAGCCGCGCGCATGCGTGTCGCCGTAGCCCTTGACCAGCCGCTGCGAGCGCGCGAGCTCGAGCGCCAGCGCCGGCTGCGCCGGCGCCAGCCGCGCGATCTCGGCCAACCATTCGTCGATCCTGCGCCTCTCCGTCGCGAACCGCAGCGAGCGTCGACGCATTCCGCGCAGCGACGCGACGGCGTACAGCAGCACAAAGCCGCGCAGCGTCGACGTGCCGACGACGCGGCCGCGCCGGCACAGGCGGTCGACGCCGGCGCGCGCCCACGGCGTGCCGAGCAGCCAGCGGCCGAAGCGCGCCGGCAGGACGTCGGCAATCTCCTCGGTGCGCGGATGCAGGTATTCGTGGATCGCCAGCTGCTGCCCGGTCGCGAGCCTCACTTCGGCCGCGACGCGCTCGAAGCGCGACGCGCGCGTCTTCAGGTCGGCCACGCGAACCGCGTCCTCGTAGCTCATCCACAGCGCGAGATGGCGCGCTGTCTCGTCGAGCAGGTCGGCACTCGCGGCGCCGCCCAGCGGCTCGAGCCGGTCGAGATACTCGCCCGCGTAGGCGACGTCCTGGTAGTCGGCCAGGCGCAGGACGGCGTGGCGCAGCGTCGCGCGCGCCGCGGCCGGGAAGCGCTCGCCGATGCGCGCGTCGAGTTCGGCCAGCCGCGGCCCGAGGGCAGGCGCGGACTCCGCCGCGTGCGAGGCGTCCTCGACTTCGCTGCCGCGCGCGAGTTCGTAGCCGGCCGCGAAGGCGGCGAGGCTCGTGCCCACGCCCACGCCGCCGCGCCGGATCGTGGCTTCGAAGGCGTCGCGGTCGAAGGGCAGCGCGCCGCTGCCTGCCAGCGCGCCATACAGCACGGCGCCGATCGGGCTGCGGCAGCGCTCGGCGACAGCGCCGAAATCGGCTGCCACCAGGCGCAGCGCCGCGGCGCGCGCGCCGTCGAGGATGGCGGCGGAGTCGACCCGGCCGTCACCCATCGCCATGCGCTCCGTCATCGAGTAGACGCGGTGCGTCGACGCGACCAGCGTCGTGCGCCCGGCGCTCACCAGCCCGCGCTGCAGCGCGCGCGCGGCCTCCATCAGCTCCGAAGCGACGACGATGTCGACTTCGCCCGGCACCGGTCCGAGCGCGAACACCGGCCGCGCGCCCGGCGGCACGCGGTCTTGGGCGAGGAACTCGACGTAGTAGACCGTCGCGCCGGTGCGCTGCGCGACGCCGGGCACCGACGTCGCCTGCGCCACGCAGCCGTTGCTCTCGGCCAAGTCGACCAGCCAGTCGGCGAGCACGCCGCCGCCTTCGCCGCCGAGCGCGAAGATGGCGATCGTGGTGGCCCGCGCGGGCCTCATGCCGCGAGCCCTTCGAGACGCCGTGCCGCGCGCCGCTGCAGCCAGCCGATGACGGCGACGCGCACGCGCTGGCGCCAGCGATCCCACGCCGTCGGGTTGTTCACGATCGCAGCGCGGTAGAACGAGGGGCACAGCACGGCCGCGTGCGCGACTTCGCCGCACAAGCCGCAGCCGACGCAGGAGTCGATGACGCTGGCCACCGGGTCGCGGCGCAGCGGATCGGGGTTGGGCCGGATCGTCAGCGACGGGCAGCCCGAGAGGCGGATGCAGGAGTGGTCGCCGGTGCAGGTGTCGGGGTCGACGCCGTAGCGCTCGCGCACGACGCGCTGCCCGGCCTGGATCGCCCGGTGCATGGCCGGTCGCTCGCGACGCTGCCGGTTGAGCATGCATTCGCTCGACGCGACGATCACCTTCGGCCCCGCGGCGCGCGTCGTCAGCGCCTCGCGCAGCGCGCCGCGCATGCGCTCGAGGCTGTAGGTGTGCGTGACGCTGCGCACCCAGTCGACGCCCACGCCGCGCACCGCCTGCTCGATCGCGTGGTGCGTGCTGCGGATCGGGTTGTCGGCCTTCGACGACAGCACGTCCTGCCCGCCGGTCGCGGCCGCGTAGCCGTTGTCGACGACGAGCAGCACGTTGTCGCTGCGGTTGAAGACGGCGTTGCCGACGCCGCTGGTCAGCCCGTTGTGCCAGAAGCCGCCGTCGCCCATGATCGACAGCGTGCGCCGGCTCGTCTCGCGCGTGCCGAGCGCCGACGCGCCGGCCCAGCCCAGGCCGTAGCCCATCGTCGTCGCGCCGATATCGAACGGCGGCAGGATCGAGAACAGGTGGCAGCCGATGTCGCAGCTGACGTGGTGGTGGGCCCCCAGTTCGCGCTCGACGAGCTTGATCGCGGTGAAGATCGGCCGCTCCGGGCAGCCGGTGCAGAACGTCGGCGGCCGCGGCTGCACCTGCCCGACGGCGCGTCCGATCACAGGCGCGAGGGGCGCGGCATCGAGCGCCGCCGGCAGCGCGGTGCCGGCGAGCCGCTCGGGCGCGTAGCGCTCGACGAAGCGCGCGACACCCTGCACGACGACGGCGCCGGTGTATTCGCCGGCCATCGTGAACAGGTCCTTGCCGTGCACCTGCGTCGGCAGGCCCGCCCTGCGCAGCACGGCGTGCAGCGCCTGCTCGATGAAGTCGGGCTGCCCCTCCTCGACGAGCAGCACGGCGCGCTTGCCGGCGCAGAAGCGCTCGAGCTCGGCGTCGACCAGCGGATAGGTGACGTTGAGCACGTACAGCGGCAGCTGCGTGTTGCCGAACGCGTCGGCCAGGCCGAGCAGCTCGAGCGCGCGCAGCACGCCGTTGTAGAGCCCGCCCTGCATCACGATGCCGAAGTCCAGCGCGTCCTCGGCGAAGAACTCGTTGAGACCGCGCTCGCGGATGAAGCGCACCGCCGCGGGCCAGCGCTGCGCGATCTTCTCCTGCTCGTGCAGATAGGTGGCGGGCGGCAGCGCGATGCGGTTCACGTCGCGCCGCGGCTGCTCGATCGCGTCCTTCAGCGTGAATGCGGCGCGGCGATTGCGGCGCGTGGCGAAGCGCCCGTGCACGTGGCAGGCGCGGATGCGCAGCTCGAGCATCACCGGCGTGCGGCTCGCCTCGGACAGCTCGAAGCCCTGCTCGACCGCCGCGACGATCGACGGCAGGTCGGGCCGCGGGTCGAGCAGCCACACCTGCGACTTCATCGCGAAGGCGTGCGAGCGCTCCTGCATGATGCTCGAGCCCTCGCCGTAGTCCTCGCCGACGATCAGCAGCGCGCCGCCCGTCACACCGCCCGACGCCAGGTTGGCCAGCGCATCGGACGCGACGTTGGTGCCGACCGTCGACTTGAAAGTCACCGCGCCGCGCAGCGGATAATTGACCGACGCCGCCAGCGCGGCCGTCGCAGCCGCCTCCGACGCACTGTGCTCGAAGTGCACGCCGAGCTCGTCGAGGATGTCCTGCGCGTCGTTGAGCACGTCCATCAGGTGCGAGATCGGCGCGCCCTGGTAGCCGGCGACGTACGACACGCCCGACTGCAGCAACGCCTTCGTCACGGCAAGGATGCCTTCGCCGCGGAATTCTTCGCCGTCGCCGAGGCGCAGCTGGGTCACTTCCGACTTGAAGGAGCGTTCGGCCATGGCGCGGAATCGTCAGGAGCAGCCACTCTAGGCATGCCAGGGGTCGTTTGCGAAACGGATTGTCTGAATGGGGCGCATTGATCTCATGAATAATCCGGTGCAACCCGTAGGGGTTCGCCGCCGCCATGAACTTCCGTCAACTCGACCTCAACCTGCTGCGCGTGCTGGCCGCGATCCACCGCACCCGCTCGGTGACGCAGGCCGGCAAGGCGCTCGCGCTGTCGCAGTCGGCGACCAGCAACGCACTGGCGCGGCTGCGCCGCTACTTCGACGACGAGCTGTTCGTGCGCTCGCCCGGCGGTCTGCAGCCGACGCGGCGTTGTGAACTCGTCGCGCCCGCAGTGCTGGAGCATCTGCGGATGCTCGAGACGCTGCTCACCGGGCAGGAAGACTTCGACGCGGCCAGCAGCGAGATGCAGTGGCGGCTGTCGCTGTCCGACCTGGGCGAGTTGTTGTTCCTGCCGGCGCTGGCGGCGGCGCTGCGCACGCGCGCGCCGCACACGCAACTGTCGAACGTGTCGGTGCCGGCGGCCGGCGTTCCGGCCGCACTGGAGGCACGCGAGATCGACTGCGCGATCGGCATCCTCCAGGCGCGCCATCGGGACCTGCGCGCCGACCTGCTGTTTCGCGAGCAGTACATGGTGCTCACCTCGCCAGGCTGGCGCCCGGCAAGCGGGCGTGCCGGGCGCGTGCTGGCGCCCGCCCAGCTGGCCGAGGCCTCGATCGTGGTCGCGTCGCCGACGGCGACGTTTCACGACAGCGTCGAGCTGATGCTCACGAAGATGAAGCTGGCGCACCGCGTCGCCGTGCGCGCGCGCCACTTCGGCGCGCTGCCCGAGCTGGCGCGCTCGACCGACCTGCTGGCGATCGTTCCCGACATGTATGCCCGCAAGCTGGGCGAACGCTACGATCTGCGGCGGTGGCGACTGGCGCAGGCGCCGCACTACGACGTGCAACTGGTCTGGCACGCCAGCACGGCGCGCGACCCGGCGCACCAGTGGATGCGCGCGCTGATCCGCCGCCTGTTCGGCCGGACGCCGCCGACGCAGCCGTGGAAGGCGCCGGCCGGCGACCCCTGATGCCGGGGCCATCGCCTGCACCGGCGGCGTAAAGCGGCGAAGATGGCGCGCAGCCACGCGATCCCGACGAAGGAGAACCTGCTTGACCGACCTGGAACGACGCCTGCGCGGCCTGGACCGCGCCCGCCTGCAGGGCATCCGGCGCGGCATCGAGAAGGAAAGCCTGCGCGCGCAGGCCGGAGGCCGGCTTGCGCTGACGCCGCATCCGGCCGCGCTGGGTTCCGCGCTGACGCACCCGAACATCACGACGGACTTCAGCGAGTCGCAGCTCGAGCTGGTGACGGGCGTCCACGCGAGCGCGACGGCCTGCCTCGACGAGCTGACGCAGGTGCACCGCTTCGTCCATCAGGAGATCGGCGACGAACTGCTGTGGGCCGGCAGCATGCCGTGCGAGCTGCCGGGCGACGCGTCGATCCCGATCGCCCGCTACGGTGCTTCGAACATCGGCCGCGCCAAGAGCGTCTACCGCGAGGGCCTGAGCCACCGCTATGGCCGGCGCATGCAGACGATCTCGGGCCTCCACTACAACTGGTCGATGCCGGGCCTCTCGAGCGACGACTACTTCGGCCTGATCCGCAATTTCCGGCGCCACGCCTTCCTGCTGCTGGTCCTGTTCGGCGCGTCGCCCGCCGTCTGCGCGAGCTTCGTCGCCGGGCTCGAACACCGGCTCCGGCCGCTGGGCGACGACACGCTGCACCTGCCCGATGCGACGTCGCTGCGCATGGGGCGCCTGGGCTACCAGAGCGACGCGCAGGCCACGCTGGCGGTGAGCTACAACGGCCTCGACAGCTACGGCGCCTCGCTGCACGATGCGTTGACGCGCCCGTATCCGGCTTACGAGGCGCTCGGCCTGCGCGATGCCGACGGCGGGTACCGGCAGCTCGCCACCACGCTGCTGCAGATCGAGAACGAGTTCTACGGCACGATCCGGCCCAAGCGCGTCATCCGTTCTGGCGAGCGGCCGCTGCACGCGTTGCGCGAGCGTGGCGTCGAATACGTCGAAGTGCGCTGCATGGACCTCGACCCGTTCTCGCCGGTGGGCATCGAGGCCGCGACGCTGCGGATGCTCGACGTCTTCCTGCTGCACTGCCTGCTGTCCGACAGCCCGCCTGACACCCCCGCCGAGATCGCCGCCGTGGCGCGCAACCAGCATCTCGTGGCGGAGCGCGGCCGCGACCCGCTGCTGCGGCTCGAACGCGGGGAGCAGTCGCTGCCGGTCGCCGAATGGGGCGCGCAGATTCTCGACGAATGCGCACCGGTCGCACGGGCGCTCGATGCTGCTGACGCGAACGGCGCCCACGCCGCCGCCCTCGCTTCGGCCACGCAGGCGCTGCGCGAACCCGGCCGTCTGCCGTCGGCGCGCGTGCTGGCCGCGATGCGCGAAGCCCACGGCGGCTCGCACCTGCGCTTCGTCGAGGCCTGTTCGCTGCGCGCACGCGACGCGCTGCGGCAGCCGCCGCTGCCCGCCGACCAGCGACTGCGCTTCGAGCGACTCGCGCGCGAGTCGCTGCAGGAGCAGCAAGGCATCGAAGCCGCGCAGACCATGGCGTTCGAGGCGTTCCGGCAGCACTACGTTTCGCCGCAGCGTCTGTCGCCTTGAGCGCCCGCAAACACGGGTCTCGACCAATCCCGCGCTGCCCGACGGCCCTGCTTGCGACCTGCGCGCGAGAGGCGCAGACTGCCCCTTCCACGGGGCCACGCCCGGGCCGCAGCCAACACAGGAGTACGAGCATGACCGTCGCGCGCATCACCGAGATCAGCAGCGTCAGCACCGTGAGCTTCCAGGACGCCATCGTGCAGGGCGTCGAGCGCGCCAACAAGACGCTCAAGAACGTCAAGGGCGCCTGGGTCAAGGACCAGGAAGTGACGATCGACAACGGCAAGGTCACCGGCTACAAGGTCATCCTGAAGGTCACCTTCATCCTCTCCGACTGAAGCCCGTCGCGCGGGCGCGCCGCAGTGCGCACGATCTGCCGACCGGCGCCGGCGGCTCCGCTGCGCTAGCGGATCGACGCGCAGGCCGACTGTCGCTGCGTCATCGACGGCAACTCGCCGAACTGGCGCTTGTACTCGGCCGAGAAGGCGCTCATGTGCCAGAAGCCCCAGCGCGCCGCGATGTCGTGCACGGTGAAGTCGGCCCCGACCATGCGCTTGAGGTCGCGGCGCGCGCCGCACAGACGCACGGCGCGCAGATACTTGTGCGGAGAAAGGCCCAGCACGTCGCGAAAGCACAGTTCGAGCTTGCGCGGGCTGGTCCCGATCTGCTTGCAGACCTCCAGCGTCGTGAGCGGCCGGTCCGGCGTGCCCAGCACGAGTTCACAGGCGCGATCGACGATGCGCCGACGCGCCGCCACGCTGTGCAGGTCGCACAGCTCGATCGTCGACGGGATCGCCTCCAGCCATTCGACGAGCACGCTGTCGCGCAACTGGAGCGCCGTTTCGGGGATCTCCAGCAACGAAGGATCGGCCGCTATGGCCTCCAGCGCCCTCGAGTGCGCCGAGCGCGCGTAGCCGGCAGCCTTCGGCCGCGCCTGCACGACGACCTTGTGGTCCAGCCAGGTCGACCACGGCTTGTCGTAGAGCTGCTGCCACAGCGAACTGAGCAGGTCGGCGTCCACCACGATGGCGACCAGCAGCGAGTCCTGGCGCAGCGTCAGGTCCAGATCGTCGCCGCGGCCGATCAGGATGCTCTCGCCGTCGATGCGCTGGCCGTGGAAGTAGCCGTCGCCGGCCGGCGAATCGCAGATCGCGAACCCGATATGGCGCTCGCCGATCTGGCCGCGCTGCCGCGTCGCCTGACTCGCCGTTTCGCGGACCAGCCGCAGGTCGGGCAGCTGGACGTGGCGCACCGCGGCCTTGAAGCGCCCCTGCGACAGCTGTTCGTAGCGCAGCTCCCAGCCGGCCTGCGCGGCCGCCAGCTCGTCGATGTCGTCGAGCTCGGCGGCGTGTGCCCAGGCCGGTGCAGCGGCGGCGGCCGACGGCTCCGCCGGCGCCGCTGCGGCATCGCTGGAGAGAGCGGGAAGGCTGGGCATGTTCACGTCCGGGAGGTGTCGCCGCACGGCAGTCGAAGTCGATTGCGGAGCCACGATGCGTGTTTACCCGAAAAGCGTTCTGCGGAGAATTGATAACGACCCGGATGCCTTGCCTCCTAAGGTCGCGGCTGTCGCTGTGCCCGGCCCGCGGGGGGCCGGGCAACCATCGCCCCAAGGAGATCAGGCATGACGGCAAGCCGTTACTACATCCGACATCTGGCAGCGACGTTCGTCGCGCTGACCGTGGCGCAGGCCTGCATGGCGCAGGCTCGCGATGCGTCGCGCCTCGGCAAGGATCTGACCCTCGCGGGCGCCGAGCCGGCAGCCAACAAGGACGGCACGATCCCCGCGTTCGCGCCGGCCGACGCGCTGCTGCCGGGCTGGTCGGCGGGCAAGCGCCGCGCCGACTACTTCCGGCACGCGGGCGACAAGCCCCTCTACACGATCGACGCGGGCAACGTCGACCAGCACGCCGCCAAGCTGTCGCCCGGCCAGGTGGCGCTGATCAAGCAGATCAAGGGCTACCAGATGGAGGTCTACCCGAGCCGCCGGACCTGCGCCAACCCCGACTTCGTCGTCGAGAACACCAAGAAGAACGTCGCCGTCGCCAAGCTCGGCGCCGACGGCTGGAGCCTGAAGGACGCGGTGCTGCCCGGCATCCCGTTCCCGATGCCGGCCAACGGCGCCGAGGCGATGTGGAACTACAAGCTCAAGTACGCGGGCATCGGCTACGAGTGGCCGCTGAACTGGATCGCGCTGTCGCCGCGCAAGGGCAGCAGCGACTGGATCCGCGCCGGCGCGACGCAGACCTACTACTTCCCGTGGGGCAAGAAGGGCAGCACGCCGCTGGCGCAGCTGCCGCAGACCGAGTACTACACCTACTTCGCCTACGAGTCGCCGCCGGCGCTGGCCGGCCAGGCGCTGGTGGTCATCTACTACACCGACAAGCCGGGCGACACCTTCTACTACTTCCCGGGCCAGCGCCGCGTGCGCCGCATGCCGACGTATGCCTACGACGCCCCGCAGATCGGCTTCGAGAACCAGTACACCCTGGACGAGCCGCGCATGTTCAACGGCACCATGGACCGGTTCGACTGGAAGCTGGTCGGCAAGAAGGAGCTGCTGGTCGGCTACAACTCCTTCGGCATGTACGACCCCGCGGTCAAGCTCGACAGCGTGCTCAAGAACGACATGCTCGCGAGCGCAGCGCGCCGCTATGAGATGCATCGCGTCTGGGTGGTCGAGGCCACGGTCAAGAGCGGCGTGCGGCACGTGACGCCCAAGCGCACCTTCTATCTCGACGAGGACAGCTGGTCGATCATGGTCGCCGAGGACTACGACGCCCAGGGCAAGCTGTGGAAGGTGCGCGAGAGCTACGCCATCCCGGTGCACGAGACGGGAAGCTGCGACAACGCGGCCTTCGTCCAGTACAACGTGATCGACGGCCGCTACCTGTTCGATCAAAGCCCCCTGGGCGCAGGCAAGGACATGCGCTGGGTGGTCGAGTCCAAGGAGCCCAAGTTCAGCGAGGGCTTCTACACCGCAGACAACCTGCGTTCCATCAGCGAGCGCTGAAGCGCCAACCCGCCCCCGAGGAGGAGACCCCATGAAGCATTTCGCCCCTGCGCAGGGCGTTGCCCTCGCCTGCGCCGCGCTGTCCGCACTGGCGCCTGCCAGTTCGGTCGCCTTCACGTTCGAGACCGAGCAGATGAAGGGATCGTTCGATTCCACCATCACGCTGGGCACGGGCCGCCGGCTCAGCAATCAGAGCTGCGCGCTGCTCGGCACGCCCAACGCCGTCTGCGGTCCGGGCGACGTCAACCCGCTGACCTGGGCCGGCGCCGACGACGGCAACCTCAACTACAACAAGGGCGACCACTTCACGACCTACCTGAAGGGCACGCACGAGCTGCTGCTCACGAGGCCCGCCGACGGCATCAAGTTCATGGGCCGGTTCAACTGGCTCAAGGACTTCACCGCCGACGACACGCGCACCACGCCGCTCACGTCCGACGCCAAGAAGCAGATCGTCAACAACGTCAACCTGCTCGACCTGTGGGTCAGCAAGGACTTCAGGCTCGGCGACCAGTCGGGCCGCGTCAAGATCGGCAACCAGGTCATCAGCTGGGGCGAGAGCCTGTTCGCGCTGGGCGGCATCAACGCCACCAACTCCGTCGACCTGGTGCGCCTGTCCAACCCGGGCGTGCAGCTCAAGGAAGTGTTCCTGCCCGCGCCGATCGTCAGCGTGTCGAGCTCGCTGGCGACGGGCGTCAACTTCGAAGCGTACTACCAGCTCCACTGGAACCGCTACAAGTTCCCGCCGGCGGGCTCGTACTGGTCGCAGGGCGACATCTTCGACAAGGGCCGCGGCAACCTGCCGTTCCTCGACCCCGACAACGAGCCGCGCAACAGCGGGCAGTTCGGCGTCTCGTTGCGCTGGCGGCCCAAGAGCATCGACGCCGACTTCGGCATCTATGCGGTGAACTATCACGACAAGACGCCCAATCTCGCCTACAGCACCGGCGCGACGGGGCAGCTGCAATGGAACTTCCTGCCCAACCGCAAGCTGTACGGCATCAGCGCCAACACGGCGCTCGGCGACTGGGCGCTCGGCGCCGAGCTGTCGTACCGGCCGAAGGATGCCGTCACGCTCACGGCGTGCGCCGATGCCGGCACCGGCGGCACGGCTCAGGACTTCACGCCGACGGCGGCGCCGACGACGGCCTGCCCCGGCTGGATCGACAACAAGCGCTGGCAACTGCACCTCACCGGCCTGTACAGCCTGACGCCGAGCAACGCCGGCGGCTTCCTCGACCTCGTCGGCGCGCAGACCGGCACCTTCCTCGGCGAATTCGTCGTCATCCACTATCCCGGCATCAGCCAGGACAAGCTGGTCACGCGCACCGTCAACGGCGTCGCCGTCGAGCAGGCGGTGGCCGCGGGCCTGTGGTGGCTGCCGTCGTCGGGCGCCGGCGTGACGCGCGGCTTCGGCGACGCCACGTCGATGGGCTACATGTTCGACTTCAGCCTGGTCTACGACAGCACGCTGATCCCGGGCTGGCAGGTCGTCCCGGGCGTGTTCGTGCAGCACGCCGTCAAGGGCTCGACGCCGAGCTTCCTGGCCAACTGGCTCGAAGGTGCGAAGGCGGTCAACTTCTACGTCAACTTCGTGCAGAACCCGGCGACATGGCAGGCCGGCATCAACGTCGCCAAGTTCTTCGGCGGCAAGACGCCGACGCACCAGCCGCTGGGTGACCGCGACTTCATCGGCCTCTACCTGTCGCGCAACCTTTGAACGAGCGCATGCCGTCGCCCACGTCCTCGTCGGCCTGGACGACGGCCATCGCGCGCGCCGAGGAGTTCTGCTTCTCGCGCCGGGCGCTCGTGCTCGGCGTGTTGCTGGCGCTGACCGCCGTCATGGGCTGGTTCGCGCTGCAGCTGCGCATGGACGCGGGCTTCGAGAAGCAGATGCCGCTCGGCCACGAGTACGTGCGGACGTTCGACGCCTACCGCAACGACGTGCTGGGAGCGAACCGGCTCAACATCGTCGTGCGCGCGCGTGAGGGCGCGATCTGGACCACGGCCGGGCTCAAGCGGCTGCACGACGTGACGCAGGCCGTCACCTACCTGCCCAATGTCGACCGGCTCGGCGTGCAGTCGCTGTGGACGTCCAACACCTTCGTCAACGAGATCACCGAGGAGGGATTTCGCGCCGATCCGCTGATCGCCGGCACGATCACGCCCGAGCAGCTCACCACGGCGTCGATCGCAGGCATCCGCCAGGCCGCCAGCCAGGGCGGCTTCATCGGCACCCTCGTCTCGCGCGACGAAGCCGGCGCCATGGTGGTGGCCGAGCTCGCCGAGACCGGCGGCGACGGCCAGCGCCTCGACTACGTCGCCTACAACCGCCTGCTCGAACAGGAGATCCGCGCCCGCTTCGAGGACGCCGACTTCGAGATCCAGATCATCGGCTTCGCCAAGCAGATCGGCGACATCGCCGACGGCGCCGCGGCCGTGCTGCAGTACTGCGCGATCGCGATGGCGCTCACGGCGCTGGCGGTGTACTGGTACTGCCGCTCGATCGCGTTCACCGTGCTGCCCATCGCCTGCTCGCTGGCCTCGCTCGTCTGGCAGTTCGGCACGCTGCGCCTGCTCGGCTTCGGCCTCGATCCGCTGGCCGTGCTGGTGCCGTTCCTCGTCTTCGCCATCGGCGTGTCGCACGGCGTGCAGCAGATCAACTTCATCGTGCGCGAGCTGGCGCGCGGACGCACCACGATGCAGGCCTGCCGCGCCAGCTTCACGGGCCTGCTGATCCCCGGCACGCTGGCCCTCGTGACGGCCTTCGTCACGTTCATCACGCTGCTGGTGATCCCGATCCCGATGGTGCGCGAGCTGGCGATCACCGCGGCGCTGGGCGTGGCCTACAAGATCGTCACCAACCTCGTCATGCTGCCGGTCGCGGCGTCGTACGTCCGCGTCAGCGACGACTGGGCGCGGCGCGCGATGGCCATCAACGACCGGCGCGCCGGCTGGCTGCGCCCGGTGGCTGCGCTGGCGCAGCCGCGGCGCGCCGCGTGGACGCTGGCCGTGGTCGCCGTCGTCTTCGCCGCAGCGGTATGGCAAAGCAGCGACCGCGTCGTCGGCACGCTGCAGCCGGGCGCGCCCGAGCTGCGGCCCGAGGCGCGCTTCAACCGCGACGCCGTTTCGATCGCAGGCAGCTTCGACACCGGTCTCGACTGGCTGACCGTGGTGTTCGAGTCGCCGCCGAACTCGTGCGAGAACCCGTCCGTCGGCGTGTGGCAGGACGAGTTCGTCTGGCAGATGACGCCGGTCGAAGGCGTGCAGTCGGTCGTGTCGTTCGCCGGGCAGATGCGCCTGTTCAACGAGGGCTACAACGAAGGCCATCCGAAGATGTCCGTCGTGCCGATCGATCCCGGCAACTACTCGGCGCTGGCCGCCGAGATCGGCCGCACGCGCGGCATGATGCGCGGCGACTGCAGCATGGCGGCGGCGCACCTGTTCCTCGCCGACCACAAGGCGACGACGATCAATCGCGTGATCGACTCCGTGAAGCACTTTCGCGAGGAGCACCCGCTGCCCGGCTCGACGATCCGGCTCGCCTCGGGCAACGCCGGCGTGCTGGCCGCCGTCAACGACGAAGTGCACCGCAGCGAGCTGCCGATGATGCTGTACGTCTATGCCGCCATCGTGCTGCTGGTGGCGCTGGTGTACCGCGACCTGCGCGCCGTGCTGACCTGCTGCCTGCCGCTGACCGTCGGCACCTTCATCGGCTACTGGTTCATGAAGTCGCTCGAGATCGGCCTCACCGTGGCGACGCTGCCGGTGATGGTGCTGGCCGTGGGCATCGGCGTCGACTATGCGTTCTACATCTACAACCGGCTGCAGCTGCACCTCGCGCACGGCCAGCCGATCGTCAAGGCGATCGAGCACTCGATCCTCGAAGTCGGCGCGGCGACGATCTTCACCGCGTTCACGCTGGCCATCGGCGTGGCCACCTGGTCGTTCTCGGAGCTCAAGTTCCAGGCCGACATGGGCAAGCTGCTGGCCTTCATGTTCATGGTCAACATGGTGCTGGCGATGACGGCGCTGCCCGCCTTCGCCGTGTGGCTGGATCGGCTCTTCCCGCGGCGCGGACCAGTGCATGCGCCCGGGCTGCTGGCGCACTGAGGAGGGACGGATCGTGCGCCCGTTTGCCCGCACCGCGGTCGTCGACACCGCGAGGTTCGCAGCGACACTGCTGCTGTCGTGCGCTGCGGGTGCGTCCCAAGGCGTTGATGTGCCGCCGACGCTGCAGCCGCATCCTGCGGCCGTCGTCGCGCATGCGTCGCATGCGGCGCTGCTCGGCGCCGCGCGCGCCGGGGCCCGCATGGTCGCCGTCGGCGACCACGGCGTCGTGCTGCTGTCCGACGACGGCGGCCGGCAGTGGCGGCAGGCCCGCGCCGTGCCCGTGAGCTCGACGCTCACGTCGGTGAGCTTCGCCGACGATCGGCACGGCTGGGCCGTCGGCCACTGGGGCGTCGTACTCGCGACGCGCGACGGCGGCGAGACGTGGGAGATCACCCGCATCGACGCGAGCGTGGACCGCCCGCTGTTCGCCGTGCATGCCTTCGACGCGCAGCACCTGGTCGCGGTCGGGCTGTGGTCGCTGGTGCTGACCAGCGCCGACGGCGGCCGCAGCTGGTCGACCGTGCCGCTCCCGCCGCCGCCCGCCGCCGACGGCCGCACCGGCGGCAAGGCCGACCTCAACCTGTTCGGCCTGGCCGTGGACGACCGCGGCGTCCTGTACGCCGCCGGCGAGCGCGGCATGGTGCTGCGCTCGACCGATCGCGGCGCCCGCTGGACCTATCTGCCCACCGGCTACAAGGGTTCGTTCTGGTCGGTGGCATCGCCCGCTGCCGGCGTGGTCGTCGCCGCGGGGCTGCGCGGCTCGATCTACCGCAGCGCCGACGACGGCAAGAGCTGGTCGCGCGTCGAAAGCCACGGCAAGTCGTCGATCACGGCTCTCGTGCGCGACGGCAGCGAACTGCTCGCGCTGGGCCTGGACGGACTCCTGCTGCGCAGCGCCGAACACGGCGCGGGCTTCGTCGCCGCGCCGCGCAGCGACCGTGCCGCACTCACCGCTGCGCTGCCGCGCGCCGAAGGCGGCCCCGTGCTGTTCTCGCGCGGCGGCGTGGTCAAGGACTGACGCGCTGCGCGACCCGCATCGAAAGGAAACGCCACTCATGAAGTATCCCCCTCTGGCGCTCCACGTGGCAGGCAGCTGGCTGCCGCGCGCCTCGGGTGGCGAGCGCTTCGTCATCGGCCCGGCCGACGAGACGCCGCTGGCGACGCTGCCGCTGGCCGGCGCCGCCGAGCTGGCCGCAGCCGCTGAATCCGCGCAACGCGGATTCGCCGCCTGGCGTCGCCGCAGCGCCCACGACCGCTACGCCATCCTGCGCACCGCGGCCGAGCTGATGCGCCAGCGCTCCGACCGGATCGCGTCGGTGCTCACGCTGGAGCAAGGCAAGCCGCTGGCCGAGGCGACGCGCGAGGTCAAGCTGTCGGCCGACATCCTCGACTTCCAGGCCGAAGAGGGCAAGCGCGTGTACGGCCGCACGGTGGCGCCGCGCGCCGAAGGCATCCTGACGCAGACCGTGACGCGCCGGCCCGTGGGCCCCGTCGCCGCATTCACGGCGTGGAACTTTCCGGTCAACCTGCCGGTGCGCAAGCTCGCGAGCGCGCTGGCCGCCGGCTGCAGCGTCGTGATCAAGCCCGACGAGCAGACGCCGGCGACGTGCATGCTGATCGTGCAGGCCTTTCTCGATGCCGGCGTGCCGGCCGACGCGATCAACATGGTGTGCGGGGAGCCGGCCGAGGTGTCGTCGACACTGATCGCGCATCCGGCGATCGCCAAGGTGTCGATCACCGGCTCGGTCGCGGTGGGCAAGCTGCTCGGCGAACAGGCGGCGCGCCACGTCAAGCGCTTCACCGGCGAACTCGGCGGGCACGCGCCCGTGATCGTCGCCGACGACATGTGCGACAGCGCGTCGCTCGCCTTCGTGCTCAAGAGTTCGCTGACGGCCAAGTTCCGCAACGCGGGGCAGGTGTGCGCGTCGCCGATCCGCTTTTTCCTGCCGCGCCGCCACCTTGCGGCTTTCGCCGAGCAGTTCGCGCTCGGCGCGCAGCAGTTGCGTCTGGGGCCGGGCACCGATCCGCAGACGCAGATGGGGCCGCTGGCGCACGCCCGACGCATCGACGACATGGAGCGCTTCGTCGACGACGCGGTCGGCTGCGGCGCGCGGCTGCTGACCGGCGGACACCGGCTCGACCGGCCGGGCTACTACTTCGAGCCGACCGTCTTCGCCGACGCACCGCCGGAATGCCGGCTGATGCGCCAGGAGCCGTTCGGTCCGATCGCCGTGCTGCAGCCCTACGACACGCTCGACGCGGCCATCGCCACGGCGAACGCCCTGCCCTATGGCCTGGGCGCCTACGGCTTCACGCGTGACCTGCACACCGCGCACCGCCTCGCCGACGAAATCGAGGCCGGCATGGTGGGTATCAACAGCTATGGCGTCTCGCAACCCGAGATGCCGTTCGGCGGCTGCAAGGAGAGCGGCATCGGCCACGAGATGGGCGCCGAAGGCATCCTGCACTACACCGAGATCAAGACCGTCACGATCGGCGTTCCGGGATAAGCGTTTCGCAGTTCGGCGGTCTCGCCCGCCACCCCCGGTGTTTACCCGAAGCCCATCGTTCGGGGAACTGATAACGGTCTTGCAGGCGGCGCGCCTATCGTTTGCACTGTTCCGCAGCCCACCTTCGCGACGCACGCATGAGCCCCGATCGAGACGCCCTCAAGCGCGACAACGCGCAGTTCATCTGGCACCCGATGGCGCACCCCGGTGCGATGAAGAAGAACGGGCCCGACATCATCGCGCGCGGCGAAGGCTGCTGGATCTGGGACGTCGACGGCCACAAGATGCTCGACGGCGTGGGCGGGCTGTGGGCCAGCAACCTCGGCCACAGCAACCGGCGCGTGCGCGACGCCATCGTGGCGCAGCTCGACGAGCTGCCGTTCTACAACGTGTTCCGCGGCACCAGCCATGTGCGCGCCATCGAGCTGTCGACGCGGCTCGTGGGCATGATGGCGCCCGAGCAGGTCGGCGCTGTGATGTTCTCCACCGGCGGCAGCGATGCCGTCGAAGGTGCGCTCAAGATCGCCCGGCAGTACTGGAAGCTGCGCGGCCAGGCCGACCGCACCAAGTTCATCAGCCTGCGTCAGGGCTACCACGGCGTGCATTTCGGCGGCATGAGCATCAACGGCAACACCAGCTTCCGCCGCGCGTATGAGCCGCTGCTTCCGGGCTGCTTCCACGTCGACACGCCCTGGCTGTACCACAACCCCTATACCGACGACCCGGAGCAGCTGGGCCGCATCTGCGCCGAACTGCTCGAGCGCGAAATCGTGTTCCAGGGGCCCGACACGGTGGCCGCCTTCATTGCCGAGCCCATCCAGGGCGCCGGCGGCGTGATCGTGCCGCCCCCCAATTACTGGCCCCTGGTGCGCCAGATCTGCGACAAGCACGGCGTGCTGCTGATCGCCGACGAAGTCGTCACCGGGTTCGGCCGCGCCGGCGCGCTGTTCGGCACGCGGCTGTGGGGCATCAATGCCGACATCTGGTGCCTGGCCAAGGGCATCAGCTCGGGCTACGTCCCGCTCGGCGCCACCGCCATCGGCAGCAAGGTCGCCGAAGTGTTCGACGCCGATGCCAGCGGCGCCGGCACGGTGACGCACGGCTACACCTACAGCGCGCATCCGGTGGCGGCGGCGGCGGCGCTGGCCACGCTCGAACAGATCGAGGAACTCGACATCCCGGGCCACGCGGCCCGCGTCGGCGCGCACCTGCACCAGCGGCTGGCCGGCTTCGTCGACAAGTTCGGCGTCGTCGGCGACTTGCGCGGGCGCGGCCTGATGGCCGGCATCGAGATGGTCGCCGACAAGGCGCGGCGCGTCCCGATGCCGCGCAGCAGCGACGTGCCATCGCGCGTCGCGCGCGAAGCCTACCGGCGCGGCCTGATGGTGCGCATCTCGGGGCCGAACCTGATCCTGTCGCCGCCGCTCGTGATCACGCTCGAGGAGGTGGACTTCATGGTCGACGTGCTCGACGCCAGCTTCGCCGCCGTGCAGGCTACGCTGTGACGGCTCGCAACGAAGGGATTCCCATGATCGGCAAGCAGCCTGCGGCTTCGGCCGGCCTCGGCTTCAGCGCCCTGTTCGCCGCGGCCGTCGGCGTGATCGTGGCGCAGATCAGCATGGCCAGCTCGGCGCAGGGCATCGGCATCGGCGGTTGGGGCTTCGTGGCCGCGCTGGTGATCGCCTTCGCGCTGTCGATGGCCAACGCGCTGGCCTATGCCGAGATGTCGCTGATGATGCCCAGCCAGGGCAGCCTGTCGAGCTTCGCCGAGGCGGCGATCGGCAACTTCCCGGCCATCATGCTGGTCTTCGCCGGCTACGTGACGCCGGCGATGTTCGGCCTGCCCGCCGAGCTGATCCTGGCCGACCAGATCCTCACGCAGACGGTCCCGCTGCCGCTGCCCAAGCACTTCTGGCCGGTGGCCCTGGTGGTGCTGTTCGCGGTGCTCAACATCCTCGGCACCGACGTGTTCGCGCGCGTGCAGACGGCGCTGAGCTTCGTCGTGCTGCTGTTCCTGGGGGTCACCGGGGTGCTGGCGCTGTCGGGCGGCGCCGCCACGGCGCCCGACGCCGCGGCGGGCCTGGCGCAGCTCGCGCAGGGGACGACGGTGCTCAGCCTGGTGGCGCTCGCCTTCTGGGTGTTCGCCGGCATCGAGTTCGTCACGCCGCTGGTGACGGAAGCACGCGACGCGCGGCGCGACCTGCCGCGCGCCATGGTGCTGGGGCTGGTGACGCTGCTCGCGGTGCAACTCGTGTTCGTGCTCGGCGCCGCGGCGCTCGCGCCGCGCGACAAGCTCGCCGCCGCACCGACGCCGCATCTGGACGTGGCGATGGCCGTGTACGGCCCGGGCGCGAAGGTGTTCGTCGCGGTGCTGGCGCTGCTGGCTTCGGCCAGCCTCATCAACACCGTGCTGGCCGCCGTGCCGCGCATGCTCGCCGGCATGGCCGACAACGGCCAGGTGTTCCCGCTGCTGAAGTACCGCCACCCGACGCGCGGCACGCCCGTCGTCGCCATCGTCTTCGTCGCGGCGCTGCCGCTGGTCGGCCTGTTCTGGTCCGGCGGCAATGTCGAGTCGATCCTGCCGCTGATGGTGGCGGCCTCGGTGGCCTGGCTGATGGCGTACATCATGGCGCAGGTGTCGCTGATCGTGCTGCGCGGCCGCCATGCGTCGATGGCGCGGCCGTTTCGCGTGCCCGGCTATCCCGTCGTGCCCGCGCTGGCGATCGCCGGCATGGTGTTCGTCATCGCCAACAGCTCGCCGGCGCCCGAGCTGACGCGCCCGATCGTCACCTACACCGGCGTCGTTCTGGCCGTGTTCGCGCTGGTCGGTGCAGTGTGGGTCAAGCTCGTCATGAAGAAGGGCCTGTTCGAGCCCGTGAAGCCGCACGTCGGCTGACGTCGGCGATCTCGTCATGACCCGCGCAGTTCCCCGCATCCTGATCATCGGCACCGTCGACACCAAGCGCGACGAGATCGACTTCCTGTGCCGCAGCGTCGAGCACTGCGGCGGCGAGGCGCTCGTGATGGACGTCGGCGTGCTGGACGCGGGCGGCATCGCGGCCGCCATTGCGAACACCGAAGTCGCGGCGGCGGCCGGCGTCACGCTGCAGCAGCTGATCGACAGTGGCGACGAGAACTCGGCGATGGCAGCGATGGCGCGCGGCGCCTCGGCGCTCGCGCTGCAGTGGCACACCGCCGGCCGCTACGACGGCCTGCTGGCGCTCGGCGGCACGATGGGTACCGACCTCGCGCTCGACGTGGCGCAGGCGCTGCCGCTGGGCGTGCCCAAGGTCGTGCTGTCGACGATCGCCTACTCGCACCTCGTGCCGCCCGACCGCGTGCCGCCCGACCTGATCATGCGCCTGTGGGCGGGCGGGCTGTACGGCCTGAACCGCCTGTGCCGCAACGCGCTGGCGCAAGCCGCCGGGGCGGCGGTGGGGGCCTGCCTGGCGCGTGTCGACGAGGTCGATGCCGACGGCGCGCCGCGCCCGGTCGTCGGCATGACCTCGCTCGGCTCGAGCGTGCTGCGCTACATGAAGCTGCTCAAGCCCGCGCTCGAGCAGCGCGGCTACGAGCTCGCCGTGTTCCACACCACGGGCATGGGCGGGCGCGCGTTCGAAGAGCTGGCCGCGCGCGGCTGGTTCGTCGCCGTGATGGACTTCAGCCTCCAGGAACTCGTCAACCACATGGGCGGATCCTGCGTGACGGCGGGCGCCGACCGGTTGCGCAGCGCGGGGCGCGCCGGCATCCCGCAGATCGTCGCGCCGGGAGCCACCGACATGATCGACTACGCGACCTGGTCGAGCTGCCCGAGCCGCTTCGAGGGCCGCCCCACGCACGCCCACAACCGCCTGATCGCGTCGGTGTGCATCGATGCGCCGATGCGCCGCGAAGTGGCGCGCGAGATCGCCGCGCGGCTGGCCGAGTCGCGTGGGCCGGCCTGCGTGCTGCTGCCCGTACAGGGCATCGAGGAATGGGACCGCCCCGGCCAGCCGCTGCACGATCCCGAAGGCCTGGCGGCGCTCGTCGACGAGTTGCCGCGCCATCTGGGCGGTGCGACGCAGCTCGAGCGGCTCGACGCGCACATCAACGACGATGCCTTCGCGCAGGCGGCGCTGCGCGTGTTCGATGATTGGGTCGAGCGCGGCCTGATCCCGCGAGGCCGGTCATGACGCAGGCGCTGGTGCTCGACTTCGGCGGCGTGATCACGCGCACGCTGTTCGAGACGCACGCGGCGAGCGAGGCCGCGCTCGGGCTGCCGCCGGGCACGCTCGCGTGGCGCGGCCCGTTCGACCCGGAACACGACGCGCTGTGGCGCGACATGCAGGCCGACCGGATCTCGGAACGCGACTACTGGATGGCGCGCACGCGAGAAGTCGGCCGGCTCGTCGGCGAAGACTGGGACCGCATGGAGACCTTCGTGCAGCGCGCCCGCGGCGCCGACGTCGAGACCGTGATCCGGCCCGAGGCCGTCGCTGCGATCGACGCAGCAAGCGCTGCGGGCTGCAAGCTGGCGCTGCTGTCCAACGAGCTGGACCTGTTCTACGGGCAGGGCTTTCGCGAGCGGCTGCCGTTGCTGCGCGATTTCGACGTCGTCGTCGACGCGACCTACACCCACATCCTCAAGCCGGACCCACGCGCCTACCGCGCTTGCCGGGAACAACTCGGCGTGCCGGCGGACGCCTGCGTCTTCATCGACGACCAGCAGCGCAACGTCGACGGCGCCTTGCGCGAAGGCTGGCGCGCCGTGTACCTCGACGTGCGCTCGCCGGGCCGCGCCTTCGCGCAGGCGCTCGCGCTGCTCGGCGTCGACGCGCCCGAAGCGCTGATCGACCACACCACCCCATGAAGATCGCGATCCTCGGCAGCGGCGTCATCGGAACGACCGCGGCCTGGTACCTCGCGCGCGACGGCCACGAGGTCATCGTCATCGATCGGCAGGACGGCGTGGCGCTCGAAACGAGCTTCGCCAACGCGGGCGAAGTGTCGCCCGGCTACTCGGCGCCGTGGGCCGGCCCGGGCGTGCCGCTCAAGGCGATCCGCTGGCTCATGATGCGTCACCGCCCGCTGGTGATCCGACCGGCGCTCGACGCCGCGATGTGGCGCTGGGGCTGGGCGATGCTGCCCAATTGCACACAGGCGCGCTACCGCGTCAACAAGGCGCGCATGCTGCGGCTGGCCGAGTACAGCCGCGACTGCCTGGTCGCGTTGCGCGCCGACACCGGCATCCGCTACGACGAGCGCAGTCGAGGCACGCTGCAACTGTTCCGCACACATAAGCAGCTCGACGCAACGGCCAAGGACATCGAGATCCTGAGCCGCTTCGGCGTCCCCTTCGAACTGCTCGACCGCGATGGATACGTCGAGCACGAGCCGGCGCTGGCGCGCGTGCGCGACAAGTTCGTCGGCGCGCTGCGCCTGCCCGGCGACGAGACGGGCGACTGCCACAAGTTCAGCCAGGCGCTGGCCGAGCGGGCGCAAGGCCTCGGCGTGCAGTTCCGCTTCGGCACGCACATCCGCGCACTCGCGAGCGACGGCCAGGCCGTCACGTCGGTCGAGACTGACGCGGGGCCGGTGCGGGCCGACCGCTACCTCGTGGCCCTCGGCAGCCACTCGACCCCGATGCTGGCGCGGCTGGGCGTGCGGCTGCCGGTGTACCCCGTCAAGGGCTACTCGATCACCGTGCCGATCACCGACGCGGCGGGCGCGCCCGAATCGACCGTGATGGACGAGACGCACAAGGTCGCCGTCACGCGGCTGGGCGATCGCATTCGCGTCGGCGGCACGGCCGAACTGGCGGGCTATGACCTGGCGCTGGACCCGGCGCGCCGGCGCACGCTCGAGTTCGTCGTCGGCGACCTGTTCCCGCACGGCGGCGACATCGCGAACGCCGAGTTCTGGACCGGCCTCAGGCCGATGACGCCCGACGGCACGCCCATCGTCGGCCCGACCCGGCTCGCCAACCTGTGGCTCGCCACCGGCCACGGCACGCTGGGCTGGACGATGGCCACCGGAACGGGCCGCCTGCTGTCGCACTGGATGACGGGGCGCGAGCCCGACATCGACACCGAAGGGCTGGCGCTCGAACGGTACGCGTGAGACACGCGCGTGCGGTGAAGTTCAGCCGCCGTCGCGCGTCGAGGGATCGTCGCTGCGCGATGTCGTGGCGACGACGCCGGACGGATCGAAGTGCACGTTGAAGATGCCCCGCTCCGTTCGCGTCTCCCACCAGCGGTAGCTCCACATCTCCTCGGGCTTCAGCGCGAACGTTTGCACCCGGGTCGGCTTGCCGAGCAGATCCCGGACCCCGTCGCGGTCCATGCCGGGCCACACGCGCGCGAAGTTCTCGGCCGTCAGCACCTGCTCGATCTTCGCCACCTTGCCGTCGGCGCCGATCGTGACCCTCCACGTGGTCGCGCCTTCGGGGCCGCGCGGATACTCGAGGCGACGCCCGCCTTGCGCCGTGTCGCGCACGGTCTCGGGCGGGCCGGCCCGGCGCCGCACGTCGTCCTCGGTCGACACGCCGACCCGGATGCCCTTGAACAACCCGTTGTCGGGCTTGACGGCGTTCCAGAGGTCACGCAAGTGCTTCATGCTCGTACCCGTCAGTGATAGTCGACTTCGAGCTGATGCCGCATCACGGGGATCACGACGTTGGCGGCGTCTTCAATCTCGAAGAGTGCGGCGCAACCTGCTCGGCAAGCTCGCGATCGAGCACGAATTCGAACAAGCGTTCGAGGTCGTCCTGCGCTACGCGCGACAAGCGGACTCGAAAGCTCGCTTGCGCTTCTTGGAGGATTCGGCGCGCGCAGCATCGAGCTTGCGCTGCAGGATTTCGAGCACCACATCGGCGTCGACGTACTCACCGGTACGCCGAACCTCTTCACGGGAACGTAGGCCGCAGGCCACGAATTCCGCCTGAACCCGCCTGCGCTCGACGCTGGCACGCACCGACGCTTCGACGGACTCGGAAAGCGTCTCGCCTTCATCCAGCACAGCCTCGACCTTGGCGCGGAACTCGGGTTCGACGCGAGCGGAAGGGACGGTGGCCGTCTTCATGCGATCAGTGTATTGCACTTGCGCTGCACGATGACGCGCGCCAACGGGATGAAAAGGCAGTCGGCGGGCCAGCGCCACGACACGCATAGGCGCTTCGCTTGCAGACAGTTTGCCGAGCCGCTGAACCTCCGCCTCGCCTTTCCTGCGGCGGCGACTCTGGTATTCGTTGATGCATCGCAAGTCGCAATTGGTTAGTAATAGAATACTTACTACTCGAGGTTGCCGGAATGTCCACCGCATCAACACGCTTGCCCACCGACGAACGCCGCGCGGCGACGATCGAGACCGTCCTCGCGCTGGCTGCCGAGCAGGATCCGAACGCGATCACCACCACCGCGATCGCCGAGCGCATGAAGCTCACGCAAGGAGCGCTGTTCCGCCACTTCCCGACCAAGGACGCGATCTGGGAGGCCGTGATCGGCTGGGCCAGCGAGCGGCTGCTCGGCCGCATCGACGCCGCCGCTCGGGCCGCGGCCTCGCCGATGGCCGCACTCGAAGGCGTATTCCTCGCTCACATCGACTTTGTCGCCAGGCATCCGGGCGTGCCGCGCATGATGTTCGGCGAGTTGCAGCGCAAGGAGCGCACGCCGGCCAAGCGCATGGCACAGCAGTTGATGCGAGGCTATGGCGAACGACTGCAGTTCCTGGTCGAACAGGGGAAGCGGCAAGGCGAAATCGCGCCGCAGATCGACGCCGCGACGGCGGCCACGCTGCTGATCGGCATGGTCCAGGGTCTTGTCATGCAGGCGATGTTGAACGGCGATCTCAAGTGTGTGCGGGCGCAGGCGCCGAGTGCCTTCGCCATCTATCGCCGCGGCCTTGGCTTCCGTGACGTGGTCGCCGGCCCGCAGATCGCGACACACGCATCCGCAGGTGCCGGGCCGGGGCTGCCACGGGGCGTCGACGGGAGCCTCCGATGACCCTCAGCGCCGACATCAGGCGCGGCGGATCGCACCAACGCAGCGACGGCCACAGAGCGTGGCGGCCATGGCTCGGCTTGGCGCTGGCCGCCGCGGCCCAGGCGGCCGTGGCGCAGAGTGCCGGCCTGAGCCTGCCGGAGGTGCTGCGCCAGGCACTCGCCAACAACCCGCAGCACCTTTCTCGGCAGCTCGAAATCGACCGTGCCGGTGCGGGTCTTGCAGCGGCGCGAGCGGCCACAAGCCCGGTACTCGATGCCAACGCAAGCGCCACACGCTACGGCTACCCGACCTTCGTGCACGGCATCCGGGCGCCGGGGGTATTTCCGCCGCTGGACGAGACCATCGTCGCACTCGGCGTGGCGCTCAAGCTGCCGCTGTACACCGGCGGCCGACTCGAACAAGGCGTGGCGCTGGCCGACCTGGGGCAACAGATCGCGCTCGAGCGCGAGCGGCTCGGCGTGCAGGAACTCGCGTTCAACGTCGGTTCGGTGTACTTCAAGATCCAGCACCTCGCCGCTTTGGCGGAGGTCTATGCGGCGCGCATCGTGTCGCTCGAGAGTCAGGCGAAGCGCGCGGCGCTGCTGCGCGAGACCGGAAAGACCGGCAAGCTCGATCAGCTGAAGATCGGCACGCTGCTGACCAAGGCTCGCCACGACCGCCTGCAGATCGAGCACCGCGGCCGCGAGGCGTGGACGCTGCTGTATCAGCTCGCCGGCGCACAGCGTCCGGCGCAAGTGCCGGCGCTGACGCGTTACGTGGCGGCATGGGCACCCGATGCGACGCTCGAGCAGATGCGACAGAAGGCGCTCGCGCAGCGCCCCGAACTGCAGATCGCCGAGCGACAGACAGCCGCCGGCCTCGCCAAGGAAAAGCTGGCGCGCGGCGACTCGCGCCCCGCGGTGTCGCTGCTCAGCGGCCTGAGCGAGCGCAGCGGCGGCAATGGCCGCTTCTACAACGACTGGAATATCGGCGTGATGTTGAGCGTGCCGCTGTTCGACGGCGGCCTTCGTCGCGCGCGCGTCGAGGACGCGGTGGTGGCGCGGCGCCAGACCGAACTGGCCGCGCAACAGCTGCGGCTCGAGGTCGGCAAGCAGGTCGAGGACGCATGGAACGCCCACGCAGAGGCCGAGTCGCGCCTGCGCGTCACGGCCACCAGCATCGCCGAGGCGAGCGAGGTGCTGGCGATCGAGAAGCTCAAGCTCGACCAGGGCGTGGGCCTGGTCACCGACGTGCTCAATGCCGAGACCGCGCTGCTCGGCGCGCAGGTCGATCGACTGCAGGCGCAATTCGACCTGATCACCACGCGCCTGAACCTGCTGCGCGCTACCGGTGCGTTGAGCCCTGAGCGCGTCGCCACGCTGGTCGCACCTGACAACGGTGCGCCCGAGGCCGGTTCACCTTCGGAGCGCGACAAGCGATGAAAGCCAACCCACGGATCGTCAAACCCCTCCTGACCGTCGTCGTGCTGGCGGCGGTCGCCGCGGGGGCATGGCTGGCCGCGCCGCACTTTCTCGACGGCGGCGAGACGGGCCTGATCGCCTCGGGCACCGTCGAGGCCACCGAGACGCAGCTCGGTTTCCTGAGCGCCGGCCGCATCGAGTCGCTCGCGCCGCGCGAGGGCGAGGCGGTGAAGCCGGGCACCGAGCTGGGCCGCCTCGACCGCAGCGAACTGCTCGCGCGTCGCGAACAGGCTCTGGCGCAGGTGGCCACCGCACAGGCGCTGCTGCGCGAACTGCAAAGCGGCTTTCGCGGCGAAGAGGTCGCACAGGGTCGCGCGGCGCTTGCCGCCGCGGCCGATCGGCTGGCCGACACCCGACGCGACGTCGAGCGCGCGCAGCGCCTGTTCGAAGGCGGCGCGGTCGGCGCCGAGAGTCTCGACAAGGCACGCATGGTCTTCGACGTGGCGACCAGCCAGCACGAGCAGGCGCGCCAGCAGCTGCGCATCCTGCAGACCGGCACCCGGCGCGAGAAGATCGACGTGCAGCGCGCGCAGGTGGCGCAGGCCGAAGCGGCGATCAAGCCGATCGACGCGACGCTGGCGCAGATGGTGATCCATGCGCCCTTCGGGGGCATCGTCACGGTGCGCCATCGCGAGCCCGGCGAGACCGTCGTGCCCGGCGCGCCGGTATTCACGCTGATGAACCCCGACGACCGCTGGGTGCGCATCTACGTACCCGAGTACCGCATCGGCCAGCTGGGGCTGGGGGCGAAGGCGACGATCAGCACCGACAGCTTCGCCGGCAAGGCCTATCGCGGCGAAGTGGTGTTCATCGCGTCGGCAGCCGAGTTCACGCCGAAGACGGTGCAGACGACCGAGGAGCGCGTCAAGCTCGTCTACGCCGTGAAGGTGCGGGTGCTGGAGGATGCGGCGCTCGAGCTCAAGCCGGGCATGCCTGCCGACGTGCAACTCGACAGCGCCGCGCCATGAACCCGGCAAACGCCGCCGCGACAGGGGCCGCGCCCGCGATTCGCGTGCAGGGCCTGACGCGCCGCTTCGGCTCCACGCTGGCCGTGGACGACTTGAGTTTCGAGGTCGCCGCCGGCGAACTGTTCGGCTTGGTCGGCCCCGACGGCGCGGGCAAGACCACCGCGCTGCGCATGCTGGCCGGCGTGCTGCGGCCGACTGCGGGCGACGCGGTGCTCGGCGGCGTCAGCGTCGCGCGCGATCCAGAGGGCGTGAAGCACGAGATCGCCTACATGTCGCAGCGTTTCGGACTGTATGCCGACCTGACGGTGCTGGAGAACCTGCACTTCTATGCCGACTTGTACCAGGTGCCGCAGCAGGATCGCGCGGCACGCCTGGTGCGCCTGTTCCACTTTTCCAACCTCGAACCGTTCAAGGACCGTCTGGCCGGCAAGCTCTCCGGCGGCATGAAGCAGAAGCTCGGCCTGTCTTGCGCGCTGATCCACCAGCCGAAGATCCTGCTGCTCGACGAGCCGACGTTCGGCGTCGACCCGATCTCGCGTCGCGACCTGTGGCTGATCGTGCACGACATGGTCGCGCAGGGCGTCACCGTCGTCGTCAGCACAGCCTACATGGACGAGGCCGAACGCTTCGACCGTGTCGCGCTGCTGCACCAGGGCCGGCTGCTCGCGCTCGATTCGCCGGCGGCGCTGCAGCGTTCGCTCGCCGGCGAGGTGCTGGTGGTGCAGGTCGAGCCGGCGCGCGCCGCGCGCGATCTGCTGCGTTCGCATCCGAAGGTGCAGCGCGCAGCGCTGTTCGGCGACAAGCTGCATGTCACCGTGGCGTCGGCCGCCGACGACGCGCCGGCGATCGATGCCGCGCTGCGCGGCGCGGGGTTCGTGCCGGGCGAACTGCATGCAGCGGCGGCGTCGATGGAGGATGTATTCATCGACCGCATGACGGAGGCGGTGTGAACGCGACGACGGGTGCACCGGCGGTCGTCGCCGACCGGCTCAGGCGCGTGTTCGGCGATTTCGTCGCCGTCGACGACGTGTCGTTCGAGGTCCGCGAGGGCGAGATCTTCGGCTTTCTCGGCCCCAATGGCGCAGGCAAGACCACGACCATCAAGATGCTCGCCGGGCTGCTGCTGCCCAGTTCGGGCCGCGGCTCGGTCGCTGGCCTGGACATCCTGACCCAGAGCGAAACGATCAAGCGCCGCATCGGCTACATGTCGCAGCTTTTCTCGCTGTACGCCGACCTGAGCGTCGACGAGAACCTCGCCTTCTTCTCGGGCCTGTACGGCGTGCCGCGGCAGCGCCGCGCCGAACGTCGCGACTGGGCGCTGCAGATGGCAGGGCTGGTCGGCCAGGGCAAGCGGCTCACGGGCGAGCTGCCGCTGGGGTTGAAGCAGCGGCTGGCGCTCGGCTGCGCGGTGTTGCACGAACCGAAGATCCTGTTCCTCGATGAGCCGACTTCGGGTGTTGACCCGCTGTCGCGCCGGCGTTTCTGGGACCTGATCGACGCGCTCACACAGCAGGGCACCACGGTGTTCGTCAGCACGCATTACATGGAGGAAGCCGAGTACTGCCACCGACTCGCGTTGATGAATCGCGGCCGGCTGATCGCGCTCGACACGCCGGCGCGGCTGCGCGCCGGCGTCAAGGAGCCGCTGCTGGAGTTGCACACAGACGACGGTCCGCGCGCTGTCGAAGCGCTGCGGAGCCTCCCTGGCGTCATCGAAACCGCGATGTTCGGGCGCGCGGTCCACGTCGCGCTGCGCGATCCGGCTGGTGCGCGCGAGGCGATCGCTGCTCGGCTGGCGGATCGCGGTCTTGCGCTGACCACGCTGAACCCGATTGCGCCCTCGCTCGAAGACGCGTTCGTGTCGATCGTGCGCGCCGCCGGCGGCGCGCCGGTGGGCTGACGGAAGCGGCGGCGATGAAACTTCAACGCCTGTGGACGGTGGCACGCAAAGAGGTGATCCAGCTGCGGCGCGACACGCGCAGCCTGATCCTCGCCTTCGCGCTGCCGCTGCTGCTGCTGGTTCTGTTCGGCTACGCGATCAGCTTCGACGTGCGCCACATCAAGACCTCGGTGCTCGACCAGGACCAGTCGGCGCCGTCCCGCGCGCTGATCGACGCGTTCAGCGCCTCGGGCTATTTCGAGTTCGACGCCGGCATCTCCCGCACTGCCGACATCGGACCGCTGCTCGACCGCGGGCAGGCGCAGCTGGTGCTCGTGATCCCGCCGGACTTCGCGCGCCGGCTCGGCAGCGGGCAAACCGCCGATGTGCAGGCCATCGTCGACGGCTCGGACGCCAACAGCGCGACCATCGTGCTGGCCTACGCGCGCGCGCTCGTGCAGTCGTTTGCGCTCGCCGCGCAACTCGACGGCCGCATCATCGAGCGGCCGGTGAACGCGGCGAGCCGCGTCTGGTACAACGAACAACTCACCTCGCGCAACATGATCGTGCCGGGGCTGATCGCGGTGATCATGATGATCGTCGCCGCGATGCTGACCTCGCTGACGATCGCGCGCGAGTGGGAGCGCGGCACGATGGAGCAGCTCGCCGCGACGCCGGTGACGCGCGCCGAGCTGGTGCTCGGCAAGCTGCTGCCCTACGTGGCGATCGGCTTGGCCGACGTGGTGCTCTGCGCGGTGCTCGGCGTGTGGCTGTTCGGTGTGCCCTTCCACGGCTCGGCGCTGCTGCTGATGGCGCTGGCCGGCACGTTCCTGGTCGGCGCGCTGGGACTGGGCATCTTCATCTCGGCAGCGGCGCGCTCGCAGCTGCTGGCCACCCAGGTGGCGATGGTGGCAACCTTCCTGCCGGCGTTCCTGCTGTCGGGCTTCATGTACGCGATCGACGTGATGCCCAAGGCGCTGCAGACGGTGACCTACCTGGTGCCGGCGCGCTACTTCCTGGTCGTCACCCGCGGCATCTTCCTGAAGGGCGTCGGCGCCGAGGTGCTGCAGATCCAGGGCCTGCTGATGATCGCCTTCGCGGTCGTCGGCCTCACGCTTGCGATCCACGTCTTCCGCAAGGAGATCCGCTGATGCGGCGCGAATCGCTGCAACGCATCTGGGAGCTGCTGCGCAAGGAGTTCCTGCAGATTGCGCGCGACCCGCGGCTCGTGCGCGTGATCTTCATCGCGCCGGTGATCCAGTTGATGGTGTTCGGCTACGCGGTGTCGACCGACATCCGCAACACCTCGACCTTCGTCGTCGACCACGACCGCACGCGGGCCTCGCGCGAGCTGGTCGAGGCGTTCACCGCGTCGGGCTACTTCGAGGTCGTCGGGCGATCGGACCGGCCGGCCGACCTGGTGAGCGCGCTGCAGCACGGGGACGCCATCGTCGGCCTCACGCTGCCCGCGGGCTTTGCTGCGGCGATCGGCAGCGGCGCGCAGGTGCAGTTGCTGCTCGACGGCACAAACTCGAACACCGCGACGGTGGCGCTCGGTTATGCCGAGCGCATCGTGCAGAGCTTCGGAGCGCGCCATGCAGGCGGTGCGGCGCTGGCGATCGACCTGCGCGAGCGCGCCTGGTTCAACCCCGACCTGAAGAGCCGCGACTACAACGTGCCCGCAGTGGTCGGCGCGATCATCCTGCTGGTGTGTCTGCTGCTGACCTCGCTGGCGGTGGTGCGCGAGCGCGAGATCGGCACGCTCGAGCAACTGATGGTGACGCCACTCACCGCCTTCGAGCTGATCGCCGGCAAGACCATCCCGTTCGCGCTGATCGGCCTGGTCGACCTGGGCGTCGTCACCGCCGTTGCGTTGTGGTGGTTCGAGGTGCCGTTCGCGGGCAACTTCTTCGCGCTGCTGCTGGCCAGCGTGCTGTTCCTGCTGTCGGGGTTGGGGCTCGGGCTGCTGATCTCGACCGTCTCGAAGACCCAGCAGGAGGCATTCATGACGAGCTTCCTGGTCTTCATGCCGACCATCCTGCTGTCGGGTTTCATGTTCCCGGTGACCAGCATGCCCGAAGCCTTTCAGTGGCTGACGCTGGTGAACCCGACCCGCCACTACCTGGAGATCGTGCGCGGCATCTTTCTCAAGGGCGTGGGCGTCGTCGAGCTGTGGGCACAGTTCGCGGCGCTGCTGCTTCTGGGAACTGCGCTGCTCGGTTTCGCGGGCGGGCGCTTCCGCAAGACCGTCGGATGAGATTCGCGGACGACAATAGGACGACGATGACTGCAATTCAAACCACTCGCCGACGCTGGATGATCGGGGCCTCGCTCGTTGCCGTGGTCTTCGGCCTGCTCACGCTGAAGGAAGGCGGCACGACCCTGTTCGGCGGCCCGCAGGCGCGCGCCGCCGCCGGCCAGATCGTGCCGTTCGTGCTGTGGTTCAACTTCCTGGCGGGCTTCGCCTACGTCATCGCCGGCGTCGGGCTGTGGATGCAGCGACGCTGGGCGCTTTGGCTGGCTGTGGCCATCACGGCGTCGACCGCCATCGTCTTCGCCGCCTTCGGCGTGCATGTGCTCGGCGGCGGTGCCTACGAGCCGCGCACCGTGATTGCGATGACGCTGCGCATCCTGGTGTGGGCTGCACTCGCCGCCATCGCGTGGACGGCGCTGGCGCCGCGCCGGACTTGACCGATGCCACGGTCACCGGCTCTGGTGATCGTCGGCGGCGTGTCGATGGTCGCGGCGATGGTCTGGTTCGGGTTCGCTGCGGTCGGGCTGCGGCTGCCCGGCGGCGGGCCGGCGCCGGTACCCTGCAGGGGGCGGCAAATCGACTCGACGCGTTCGGCAGCTACGCTGCGGCTACGCCAGAAAGACCAACGGCCTAGGCATCACGCCTAAGCCGTTGATTCGATTGGTGGGCCCTGTAGGATTCGAACCTACGACCAACGGATTAAGAGTCCGCTGCTCTACCAACTGAGCTAAGAGCCCCGGATTCGCACCGTCCTTGCGGATGGTGGGTTGTGCAGGATTCGAACCTGCGACCAACGGATTAAAAGTCCGCTGCTCTACCGACTGAGCTAACAACCCGTAGAGCGCGCCATTATATCGGTCCTTTCGAGCTGCCCGGCCGCGCAGCGGCGCAGCACTTCGCCGGCGGCCACCAGGCCGAAGGTCGCGGTCACGGCGACGCTCGATCCGTAGCCACTGCAGTTGAGGCTGCCGTCGGTGAAGGCCGCTGCGTCGTCGCCGCACACCTGCGGGCGCGCCACGTTCTCGCGCGAGTACACGCAGTCGATGCCGATCGGCCCGCTGCGCGGCGCGCCGTGCTGCTTGCGCAGGCGCTGGCGCAGCGACGCGAGCAACGGGTCGTGCGTCGTCGCTGCGAGATCGGCCACTCCAACGTCCTGCGCGCGTTGCTTGCCGCCTGCCGCGCCGGCGACGAGGAGCGCATGGCTGCCCGCGAGCGCCCAGGCGGCAATCGCCGTCTTGGCTCGCACCTGGTCGCAGGCGTCGATCACGGCGTCGACTTCGCAGGACAGCAGCGCGGGCCAGTTCGACTCGTCGACGAACTGGTCGACGACGCGCACGTCGCAGCCCGGATGGATCTGCGCGATGCGTTCGGCCAGCGCGGCGCCCTTGTGGCGGCCGATCGTCGATTCGAGCGCCTGCACCTGGCGGTTGAGGTTGCTCTCGGCGACGTGGTCGAGGTCGATCAGCACGAGTTGCGCGACGCCGCTGCGCGCCAGCGCTTCGACGGCCCACGAGCCGACGCCGCCGAGCCCGACGACGACGACGCTCGCCGCGCGGATGCGCGCATAACCCGGCGCACCGTAGAGACGCCGCAGCCCGCCGAAGCGCCGCTCCAGGTCGGCGTCGGGCGGCAGCGGCTCGACCCGGTTCATGGCGTCGACGACGCAGCGCTGTGCGCGCGCGGCGGCGGTGCTTCAGCCTGGCGCTCGATGCGCCAGAGCTGGTAGCGCAGCCCCAGCACGGCGCCTGCGATGATGCCGCCGAGCGCGATGAAGCTGCCGAGTGCCAGCGTCGACAGCCCCGTGATGCCCTGCCCGATGGTGCAGCCGAGCGCGGTGACGCCGCCGACGCCCATCAGCGTCGCGCCGACGAGGTGGTTGGCGAGATCCTCGCGGCTGCGAAAGCCCTCCCAGCGGAAGTCGCGCGTCGCCAGCGCATGCGCCGCCGAGCCGGCGACGACGCCGACCACGGAAACGATGCCCAGGGTCAGCAGCTTGCTCTTGTCGCTGAAGAACATCAGCCAGTCGAGCGTGTAGGCGAACGGCGCGACGAAGGTCAGCGACTCCATGCGCTGCGAGTTCGTCGCGACGAATGCCTCCTGCAACGTGTTCGGATCCTCGGCAACGTAGCCGAGCCGCCCCGACACCCACCACACCGCGGCGACGACGGCGCCGCTGCCGACGCCGCCGAGCAGCACCTCGCCGCGCCGCCCCTCCTCGCGCGACAGCACCCACGCCAGCATCGCCAGGCCGATCGCGCCGCCGAGCGCGAGCGCAAGCGTGCCCCGCGCGATGCCGCTGGCCGCGGCGAAGATCGACGGCAGATCCTGCCCGGTCGCGAACTCGAAGGCGACGCGGTCCACCGTCGCCACGCGCGCCACCGCCGTGATGCCGCGCAGTGTCGCGAACGCGGCGATGCCCATCACGAGGAAGACGACGAGCGACTTCAGGTTGCCGGTGCCGATGCGCACCAGCGTGCGGCTGCCGCAGCCCGACGCGAGCACCATGCCGATGCCGAACAGCAGGCCGCCGGCCAGCGCCGACAGCCAGCGCAACGTCGTCGTTGCGTAGATCGTGTCGGCCGCTTCGAGCCAGCCGAGAGCAACCATCGCGTTGAAGCCGAGCATCGCGACGGCCATCGCCAGCACCCACATGCGCATGCGCGTCCAGTCGCCGAGACCGACGATGTCGGAGACGGCGCCCATCGTGCAGAAGCGCGTGCGCTGGCCGATCGCGCCGAACACGGCGGCGAGCGCGAACACGGCCCACAGCACGCGCGTCGCGAAGGCCTGAACGTCCACGTCCTGCATCGATCGTCGCTCCGGATCCGGGCCGCGCGGCGCGCGGCGAAGCTCAGCGCAATGAGGCGAGCCGCTCGCGGCCGGCCTGCGCCGCTTCCGAGCCGGGGTAGGTCTTCATCAACTCGTCGATCGTGCGGCGCGCCGACTTGGTGTCCTTCAGCTCGACCTGGCAATTGGCGATCGAGAGCATCGCCTCGGGGGCGCGCGGACTCGTCGGCGCGTTCTTGACGACGTTGCGGAACGAGACGATCGCTTCCTTGTAGTCGCGCATGCCGTACTGCGCATTGCCGAGCCAGAACGTCGCCGAGTCGGCGTAGCCGCTGCCCGGCCAGCGCCGCATGAAGGCCGAGAGCGCCGCCGCAGCCGGGGCAAACTCGCCCTTGCGGAACACGGCGATCGCCTCGTCGTACATGCGCTTCTCGTCGACCTCGGCCATGAACTCCTTGCCGTCGACGCTCGCCTTCTGCGGCTCGAACTTGCGCATGCGCTCGTCGACGCCCTGCGTGATGTCCTTCTGCCGGCGCTGCAGCTCGGCGACGTCGCGCGCGAGCTGTTCGTCCTGGCCGCGCAGCTTGGCCATCTCGGCACGCGTCAGCTCGAGCTGGCTGTTGAGCTCGAGGATGCTGCGCTTCAACGCCGCGATCTGCTCGCCGAGCTGCGCGTTCTGCTCGGCCTGACGCGTGCGGCTTTCGTCGGCGCTCTTGTCGATGCGCTGGCGCAGATCAAGGATCGCGCGGCGCGCCTCGTCGTCGTCGAACAGGCCGGCGTGCGCCGCCGGCGCGAACGCGGCGACGCACGCCGCCGCGAGTGCGGCGCGATGCAGCACCGCCGCCATGCCTTGCAGGGAAGTCATCGCATCCTCACTTCGGGATCAGTTCGACACGCCGGTTCTTGGCCCAGGCCGCTTCGTCGCTGCCCTGCACCGCCGGGCGCTCCTTGCCGTAGCTGACGGCCTCGAGCTGGCTTTCGCTCGCGCCGAGCAGCACCAGCGACTTCAGCACCGCCTCGGCACGCTTCTGGCCGAGCGCCAGGTTGTATTCGCGGCCGCCGCGCTCGTCGGTGTGGCCTTCGAGCGTCATGCGCTTCTTGCGGTCAGCGGCGAGCGCCTTCGCGTTGGTGTCGACGATCGAGCGGTACTGGTCCTTCACGACATAGCTGTCGTAGTCGAAGTAGATGGTGCGGCCTTCGCGCGAGTCGGCCCCCGCGCCCTTGGACAGGTCGACGCTCGTCACCTGCGACTGCCCGGCGCCGCCCGCACCCGCGCCGGCGCCGCCGGGGCCCACGCTGGTGCCGGTGCGCGACTCGACCGGCGGCTTGTCTTCGAGCGGCACGCTCGACGCGCAGCCCGAGATCAGTGCCACGGCGGCGAGGGCCCAGAGGGCGTTGCTGAAGGGTTTCATCGTGGAAGGCTCCTTGTGGTGAATCGGGATCGGGTCGCGCAACCAGGCGCGCGCACCGTGTGTTCCGCAGGGGCAGGCGTCAGCGGCTGTACGGCCCCCAGGCGGGCTCGCGCACGTCGGCCAGCGACGAGACGAGGCGCGCCTTGATCTTGCCATCGAGGGTGGTGGTCATCAACACGTCGCGCCCCTGGGCGCGCGTCGCATAGATGATCAGCCGGCCGTTGGGCGCGAAGCTCGGGCTCTCGTCTTCGGTGGTCTCGGTGACGGCCTGCGCCGAGCCGCCGGCGACGTCCATCACCATCAGCTTGAACGCGCCGCCCTGGCGCGTGATGTAGGCCAGCATGCGGCCGTCGGGGCTGATGCTCGGGCTGATGTTGTAGCCGCCCTCGAAGGTGACGCGCTGCACCGCGCCGCCGCCGGCGGGCATGCGATAGATCTGCGGGCCACCGCCGCGGTCGCTGACGAAATAGAGCGACTTGCCGTCGGGCGCGAATACGGGCTCGGTGTCGATCGCGCTGCTCGTCGTCAGCCGCGTGACGCCGTTGCCGCCGCGGCCGAGCGCGTAGAGCTGCGAGCCACCGTCGCGCGTCAGCGTCGCGACGAGCTGGCGCCCGTCGGGCGACCAGGCCGGCGCGCTGTTCGAGCCGCGGAAGTTGGCGACCATCGAACGCTTGCCGGACCACACGTCCTGCACCCAGATCGCCGCCTTCTGTCCCTCGAACGAGACATAGGCCAGCTCGCGACCCTCGGGCGACCAGGCCGGCGAGATGATCGGCTCGGGGCTGTTGAGCGCGACCTGCGCGCCCTCGCCGTCGGCGTCGGCGATGCGCAGGGTGTAGTGGTTGCCTGCCTTCGTGACGTAGGCGATGCGCGTCGAGAACACGCCCTTCTCGCCGGTGAGCTTTTCGTAGACGTAGTCCGAGATGCGGTGCGCCGCGAGACGCAGGTCGCCGGCCGGCACGGCGCTGCTCTGGCCGCCGATCTCGGCGCCCTTGACGACGTCCCAGAGCTTGAAGCGCACGTCGAAGCGGCCATCGGCGAGCCGCGTCACCGAGCCGCCGACCAGCGCGTCGGCGGCGCGTCCGCGCCACTCGCTCATCGCCGGCTGCGCGCGCTCGTCGACTGTGGCGTTGTTGTCGATGCCCTTGAACAGGCCGCTGCGCTCGAGGTCGGCGCGCACGATCGCCGACAGCGCCAGGCCCGCGCTGTTCTCGTCGCGAAAGCGCGCGATCGCGATCGGCACCTGCGTCGCGCCGACGCCCGAGATCTCGACGCGGAATTGCGCGAGCGCCGGCCAGGCCAGGCCGGCGCTGCAGGCGCCGATGAAGCTGCGTCGTGGCCACATGACTTTCGATGATCCGACAGGGGGCATTTGGTTCATTGCACCGCGCGGCGGTGGAGCCGCGATTCGTATCCGGATGTGTCGGCTGCGCGACGTCGCGCAGCAGCAGGCATTGTAGGCAGGCAGCCGGGGCCGCGCGGCCCCGGCGGGCGGAGGTTCCATAATCGCACCCGCCGCCATCTCCGCCCCGCATGCCCTCGCTTTCGTCGCGCCTCGCGCGCATCGCCCCGTATTACGCGAGCGGACGCCGTGGCTTCGTCGTCGCCATCGCCGCGATGGTGATCGCAGCAGCGACCGAGCCGGCGATTCCCGCATTGCTGCAGCCCGTGCTCGACCGCGGCTTCCAGCAGGGCACGCTGCCGCTGTGGTTCGTGCCGGCGGCGCTGATCGGGCTGTTCCTGGTGCGCGGCAGCGCCGGTTACCTGGCCGATATCGCGCTGGCCTGGGGCTCCAACCGCGGTCTGTTCGAGTTGCGGCGCACGATTTTCGAGCGCGTGCTGACGGCGCAGCCGGCGCTGTTCGGCGGGCAGTCGGCGAGCAGCCTGACCAACACCGTCGTCTACGAGGCGCTGCAGGGCTCGAACCTGCTCGTCTACTCGCTGCTGACGCTGCTCAAGGACTCGCTGGCCGTCGTCGCGCTGCTCGGCTACCTGCTGTGGCTGAACTGGCAGCTCACGCTGTTCGTGCTGGTGCTCGCGCCGGCTGTCGCCATCGTGATGCGGGTCGTCAGCAAGCGGCTGCACCGGCTGACGCTGCAGAGCCAGACCGCCACCGACGAGCTGGCCTACGTCGTCGAGGAGAACGTGCTCGCGTGGCGCATCGTGCGGCTGCACGGCGCGGCGGCGCAGCAGGCGGCGCGCTTCGCACGCAGCAGCGAATGGCTGCGCCGGCTGATGCTGAAGTCGACCGCCGCCGGCTCGTCGGTAACGCCGATCACGCAGATGATGGCCGCCGCCGCGCTGTCGGCCGTCATCGCCGTCGCGCTGTGGCAGGGCAAGGAGGGCGGCACTTCGGTCGGCGGCTTCGTCGCCTTCGTCACGGCGATGCTGATGCTGATCGCGCCGGTGAAGCGCCTGTCGGACCTGGCCGGCCCGCTGACGCGCAGCCTGACGGCGCTGGAGCGCGGCGTCGCGCTGATCGAGGCTCACCAGCCCGAAGCCGGCGGCACGCACGACCCCGGCCGCGCGAAAGGCCACGTCGAGCTGCGCGACGTGTCGGTCCGCTACCGCGATGACCAGTCGCCCGCGCTCGACGGCGTGACGCTCGAATTGCGCCCGGGCGAAGCCGTCGCGTTGGTCGGCCCCTCGGGCGGCGGCAAGTCGACGCTGGTCAACCTGCTGCCGCGCTTCATCGAGCCGACCGGCGGCGACCTGCGCCTCGACGGCCACCCGATCGACTGGTGGGAGACGCAGGCGCTGCGCCGCCAGTTCGCGCTGGTCAGCCAGGACGTCGTGCTGTTCAACGACACGATCGCCGAGAACGTGTGCCTCGGCGGCACACTCGACCGCGAGCGCGTGCAGGGCGCACTGCGCAGCGCCAACCTGGCGGACTACGTCGCGACGCTGCCCCAGGGCATCGACACCATGATCGGGCACAACGGCAGCGCGCTGTCGGGCGGCCAGCGCCAGCGGCTGGCGATCGCGCGCGCCATCTACAAGGACGCGCCGATCCTGATCCTCGACGAGGCGACGTCGGCGCTCGACTCCGAGTCGGAGCGCTCGGTGCAGTCCGCGCTCGAGCTGCTGATGAAGGGCCGCACCTCGCTCGTCATCGCGCACCGGCTCTCGACGATCGAGCGCGCTGACCGCATCGTCGCGCTCGAGGCCGGTCGCATCGTCGAACAGGGCACGCACGCCGAGCTGCTGGCGCGCGGCGGCCTCTATGCACGCCTGCACGCCTTGCAGTTCAGGAGTTGAACCATGACGAATCCGCCCATCAGCCGCTGGCCGGTGCCCGCCCTCGAAGATCTGCCCGACGACATCCGTGTGCGCATCCTCGAAGTGCAGGCCAAGGCCGGCTTCGTGCCCAACGTGTTCCTCACGCTGGCGCACCGCCCCGACGAGTTCCGCGCCTTCATGGCCTACCACGACGCGCTGCTGCTGCGCGAGTCGGGCCTGACCAAGGGCGAGAAGGAGATGATCATCGTCGCCACGAGCGGCGCCAACGGCTGCCTCTACTGCGTCGTCGCGCACGGTGCGATCCTGCGCGTCTACGAGAAGAAGCCCCTCATCGCCGACCAGATCGCGGTCAACTACCGCAAGGCCGACCTCACGCCGCGCCAGCAGGCCATGCTCGACTTCGCGATGAAGGTCTGCACCGACTCGGCCGCCATCGCCGACGCCGAATTCGACGCGCTGCGCGCGCACGGCTTCGGCGATGAAGACATCTGGGACATCGGCGCCATCACGGCCTTCTTCGGTTTGTCCAACCGCATGGCCAACCTGATCTCGATGCGGCCGAACGACGAGTTCTATCTGATGGGGCGGGTGCCGCGGGCGGCGAAGAGCTGAGCGGCGTAGCCGAGTACCTTCTCTGCGAACGCGATCATGTCGTCGATGTCGAAGCGCCATTCGCGATCGGCGGGTTCAGACATGGACTGCCTCGCGCTATTTGAACGGCTGCAATTCGGGCCGCAGCGCCTTGTCGGTGACGAGATCGACCGGCCGCCCGAGCAGATCCTCCAGGAAGAACTGAATCCCAAAGCAGCGATCCGACGTGGCAGGGCCGTTGAAGGAAGCCAGGATGTCGACGTCGCTGTCGGATCGTGCTGCATCGCGCGCGGTCGATCCGAGCGCGGTTCATTCGAGACTCTGATTCTCAGCGAGGTCGATACGAGCGAAGTCTGGGCGCAGTCCTGTCAGATCCCGATTGTCGCTGCGTCTCGTCGATGCACAGGCAACCCCTCACAGCAGCACGATGTCGTATTGAGGGGGCGGATTCGGAAAGCGTTGACGGGACAACGACTTGCGCTCACGCCCTCGGCTTGTGTCGGTTCGAGCTACCCGTCTGGCTACCCTCGACCATCGGGCTTTGCCGAGACGCCGAAACACGTCGTGATCCACAAGGTCATCGCCCGAGACGTTCATCTTGATGAAGGCTACACCAATCCCGTTTGGGATCCGCATCAGAGCACGCCTTCCGCCCAGGCTGCGAACTCGTCCAACTCGACCAGCAGCCGCTGCGCCTCTTCGCGCGTGGTGCTTCGAGCGCCATAGTTGACTTCATCCTTGCGGCCGATCAGCTTGCGAAAGAATTTCTCCTGCTTGTCGGGCAGGCGGTTGCCCAACACCTCGCGCAGGAGCCTCGGCGCACTCTGGTGGTCCTGCTTGTTGACCACGCCCTTAGCCTTGGCTGTCACCGCGTCGCCGTACGCGATCGTCGCGGTGACCATCAGCGTGATGGCGCCGTTGTAGCTCTTGCTCTGGCCGAGCACGACCAAGCTGCGCGCCGACTCGTGGAACTCGCGCGCCTGCAGCAGCCGAGCCGACGAATGCACGGCGTCGACCGCCTTGCGAGGGCCCTGATTCGTCATGCGGTTGCCTTCGCGAGCCTCCGGCGCGCTTGATCGGGCGCCGCGCCCTTGAGGACTCGGCCATCACGCACGACATCGGACCACCAGGGGTCGTCTTCGGGTAGGGCCGCCAGCTCCTTCGGCGTGAGCGCCGTCAGCGAGATGCGCAGTTGCTGGCCATCTTCGAGAGGCATCAGATCCTCCCGGACCTGATCGGCCACAGCCTGTGAGCGGACCAGGATCGCGATGTCGAGATCGCTGGCGGGCGAGTCCTCCCCGCGTGCGACGCTGCCGTAGAGCCACGCAGCGCTGACCGCCGGGCCGCGCCTGGCCAGTACCTCGCGGATCGATTCGAGCAAGGCATCCCAGCGCCGTTGTTCTTCCTGAAACAGAGCGACGAGCGCGCCGGAAAAAGGGTGTGACGGTTTCAGTGCGTACAGCTGAGTTCGCCCTGAACCGTGGATGATCACCAGTTGCTGTCGGGCGAGCGTGTCCAGAACCAGCCTAACGCCCTGCGGCGTGAGGCCTGCCACCCCGGCGAGTTGTGGCGCCGATTGCGGTGCCCGGTCTGCCACCAGCGCGCGCAGGACGCGCACGCTTCCGGCGCTACCCAGGATGCTGGTGAGCGGGTACCGAAGGTGGCTTTGGGTCTGGGACAGCGCAGGCATGCCGAAACATATGACTTTGCTTACGACAAGTCAAGTTTCTCTATGGAAAGTTGACTTCTCACTACGCAACCCTACTCGGGTGCACCTGCCGCCGCACTTCGCGGGAGGCACTCTCAACCAGGCGTCTAGTCCCAAGATGGGACTTCGGTCAATCTCGAGCCCTCGACGGCCGCTTCCATCAGCCCGACCTCCAAACGAGTTCCTCGTCGATGACCTCGATGAACCTCGCGGCAGTGAAGCCGCCGGGGTAGAGCCCTTCTCGATCCTGCGAGGCCCGCGGTTGCCGCTCAGCGCTTCTCTCGGAGCGCGCAGACAGCAGTCCTTCCGGGTCGTCGAGCAGGTGGCGGTCGTCGCGCAAGGCGATGAGGATCTCCTCGAGCGAGACCTTGAGGAAGCCGGAGAAGCGCTGGTGATCGCACTCGATGGACGTGTCGACGATCCAGCCATGGACGTCGGTCAAGGGCACGTGCGCAGGGCCGCCGAACGCCTCGACCAGCGAGGAGTCGACCTCCAGCGCCGACCGCACTGCGGCAAGCTTCCGACCGATCTGCCGGCCCGCCCTGCGCAAGGTGGATGTCCCGTGCACCCAGGCGTCGCGCTGTGACTGGCGCACGTAGGTCGACTTGATCTCCAGGACGAACAGATGGCCGTCGCGTGCGGCGATCACGTCGACCTCACCGGCCTCCTTCGCGTCGGCGGGAGGATTCCAGTTCGTCACGACGCGGAAGCCTCTCCCGCGCAGAAGGTCCGCCAGCCGAGTCTCGATCTGCTGTGTCTCGTCCCGAGCCTCGGTGCGCCGTGACCCCAGGCGGCGCAGATTGTTGATGGCCGCAGTGCTGTTGTTCTGCGTGCCGACGACCCAGGGCAACTGGACGAACGTCGCGCCGAACCGGAGCACCGGGCGCTCGAACAGGCGTGGATGCAGTCCGCCCTCACCGCGCTGGAGCCGCTCGGCGATCGCCACGAGGTCATAGGTCCAGAAGTCCAGGATCGCCGCGGCCATTCGGGCGCTGCCCTGAGGCTGCGCGTCGTTGACCGTCCAGCCGGTGATGTTCGCGATCCTCGCCGACCGATCGGACCAGGTCAGCGGCCAGCGGTTCTGCAACCCATCGCGCAGGCCGTTGAAGGCCAGTGCGCGCAGGCCGGCGATCCAGTCTCCGCTCTGCGAGGTCAGCACCGCGAACTCGGCGAGGAAGTCGCGCAGGAAGAACACCGACATCAGCTCCAGCGAGAGCAAGGCCTGGAACAGATCCACGCTCTCGCCGGACTCGGCCACGACCCGGTCGCCGACCCCGTACACCTCGCGCAGGCGCAGCTGGGTTCGCATCGCCCGGATGTAGGCGAGCCGGTTGTGATCCGCGTTCTCGGGACTGCCGATTCGGGCATGTGCGAGCGCCGAGTCGGCAAAGGCACCGGCAGCCCGGTAGAACCAGTAGCCGTGCAGGCGCTCGAGCTTGCTGCCGTCGCAAGACCAGCGGGCCCTGCTTGCCGGATCGATCTCGACAATCTCCAGTCGGTTGCCACGTCGCTCGAATCGGATCGAGTCATCGTGGCAGAAAGCGTCGATGCTTCTCGACATGAACTCGTCGAGCTCGATCTGCGCCTCCAGCATCGTGCCGAAAAAATCCAGCGTCGCGTGCGCGGCTGAAGCGTCCGGGAACTCCGGGAACAGCGCCGCCGAGATGAAGCTCCTGACAGAACCGGCGATGGCCTGGTCGTCCAGGCGCAAGGACGCCGGGGCAGCGCTTCGCAGCTTGCCCCGCTCTCCTGCCATGCCCAGCTCCTTGGCACCGGATCGCAGCTACCACTCTAGCTACCATTCCAGCTTCCAAATTCTGGTGGAACAGGGTGGGACTTCAAGAGTCCTGGTGAAGCGCTGAAACCCGGAATCGCCAGGATTCATGCGGGTTTGCGGGTGGCAAGTGGGTCGGCGTGAGACGCCGTGAAACCTCACATCAGAACAATGTCGTAGCGCTCAGGCGACCCCGTCGGCTCGGCCCGCAGCGAGATCGGCTTGCCGATGAATTCCGACAGCGCCGCCAGGTGCAGCCCCTCCTCGTCGAGCAGCATCTCGACGACGGCGGCCGAGGCGACGACGCGGAACTCCTTGGGGTTGAACTGGCGCGCCTCGCGCAGGATCTCGCGCAGGATGTCGTAGCAGACGCTGCGCGGCGTCTTGACCTGGCCCTTGCCTTCGCAGGTCGGGCACGGCTCGCACAGCATGTGGGCGAGCGATTCGCGGGTGCGCTTGCGCGTCATCTCCACCAGCCCGAGCTGCGTGAAGCCGCTGACGGTGATCTTGGTGCGGTCGCGCGCGAGCTGGCGCCGCAGCTCGGCGAGCACGGCGACGCGGTGGTCCTCGCGCGCCATGTCGATGAAGTCGAGGATGATGATGCCGCCGAGGTTGCGCAGCCGCAGCTGGCGAGCGATCGCCTGCGTCGCCTCGAGGTTGGTCTTGAAGACGGTGTCGTCGAAGTTGCGCGCGCCGACGTAGCCGCCGGTGTTGACGTCGACCGTCGTCAGCGCTTCGGTCTGGTCGATCACCAGGTAGCCGCCCGACTTCAGCTCGACGCGCCGCGCCAGCGCGCGCGTGATCTCCTCGTCGATGCCGTAGAGGTCGAATATCGGCCGCTCGCCCTTGTAATGCTCGAGCTTCTTCACTGCACCGGGCGTGAAGGCCTCGCCGAAGGCGCGCAGCGTCTCGTACTGCAGCTTCGAGTCGATGCGGATCGACTGCGTCGCGTCGTTGGTCAGGTCGCGCAGCACACGCTCGCCGAGGCTCAGGTCCAGGTGCAGCAGCGTGCCGGGCGGCGCCGCCTGGCTGCGCTCGCGCACCGCGGCCCAGGTGCGGCGCAGGTAGCGGATGTCGTCGGCCAGCTCGGCGTCGGTCGCGTCCTCGGCGTTGGTGCGCAGGATGAAGCCGCCGCCCACGGTGCCGGCCTCGGGCGCGGCGGCCAGCAGCGCCATGCGCGCGCGAAGTTGCTCGCGCAGCTCGGGCGAACCGATCTTCTGGCTGATGCCGATGCGCTCGTCCTGCGGCAGGAAGACCAGCAGCCGGCCGGCGATGCTGATCTGCGACGACAGGCGCGCACCCTTGGTGCCGATCGGGTCCTTGATCACCTGCACCGTCAGCGGTTGGCCCTCGAACACGAGTCGCTCGATCGGCGGCGGTGCCGCGTCGCCGGCGCCGTTGCGCGCCGGCATGTTGGCGAGGTGCAGGTCGGCAACGTGCAGGAACGCGGCGCGTTCGAGGCCGATGTCGACGAAGGCCGACTGCATGCCCGGCAGCACGCGCGCGACGCGGCCGGCATAGATGTTGCCGACCAGCCCGCGTTCGAGCGCGCGCTCGAGGTGCAGCTCCTGGACGGCGCCGTTCTCGACGATCGCGACCCGCGTTTCCTGCGGCGTCCAGTTGATCAGGATGTCTTGCATCTCGTCGGCGGTGCGTCAGCCGAACCGGACGCCCGCCTGCCGCAGCAGGCGCGCCGTCTCGTACAGCGGCAAACCCATGATACTGGAGTGGCTGCCGTCGATGTGCTCGATCCAGCGCGCTGCCTCGCTCTGGATCGCATAGGCGCCGGCCTTGCCGAACGGCTCGCCGCGCGCGACGTAGGTCTCGATCTCGGCGCGCGGCACGGTGGCGAAACGCACATGCGAGACCTGCGCCGCGCAGCGCGCGCGCCGACCATCCCACACGGCGACGGCCGTGATCACGCGGTGCGTGCGACCGCTCAGGTGCCCGAGCGTCACGATCGCATCGGTCGCGTCGCGCGGCTTGCCGAGGATGCGCCGGCCGAGCGCGACCGTCGTGTCGGCGCACAGGATCGGCGCGAGAGGCAGTCGCGAGCGATCGAGTCGTGTGCGCGCGGCCACAAGCTTGGCGCGCGTCACGCGCACGACGTAGTCGGCCGGCAATTCGCCGGCGCGCTCGGCTTCGAGCGCCTCGGCGTCCTCGTCGGCACCCGGCAGCAGCAGCTCGTGGCGCACCTGGATCTGCGCGAGCAGCTGGCGCCGCCGCGGGCTCTGCGAAGCGAGGTAGACGAAGTCGTGCGTCGCCATGAGGAGCCGATTCATTCGCGGTGATACGGGTGACCGGCGGCCAGCGACCAGGCGCGGTACAGCGCCTCGGCGAGCAGCACGCGCACGAAGGCATGCGGCAGCGTCAGGTCCGACAGGCGCAGCCGTTCGTCGGCGCCCTCCTTCAGCGCGGCATCGAGGCCGTCGGGGCCGCCGACGAGCAGCGCGACGTCGCGTCCGCCGCGCTGCCAGACGCCGAGGCGCGCCGCCAGCTCGCGCGTCGTGACGCGCTCGCCGCGCTCGTCGAGCGCGACGCGGCGCACGCCGCGGGGCAAGGCGGCCTCGATGCGCGCGCCCTCGGCCGCCATCAGCGCCGCTGCGGGCCGCCCGTCGCGCGACTCCGCCTTCACCGCCTTGAGCTCGAGTCGCAGCTCGGGCGGAAAGCGCTTGGCGTAGTCGTCCCAGGCCGTCTGCGCCCAAGCCGGCAGGCGCTGGCCCACGGCGATGAGGAGGAGACGCACGTCAGCTTTCGCCGTTCAACGGCCGCGCGCCAGCCTTCGGCAGTCGGCGGCCGTGCATCAGCGCCTGGCCGAGGACTTCTTCGGCGCTGCCTTCTTCGCAGCCGGCGCCTTCGCGGCCGCGCGCTTCACGCCGACGGTGCGCGTCACGGCCTTCTTCGGCGCGGCCTTCTTCGCCGGCGCCTTCTTCGGCGCGGCCTTCTTGCCCGGCGCGGCCTTCTTCGCGACGGCCTTCTTCGCTGGCGCCGCCTTGTCGGCCGACGCTCCTTTCGCGGCGACCGGCGCGGCCTTCGGCAACGAAGACTTCGTCTCCGACTCGAGCTTCATGCGCACCGGTTTGTCGCCCCAGAGCTCCTCGAGCTGGTAGTACTGGCGGATCGCCGGCTGCATGATGTGCGCGACGGCGGCGCCGCAGTCGA
>CAYJLV010000023.1:0-36294 GCA_964371405.1 uncultured Burkholderiaceae bacterium
CGCGACGGGCGCACGCGCAGGTGTGGCACCGGAGCGGCGGCGCCGCGCGTCGGCGGCACCTCGGGCAGCGCACGCAGGACCGGCTGCGCCGTGTCGCCGCGCTGCAGCAGCTCGAGGAAGGCGCCGAATGCCGCCGTCTCGGCGGGCAGGCTGCCGTGCTCGCAGTCGAGCGCCCAGGTGCGCACCCCCGGCAGCCGCGCGCTGGCGTGCATGACCCGGCCGTCGCCGCCTTCGGGCGCGTTCAGATAGACGAGACCCTCGTTGCCGATCTCGAAACCGTCGGGCGTGAAGCGCGCGTGGCCGGTGACGAGCAGCAGCTTGGCGGCGAAGGCCGGCAGGTCGCGCTCGCGCTGCGCGTCGAGGCGCCGGCGCAGCGCGACGGCCTGGTCGAGCACGGCCTGCGGCGGTGCGCCCCATTCGTAGGCCGTGAGCTGCAGCTGGTCGGCGTGCCACCAGTTGTGTTCGCGCACGCGCGCCAGATCGTCGGCGGCGAGGCGCTGCCAGGTTTCGGCGCGCGCCAGGCCCTGCGCGTCGTCGAGCAGCGCCGCCTGCAGCTGGATGAAGCCGGGGAAGCGCGCCATCATCTCGCGCGCCGCGCGGTCCTGGAACGGCGCGCCGAACGCCGTCAGCGTGTTGCCGAAGGTGTCGTCGCCCGAGAGCACCTGCATCGGCGCCCACGAGCCGCCGTTGGGCGTGCCGAGCATCAGCAGCCGCGCCTCGGGGTGCGCCATCAGGCGCTGCCAGGTCTTCGGCTTTTCGAGCTGCATCGTGCGCGCCAGCACGCCGCCCATCGAGTGCGCGACGATGCGCACCGGCTGGCCGCTGGCCTTGCGTGCATCGAGCGCGGCGTCGACGGCGGTGGCGAGGCGCCGCGCCTCCTGCTCGATCGGCACGCGCCAGTCGAACGCGAACTCGACGACTTCATGCGTCGCGGCGAGGAAGTCGGCGAGCTCGTCGTAGATCAGGCCGACCGGGCCGTCGGGCTCGACGCCGTCGGGTCGGCCGGGCGCGTAGTCGAGGCGCTTCAGGCCGTTGATCAGGCCGGCGCCGAGCCAGATGCGCTTGCCGCCCACCTTCAGGTTGCTGCCGAGAATGCCGGGCAGCAGGAACACGGCGGGCAGCTCGGCGGCGGCGCCGGCGCGGCGTGCACGCACGCCGGTGGCCGACGCGCCGGACCACGACAGCGGGCCGATTGCGCGAAAGCCCGGCGGCGCGTCGTGCAGCAGCGCGCCGACGATGGCGTCGGCGCTGCGCTCGTTGGCGAAGTAGCCGAAGTGCGTGACCTTGCCGCCCTGGTCGAGCACGAACGATGCACCGGCCTCGCGCGGCGCGCCGCCGTACATCGAGCGCGTCTGCACGACGAGGTCGTTGTCGGTCCAGTAGTAGCCGTCGGCCAGCAGAGTCTTCAGCCAGGAGACGACGGAGTCGCCCTCGACGTCGCCGGCGACGACGCGCAACTCGCCCGGCAGCGGCGCGTCGAGCGCATGCAGCCAGCGCACCAGCGGGCTGTCGGGAATCTGCGCCGCGAGGCCCGGGATCAGCGCCGGGTCGGCGCGGCGCTGCGCCACTTCGCCGAGAAAGTCGATGAGCGCCGGCGCGACCGGGATGCCGGCGAGCTGCAGCGTCCACTGGAACACCGAGAGATAGGCGTCGAGGCGCTTCGACGCCAGCAGCGTGCCGCGCGCCGGACAGGCGACGCGCACGATGCGCTCGACGCGCAGCCGCCGCGTGCGCGCGACCTCGGCCAGCGCCGCCAGCGCCTCGCGCTGCCCCCGGTACGCCGCGCCCGCGAAGTGTTCCGCCGCCGCGGCCGCGGCCTGCGGGTCGCCGCAGGCGCGCGCCAGCACTTCGGCGACCAGACCGCCGCGCGAATGCGTGACCAGGTGCAGCCGCGTGCCGGGCGGGCAGGCGCGCGCCAGCATCAGCGCGTTGTCGATCGGGCTCGCGCCGAGCGTCGGATGGTCGAGCGCGTGGACCTGGCCGCGGTAGTGCGCGAACAGCGCGCGCACGCGCTGTGGATGCTCGCTCCAGAGCTTGCCGAAGGTGCCCGCCGTGTTCGAGAACGTGCCGTGCACGAAGACGAGCTGCGGCGCATCGACGGCGTCGATCTGCGCCAGCGCGCCGCCCGTGCCCTTGAGCGGCGCCAGCGCCTCGGGCTGCAGCCGGTAGACGCCCGCATCGACCTGCGCGTCGACACGCTGCACGACCCGGCTCGCCACGAAGTCGGCGGCCGGATCGGCGGCGCGGCCGGTGACGACATCGATCGCCGCGAGCAGCACGTTGCCGAGAAACCCGCGCGTCGTGCCGCGTGTGGCGACGCCGGCTTCGAGGCCGCGCCACTGCAGTTGCGCCGGTACGCGCACTTCGACGGGCGGCGCCGCGGGCGCGCCGCCGCGCGTCGCGCCGCGCCGGGTGTCGCCCTGCGCGAGCAGCAGGTCGCGCGCCGTCTCGGGGTGCAGCGTCAGCGCCGGGCCGCCGGCGATGTGCAGCACGACGACGTCTTCGCCCGGCACCGCCGTGACGCGCACCTCGCCGCCGCCCGCGCGCTGCAGGCCGACACGCACCGACTGCTTGATGCGGCCCTGCGCCAGCCCCGCAGGCAGCGGCGCCTGCGCCGCGCCGCGCACGGATTCGGGCGCTTGCGCCTGACCGGGCACGACGAAAGTGATCGGCTGAGCCATTCCATGCCCCCTTCGTCGGTTGGACGCGAGCATGAGCGCAAACGCGGGCGGCTTCAATAGCGGGCGGGACTTCAGATTTGGGAATGACCGATCCGCGGCCTGAGCGGGCGGCGCGCCATCAGGAACCGATGCTGCGATCCGTCAGCGCCGCTCGACGAGCACCGGCACGAGGCGCAGCGCCTCGCGCACGCGCGCGGCGACGCCCGCGGCTTCGTCGCGGCTCGCATAGGGGCCGGCCTGCAGCCGGTGCAGCGAGCGCTCCTCGGTCAGCGCGAGCAGCGGCGCGAGCCAGGCCAGCTCGGCCGCGACGCGCTGCTGGAAGCCGAGCGCGCCGTCGCGCTGGCGGAACGCGCCGAGCTGCACCCACCAGCCCGGCGCGGTGGTCGGTTGCGCCGAGGCGGCGGCCGGCGCCGCGATGGCGGGTGAGGCTGCGAGCGGCAGGTCTGTCGTCTCGATCACGGCCGGTGCTGCGACGGGATGCGGCGTAGCGACGGCCGGATCGCCGCTGGTTGCCGGCGTTCCGGTGGCGACATCGGCGACGGGTGCGGTTGATGTGACGGCTGCGGCCGCGGGCACGACGGCGGCCGCCGTCGCGGCAGCCGACCGCGTGTCCCCCGGCGCGTCGCGCCGCCACGCCCCGCTGCGGATCGCTTCATGCGTCAGCCGCTCGACCTCGACCGGCGCCACGCCGCCGAGCACGCCCAGGCGCAGCGCCGCCGTGTAGCTGAGGTCGATGACGCGCCCCGCCACGAACGGCCCGCGGTCGTTGACGCGAACGACGACTTCGCGGCCGTTGGCCGGGTTGCGCACGCGCGCATAGCTGGGCAGCGCCATCGTCGGGTGCGCCGCCGTCATCGCGTGCATGTCGTAGATCTCGCCGCTGGCCGTCGGCCGGCCGTGGAAGGCGCGGCCGTACCACGACGCCAGGCCGCGCTCGGCCAGCGGCGCGTCGCGCGTCTGCGGCACGTAGTTGCGGCCGTTGATCGTGTACGGCTTGTTGGGCCCGCCGCTGCGCAGCGGCTCGACGCGCGGCTCGGCATCGGGCGTCGCGGCGAGGCCGGAAGGCGGGCTCGGCATCGGCCCGTCGCGCCCCGGGCGCGAGACCGACGCGCAGCCGGCGAGCACGAGCGCCGCCGCGAGCGTGCCGAGTGTGGCGCCGAGGCGCTGGCCGGGCTCGGCGCGAATGAGCGTTCGCATCAAGCCGCGCTCCGCCGCGCCGGCGCGGGCGGCGTGAACAGGCTGCGCAGCGCCTCGATGGCGTGGCGCACCTTCGACGGCCTGCTCGGCGCGCCGCGCGGCGGCCAGCATCTCGGCGCAGCCTGCATGGAAGCGCGCGCCGGCCTCGGTCAGCGTGAGCTTGCGCGTCGAGCGGTGCAGCAGCGTCATGCCGATCTGGCGTTCGAGCTGGCGCAACTGCTGGCTGACCGCCGAGGCGCTGATGCCGAGCCGGCCGCCCGCCGCCGTCATCGAGCCGCTGTCGACCACTTCGGCGAACACGGCCATGCGTCGCAGTCGATCCATCGTGAAGCGCAGCTTAAATCAGAAGGCGGCGCAGCCGTCTTGGTGCGTGCGCTGCGCGGGGGTAAGGTGGTGGCAGGTTCAATTGCAGACAGGAGCAGACCCATGAAGCTCGCCTTGATCGGCGCCACCGGATTCGTCGGCGGCGCCCTCCTTGCCGAAGCGCTCAAGCGCGGCCATGAAGTGACGGCACTGGCGCGCACTCCGGCGAAGATCGCCGCGCAGCCGCGTCTGGCGGTCGCGCAGGCCGACGTGCTCGACGCGGCGCAGGTCGCTGCCGCGGCGACCGGCCACGACGCCGTGATCAGCGCCTACAACCCCGGCTGGAAGAATGCCGACATCTTTGCCGAGTTCGGCCGCGGCACGCGCGCAATCGTCGAGGGCGTCAAGCGCGCCGGCGTCAAGCGCCTGCTCGTCGTCGGCGGCGCCGGAAGCCTCTACGTCGCGCCGGGCGTGCAACTGGTCGACACGCCGCAGTTCCCGGCCGAGTGGAAGCAGGGCGCGCTGGCGGCGCGCGACGCGCTCGAGATGATGCGCAAGGAAGACGCGCTCGACTGGAGCTTCGTGTCGCCGGCGGTGATCCTCGAACCCGGCCCGAGCCGCGGCGGTTTCCGCCTCGGCGGCGACACGCCGCTGCTGCAGCCCGACGGCCAGCCGGCGCACCTGACGGTGGGCGACCTGGCGGTCGCGATCCTCGACGAGATCGAGTCGCCGCGGCACGTGCGGCAGCGCTTCACCGTCGCCTACTGATGCCCGGCGCCACGCTCGTCTACCTCCACGACCCGCTGTGCGGCTGGTGCTGGGGCGCGACGCCGGCGCTCGACGCGCTCGCGCGCGACGGCGCATGGCGCGTGCATGCGCTGCCGACCGGCCTGTTCGCAGGCGACCCCGGGCGCCGGCTCGACCCGGCGATGGCGGCGCACATCCGCCACGCCGATCGGCGCATCGCGCAACTGTCGGGCCAGCCGTTCAGCGACACCTACTTCCGCCAGGTGGTCGACGCCGACCCGCCGCTGCCGTTCGACTCGATGCCGGCGACGCGTGCGCTGTGTGCCGTCGCGCGCCACGCGCCGGCGTTCGAACGCGCGGCGCTCGCCGGGATCCAGCGTGCGCGCTGGGTCGACGGGCGCGACATCGCCGATGCCGGCGTGCTGGCTGCGGCCGTGGCCGCAGCCCTCGGCGGTACGCCCGCCGACTGGCGTGCGCGACTCGACGACACCGCTCTCGATGCGGCGACGCACGAGCGGCTGTGTCTGGCGCAGCGCATGATGCGGCGCCTGGGTGCGGCGGGCGTGCCGGCGCTGGTGGCCGTCGATGCGACCGACGGTGACGACGACACGGAAGCCGCGCTCGTCGAGCGCGCCGCAGTCAACGGCCGCCCGATCCCCGGCGGCACGCTGTTCGATGGCTCGCTGCCGCACCAGCTACTGCTCGCGCAAGCGTGAGGGGCTGCGCGGCGATGCTACGGTAGGCGGGCACTACACGCGCCGTTTGCTGCCGCGTGAGGCGGCCTTCTTTGCCGGCCGCTTCGATGGCGCCTTGGCGGCAAGGCTCAGGCGCCGGCCGGCATCGTCGGCCCGGAACCATCGCATGGCAACGCGGAGATCGTCCGTCCACCAGTCGTCAGGCGTCTTTGCTACGGGTTGCAGGGTGGCCATCTCTCCAGCCTTCTTGCCCGGAAGCAGCCAACGTCCGAGGGTGTACATGTACCGATCCCACTGCCCCGTGGACGGTTGCATCGACACCGCGAGGATGTCGAACTCGCCATAGCGGTACGGGCGAGTCTGGTTGTCATCGCCATCGGTGCCGCTGCGCGTCTTCTGCGTCTCGGTCACGAAGACTTCCCCCGCGAAGCCGTAACGCTTCCCGTCCTTGACAGCGGCTGCGCCTCGCTCGCTGCGCTGCAGCTTGACCTGCACGGTGATCGGGCCGGTGCCATCGTCGAGCTTGTAGTCATACGCGAAGTTGCCTTCGGGCGTCACGTCGCGCCAGCCATGCGGCGCAATCGACGGCACAACAAATGAGCGGAACGCCGCGTCTGCGATCACGCCCCTGAGCATGCGGCGCGTCAACTCCGGGGCGCGGTGCACAGCCTCAAGGATCATCTCCGCTGGCGCCCCGATCACGCGCTCGAACTCGTGGATCAAGTGCCGCGCGCGCATCTCGCCGAACAGCACGGCCTCCTCTTCGGGCGAGCACTGCCCAAGAAGCTCCCGGATGGCGTCCAGCGTCGTGCTACTCACGGCCTGCCCCCTTCGGCCGCCCGGCCGGCAGCGGCTCGAATGTCGTGACGTCCGCGCGGCTCACGAGGACTCGCCCGCCGATAGCTACAGTGCGCAGCCGGCCGCTACTGACCAGCTTTGCTATGGCTTGACGGGTTACGCTGCGAAGTCGGGCCGCTTCGGCTTGACTGATCCACCCTGCTGGATCAATCGACGCGGGTTCGGAATGGGTTGACGTTGTCAACGTATTTATGCGTACAATCGACTCGGCCGCATGGTAGCAACTGACTTGACGAGCCTCGAATGAACAAGATCGTTGACGCTCCACAACCGAGCTTGTTCGCCCCGGCGCAGTCGCATCCGAAGGGCTACATGCGGAGCGTGGAGCCGTTCTATGAGACGACTGCCGGGGCAGCCTACCTGGGCGACTCGCGGGAACTCCTGAAGGCGCTGCCCGACAGGTCGGTGAATCTCGCGTTCACGTCGCCACCTTACGCACTCCACTTCAAGAAGGAGTACGGCAACGTCAGCAAGGCCGACTACGTGGGCTGGTTCCTCCCGTTCGCGCGCGAGGTGTACCGCGTGCTCGCTGACGATGGCAGCTTTGTGCTCAACATTGGCGGGAGCTGGAACCCCGGCACGCCGACACGCTCGCTATATCACTACAAGCTGATGATTGCACTGGTGGAGGAGATCGGCTTCCATCTCGCTCAAGAGTGTTACTGGTACAACCCGGCGAAGATGCCGGTGCCCGCCGAATGGGTCACCGTCCGCCGCGTGCGGATCAAGGATTCCGTCGAACACGTCTGGTGGCTCTCCAAAACTCCGTTCCCCAAGGCCGACAACCGGCGTGTGCTCAAGCCCTACAGCGCGGACATGATCCGACTTGCGAAGCGGGGCGTGAAGGCGACAGTGCGCCCCTCGGGCCACAACATCACTTCATCCTTCGACAAGATCGAATCAGGTGGGTCGATCCCTTCCAACGTACTGGAAGACCAGCTGGCGAACGACATGCTCATCGCCGGCAACAACGCGGCCAACGATCCGTACACGATGCGCTGCAAGGAATCGGGCACGAAGATTCACCCGGCTCGCTTCCCGGCCGCGTTGCCCGAGTTCTTCATCAAGCTCCTGACCGATGAAGGTGACCTTGTGGTCGATCCGTTCGCCGGCTCGAACACGGCCGGGGCCGTCGCCGAGAAGCTCGGTCGGCGATGGGTGGCGATGGAACTGCTGGAGGAGTATCTCGAGGCCAGCCGGTTTCGATTCGGTGCGTAGCCGCTGCGCCATCGAGGCTGCAGCGCAGGTACGCCCGCTCCCGCGTGCAAGATCAGGGCACAACGCGGTGCGGCTGAGCTGAAGGCGAGAGACGCCCTGATTTGCCGAGCGGGCGCCCTCAGCCCAGCCCGAGCAGCCGCATCGCGTTCTCCTTGAGGATCAGCGGCTTGACCTCGTCGCGAAAGCCGCCTTGCTCGAAGTCGCTCATCCAGCGGTCGGGTGTGATCAGCGGGTAGTCGGAGCCGAACAGCACGCGGTCGCGCAGCAGCGTGTTGGCGTACTGCACGAGCTGCGGCGGGAAGTACTTCGGGCTCCAGCCCGACAGGTCGATCCACACGTTGGGCTTGTGCATCGCCACCGACAGGGCCTCGTCCTGCCACGGGAACGACGGGTGCGCGATGACGATCTGCATGTCGGGGAAGGCGATCGCCACGTCGTCGAGGTGCATCGGGTTGCTGTACTCGAGGCGCAGGCCGCCGCCGCAGCGCATGCCGCTGCCGATGCCCGAATGGCCGCTGTGGAAGATGGCGGGCAGCTTGTGCTCGGCGATCACTTCGTAGATCGGCCACGCCATCTTGTCGTGGGGGTAGAAGCCCTGCACCGTCGGGTGGAACTTGAAGCCCTTGACGCCGTGCTCCTCGATCAGCTTGCGCGCCTCGCGCGCGCCCATCTTCCCCTTGTGAGGGTCGATGCTGGCGAAGGCGATCATCACGTCGCTGTTCTTGGCGGCGGCCTCGGCGATCTCTTCGTTGGGGATGCGGCGCCGGCCGAGCTGCGCCTCGGCGTCGACCATGAACATGACGAGCCCGATGCGGCGTTCGCGGTAGTAGGCGATGGTCTCGTCGATCGTCGGCCGGCGGTTCGACTTGAAGTACTTGTCGGCGGCGCGGTCGTACTCCTCGCCGTACTTGTCGAACGGATTCCAGCACGACACCTCGGCGTGCGTGTGGGTGTCGATAGCGATCAGGTCGGCGGCGTTCATGCGAAGGGCTCTTTGTGGGGTTGCTGCCAGTGTAGGCACATGGCGACCGCGACGCGCCATCTTCATTAAACAATATAAGTATTCAGGAAACCGCCCTGTCGGCGACGCTGATCGATACGCGCAGGGAATACCCGGTGATCCGGTGCGCCCCGATTGCTTAACATTGCCAAGCAACTGGACGTCCCGATGAACCTCGAATTCGTTCCTGCCGGCGGCCTGTTGGCGAACCTGGACCTGCTGGCGACGGAGCGCAGCGGCCCGCTGCTGCACGTGCGGCTGAACCGCCCGGCCAAGCGCAACGCGCTCAACGATCCGCTGATCGCGCAGCTGCACACCTGCTTCGTCAACCTGCCCGACGACGTGGGCGCCGTCGTGCTCACTGGCGAGGGCGCGCACTTCTGCGCCGGGCTCGATCTGTCGGAGCTGTCGGAGCGCAGCGTCGCCGAGGGCGTGCTGCATTCGCGCGCCTGGCATGGGGTGATGGACGCGATCCAGTTCGGCCGCGTGCCGGTGGTCGCCGTGCTGCACGGCGCCGTCGTGGGCGGCGGGCTCGAGCTCGCGAGCAGCGCGCACATCCGCGTCGCCGAGCAGAGCGCCTACTACGGCCTGCCGGAGGGGCAGCGCGGCATCTTCGTCGGCGGCGGCGGTTCGGCGCGCGTGCCGCGGCTGGCCGGCGTCGCCTGCATGACGGACATGATGCTCACCGGACGCGTGCTCGACGCTCAGGAGGGCTTGGTGCGCGGCCTGTCGCAGTACGTCGTCGCCGACGGTGCGGGCTTCGCCAAGGGTTGCGAGCTGGCGCAGCGCATCGCCGCCAACGCGCCGCTGTCCAACTTCGCCGTGATGCAGGCCCTGCCGCGCATCGCCGACATGTCGCAACCCGACGGCCTGTTCGTCGAGTCGCTGATGGCCGCCATCGCGCAGGGCGACGACGCCGCCAAGCAGCGTGTGCGCGCCTTCCTCGAGAAGCGTGCCGGCAAGGTGGAGAAGGCGTGAGCGGTGCGGCGCGCGCGAAGTACCGGCCGGCGCGCGTCGGCGGCTGCCTGTCGGCGAGCGTCGAGCGGCGCGCCGACGGCGCCGTCGTGCTGCGCTCGACCGAGGCTTTGCAGCCCTATCCCGAGCGTCTGACCGACCGCCTCGCGCACTGGGCCGAGGTTGCTCCCGACCGCGTCTTCATGGCGCGGCGCGAGCGCGGCGGCGACTGGCGCACGATCAGCTATGCGCAGATGCTGGCGCGCGCGCGCGCCGTCGGCCAGGCGCTGGTCGCGCGCGGCCTGTCGGCCGAGCGGCCGGTCGCGATCCTGTCGGACAACGACCTGGAGCACGTCACGCTGGCCTTCGGCGCGATGTGGGCCGGCATTGCCTACGCGCCGGTGTCGCCGGCCTATTCGCTGGTGTCGCAGGATTTCGGCAAGCTGCGCCACATCCTCGGCACCCTGACGCCGGGGCTGGTGTTCGCGTCGGGCGCCGCCTACGGACGTGCGATCGCAGCGACGGTCGGCAGCGACGTCGAGGTCGTGCTGACCGAGGGTGCGCTCGAAGGCCGCGCGAGCACGCCGTTCGCCGAGCTGCTCGCCACCGCGCCCGGCGCCGGGGTCGACGCCGCGCACGCCAAGACGGGCCCCGACACGATCGTCAAGTTCCTCTTCACCTCGGGCTCGACAAAGCAGCCCAAGGGCGTGATCAACACGCACCGCATGCTGTGCGCCAACCAGCAGATGCTGCGCCAGTCGCTCGCCTTCCTCGGCGACGAACCGCCGGTGCTCGTCGACTGGCTGCCGTGGAACCACACCTTCGGCGGCAACCACAACGTCGGCATCGCGCTCTACAACGGCGGCACGCTCTACATCGACGAAGGCAAGCCGACGGCCGCCGGCATCTGCGAGACGCTGCGCAACCTGCGCGAGATCTCGCCGACGATCTATTTCAACGTGCCCAAGGGTTTCGAGGAGATCGCTTCGGCGATGGAGCTCGACGACGCGCTGCGCGCCTCGCTGTTCCGGCGCGTCAAGGCATTCATGTATGCCGGCGCCGGGTTGTCGGCGCACGTCTGGGAGCAGCTCGAGCGGCTCGCCGAGCGCACCATCGGCGAGCGCATCGCGATGCTGACGGGCCTGGGCATGACGGAGACGGCGCCGTCGTCGATGTTCGCGCTCGCGCCCGGCAGCCGGGCCGGCTGCATCGGCCTGCCGTGCCCCGGCGTCGAAGCCAAGCTGGTGCCGGCCGACGGCAAGCTCGAAGTGCGCTTTCGCGGCCCCAACGTGATGCCGGGCTACTGGCGCGAGCCGGCGCTCACCGGCGAAGCCTTCGACGAAGAAGGCTGGTACCGAACCGGCGACGCCGCGAAGTTCGTCGACCCCGCCGACCCGCAGCGCGGCCTCGTCTTCGACGGTCGCATCGCCGAGGACTTCAAGCTCGCCACCGGCACCTTCGTCAGCGTCGGGCCGCTGCGCGCGAAGCTGATCGCGGCCGGCGCGCCCTATGTGCAGGACGCCGTCGTCGCAGGCCTCGACCGTGACGACGTCGGCGTGCTGTTCTTCCCGCGTCTCGACGAATGCCGCCGGCTCGCCGCGCTGCCGGCCGACGCGACCGCCGCCGACGTGCTGGCGCATGCGGCGGTGCAGGACCTGTTCCAGGCGCTCGTCGACCAGGCCTGGCGCGAGGGCACGGGCAGCGCGAGCCGCGTCGCGCGCGCCATGGTGCTCGCCGAGCCGCCGTCGATCGACCGCGGCGAAGTCACCGACAAGGGCTCGATCAACCAGCGCGCCGTGCTGGCGCACCGCGCGGCGCTCGTCGAGCAGTTGTACGCCGGCGGTCCCGGCGTGCTGCGGCCCGCGACCTAGCCGGACACTAGGGCCAATGCCGATGATGCGATCGAGATCCCACGCTATCGTCGCGGCGCCACTGGCTCGCGCCGGGATTGCGTTCACCCCGGCCGTCCGCATCGACCGCGACGGCGCATAACCATCAACCGACCGAGCACACCAAGGAGACCCCGCATGATGAAGTTGACTCGACCGATCGCCGTCGCGCTGGCTGCCTGTTTCGCCGCCGGCGTCGCCCGCGCCGACCTGACGCTGGGCGTGAGCCTGCCGCTGACCGGCCCCGCATCGGGCCTCGGCATCCCGATGAAGAACTACTTCGCGCTGTGGCCGCAGACGATCGCCGGCGAGAAGGTCAACCTGATCATCCTCGACGACGCGACCGACCCGACCAACGGCGCGAAGAACGCCAAGCGCTTCGTCACCGAGGACAAGGTCGACGTCATCATGGGCTCGGCGGCGACCCCGGTCGCGATCGCGATGGCCGACACCGCTGCCGAAGCCAAGACGGTGCAGCTGATGTTCTCGCCGGCGCAGCTGCCGCCGGGCAAGGACCACTGGAGCTTTCGCCTGCCGCAGTCCAACTCGGTGATGTCGCACCCGATCATCGAGCACATGAAGAAGACGGGCGTCAAGACCGTCGGCTTTCTCGGCTATACCGACGCCTACGGCGAGGGCTGGCTCAAGGACTTCTCGGCGCTGGCCGACAAGAACGGCATCAAGGTGACGGCCGTCGAGCGCTTCGCTCGCCCTGACACCAGCGTCACGGCGCAGGCGCTCAAGCTCGTCTCGGCCAACCCCGACGCGATCCTGATCGTCGCTTCGGGCAGCGGTGCCGCGATGCCGCACAAGGGCGTCATCGAGCGCGGCTACAAGGGCAAGATCTACCAGACGCACGCCGCGGCCACGCGCGACCTGATGCGCGTCGGCGGCAAGGATGTCGAAGGCGCCTACGTCGTCTCGGGCCCGGCCGTCATCGCCGAGCAATTGCCCGATAGCCACCCGAGCAAGAAGCTGGCGATCGACTTCGTGCAGAAGTACGAGAAGGCCTACGGTGCGGGCAACCGCAACCAGTTCGCCGGCCACGCCTACGACACGCTGATCGTGCTCGAGAAGACGGTGCCCGTCGCGCTGAAGAAGGGCAAGCCCGGCACGCCCGAGTTCCGCGCCGCGCTGCGCGACGCGATCGAGGGCATGGGCCGCACGATCTTCTCGCACGGCGTGATGAACTGGACCAAGGACGACCACTGGGGCTTCACGAACGAGACGGGCGTGCTGCTCAAGGTCGTCAACGGCGACTGGAAGGTCGAGTAAAGTCCGCACTGCCGCCGCGATGCCCGGGCTGACCAGCCCGGGCATTTTGTTGTACCCCCCCGCCAAGATGAAACGACCCCCACGCTCGCTTCGCTCGCTGCCCCCCGGGCCCGGCAAGGGCCCCTTCGTGGCCCTGGGGGCGCGTCAGTACCTGCTGGCGGCCGGGCGGCACTGACATGGACCTCTCGATCGCCGGCATCCTCGCCCTCGATGGTGCGACCAACGGTGCGATCTATGCGCTGCTCGCGCTGTCGCTCGTGCTCGTGTTCGCCGTCACGCGAGTCATCTTCATCCCGCAGGGCGAGTTCGTCGCCTATGGCGCGCTGACGCTGGCGATGCTGCAGCTCGGCACGGTGCCGGGCAGCGTCTGGCTGCTGCTGGCGCTGGGCGTCGCGGCGGCCGTGCTCGACGGCATCGCCGACGTGCGCCACGGCCGCGGCGCCGCACGCATCGCCATGGATGCGGCGCGCCGGCTGGCGGTTCCGGTCGTCGTTACCGCGGTCACGCTGTGGGCGGCGCCGCGCCAGTTCCCGCTCGTCGTGCAGAGCCTGCTGACGCTGGCGATCGTCGCGCCGCTCGGGCCGCTGATCTACCGGCTGGCCTACCAGTCGCTGGCCGACGCGACGGTGCTGGTGCTGCTGATCGTCTCGGTCGGCGTGCATTTCTCGCTCGTCGGCCTCGGGCTCGTGTTCTTCGGCGCCGAGGGCTTCCGCAATCCGAGCTTCTGGGATTCGCGCTTCGCGGCCGGCGCACTGACGCTGTCGGGCCAGGTCGTCATCATCTTCGGCGTCTCGCTCGCGCTGATCGTCGCGCTGTGGCTGTTCTTCGAGAAGACGCTGTACGGCAAGGCGCTGCGCGCCACCGCCGTCAACCGGCTCGGCGCGCGCCTGATGGGCATCTCGAGCAATGGCGCGGGCAAGCTCACCTTTCTTCTGGCGGCCCTGTTCGGCGCGCTGTCGGGCCTGCTGATCGGGCCGACGACGACGGTGTTCTACGACTCGGGCTTCCTGATCGGCCTGAAGGGCTTCGTCGCCGCCATCTTCGGCGGGCTCGCGAGCTACCCGGCGGCCGCCGCCGGGGCGCTGTTCGTCGGCCTGCTCGAGTCGTTCGGCGCGTTCTGGGCCAGCGCGTTCAAGGAAGTGATCGTCTTCACCGTCATCCTGCCCGTGCTGCTGTGGCGCTCGTTCACCGACCCGCACGCCGACGACGAGGAGCATTGATGAAGACGCGCCGCCTGCTGCTCGCCGTCTTCATCGTCGTGATGGCGCTGATCCCGGTGCTGCCGACACCGGAGTTCTGGATCACCCAGCTCAACTACATCGGGCTGTATGCGCTGGTCGTGATCGGCCTGGTGCTGCTGACGGGCATCGCCGGCCTCACCTCGTTCGGCCAGGCGGCGTTCGTCGGCCTGGGCGCCTACACGGCGGCCTGGCTCAACGTCACCTACCAGATGTCGCCGTGGATCACGGTGTTCGCCGGGCTGGCGCTCACGTTCGTCTGCGCCCTCGTGCTGGCGGCGCTGACGCTGCGCATGTCGGGCCACTACCTGCCGCTGGCCACCATCGCCTGGGGCCTGTCGCTGTACTACCTGTTCGGCAACCTCGACGCGCTCGGCAAGTACGACGGCCTGCTCGGCATCGCGCCGATCGAGGTGTTCGGCGCCACGCTCAACACCGGGCGCAGCTTCTACTACCTGCTGTGGCTGCTGCTGCTGCTGTCGGCGTTCGGCGCGATGAACCTGCTCGACTCGCGCACCGGCCGCGCGCTGCGCGCCCTCAAGGGCGGCGCGACGATGGCCGAGGCGATGGGCATCAACACCTTCCGCTACAAGGTCACGGTGTTCGTGCTGGCGGCGCTGATCGCGTCGCTGTCGGGCTGGCTGGTCGCGCACTTCCAGCGCACCGTCAATCCGTCGCCGTTCGGCCTGAAGTGGGGCATCGAGTTCCTGTTCATGGGCGTGCTCGGCGGCATCGGCCACGTGTGGGGCGCGATCGTCGGCGCCGGCATCGTCAAGATCATGGAGGATCAGCTCCAGGTGCTGCTGCCCAGGCTGTTCGGCGGCAGCGGCAACTACGAGCTGATCGTGTTCGGCATCATCCTCGTGCTGGTGCTGACCTATGCGCGCGACGGCGTCTGGTCGTTCATCGACGCGCGGCTGCCGCGCAAGTCGCGCGCCGTCGACTGGCGCGACGCGGCGCCGCTGACCGAGCGCGCGCGCCCGGCGCACGGCGAGACGGTGCTGCAGGTCGAGGCGGTGCGCAAGGAGTTCGGCGGTCTGGTCGCCGTCAACAACGTCAGCTTCGACGTGCGCGCCGGCGAGATTGTCGGCCTGATCGGCCCCAACGGCGCCGGCAAGTCGACGCTGTTCAACCTCGTCACCGGCCTGCTGACGCTGACGGCGGGCGCCGTGCGCTACCGCGGCCGGGCGGTGGCCGGCCTGCGGTCGCGCGAGATCGCGCGGCTGGGGCTGGGCCGCACCTTTCAGCACGTCAAGATGATCCCGACGATGACGGTGCTCGAGAACGTCGCGCTCGGAGCGCACGGCCGCGGGCGCGGCGGCACGCTGGCGGCGATGCTGCGCCTGGAGCGCGCCGAGGAGCGCCAGCTCCTGCGCGAGGCCGAGCGCCAGCTCGAGCGCATCGGCATGCGCGAGCAGATGCACGAGCTGGCCGGCAACCTCGCGCTCGGGCCGCAACGCCTGATGGAGATCGCGCGCGCGCTGTGCACCGACCCGGCGCTGCTGCTGCTCGACGAGCCGGCCGCCGGTCTGCGCCTGAAGGAGAAGCAGGCGCTCGCCGGCGTGCTGCGCCAGCTGCGCGGCGAGGGCATGAGCATCCTGCTCGTCGAGCACGACATGGATCTGGTGATGGGCCTGGTCGACCGCGTCGTCGTGATGGAGTTCGGCACCAAGCTGATCGAGGGCACGCCCGAAGTCGTGCAGGCCAGCCCCGCCGTGCGCGCGGCCTACCTGGGTACGGAGCATTGAAGCCGACATGACCGAACCCCTGCTCTCCGTCCGCGACCTGCACGCCGGTTACGGCCGCGCCGAGGTGCTGCATGGGCTGAACCTCGCCGCCGCGCCGGGCAGCGTGATCACCGTGATCGGCCCGAACGGCGCCGGCAAGTCGACGCTGCTCAACGCGCTGATGGGCGTGCTGCCGTCGCGCGGCGAGGTGCGCTTTCGCGGCGAGTCGCTGGCCGGCCGCTCGCTCGAGGACCGGGTGCAGGACGGCATCGCCCTGGTGCCCGAGCAGCGCGCGCTGTTCGGCACGATGCCGGTGGTCGACAACCTGCGCCTGGGCGCGTGGCGCCGCGTGCGCGCCGGCGCCAAGGATTCGGGTGACGACCTCGATCGCGTCTACACGCTGTTCCCGCGCCTGAAGGAGCGCCGCTCGCAGCTCGCGGGCACGCTTTCGGGCGGCGAGCGCCAGATGCTCGCGCTCGGCCGCGCGCTGATGTCGCGGCCTGCGCTGCTGATGCTCGACGAGCCCAGCCTGGGCCTCGCGCCGCTGGTCGTGCGCGACATCTTCACGACGATCGCCAGCCTGCGCGCGACCGGCGTGACGATCCTGCTGGTCGAGCAGAACGCGCGCGCCGCACTCGAAGTGGCCGACCACGGCTACGTGCTCGAGATGGGCGAGATCGCGCTCGACGGCCCGGCCGCCGGGCTGGCGCAGGACGCGCGCGTCGTCGAGACCTACCTCGGCGCCAAGGGCGGCGCCGCGGCGTGAGCGGCGCGGCGGGCGCGATGCCGGCGCAGACGGACGCCCACGGCCCGCTCGACGAGGGCGTGCTCGCGTCGGTGATCGGCTACCAAATCACGCTGGCGATCATCACGACGCGGCGGCTCTACATGCGCGCCGTCGGCGCGCCGCTGAAGCTGAAGCCCGTCGAGTACTCGATCCTGATGCTGCTGCTGGCCAACGACGCCGTGACGCCCAAGCAGCTGTGCCGGACCCTCCATGTCTCGGCGCCGAACCTGACGCTGCTGCTCGACGGCCTGCAGCAGCGCGAGCTCGTCACGCGCGTGCGCAGCGAGACCGACCGCCGCTCCCAGCTGATCCACCTGACGCGCCAGGGCGAGCAGGCGGCCCGGAAGGCGCGCGACCTGACGCCTTCGATGGAGCACGACCTGCGCAATCTCAGCAGCGCCGAGCGCGCGATGCTGATCGAGCTGCTGCAGAAGGTGGCGCGGCAGCGGCGCGACTGACGGGATGACGACACCCCGCTCGCCGGATACGGCGAGCGACCCTCCGAGAGGGGCGGGCCTTGCTTGGGAGCGGCCCGGCGCTGCGGCCCGTCGCCGTCAATTCGAGCCCCAGACCTCCTGCGCTGTCTCGACGACCAGCCGCAGCTTGGCGCGCTGCGCCTCGACGGCGATGTTGTTGCCGTGCACCGTGCTCGAGAAGCCGCACTGCGGCGACAGGCACAACTGCTCCAGCGGGGCGTACTTCGACGCCTCGTCGATGCGGCGCTTGAGTTCGTCCTTGCTCTCCATTGCGCCGAACTTCGTCGTCACCAGGCCGAGCACGACGATGCGGTCCTTGCCGAGGTAGCGAAGCGGCCGGAAGTCGCCCGAGCGCTCGTCGTCGTATTCGAGGAAGTAGGCGTCGAGCTTCATCTCGGAGAGCAGCGCCTCGGCCACCGGCTCGTAGTTGCCGGCGGCCGCGTGCGTGCTCTTGAAGTTGCCGCGGCACAGGTGCATCGCCAGCGTCATGCCGGCGGGCTTCTGGGCGACGACCTTGTTGATGAACCCGGCATAGCGGTGCGGCAGCTCGTTGGGGTCGTCGCCGCGCAGGCGCGCCGCCTCGCGCATCTTGTCGTCGCACAGGTAGGCGAGGTTGGTGTCGTCCATCTGCACGTAGGTGCAGCCGGCGGCGGCGAGCGAGCGCAGCTCGTCGCCGTAGGCGCGCGCAACGTCGTCGTAGAAGTCGGGCTCGAGCTCGGGATACGCCTGCCTGCTGATGCCGGCGCGTCCGCCGCGAAAGTGCAGCATCGTCGGCGACGGGATCGTGACTTTGGGCGTGCGGCCGGCCGAGACCTGGCTCTTGAGGTACTCGAAGTCGGCGCGCTGGATGTCCCTGGTGTGGCGCACCTTGTCGATGACGCGCATCACGGGCGGCGCCAGCTCTTCCGTGCCGTCGGGTTTCCTGATCGTGACCGGGATGTCCGTCTTCACGCCGCCGAGCTGTTCGAGGAAATCGATGTGGAAGTAGGTGCGGCGGAACTCGCCGTCGGTGATCGACTGCAGCCCCACGTCCTCCTGGAACTTGACGATCTCGGTGATCGCCTTGTCCTCGACGGCACGCAGCTGCTCCTTCGTGATCTCGCCGCCGGCGGCCTGCGCGCGCGCGTCGAGCAGGTACTTCGGACGCAGGAAGCTGCCGACATGGTCGGCTCGGAACGGCGGGCGGGTGCGCAGGCTCATCGCGGTCTCCTTCGTGGTTGCGGCGATGATAGCGGCGAACATTCAGGCCATGAATGGATACATTGCATCGCGCGAACCCCGTATTAACCCGCTACAAATCGGCGGCGTTCGCCTCTAGGCTTCGCTTGCTGTATACAACGAGTATGCAATGAAGCCGTTTCCTCTGAACGCTTGGTACGCCGCCGCGTACGACGTCGAAGTCAAGCGCGCACTGCTGGCGCGCACGATCTGCGAGCGCAAGCTCGTCCTCTACCGCAAGCTCGACGGCGGCGTCGTTGCGCTCGAAGACGCCTGCTGGCACCGCCTGCTGCCGCTGTCGATGGGGCGCCTCGAAGGCGATGACCTGACCTGCGGCTACCACGGTCTGGTGTTCAACGCCGACGGCCGCTGCGTCCACATGCCCTCGCAGGAGACGATCAATCCGTCGGCCTGCGTGCGCGCCTTTCCCGTTGCCGAGAAGCACCGCTTCGTCTGGGTCTGGCCGGGCGACCCGCAGCAGGCCGACCCGAAGCTGATCCCCGACCTGCACTGGAACGACGACCCGGCGTGGGCCGGCGACGGCAAGATGATCCACGTCAAGTGCGACTACCGCCTCGTGCTCGACAACCTGATGGACCTGACGCACGAGACCTTCGTGCACGGCACGAGCATCGGCAACCGCGCCGTCGCCGAGGCGCCGTTCGTCGCCACGCACGGCGACCGCACGGCGACCGTCACGCGCTGGATGACGGGCATCGACGCGCCGCCGTTCTGGGCCGGCCAGATCCGCCACGCGCGCGGCTACGAAGGCAAGGTCGACCGCTGGCAGATCATTCGTTTCGAGGCGCCGGCGACGATCGCCATCGACGTCGGCGTCGCGCCGGCCGGCAGCGGCGCGCCCGACGGCGACCGCTCGCAGGGCGTCAACGGCTACGTGCTCAACACGATCACGCCCGAGACCGAGAAGACCTGCCACTACTTCTGGGCCTTCGCGCGCAACTACAGCCTGGGCGAGCAGCGCCTGACGCACGAGCTGCGCGAGGGCGTGGCGACGATCTTCCGCGAGGACGAGGGCGTGCTCGAAGCGCAGCAGCGCGCCATCGACGAGCACCCCGGCTACAGCTTCTACAACCTCAACATCGACGCCGGCTCGATGTGGATGCGCCGGCTGATCGACAAGATGGTGGCGGCCGAGGCGCCCGCGCAGCGCACGATCCCGCTGCGCCCCGCGGCATGACGACGCCCGTCGTCGCTGACGAAACCCGCGCCGCCGATGCCGCAGCGGCGCCTGCCGTCTCGCAGACGGTGCGCGCGCAACTGCGCCTGCGCGAGCTGATCCTCGGCGGCGAGCTGAAGGCCGGCACGCGCATCGCCGAGCTCACGCTCGTCGAGCGGCTCGGCGTGTCGCGCACGCCGGTGCGCATGGCGCTCGTCAAGCTGGCCGAGGAGGGCTTGCTCGACGCACTGCCCGCCGGCGGCTATGCGGTGAAGGACTTCTCCGAGGCCGACATCCACGACGCGATCGAGCTGCGCGGCACGCTCGAAGGGCTGGCTGCGCGGCTGGCTGCCGAGCGCGGCGTCAGTCCGGTGCTGCTGAGTGAAGCCGACGCCTGCCTCGAGCGCATCGACGCCGCGCTCGCCGCGCCCGAGCTGAGCGACGACACCTTCGCCGTCTACGAGCAGCAGAACCGGCGCTGGCACGAGCTGCTCGCCGAAATGGCGGGCAGCCCGCTCGTTGCGCGCCAGGTCGGGCGCGCCATGACGCTGCCGTTCGCATCGCCCAACGGCTTCGTGATGGCTCGCTCGATCGGGCTGCGCGCGCGCGACACGCTGCTGGTCGCGCAGGAGCAGCACCGTGCCGTGCTCGAAGCGATCCGCCAGCGTGAAGGCTCGCGCGCCGAGAGTCTGATGCGCGAACACGCGCGCGTCGCCCGCCGCAACCTGCAGCAGGTGCTGCGCAATCACGAGTCGCTGACGCTGGTGCCGGGCGCCAATCTGATCCGCCGTCGCTCGGCGCGCTGATGATGCCGACCCCCACGCTCACTTCATTCGCTGCCCCCCGAGGGGGCGCTCAGCCGGCTCGGGAGCGGCCCAGCGCCGGCTGAGTTCACCCCATGCGCAACAACGACCAATGGCACCCGGCGACGGTGCGCGCCCACCGCGACCTGACGCCGACGGTGCGCGAGTTCGAGCTCAGGCCCGAAGGCGGCGTCGTGCCGTGGACCGTCGGCAGCCATCTGAACGTGCAGGTCGCGATCGGCGAGCGGCTGGAGACACGCTCCTATTCACTGATCGGCCTGCCCGAGGCCGAGGTCTACCGCATCGCCGTCAAGCGCGCCGACCCGGGGCGCGGCGGTTCGCGCTGGATGTGGGGCCTGGAGACCGGCGACGAGCTGCGCATCGGCGAGCCGAACAACCACTTCGAGCTGGCGCTCGGCGCGCCGCAGTACCTGCTGCTGGCCGGCGGCATCGGCATCACGCCGCTCGTGGGCATGGCGAGCCTGCTGGCCGAGCGCGGCGCCGAGCTGCGTCTGCTCTACGCCGCGCGCAGCGATGCCGAGTTCGCCTATGGCGATCGATTGCGCGCATCGCTCGGCGAGCGACTCGAGCTCTGCGCCGACGATGCCGGCCGGCGCATCGACGTCGACGCCGAGATCGCACGGCTGCATCCGCAAGGCCAGCTGCTCGCTTGCGGGCCGATCCCGCTGCTCGATGCCGTCAAGGCGGCGTGGCTGCGCGCCGGCCGACCGCCGGCGCAACTGCGCTTCGAGACCTTCGGCAACAGCGGCGCGCATGCGGCCGAGGCGTTCTGGATCAAGCTGCCGCGCCACGGCCTCGAGCTGCAGGTGCCGGCCGACCGCAGCCTGCTCGACGTGCTGGAGGAGGCCGGCGTCGAAACGCTCTACGACTGCCGGCGCGGCGAATGCGGGTTGTGCGCAATGGACATCGTCTCCGTCGCCGGTACAGTCGATCACCGCGACGTGTTCTTCAGCGCCGACGAGAAGCAACAGAATCGGCGCCTTTGCACCTGTGTCTCGCGCGTCAGCGGCGGCGGCGTGGTGCTGGATTCGTCGTACCGGCCCGACGCCTGACGCGCCGCGCTTCCATCCACGGAGACTGACTCGATTCGAGGATCCCTCATGAGCAAACGCCACACCCTGAAAACCCTTGCCGCCGCCGCGGCGCTCGCGCTGGCCGGCATCGCGCCGCAGGCCGTCGCGCAGGAGTCGCTGAAGATCGGTCTGATCCTGCCGATGACGGGGCCGTTCGCGTCGACCGGCCGCCAGATCGACGCGGCGGTCAAGCTCTACATGGCGCGCCACGGCGACAAGGTCGCCGGCAAGAAGGTCGAGGTCATCCTCAAGGACGACGGCGGCGTCGCCGACCAGACGCGGCGCATCGCGCAGGAGCTCGTCGTCAACGACAAGGTCGTCGCGCTGGCCGGCTTCGGCCTCACGCCGCTGGCGTTCGCCACGGCGCCGATCGCCACCCAGAGCAAGACGCCGATGGTCGTCATGGCGGCAGCCACGTCGGTGATTCCCGATCGCTCGCCGTTCATCGTGCGCAGCGGCTTCACGATCCCGCAGATCACGACGCCGGTCGCCGACTGGGCGGCCAAGAACGGCATCAAGAACGTCGTCACGCTGGTGTCGGACTACGCCCCGGGTCAGGACGCCGAGAAGTGGTTCAAGAGCCAGTTCCTGCTCAACGGCGGCAAGGTCACGGCCGAGTTGCGCGTGCCGATGGCCAACCCCGACTTCGCGCCGTTCCTGCAGCGCGTGCGCGACGCCAAGCCCGATGCGCTGTTCGTGTTCATGCCCTCGGGCGTCGGCGCCGCCTTCATGAAGCAGTTCGCCGAACGCGGCCTCGACAAGGCGGGCATCAAGCTGATCGGCACCGGCGACGTGACCGACGACGACATCCTCAACGGCATGGGCGACGCGGCGCTCGGCGTCGTCACCTCGTTCCACTACTCGGCCGCGCATCCGTCGCCGATGAACAAGAAGTACGTCGCCGACATCGCCAAGGCCAACAACGGCCTGCGCGCCAACTTCCACGGCGTCGGCGGCTTCGACGGCATGCGCGTCATCCTGGAGGGCCTGAGGTTGACCCGGGGCCAGGGCGGCGAGGCGCTGCTCAACGCGATGAAGGGCCAGGTGTTCGAGAGCCCGCGCGGCCAGATCATGATCGACGCGCAGACGCGCGACGTGGTGCAGGACGTCTACATCCGCAAGGTCGAGCGCGTGCCGGCGATGAACAACGAGCTCTGGAACGTCGAGATCGACGTTATCAAGAGCGTCAAGGACCCGGCCAAGGGCAAGTAGCCCGCGGCCTCCGACGACGCGCGCAGCCCGGCCCGCCCCGGGCTGTTTTTCGATGCACGCTTCATGCTGACCCTCCTGTTCGACGGCATCGCCTACGGCATGCTGCTGTTCGTGCTCGCCGTCGGGCTGGCCGTGACGCTCGGGCTGATGAACTTCATCAACCTCGCGCACGGCGCCTTCGCGATGGCCGGCGGCTACGTCACCGTGCTGCTGATGGAGCGCTTCGGCGTGCCGTTCCTGTGGTGCCTGCCGGCGGCCTTCGTGTTCGCCGCGGCCGCCGGCGCGCTGCTCGAGCGCACGCTGTACCGCCCGATGTATGCGAAGCCGCACCTCGACCAGGTGCTGTTCTCGATCGGCCTGGTGTTCATCGCGGTGGCCACGGTCGACTACTTCCTCGGCGCGCGCCAGCAGATCATCCAGCTGCCGGCCTGGCTGCAGGGCCGCTTCGACCTGCCCTGGATCGACGTCGGCAAGTACCGGCTGTTCATCATCGTCGTCTGCGCCGTGCTGACGCTGGCGCTGCAGTGGATCCTGACGCGCACGCGCTTCGGCAGCCGGCTGCGCGCCTCGGTCGACGACCCGCGCGTCGCCGGCGGCCTGGGGCTCAACGTCAACCGCATCTTTCTCGTCACCTTTGCCGTCGGCTCGGGGCTCGCGGGGCTGGGCGGCGCGCTCGGCGCCGAGGTGCTCGGGCTCGACCCGACGTTCCCGCTCAAGTTCATGATCTATTTCCTGATCGTCGTCTCGGTCGGCGGCACGACGACGATCACCGGGCCGCTGCTGGCCGCGTTGCTGCTGGGCATCGCCGACGTCGCCGGCAAGTACTACGTGCCCAAGCTGGGCGCCTTCATCGTCTACAGCCTGATGATTCTGATCCTGGTGTGGCGCCCGCAGGGGCTGTTCGCGAGGGCCACGTCGAGATGAGCGCCGTCGTGGCATCGTTGCGCGCCGATGCGCGCTGGCGCTGGTGGGAGTTCGCGCTTGCGGCCGGCGCCGTCGCATCGTGGTTCCTGCTGCCGGCGCACACACCGCTGTTGACCGAGATCGCGATCCTCGCGCTGTTCGCGATCTCGCTCGACCTTGTGCTCGGCTACGCGGGCATCGTCTCGCTCGGACACACCGCTTTCTTCGGCGTCGGCGCCTACGGCGCGGCGCTGTTCGCCACGCATGTGATGCCCGATCCGCTGGTCGGCCTCGCGGTCGCGATCGGCGTTTCCACCGTCGCCGGCGCGTTGTCCAGCGTGCTGATCATGCGCGGCTCCGACCTGACGCGACTGATGGTCACGCTCGGCGTCGCGCTGGTGCTGTTCGAGCTGGCCAACAAGCTCGACCACATCACCGGCGGTGCCGACGGCCTGCAGGGGGCGCAGATGGCGCCGCTGTTCGGCTTCGAGTTCGACCTCGAGGGCCGCGTCGCCTACGCCTACTGTCTCGTCGTGCTGGCGCTGGGCATGTTCGTCGCGCGCCGTGTCGTCAAGTCGCCGTTCGGCGTGTCGCTGCAGGCGCTGCGCGACAACCGGCTGCGCGCGGCGTCGATCGGTCTGTCGGTCAATGTCCGGCTGGCCGCCGTCTACACCATCGCCGCCGGCCTGGCGGGCGCGGCCGGCGCGCTGTCGGCGCAGAAGTCGGGCTTCGCCTTCGCCTCGCTCGACGTGCTGGCCTTCCACCAGAGCGCCGACGTGATGCTGATGCTCGTGATCGGCGGCACCGGCTACCTCTACGGCGGCATCTTCGGCGCGATCATCTTCAAGCTGCTGCAGGACCTGATCTCGGCCTGGACGCCGCAGTACTGGACGTTCTGGATCGGCCTGTTTCTCGTCGTGCTGATGCTGGTCGGGCGCGAGAAGCTGATCCGGCCGTGGACGTGGTGGCGCAGCGGGGGCGCGAAATGACGGCCGTCGTGCTGGAGACCCAAGGGCTGGTCAAGCGCTTCGGCGGCGTGACGGCGACCGACAACGTGTCGCTGCGCGTCGAGCAGGGCGCGCGCCATGCGCTGATCGGGCCCAACGGCGCCGGCAAGACGACGCTGATCAACCTGCTGACCGGCGTGCTCGAACCGACCGCCGGCTCGATCACGCTGCTGGGCGAGGACATCACGACGCTGGCGCAGCACAAGCGCGTGCGCCGCGGCCTGGTGCGCACCTTCCAGATCAACCAGCTGTTCAACGAGCTGACGCCGCTGCAATCGCTCGCGCTCACGGTGTCGGCGCAGCGCGGCGCCAGCGCCGGCTGGTGGCGGCCGCTCGGCCGCGACGCCGCGGTGGCCGAGACCTGCGACCAGCTGCTGCGCCAGTTCCGCCTCGACGACGTGATGGACCGCAAGACGGACGTGCTGCCCTACGGCAAGCGCCGCCTGCTCGAGATCGCGATCGCCATCGCCTGCCGGCCGCGCGTGCTGCTGCTCGACGAGCCGGTCGCCGGCGTTCCGGAAGGCGAGCGCCAGGAGATCTTCGAGACCATCGATGCGCTGCCGGCCGATGTCTCGGTGCTGCTGATCGAGCACGACATGGACCTCGTCTTCAACTTCGCGCGCACGGTCTCGGTCCTCGTCAACGGCGCCGTGTTCGCCGAAGGCGACGTGCAGAGCATCTCCACCGACCCGCGCGTCAAGGCCGTCTACCTCGGAGAAGGCCATGACTGAGCTGTTGCGGCTCACCGGCGTGCGCGCCGGCTACGGCGAGGCCGTCGTGATCCAGGGGATCGACCTGAGCTTGGCGGCGGGCGAATCGCTCGCGCTGCTCGGGCGCAACGGCACCGGCAAGACGACGCTGCTGAACACGATCGTCGGCGTGACGCGCCGCCACGCCGGGCGCATCGAGCTCGCCGGCCGGGACGTGACGACGCTGCCGTCGTACCGCCGCGCCGAGGCCGGCATCGGCTGGGTGCCGCAGGAGCGCAACATCTTCAAGTCGCTGACCGTCGAGGAGAACCTCACCGCCGTCGCGCGGCCCGGGCCCTGGACGCTGGCGCGTGCCTACGAGATGTTTCCGCGGCTCGAGGAGCGGCGCGCGCTGCTCGGCACGCAGCTCTCGGGCGGCGAGCAGCAGATGCTCGCCGTCGCGCGCGCGCTGGTGCTCAACCCGAAGCTGCTGCTGCTCGACGAGCCGCTCGAAGGGCTGGCGCCGATCATCGTCGAGGAACTGCTGCGCTCGATCGGTCGCGTCGTGCGCGACGAGGGGCTCTCGGCGATCATCGTCGAGCAGAACCCGCGCCTGATTCTCGGCATGACGCATCGCGCCCTGGTGCTCGACCGCGGCACCGTCGTCCACGAGAGCGACAGCGCGACGCTGCGCGCGAATCCGGAGCACCTGGAGAAGCTGTTGTCGGTGCATGCGGCGCATTGAAGGTGCCGCCGCCGGGCCGATGTGCGAAGTCCCTTCGCGAGGGTGGCGCGGCTGGCGGGGATCGAACCCACGACCCTCGGCTTCGGAGGCCGATACTCTATCCACTGAGCTACAGCCGCTCGCTGCCGCGATTGTACCGGCCGGGCACGCGGGTCGCGCTGTACGATCGCGCACCCTTCGGCACCCTTCGATCTGCACGCGCCCGAAATGAAGCCCTTCAAGATCGCAGTGATCCCCGGCGACGGCATCGGCAAGGAAGTGATGCCCGAGGGCCTGCGCGTTCTCGAGGCGGCGGCGCGGCGCCACGGCATTGCGCTGCAGTTCGAGCCGATCGAGTGGGCGAGCTGCGACTGGTACGCCAGAACCGGGCAGATGATGCCCGACGACTGGAAGGCGCAGCTGCAGCCGATGGACGCGCTCTATTTCGGCGCGGCCGGCTGGCCCGCCACTGTGCCCGACCACGTCTCGCTCTGGGGCTCGCTGATCAAGTTCCGCCGCGAGTTCGACCAGTACGTCAACCTGCGCCCGGTGCGCCTGTTCGACGGCGTGCCGTGCCCGCTGGCCGGGCGCAAGCCCGGCGACATCGACTTCTGCATCGTGCGCGAGAACACCGAGGGCGAATACAGCGCCGTCGGCGGTCGCATGTACGAGGGCACGGAGCGCGAAGTCGTGCTGCAGCAGTCGGTGTTCTCGCGCTTCGGCACCGAGCGGGTGATGAAGTACGCCTTCGAGCTGGCGCAGTCGCGCGCGCGAAAGAAGCTCACCGTGGCCACCAAGAGCAACGGCATCTCGATCAGCATGCCGTGGTGGGACGAGCGCGCCGACGAGATGGCGCAGCGCTATCCGCAGGTGGCGATGGACAAGCAGCACATCGACATCCTGAGCGCACGCTTCGTGCTCAGCCCGGATCGTTTCGACGTCGTCGTCGCGACCAACCTGTTCGGCGACATCCTGAGCGACCTCGGGCCCGCATGCACCGGCACGATCGGGCTCGCGCCGTCGGCCAACCTGAACCCGCAGCGGCGCTTCCCGTCGCTGTTCGAGCCGGTGCACGGCTCGGCGCCCGACATCCACGGCCGCAACATCGCCAACCCGGTGGCGATGATCTGGTCGGGCGCGCTGATGCTCGACTTTCTCGGCGGCGCTGCCGACGCGACGACGCGCGCGAACTGCCGCGCCGCGCACGACGCCATCGTCGCGGCAATCGAGGGTGTGCTGCGCGACGGCCCGCGCACGCCCGACCTCGGCGGCACGGCGTCGACGACCGATGTCGGTCGCGCGGTCGCGGCGCGCGTCACGGCATGCGACATGGGCAGCGACGCAGAGCCCCGCCGCTCTCTATAATTCCGCGGCTCTGCGGCCGCGGCCCCGACCCACCCGCAGCGCTTTAGTCCCGAGGCACTCCATGAGCGACGTCCAACAACACTCCCACGCCGACTCCCCGCACGAAGGCCCCATCAAGACGCCGAAGCAGGTCATTGCGGCCGTGGTCGCCGGCTTCCTGATCCCGATCGCGATCATCGTGCTGCTCGTCGTCTATGTGTCGAGCGACCCGCGCACCGGCGCCGGCAACGACGGCGTCGCCGCCGCCGAGGCGCTGGCGCGGCGCCTCGAACCCATCGGCCGGATCGAGCTCCGCGACGATTCCGCGCCGAAGGTTCTGAAGACGGGCGAGCAGGTCTATGCCGCGCAATGCGTCGCCTGCCACGGCAGCGGCGCGGCAGGCGCTCCCAAGCTCGCCGATGCCGCGGCCTGGAAGCCGCGCCTCGGCCAGGGTTTGGAGGCGCTGCTCAACGCTTCGCTCAAGGGCAAGGGCGCGATGCCGCCGCAGGGCGGCGGCGACTACAGCGACTTCGAGATCGCGCGCGCCGTCGTGCACCTGGCCAACGCGGGCGGCGGCAAGTTCGCCGAACCGAAGGCGCCCGCCGGCGCCGCCGCACCGGTGGCCGCCGATGCTCCGGCTCCGGCCCCTGCTCCGGCTCCGGCGGCTGCGGCTGCGGCTGCGGCTGCGGCTGCGGCGCAGGCCGCGCCGGCTGCTGCGCCGGCACCTGTGGCTGCGCCTGCGCCTGCGCCGGCACCCGCCGCTGCGCCCGCGGCTGCACCCGCTGCGCAGACGGCGATCGCGCCGCCGGCGCTCTACACGAAGTCGTGCCAGGTCTGCCATGCCAGCGGCGTTGCCGGTGCGCCCAAGCTCGGCGACAAGGCCGCGTGGGCGCCGCGCGCCGCGCAGGGCGTCGACGCGCTGGTCGCCAGCTCCATCAAGGGCAAGGGCGCAATGCCGCCGCGTGGCGGCACGACGGCGTCGGACGCCGACCTGCGCGCCGCCGTCGACTACATGCTCGGCACGGTCAAGTAGGCGGCCCCGGCGGCTGCGGCTGCGGCTGCGGCCGCAGCCGGTAGCCGTGCTGCGCCGGCAGTTCGTCGAAGCGGCACGGCGCCACCTTCCACGCCCCGCACTCCACCGCCTCGGCGGCGAGATTCATGTCGAGCGTGTGCACCAGCCCCAGGCCGAGGTCGGTGTCGACGAACAGCCGCCCCGACTCGTCGACGCAGGCCGAGCGGTAGCTCGCCGCGCGGCCGGTGTGCGACTCGATGCGCGGCGCCTGCGGCTCGCCGCCCAGGCGCCACACCCACGGCGCCGCTTCCAGCTCGACGTAGACGCGCTGCGGCCCGTTCTGGAAGTACCAGCAGCCCGCGTCGTCGTGCTCGTAGTTGCGGTGGATGAACTCGCGCAGCTTGTCGTGGCGGATCGCGCTGCCCTTAATCTGCGGGAACGCTCCGGCGCGCTGCACGCGCTCGTCGCGCATGTACCAGTCGCCGCGCGCATCGAGCGCGAGCCAGCCCCAGCAGTGCGGCACGTTGGGCCACTTCGCGAGCGCCGCCTTGACGATCTCGTCCATCGGGTCTCCGTAGTGTGAACAGGCCCTGCTCGATGATCGTTCAAAGCCGCTGCTGCAGCCAGAGCGTCACTTCCCGCGGCAGGGTCGCGAGCCGCCCCGGGAAGCCGCCGTGCGCGAAGCCGGCGTGGCCGCCGTGCGCCGGCTGCCACAGCGTGACGTGCGCGCCGACCTCGCGCGCCGCGGGCAGGCTGACTGCCGGAACGAAGGGGTCGTTGCGCGCGTTGACGACGAGCGCCGGGATGCGGATGCGCGCGAGCTGCGGCTTGGCCGACGCGCGCGCGTAGTAGTCGTCGGCGTCGCGAAAGCCGTGCAGCGGCGCGGTGAACAGGTCGTCGAAGTCGTGCAGGTCGCGCGCCGCAAGCAGACGGCGGCGGTCGAACAGCCCCGCGTGCTGCGCCAGCTTGGCGAGCGCCTTCGGCCGCATCGTCTGCAGGAACAGGCGCGTGTAGACGTGGCGGTTGAAGCCGCGCCCGAGCGCGACGGCGCCGGCGGCGAGGTCGAGCGGCGCCGAGACGGCGCAGACCGCGCGCACGGTGCGCGCCGCGCTGTCGCCGGCTTCCTCGGCCCAGCGCAGCAGCGCATTGCCGCCGAGCGAGACGCCGACGGCGACGATCGGCCCGCCGTGCCGCGCGTGCAGTTGCGCGAGCATCCAGCCGACCTCCTCGTGGTCGCCCGAGTGGTAGGCGCGCGGCGCGAGATTGAGCTCGCCCGAGCAGCCGCGAAAGTGCGGCACCGCGTAGCGCCAGCCGAGTTCGAGCGCGCGATGCGCGAAGGCGACGGCATAGTGGCTCGCGCTCGAACCTTCGAGGCCGTGCAACAGCACGAGCAGCGGCGCAGGCGGCGTGCCGGCGTGCGGTGCCGCGGTGCTCTGCGCAGCACCGGCCGGGCGGGCCGCGTCAAGAGCCGCGTGCGGCACGGGGGCCTCCTGCCAGTCCACGTCGATGAAGTCGCCGTCGGGCGTCGTCCAGCGCTCGCGCCGGTACACCGGCCGCGGCTGCCGGCGGTGCGACACCGCGGCGGCCCAGATCGTTTGCGCGTGGCCGCCCCATGGCCCCGAGCCGCCGAGCCAGCGTGGCGCGCGGTGCGCGTCCATGATCAGTGCAGCGTCGACGGCGCCTCGATGATGTCGGGCAGCTCTTCCATCGACCCGGGGCTGGCGTGGTGCAGCACGAGGCGCCAGCCGCGCCCCGTCTTGGCATAGACGTTGGTGGCGAAGACCCACACCGACCGCAAGCCCTGCGGCGTGGGCACCTGCACGCGCTCGACGACGTGGTGCAGCGCGGCGCCCGGCAGCTGCACGCGGCGCACGCGCTCGGGCCTCGCGTCGACGCCGCCGCTGGCGAGCATCGGCGCGAAGCTGGCGCGGATCGCGTCGGCGCCGACGATTCGCGTCCCGCCGGGGTGGATGCAGATGATCTCGTCGTCGTCGGCCCAGGCCTCCATCAGCTTCTCGATATCGCCCTGCTGCAGCGCCTCGTAGAACTGCTGCTCGATATCGTCGGGCGAGGCGAGCGGTGCTTTCGGCGCGGGCATGGCGGTCAGCTTAGCGGAACACGACGGTCTTCGCGCCGTTGAGCAGCACGCGGTGCTCGATGTGCCAGCGCACGGCGCGCGCCAGCACGACGGATTCGACATCGCGGCCGACGGCGGCGTAGTCGTCGGGTGTCAGCGCGTGGTCGACGCGCTCGACGTCCTGCTCGATGATCGGCCCCTCGTCGAGATCGGCCGTCACGTAGTGCGCTGTCGCGCCGATCAGCTTGACGCCGCGCTCGTGCGCCTGCGCATAGGGCCGCGCGCCCTTGAAGCTCGGCAGGAAGCTGTGGTGGATGTTGATCGCGCGCCCGCGCAGCGCGGCGCAGAACTCGGCGCTCAGAATCTGCATGTAGCGCGCCAGCACGACGAGCTCGACGCCTTCGGCCTCGACCAGCGCCTCGACGCGGCGCTCCTGCTCGCGCTTCCCGGACGGTGCCGCGATCGGCCAGTGATGGAACGGCACGCCGTAGCTCGCGGCCAGACCCTCGAAGTCGCGGTGGTTCGACACGATCGCGGCGAACTCGGCGCGCAGCTGCCCCGAGCCGACGCGAAACAGCAGGTCGTTGAGGCAGTGGCCGTGGCGGCTGACCATCAGCAGCAGGCGCGGCTTGCGCGCCAGCGCGTGGAAGCGCGCGTCCATGCCGAAGCGCGCCGCGACGCCCGCGAACGCCGCCTGCAGCGCCGCCGCGTCGGCCAGCGCGGCCGGCGCCTCGAAATGCACGCGCATGAAGAACAGGCCGGTGCCGTCGTCGCTCTGCACGTCGCCGAACTGCTGCGAGTCGAGAATGTTGCAGCCCGACTCGAACAGCCAGCCCGACACGGCATGCACGATGCCCTTGGCATCGCGGCACGACAACGTGAGGACGAACTCGGGGTCGCGGTTCATTGGGCATCCTTCGGCCTGACGGCCTCCGGAATTCGCCTTGGGGCGGCCCGGCGGCTCTTGGCGCGACGATTGTACGAAGCGTGCGCCGGCGATGGCCTGTCCGGCCGACTGCGTGTTCGACGGGCGCTGAACGAGCTGTGAACTCGCGCGTCCGCCGCAACGGGGCCAAAATCCGCGCCTGGGGATGTACGGCCGGCGCGCCTCCGTCTAGTGTGCGCACACCACTCGACGACGGAGGCAGCGCAATGGACGCAGACGCAGTGGCCGTCCCGGACGCATGGCACCGGGGCGGAGGTATCGCGCTGCAGGACTGGCTGATCCGGTGGCTCGGCATCCCCGGGCGCAGCCACGGCGTCGGCTGGCTCGCCGCCGCATCGATCGGCACGGCGCTCGCGCTGCTGCTGCTGCAGGCCGCTCTGTACGTGCCGACCGGCTGGGGCGTCGAGGATTTTCTCGGCTGGGTCGACGCGGGCGCGCAGGGGCCGGTGCAGGCCATCCTCGCGCTGTGGCAGCGCGCCGGCGTGCTGCCGCTGGCCTGGGGCTACCTCGCCATCGACAGCGCCGTCTTCGTGCCGCTGTACGCCGCTTTCGCACTCGCGCTCGGCGCGCAGCTCGCGCGTGCGATGGCCGCCGAGCGGCGCGAAGGCGGCGCGCCGGCCGGCGAGCTGCGGCTGCGCCGCGTGCTCGGCGCGCCGGTGCTCGCGCTGGCCGGCGTCGACCTGATCGAGAACGCGCTCGGCCTGGCGCGCACCGGCGTCGTCGGCGGCGCGCTGGCGGGCGTTGCCAGCGTCGTCGCGCTCGTCGCGCTGATGCGCAGCCACGCCGTGCGCGACCACCTGCGCGCCGCCGGCGTCCGGGGCGTGGCGCTCGGCGCCGTGCTGGCGCTCGCCGCGCTGGCGGCAGCGTGGATGCGCCCACAGTGCCGGCGCGTCGACGGCGCGTCGGCGATCGGCCTCGACGCGCTGTGGCCGCTCGGCTGCGCCGCGCACGAAGCCAAGGGCTGGCTGATCGTGCTCGCCGTCGCGCTGCTGCTGTTCGCGCTGGGCGCCTGGCTGTTCGGCGTGCATTTCGCTCGCACCACGGCGGCGCCGCTGCGCGCGCAGCGCGCGCGCCTGCGCGCCGCCGTGTGGGACATCGTCGTGCGCAGCCGCTACGTGCTGATCGCCATCGCGCTGATGGCCGCGCTCACCGTCGTGATGGACCAGGGCCGCGACGTCGCCTATGCGATGGCGGCGGCTCCGTTCCGCGCCGGCGAGTTCGCGCTCTGGGAGCGCGCGCTGCTGTGGCTCGGCCTGCTGGCGTCGTTCGCCGCGTCGGCCGTCGCCGTGTGGATGTTCGTCTTCGCCTGCTGGCTGTGGACGCGCAGCGCCTGCATGCTGGCGACGCTGCACGGCGTGCCCGCGGCCGGCTCGTCACCGCCGCCCCCGCCGCCGGGCGCGCTGGCGCCGCCGCTGGACGCCGCCGACCTCTTCGCGCGCGAGTGGGCGCGCGTGCTCGCCTTCGTGCCCGTCGTGCTGCTCGTCGTGCTGTGCGCCGGCGTGATCCAGGACGTCGTGATGGCGCAGTCGGCCGACCCCGCAGCCGAGCCGACGCGCTGGATCGGCCCGGTGACGACGGTGCTCGCCTTCGGCGCCGGCACCATCGGCTTCGGCATCGCCTTCCTGCGCCGGCGCACGCAGCAGATCACCGTGACCGGCTACTACGACTGCGTGAGCTGGTCGACGTGGGCGCGGCTGGCCGGCTTCGGCCTGCCGCTGCGCCACGGCGCGCACGGCAAGTACAGCTTCGGCCGGCTCGTCGATCCGTACTGGCTGCCCGTCGTCGCGCTGGCCGGACTGCTCGGCGGCCGGCTGCTCGACGTGTTTCCCGCGACCGGCTGGTGGCGCATCGACTACCTGCCGACGATGACGTTCGCCGTCATCGTCTACTCGCTGACTCTGTGGCTGTGCTTCTTCGGCTGGCTGTCGATGCTCGAGATCCGGCGCTCGATCCCGTGGGTCGGCCTGATCGTCGTCGCCGTCGGCGCGATCGGCGCCTTCGGCTGGGCCGACAACCACGTCGTATGGCCCGCCGTCGCGCCGGGCGACGCGGCGCCCTACGGCGCGCTGCGCATGTTCGCGTTCAGCGCCGTGCTCGCCGGGTTGCTGCTCGTCGCCTATGCGTGGGCGATGCGCGTCGTCGAGCGCGCGACGGCCGATCTGCCGCCGTCGGCGCCGCGCGTGCCGGCGCGCTGGGTGCCGGTGGTGGTGCTCGTCGCGCTCGCCGCCGCGTTGTGGGGCGCCGACCGAGCTGCGACGTCGCGGCCGGCCGACGCGCGGCCGCTGCCGGCGTGGTCGCGCCCGACACTCGACATTGCGCTGGCCGACTGGCTGGCGGCGATCTGCAACGCCGGCGCCGACGGCACCTGCCGCCCGACGCTTGCGGCGCGGCCCGACGGCGGCATCGACGTGCACTTCGTGTCGACGGAAGGCGGCGGCATCCGCGCCGCCGTGTGGACGGCGTTCGCGCTGCAGCGCCTGGCCGACAGCGACGCGGCATTTCTTGCGCGCACGTTCTCGATCTCGGGCGTGTCGGGCGGCGCCGTCGGCGCGGCGGCGTTCCGCGCCTGCCAGCGCAGCGGCGCCGCCGAGTCGCGCGAGGCCTGCCTGCGCCGGCTCGCGCAGACCGACCTGCTGTCACCGCTGATCGGTGCGTGGATGTTCGAGGACGCACTGGCGCGCGTGCTGCCGACCAGCCTGTGCGAGACGCCGGGTTGCGGCTTCCTCTCGCGCGGCGCCTGGTTCGAGCAGACGCTGGAGGCGGCGGCGCCCGGCTTTCGCGACGGGCTGGTCGCGTCAGGGCAGGCACTGCGCCAGGGCGGCGCGGCGCACGTGCCGTATCTCTTCCTCAACGCGACCTGGGTCGAGTCGGGCGAGCGCGCCATCGGCAGCGACCTGCGCATCGACTGGCGGCTGTTCCGCGGCGCCAAGGATCCGCTGCGCATCGTCGGCGCCGACCTGCCGCTCGGCACGGCGGCGCACAACGCGGCGCGCTTCCCTTACGTCAACGCGATCGGCGCGCTGCGCGCGCCGCGCGAGCGCTGCCAGACCCGCCAGGGCGAGCCGGGCGCCGACGGCGCGACCGCCACCGAGCAGGCGCTGGCCGGCCCGCCCGAGGTCTGCGGCCACCTCGCCGACGGCGGCTACTTCGACAACTCGGGCGCGCAGACCACGCTCGACGCGCTGCAGGGCCTGGCGCGCTGCCTCGACGCGCGCGCCGGCGACGCTGCCGACACCGCGCTCTTCCCCAAGTGCGCCGCCATGCCCGCGGCGCAGCGCGACTGGCTGCGCCGCCACCTCGTGCCGCGCGCGCTGATGATCCGCAACGGCGTCAACCCGGTCAGCGCGCGCCAGGAGGTGTGCCGCACCGTCGAGCGGCCGGCCGGCAGCGACGTCACGCCGGCGCCGTCCGCCGGCTGCAGCGCGCTCACGCAGCAGGGCTACCACCCCGAGCGTCCGGTGTGCCGCGGCAAGGCGGCGCTGTACGTCGACTTCATCGGCCCGGCGCTCGCCGTCGTCAACGTCAGCGGCATCGGCGCCAACGGCCTGCTCGCCGAGGCGCGCCAGTCGCAGGCGGTGCGGGCGCTGCGCGCCGTGCTGGGCGGCGCCGCCGCGGCGAGTGCTGACGCGCCGGCCGTCGTCGTCGATCTGATGCCCGATGGCATCCGCTATCCGCTCGGCTGGCATCTGTCGCCGGCGGCGTCGGACGGGCTGGCGCGGCAGGCGGGGAGGTGCAGTCTTTGAATCCGCGTGTGTGGCGGGCTTGCGATGCGCTGGCGTCGCCGCATTCCGTTCTCGAAGCTGATCGTCCTGTTCTCGCCTCGATGGCTGCGACCCCCGGCTTGCCGCCAGCCGCAACCCGGGGCACAGTTCGCGCGGGGGAGGATGCCGCGATGGGCAGCATGACGAGGCTCTGCACAGCGACAGGCGATACGCCGAAACGCAGCGGCGGCGCGCCTTGGCGGACGACCGGGGGCGCGGTGTTAGGGCGACAGGCGCCGATGTTAGGGCGCAGTTGCTGCGCCCGATAACCAAGTTGGGCGTCGCAGCGATAGTCGGGCATGACGGCACAAGAGTTCCACGTGTTGGCGCAGGGCTGGGCCAGCACCATCACCGACTACGCCAGCGGGCTGCTTGGGTCAACCCTCATCATCTCGTTCGCGAGCGCGCTGGCCGGCGCCTACGCTGGTGCAGCTGCCGCTCAGAGGCAGATCGAGCGGTCAAGGAATCGCGAAGAACTGTTGAAGGAGCTACGTAGCACGAACGCCGCCGTCATGGTCAGCTTCACCATCTGCAACACCGCTCTGGGGGTCAAGAAGCAGCTTGTGCTGCCGTTGTATGAGCGGTTCATTCAGGATCGAGCGGCGTTTTTGGCGTTCCTGGAGCAGCGCCGAACCGGACAGCGTCAGGGCAACGCGCCGTTCGTATTCACTGCAGACCTTCATGAGTTTCAAGCACCCGTGTTGCCGACGGAAACGCTCAAGCACCTGGTGTTCGACCGAATCAGCGCGTTCGGAAAGCCGTTGGGGCTCGTATCCCTTGTCGAGAACGCCGCGATCGGTCTTGGTGCGGCGGTAGCCAAGCGTAGCCGCCTGATCGAGCGCTTCGCGGAGCATCGGCCGCCTGAGTCTGAGTGGCCTTGGCATTACTTCGGCGAGCGGCTCCAATCGGGTCACACACACAAGGAGTACGCGGATCTCGTCGAAGTGATGCATAGCTACACAAACGATGTCATCTTCTTCAGCGCGCAGCTGTGCGGCGAGCTTGTAGAACACGGCAAGGCAGTACGTACCGGGTTCAACAAGCGTTTCGGCAAGGGTGCGCCGCATGTGAGCGAGCCTGACTTCAGCGGCCCACGAAAGACAGGCTTGTTCCCTCCGGAGAGCGACTACAGCTCGTGGCTCAACTGGGTTGCCGAGCGCAAGCCGGACATTGCCTCATGAGCGCAACGACGCCCAACCAGTTGCTGGAGCGGGGGGGGGGGACCCCCCCGGACCCCCAAAACCACCCACCCCCCCCCCCACAACAGGGGCGAAAAAAAACC
>CAYJLV010000023.1:36304-63435 GCA_964371405.1 uncultured Burkholderiaceae bacterium
CCCCAAACCTTTTGGGGGGGGGTGTTGTCTTTGGGGGTTGCCCCGGTTTGCCCCCTGCCGCTCAGCGCCAACGTTGGCGTCATCAAGTCCCCCATGCGGTGTCCGAGGCCTTGTATTTTTGGTTCGATTCATCCGTCGTGCAGAAAGGGGCTATCCCATGACCGAGCTCGAACGACTGGAAGCCATGCTCCGTGCACGGCCGGCGTTTGTCTCGAACGAGCAGCGCCGGGAAGCGTACGAAGCTCAAGGAGACATCTTCCCTCTGGCAGCGGACGTACATGTAGAAAAGGTGGACGCGCGCGGCGTACGCGCTGAGTGGACGTGGACACCAGTCGCGAGTCACAACGAAGTAGTCCTCTATCTGCATGGCGGAGGGTATGCCTGGGGCTCGCTGAAGAGCCACCGGCACCTTGTGAGTGAGGTGGGCCGCGCGGCGGCAATGAGAACCCTTGCGCTCGACTATCGGCTCGCGCCGGAGTTTCCGTTTCCGCATGCCCTGGATGATGCGGTTAGCGGCTTTCGATTTCTCACGGATTCGGGCTTTCAGGCCGGTCAGATCGCGGTGGTCGGAGATAGTGCGGGGGCCGGCCTTGCTGTGGCATTGCTCGTCCGGCTAAAGGAATTGGGGCTGCAGCAGCCATCTTGCGGATTGCTCTTCTCGCCCTGGGTTGACATGACGACCACGTCTGAAAGCTATGGGCGCAACGCCAAGCGAGATCCAGTCCTCAGCCGCGATGTGATGCAGTTCTTGGCCGAGCAATACCTTGGCGAGCGGGCAAGAGAGACTCCTCTTGCGTCACCGGTCTTCGCGGATCTCGTGGGAATAGCGCCGCTGACAGTCTTCGTAGGTGCGTCGGAATGCTTGTTGGACGATGCGATCGCACTTACCCGCGCCGCGGGCCTGGCTGATGTCAGCGTGCGTTTGGAGGTCTGGCCGAACATGTTCCATATCTGGCCGACATACCATCAAATATTGGCCGATGGCAAGCGAGGTGTCGCCAGAGCCGGAAGGCTGTTGCGTGAGGCTATGCAACAGGAAGCGCGATGACGCCTAAGCCGCCCATCGACCCCCGTGCATCGCCGTAACCTTCGCAACCGCCAATGCCCAACTCTTCATCCTCCACCGAATACCTGTTGCTCTCTCGCGGACAGTGGGATCCAGAGAAGTCTCAGGAAGAGATTCAAGCCGCGATCGATGGCTTCTACACGTGGTACGAGAAGCTCGTCGCCGAGGGCACGTTCAAACGCGGCCACCGCCTGGCCACAGGGGCCAAGCTTGTTGCCCGCACGGGAATCACGGACGGTCCGTTCGCCGAGGCCAAGGAAATCATCGGCGGCTACTGGTTCATCGTGGCGGGCAGCCTGCAAGAGGCCGCGCACATTGCCGCCCAGAATCCTTGCCTCGAGTGCGGCCTGTCGTACGAGGTACGCCCCATTGAGTTGGAGCGAGCCAGCGCCTACCGCGAAAGCAACGAATCTCTGGTTCGAGGTCAGTAGCCATGCCGAACCGGCCGTACTGAGAGTGCCTACCGAGCAGGCGGCCTGACCCTTCGGGAGGACTCGCCCCGGCAAGCCGGGTCGAGCCTTTCATGTCAAACGTTGAGTGTCTCGATCTCACCTTCCGTCCACTCACAACAGGAGGAGCAAGTGAAACAGTACGGTGCGGAGTTTCTTGGAACGTTCTGGCTCGTTCTCGGAGGTTGCGGCAGCGCGGTGCTCGCTGCCGCCTTCCCCGAAGTGGGCATTGGTTTGCTTGGCGTTTCGCTTGCCTTCGGCCTTACCGTGCTGACCATGGCATTTGCCATCGGTCATATCTCTGGCTGCCATCTGAATCCGGCAGTCTCCGTCGGCCTTTGGGCAGGGGGTCGCTTCCCCGCCAGCAAGCTCCTTCCATACATTGTGGCTCAAGTGCTCGGCGCAATCGTCGCAGCCGGGGTGCTGTACGTCATTGCCAGCGGCGCATCGGGCTTCGATGTTGCCAAGGGATTCGCGTCGAACGGCTACGGTGCACACTCGCCCGGTGGCTACTCGCTCCTCGCGGCACTGGTCAGCGAGGTGGTCATGACCATGTTCTTCCTGTTGGTCATTCTCGGGGCGACCGACAAGCGTGCGCCGGCAGGCTTTGCCCCCATCGCCATTGGGCTCGCGCTGACCTTGATCCACCTCATCAGCATTCCGGTGACGAATACTTCCGTCAACCCGGCGCGAAGCACTGGCGTTGCGCTGTTCGTCGGCGAGTGGGCCGTCGCTCAGCTTTGGCTCTTCTGGGTTGCTCCGATCGTTGGAGCGTTACTGGGAGCCATCGCCTATCGGTTCATCGCAAGCGAGGAGAGCTGAAGACGTCCAACACTTCCATCGAAGGGACGCCGCTTCGCCGCCTGGCTTCAACGTTTGCCGAGTCCCGCGTCCTTGCCGTCTTGCTAATGCCCCGCGCGTACCCTCGAGTCGGCATCGAGCTTGTAGACGGTGCCGCAGTACGGGCACTTGCCCGAGCCCGTCGACGCGACGTCGATGAAGACGCGCGGGTGGCCGCTCCACAGCGGCACCTTGGGGTTGGGGCAGAACACGACGCCGGGGCCCTGCAGGTCGCTCGCGTCGACGACGACGTGGCCGGCCGGCTGGCCTTTCTGCCCGTTGCTGCTGTTGTGGTTGCCCATCGACTTCAGACCCTGGTGAGCCATTCCGAATACTTCGCGTTGCGGCCGTTGACGACGTCGAAGAACGCCGCCTGGATCTTCTCGGTCACCGGCCCGCGCGAGCCGATGCCGATCTGCACGCGGTCGAGCTCGCGGATCGGCGTCACTTCGGCAGCGGTGCCGGTGAAGAAGCACTCGTCGGCGATGTAGATCTCGTCGCGCGTGATGCGCTTCTCGACGACCTTGAGCCCCAGGTCCTGGCAGATGGCGAACACGGTGTTGCGCGTGATGCCGTTGAGCGCGCCGGCCGACAGGTCGGGCGTGTAGACGACGCCGTTCTTGATGACGAACACGTTCTCGCCGGCGCCTTCGCTGACGAAGCCCGACGCGTCGAGCAGCAGTGCCTCGTCGTAGCCGTCGTCCGTCGCCTCCATGTTGGCGAGGATCGAGTTGCTGTAGTTGCTCACCGCCTTGGCCTGCGTCATCGTGATGTTGACGTGGTGGCGCGTGTAGCTGCTGGTCTTGACGCGGATGCCGCGCTTCAGGCCCTCGTCGCCGAGGTAGGCGCCCCAGGCCCAGGCGGCGATCATCAGGTGGATGCTGTTGCCCTTGGGGCTGACGCCGAGCTTCTCGGAGCCGATCCACACCAGCGGGCGCAGGTAGCAGCTCTCGAGTTGGTTGGCGCGCACGACCGCTTTCTGCGCCTCGATCACCGTCTCGAAGTCGTGCGGGATCTTCATGCGCAGGATCTTGGCGCTGTTGTAGAGGCGCTCGGTGTGCTCGCGCAGGCGGAAGATCGCCGTGCCTTGCGCCGTGTTGTAGGCGCGCACGCCCTCGAACACACCGCAGCCGTAGTGCAGCGTGTGGGTCAGCACGTGGATCTTCGCGTCGCGCCAGTCGACGAGCGCGCCGTCCATCCAGATCTTGCCGTCGCGGTCTTCCATCGACATGGGGCGTCCTCGGGTGCAGGGAGAAGCCCGATTCTAAAGGGGGGCCGTCGTCTCCGGCGCCGCGCCGCCCTCGCGCTGCAGCCTCCAGCGCGCGCAGCGCCCGCTCTCGAAAACCACCTCCACCTGCGCGCCGCCCGGGTCGGTCCAGACGAAGGTCTCGGGCGTTTCGGCGGTCTTGCGGCCGAGGCTGCCGGTCAGGCGCAGCACGTCGAGCAGCGGCATGCCCGCGTGGAGCTTCGAGTGCAGCATCACGGCGCTGGCCGCGTGGCCGATCGGCGCCGCGCCGGCGCGCCGCATCACGCGCGTGATGCGCGTGAACTGCAGCAGCAGCCAGAACACGACGACGCTCAACGCCAGCACCAGGCCCGGCCAGCCCCAGGTGCGCCAGCCGACGAAGAATGCGAGCGCCGCGAGCGCCCAGCCGATCCACGGGTTCATGCCGCGATCCTAGCGGGAGCCGCGATGGCAGCCCCGTCGTCGCAATGGGCCACGGCGCGAGGCCGCCTGGAGCCGCATAATGGGATCGTCATGATCGACGTCCAGCGCAGCGAAGTCCGTCCGCTTTGCCGGCGCTACGGCGTGCGGCGGCTCGATCTGTTCGGCTCGGCGACGACCGACGCCTTCGATCCGCAGCGCAGCGATCTCGATTTTCTGGTCGAGTTCGACGACGATCCGAGCCATCTTTTCGATCGCTACTTCGGGCTCAAGGAGTCGCTCGAGACCCTCTACGGTCGCAGCGTCGATCTGGTCACCGCCGGTTCGCTGCGCAATCCGTACTTCATCGAAGCGGTCGCAAAGACGCGACAGCCGGTCTATGCATCCGAAGGCGCCGAAGCTGCTTGAGGACATCCGCGACGCCGCCGCCTTCATCGGCGAGGCGGTGCGAGGCAAGGCGCTGCACGATTACGAACGGGATCGCCTTCTTCGGCAGGCGATCGAGCGCAATTTCGAGATCATCGGCGAGGCGATGAATCGGCTCGCTCAGTACGATTCCGTGATCGCGAGCCGCATCAGCAAGCACCGCCGCATCATCGACTTCCGCAACATCCTGATCCACGGCTACGACCTGATCGATCACCGGATTGTCTGGAGCACGATCGACGAGGAACTGCCGGTGCTGCTGGCGGAGGTGCAGGGGTTGTTGAGCGCGGCCGGTTGAACGAACCGGCGCAGGATCGGGCCTCGCGTCGTCGACGAGGCACAGCCTCTCGGCTCAATCCAGCCCGCGCAGTGCGTCGATCGCCTGCTCGATGCGTTCGACGGCGATCAGCTTCAGGCCCTCGGGCGGCTTCTTCGGCGCGTTCGCACGGGGCACCAACGCGATCGAGAAGCCGAGCTTGGCAGCTTCCTTGAGTCGCTCCTGGCCGCGCGGCGCCGGCCGCACCTCGCCGGCCAGGCCCACTTCGCCGAACGCGAGAAAGCCCGCCGGCAGCGGCTTGCCGCGCAGGCTGCTGTGGATCGCCAGCAGCACGGCGAGGTCGGCCGCCGGCTCGCTGATGCGCACGCCGCCGACGGCGTTGACGAACACGTCCTGGTCGAAGGTCGCGATGCCGGCATGGCGGTGCAGCACGGCCAGCAGCATCGCGAGGCGGTCGCGCTCCAGGCCGACCGACAGGCGCCGCGGGCTCGGGCCGCCGCTGTCGACCAGCGCCTGCACCTCGACGAGCAGCGGCCGCGTGCCTTCGAGCGTGACCAGCACGCACGAGCCCGGCACCGGCGCGCCGTGCGTCGACAGGAAGATGGCACTCGGGTTGGCCACGCCCTTCAGGCCGCGCTCCGTCATCGCGAACACGCCGATCTCGTTGACGGCGCCGAAGCGGTTCTTGATCGCGCGCACCAGGCGAAAGCTCGAATGCGTGTCGCCCTCGAAATAGAGCACCGTGTCGACGATGTGCTCCATCACGCGCGGCCCGGCGAGCGCGCCTTCCTTGGTGACGTGGCCGACCAGCACGATCGTCGTGCCGCTCGATTTGGCGATGCGCGTGAGCTGCGCCGCGCACTCGCGCACCTGCGCCACCGAGCCCGGCGCCGACGTGAGCTGCTCGCTGTAGACCGTCTGGATCGAGTCGACGACGCACACCGCCGGCCGCTCGTCGGCGACGATCGACGCGATCTTCTCCAGCTGGATCTCGGCGACGACGCGCACGGCCGAGCCGTCGAGCCCCAGGCGGCGCGCTCGCAGCGCGACCTGCGCGCCGCTTTCCTCGCCCGTGACGTAGAGGCACTTCACGCGCTGCGACAGCGCGTCGAGCGCCTGCAGCAGCAGCGTCGACTTGCCGATGCCCGGGTCGCCGCCGATCAGCACCACGCCGCCCGCGACCAGCCCGCCGCCGAGCACGCGGTCGAGTTCGTCGATGCCGGTCGGCTGGCGGTCGACGTCGCTCGCCTCGATCTGCGACAGCGTCGCCACTTCGGCACGGCCGGCCAGCGCCTGGTAGCGATGCTTGGCGGGCGCCTCGGCCACCGACTCGACCAGCGTGTTCCACGCGCCGCAGGCCGGGCACTTGCCCAGCCACTTCGCGCTCATGCCGCCGCACTCGCTGCAGGTGTAGACCGATCGTTCGCGCGCCATGCGCGGCATTGTGCCGGCTGCGCGAGCCGGCGCTTTCAGTCGGTGGTGACCTTGCCCCGCGCCGCCTTCAGCCGCCCGTGCAGCGTCTTCGCGTCGAGCCGGCGCTTCTTGGCGCTCGCGCCCGGCCGCGTCGGCACGCGCACGCGCGGCGCGCGCGCGACGCTCGCCACCAGCGTGTGCAGCCGCTCGAGTGCGGCCTGGCGGTTCTTGTCCTGCGTGCGCTCGGTCTGCGCCTTGATGACGACGACGCCGTCGCGCGTGATGCGCTGGTCGTGCAGCGCGAGCAGGCGCGCCTTCACGTCGTCGGGCAGCGACGACGAGGCGCGGATGTCCCAGCGCAGGTGCACCGCGCTCGACACCTTGTTGACGTTCTGCCCGCCCGCGCCCTGCGCGCGGATCGCCGTGATCTCGACCTCGGCCTCGGGGATCTCGATGCGGTGGCGCGTCACGGCGCGCGATCCGGCGCCGGCAGCAGACCGGGCGGCGGCGGCAGCTCGGGCAGGGCGGCGCGCAGTTCCAGGCACTGGCGGATGTGGCGTTCGCACAGGCGCTGGAACAGCCAGCCGGCGAGCGCTGCCGACGCCGCCTGGCCGACCAGCGGCGCCAGCTTGGCGGCCTGCTGCGCGCCCAGGCGCAGGCCCAGCGAGCGCGCGACGGCGAACACGGCGGCCTGCGTCGCGACGCGGCCGATCAGGAAGCCGCCGATCTGCTGCGCCATCGTGTCGATGCGGTTGCGCAGCGGCGGCGCGAGCCGCGCCACCTGATCGGGCGCGAGGCCGAAGGCCGTGTTGATGCGCGTGATCGTGTTCACCAGCAGCTTGCCGTTGACATAGAGGTCGACGCCGGCGATCGGCAGCGCCGACACGCCGGCGGCCTTGAGCGATTGCCCGCGCGCGAGGCGCCGGCAGGCGCGCGCGATCTCCGCCTCCCGCGTCGTCGCGTTGTCGAAACGCGCCTTCTTCGTGGTCATGGCTCGACGACGACGGGCACGCGCTGCGCGAGTCCGCACATCAGTTCGTAGCCCACGGTCCCCGCGGCGTGCGCCACCTCGTCGATCGCGAGCACGCCGCTGTCGCCCGGGCCGCGGCCCCACAGCGTGACTTCGCTGCCGAGGCGCGCGTCGGGCACGGGCGTCAGGTCGACCGTGATCATGTCCATGCTGACGCGCCCGACCATGCGCGTGCGCCGGCCATCGACGAGCACCGGCGTGCCGCTCGGTGCGTGGCGCGGGTAGCCGTCGGCATAGCCGCAGGCGACGACGCCGACCGTCATCGGCGCGTCGGCCGTGAAGCGGCCACCGTAGCCGACGCGGTCGCCGGGCTGCAGCTGTTGCGTCGCGATCAGCCGGCTGCGCAGCGTCATCGCGGGCCGCAGGCTCCAGTGCGCGATGTCGTGGGCCGGGTAGTCAGTCGAGCTGCCGTAGAGCAGGATGCCGGGGCGCACCCAGTCCTCGGCCATGCGTTCGCGCAGCGCGCCGTGGCGCAGCAGCGCCGCCGAGTTCGACAGCGAGCGCTCGCCGGTCAGCCCCTCGGCCGCGGCCTCGAAGGCGGCGAGCTGCGCCTCGATGCCGGCCGGGCCGTCGGCGTCGGCGAAGTGCGTCGCCAGCGTCACGGCGTCGATCTGCGGCAGCGCAGTAAGGCGCTGCCACGCGGCGCGGAACGCCGCCGGCGCGAAGCCGAGCCGGTTCATGCCGCTGTTGAGCTTGAGCACGACGTGCTGCGGTTTCGCCAGCTTGGCGGCGGCCAGCCAGTCGATCTGTGCTTCGCAGTGCACCGTGTGGCGCAGGTCGAGGCGCGCGCAGGTCTCGACGTCGCGCGCGTCGAAGCAGCCTTCGAGCATCAGGATCGGGCCGCGCCAGCCCAGCTCGCGCACGCGGCGCGCCTCGTCGAAGTCGAGCATCGCGAAGCCGTCGGCCGCGCGCAGGCTGTCGTAGACGCGCTCGATGCCGTGGCCGTAGGCGTTGGCTTTCACGACGGCCCAGACGCGCGCGTCGGGCGCCGCGGCGCGCGCGCGCGCCAGGTTGTGGGCGAGCGCGTCGGCGTGGACGATGGCTTGGATCGGGCGCGGCATGGCTGCAGCGATTCTGCCAGCGCGCGAATCGGTGGCTTTCGGCGCAGCAGGCACATGCTATAACCCGCGGCGCGCGCCGGCGCGCGACGAGCGCGACGCCAACAGCCCATGAGAGGTGCATGAAAAGAGGCTTCTACACCATCATGGCAGCGCAGTTCTTCAGCTCGCTGGCCGACAACGCGCTGTTCGTCGCCGCCGTCGAATTGCTGAAGACCTCGGGGCAGGCCGAGTGGCAGCGCGCCGCGCTGGTTCCGATGTTCGCGCTGTTCTACGTGGTGCTCGCGCCTTTCGTCGGCGCCTTCGCCGACGCCGTGCCCAAGGGCAAGGTCATGTTCGTCTCGAACGCGATCAAGGTCGTCGGCTGCCTGATGATGCTGTTCGGTTCGCACCCGCTGCTGGCGTATGCCATTGTCGGCCTGGGCGCGGCAGCGTATTCACCGGCCAAGTACGGCATCCTGACCGAGCTGCTGCCGGCGTCGCAGCTCGTCAAGGCCAACGGCTGGATCGAGGGGCTGACGATCGGCTCGATCATCCTCGGCGTGCTGCTCGGCGGCCAGCTCGTCGGCCAGGCGCTCGCCTCGCACATGCTGGGGCTCGACTTGCCGGTTTTCGACACCGGCATCGACACCGCGCCCGAGGCGGCGATTGCGTCGATCATCGTGCTCTACGTCGCCGCCGCGCTGTTCAACCTGCGCATCCCGCGCACCGAGGCGCCGCTGCAGCCGATGGTCGGCAACCTGATCGAGCTGGTGCGCGACTTCTCGCTGTGCAACGCGCGGCTGTGGAGCGACAAGCTGGGCCAGATCTCGCTGGCGACGACGACGCTGTTCTGGGGCGTCTCTGGCAACCTGCGCTACATCGTGCTGGCCTGGGCCGCCGCGGCGCTGGGCTACGGCACGACGCAGGCGTCGTCGCTGGTCGGTGTCGTCGCGGTCGGCACGGCGGTCGGCGCCGTCGTCGCGTCGGTGCGCATGCGCCTCGACCAGGCCACGTCGGTGATGCCGCTGGGCATCGCGATGGGCGTGCTCGTCGTGCTGATGAACTTCATCGACAACGTGTGGATCGCGGCGCCGTTCCTCGTCCTGCTCGGCGGCATCGGCGGCTACCTCGTCGTGCCGATGAATGCGCTGCTGCAGCACCGCGGCCACAACCTGATGGGCGCCGGCCGCTCGATCGCGGTGCAGAACTTCAACGAGCAGGCGGCCATCCTCGGTCTCGGCGCGTTCTACACCGGCATGACGCGGCTCGGCCTGTCGGCGTTCGGCGCGATCACGATCTTCGGCGTCGCCGTCGCCGGCACGATGTGGCTGATCAAGCGCTGGCACGCGCGCAACTGCGTGCGCCATCGCGCGGAGCTCGAGCACCTGCTCGCGCTGGCGCGCAGCGACAAGCACCACTGACGGCGGCCCGTCCGGCCGTCGCACGCAAGACCTCCCGGCCTCGGCATGCACGTTCGAGATCGATGGGCGCCGGCGCTGGCGCTGGTGGCCAATGCCTTCGTCTGGGGCGTGTCATGGTGGCCGCTGCGCCGCCTCGAGGCAGCCGGCGTGCATCCGCTGTGGGCAACGGCCTGCGTGTTCGCGGCGGCGACCGCCGCCATCGCGCTGGCGCGTCCGCGCGCATTGCTGCAGCTCGCCGGCGCACCGGCCCTGTGGGTGCTGGTGCTGGCGTCGGGAGCGACCAACGCGGCCTTCAACTGGGGCGTCGTGATCGGCGACGTGGTGCGCGTCGTGCTGCTGTTCTACCTGATGCCGCTGTGGGCCGTGCTGCTCGCGCGGCTCGTGCTGCACGAGCCGGTGACGCGCGCCGCCGTCGTGCGCATCGCGCTGGCGCTGGCCGGCGCCGCCATCGTGTTGACGCCGCCGGGCGGCGGGCTGCCGCTGCCGGCGAGCCTGGGCGACGCGCTCGGCGTGGCGGGCGGCTTTGCCTTCGCGCTCAACAACGTGATGCTGCGCCGCGAGGCGCGGCGCCCGGCGGGTGCGCGCGCGCTGGCGATGTTCGTCGGCGGCATGGCGGTGTCGGCGGTGCTCGCCGCCGCGCTGACGGCGCAGGGGCGCGTCGCCGCGCCGCCGCCGGAACTCGCCGCCTGGCTGCCGCTGGCGGCGGCGTTCGGCGTCGCCGTTCTCGCCAGCAACCTCGCGCTGCAGTACGGTGCGGCACGGCTGCCGGCCAACGTCACCTCCGTCATCATGCTGACCGAGCTGCTGTTCGCGTCGTCGTCGGCGGCGTGGCTGGGCGGCAGCACGTTCACGCCGCAGCTGCTCGCCGGCGGCGCACTCATCCTGCTGGCGGCGCTGCTCGCCGGCGTCGCCGAGCACTGAGCAACCGCGTCCCGTGGCCGGCGCGCGTCGCCGGCTTCGCGTCGCCCGCGGTCATCGAGGGAAGCCCGCCGCGCCCGCGGCCTCTCAGCCGGGCGGCGCGTCGGTCAGCGGCGCCGACAGCGTCGGCACCGGCGTCAGACCGCAGGATTCGAGCGCACGCACCAGGTCATGCTGCGAGAACGGCTTGGTGAGGTAGGCGTCGGCGCCGGCCAGTGTCGCGCGCACGCGGTCCGACGCCTTGCCCTGGCCCGACACCAGCACGACGATCGGCGCGCCGCCGGCCAGCGCGATCGGTTCGTGCTTGATGCGCTGGCAGATGTCGAGGCCGTCGAACTCGTCGTCGTCGCCGAGCGCGATGTCGAGAAACGCGACGGCGATCGGCCGGTGCGTCAGCAACTCGAGCGCTTCGGTGCTCGTCGCCGCCGTGTGCACCTGCAGACCCAGGCCTTCGAGGTGGTGACGCAGGTAGTCCAGCGCGACCGGGCTGTCGTCGAGCACCAGCGCTTCGAGCGGTGTCGGATCGGCGCTCGGGCTCGCGGCATTGCGTCGGCGCTGTGCCGCAGCGCGCGCGCGCACCTTGGCTGCCTTCGGGTCGAGCGGCGGCCCGGTCGGCTTGACCGGCTTGACCGGTCTGGCCGGTGCCGGCGGGCGCGGCGCATCCTCGTCTGCCGCGACGACGCCGGCGGGGAAGGGCTGCGGCGCCGGCGTCGGCGCCGGATCGGCGGGCACGTCGGCGATCGCGCCGGTGCCGCGCAGCGCCGCCAGCGCGTCGAGCGCGCGCACCACGGCGACGGCATCGAACGGCCGCGCCACGTGACCGAGCGCGCCGGGCACCGGCTGCGCGCCGACGAAGACGGTGTCGCCGAGCCGGCCGGCCTGCATGATCAGCGTGACGACGGCTGCGTCGGCCGAGTCGGCGACGATGCAGTCGCTCTCCCACAGCTCGCGTACCTGCACGTAGGCCGGTTCGCGCTGCGGCGCGAGTTCGAAGCACGGCGCCAGCCGGCGCCGATCGGCTTCGCTGAACCCCTGCAGTACCACGCGGTAGCGCTCGGGCATGGACGGTTCCTTCTGGTGGCGGGTCGACGGACTTGAAGCGCCTATCATGCTACCGCCTGCACCCCCGATCGGAGCCCGAAGATGAGCCGCGCCAGCTTCTACGACTTCTCCGCCCTGTCGATCGACGGCCAGCGCGCCGACATGGCGGCGCTGCGCGGCAAGGTCGTGCTCGTCGTCAACACGGCCAGCGCCTGCGGCATGACGCCGCAGTTTGCCGGCCTGGAGGCGCTGTGGAAGGACTACCGCGAGCGCGGCCTCGTCGTCGTCGGCTTTCCTTGCAACCAGTTTGGCGCGCAGGACTCGGGCAGCAACGACGAGATCGCGAGCTTTTGCCAGCTCAACTACGGCGTCAGCTTCCCGATGATGGCCAAGGTCGACGTGAACGGCCCCGAAGCGCACCCGCTGTGGCAGTGGCTCACCGAGGAGGCTCCGGGCCTGCTCGGCAGCAAGGCGATCAAGTGGAACTTCGGCAAGTTCCTCGTCGGGCGCGACGGCCGCGTGATCAAGCGCTATGCGCCGAGCGATGCGCCCGAATCGCTGCGCAGCGACATCGAGGCCGCGCTCGCCGCCGCCTGAACCCCATCGGAAAGGCAGCATGTTCCAGCACGTCGAACCCTACGCGGGCGACCCGATCCTGAGCCTGAACGAGGCGTTCCAGAGCGACCCGCGGCCGGGCAAGATCAACCTGTCGATCGGCATCTACTTCGACGACGACGGCCGCATCCCGGCGCTCGACGCAGTGCGGCGCGCCGAGCAGCGCGTCGTCGCGGCCGGCGGTCCCAAGCCCTACCTGCCGATGGAAGGCGCAGCGAACTTCCGCGCCGAAGTGCAGAAGCTGCTGTTCGGCGCCGGCCATGCCGCGCTGCCCGCGAACCGCGTCGCGACGATCCAGTCGATCGGCTCGTCGGGCAGCCTGCGCGTCGGCGCCGACTTCATCCGCCGCTCCTTCCCCGGCAGCGCCGTCTGGGTCAGCGACCCGACCTGGGACAACCACCGCGCCATGTTCGAAGGCGCGGGCCTCGCCGTCCACACCTACCCGTACTACGACGCGGCGAGCGGCGGCCTGCGCTTCGAGGCGATGCTCGACGCAATCGGCGCGCTGCCGGCGCGCAGCATCGTGCTGCTGCACGCCTGCTGCCACAACCCGACCGGTGTCGACCTGGCGCGCGCGCAGTGGCAGCAGCTGATCCCGGTGCTCGCCAAGCGCGAGTTGCTGCCCTTCCTCGACCTCGCCTACCAGGGCTACGGCGATGGGCTCGACGACGATGCCTACGCGCCGCGGGCGCTCGCCGACGCGGGCGTTCCCTTCTTCATCGCCAATTCGTTCAGCAAGAGCATGAGCCTGTACGGCGAGCGCTGCGGCGCGCTCTCCGTCGTCTGCCCCGACGCGGCCCAGGCCGATCTCGTGCTCGGCCAGTTGAAGGCGACGGTGCGGCGCAACTACTCGAGCCCGCCGATCTTCGGCGGCCAACTCGTCGCGCGCGTGCTCGGCGAGGCCGACCTGCGCGCCTCATGGGAAGCCGACGTGGCGGCGATGCGCGAGCGCATCGCCGCGATGCGGCGCCGCCTGCATGAGGTGCTCGCCGCCAAGCTGCCGGGGCGCGACTTCGGCTATTTCCTGACGCAGCGCGGCATGTTCAGCTACACCGGCCTGACGGCCGCACAGGTCGACACGCTGCGCGAGCGTCACGCCGTCTACCTGGTGCGCTCGGGGCGCATGTGCGTCGCCGGGCTGAACACGAAGAACGTCGAGGCGACGGCGGTGGCCATGGCGGCGGTGCTTGCCTGAGGGCCGGACCGTGTCGCAGCGCACGCTGCGCGAGCCGCAGGCGTAACAGTCGCAGGTAACAGCGCTGGTGCCGGTGCCGGTGGAGGCCGAAACAGGGGCATCGCAGTCCCCGGCAGTCCCCCATGTCTTCGCTGTACCGTCTCGTCGCCCCGCTCGCCGCGGCCCTCGCCACGGCGCTTGCCGCCCCGGCCGCGCCGGCTGCGACGCTGGGACTGCACCTCGCGAGCGTGCACCTGCCGCAGCGCAGCTTCAACAACTTCAACCCCGGCGTCTACTACCGCAGCGACGCGGGCTGGACCGGCGGCGCCTACTTCAACTCGCTCGAGCGTGTGACTGCCTACGCCGGCTACACGTGGCAGCGCGGCCCGTTCGGCCTGACGGCTGGCGCCGCCACCGGGTACGAGCGCGCCGTTCAGCCGATCCTGGTGCCGTCGCTGCTCGTCGCGACGGTCGGCAGCGTCAGCGCGCGCATCGCCTATATCCCGCGCGTCGAGAAGCGCATTGAGTCGCACGTGCTGCACCTGATGCTCGAATATTGAATGACGGCACCCCGCTCGCCGGTTACGGCGAGCGACCCGCCGAGCGGGTCGGGCCTTGCTTGGGGCGGCCCGAGCCTCCTTCGGTACGGCGCAGCGCTTCGACTACGATCGCCCGCATCACGACGACGACGCGGAGCTTCGCATGCTGGCCCTGATCGGCGGCACCGGCCTGTACGAACTGCCGGGCATGGTCATCGACGAGCGCATCGACGCGCCGACGCCGTTCGGCGCCGCTTCGGGCGCCGTCGTCCGCGGGCGCGTCGGCGGTCGCGAGCTGTTGTTCCTCGCGCGCCACGGCGCCGGCCACCGGCTGCTGCCGCACGAGGTGAACTACCGCGCCAACGTGTTCGCGCTCAAGCGCGCCGGCGCGACGCGGCTCGTCACCGTCTCGGCCGTCGGCAGCCTGGCCGAAACGATCGCGCCCGGCGACCTCGCGCTGCCGGGCCAGTATTTCGACTGGACGCGCGGCGCGCGCCGCGCCAGCTTCTTCGGCGACGGCGTCGCCGCGCACGTCTCGACGGCGCGGCCGGTCAGCGCCCGGCTCGCCGAGTGGGTGCGCCAGGGCGCGGCGGCCGAGCGCATCACGCTGCACTACGACGTGACCTATGCCTGCGTCGAAGGCCCGCGCCTGGGCACGCGCGCCGAGAGCTTCTTCCTGCAGCGCGCCGGCTGCCATGTCGTCGGCATGACGAACGTGCCCGAGGTCTTCCTCGCGCGCGAGGCGCAGATGGCGTATGCGTCGATCGGCATCGTGACCGACTACGACTGCTGGCGCGACGACCCCGGCGGCGACGCCAGCATCGCCGCGATCCTGGCGCGCTACAGCGCGAGCCTCGCCACGGTGCGTCGCCTGCTCGACGCGCTGCTGGCCGGCTCGCCGCCCGAGGCTGAGCCGGAGATCCGCGGTGCGCTGCGCGACGCGATGCTGACGTCCGACGACGCGCTGGCGCCGGCGCAGCGCGAGTGGCTCGACGTGCTGCGGCGCTGAGGCATGGCCGCGCTCCACGACTGCAGCGCTCAGGACCTGCTGGCGTTGTACGCCAAGGGCGAGGCGTCGCCGGTCGACGCCGTGCGTGCCGTGCTCGACCGCATCGAACGCTGGGAGCCGCTGCTGCACGCCACCTGGGCGCTCGACGCCGAGCGCGCGATCGCTGCGGCGCAGGAGAGCGAGGCCCGCTGGCGCAGCGGCGCGCCGCGCGCACTCGACGGCGTGCCGGTGACGATCAAGGAGAACATTTCGACGCGTGGCGTTCCGGTCCCTCTCGGCACGGCCGCTACCGAGCTGGTGCCGGCGCGCGCCGACGCGCCGCCTGCCGCGCGGCTGCGCGAAGCCGGCGCCGTGCTGATCGCCAAGACGACGATGCCCGACTACGGGATGTTGTCGTCGGGGCTGTCGAGCTTCCATGCGCTGACGCGCAACCCGTGGGACCTGCGGCGCAACCCCGGCGGCTCGAGCGCCGGCGCGGCCGCGGCGGCCGCCGCCGGCTACGGCCCGCTGCACCTGGGCACCGACATCGGCGGCTCGATCCGGCTGCCGGCGTGCTGGTGCGGCGTCGTCGGCATCAAGCCCAGCCTGGGCCGTGTGCCGATCCAGCCGGCGTATGCCGGCCGCGTCGCCGGGCCGATCACTCGCGAGGTCGGCGACGCGGCGCTCGCCATGAGCGTGCTGGCGCAGCCCGACGCTCGCGACGCCACCCGCCTGCCTCCGCAGTCGATCGCATGGCGCGAGCTCGACGCCGATCTGCGCGGCCTGCGCGTCGGCCTGCTGCTCGATGCCGGCTGGGGCTTGGCCATGGACGCCGAGGTGCGCGCCGCCGTCGAGGCGGCCGCGCGACGCTTCGAGCGAGCCGGCGCCATCGTCGAGCCGCTCGCGCCGTTCACGACGCGCGCGATGGCCGACGGCATGTTCCTGTTCTGGCGCATGCGCTCGTGGCTCGACATCGAGGCGCTGCCGCCCGCGCGGCGTGCCAAGGTGCTGCCCTACATCGTCGCCTGGGCCCGCGGCGCCGCCGGCGCGAGCGGCGCCGAGATCTTTCGTGCGCAGGCGCAGATGCAGGCGATCCGCGAGGCTTGCGTCGCGGCCTGCGAGCCTTTCGATCTGGTGATCTCGCCGGTCAGCCCGGTTGTCGGCTTCGCCGCCGAATGGGCGTCGCCGACCAACGACCCCGAGCGCGCGCTGGAGCACATCGCGTTCACGCTGCCCTACAACTTCGGCGAGCAGCCGGCGCTGTCGGTGCCGTGCGCGATGTCGTCCGACGGCCTGCCGATCGGCCTGCAGATCGCGGGCCGCCGCTTCGACGACCTCGGCGTGCTGCGTGCGGCGCGCGCGTGGGAGCGGCTGCGCGATCCGCTGCCGGCCTGGCCCGAGCCCTGACGCCGCGCCGCCGCCGTCAGGCGCCGCGCCGCGGTGCGCGCCGCAGCGCCGCGACGGCCGCGGCCAGCGCGGCCAGCCAGCCCCAGCCGAGCGCGCCGCCGCCGTCGTCGTCGCCCGGCGCGGACGGCGGTGCTGTGCCGGCGGCGACGCCCGTGAGGGGGACGTCGCGCGTGTAGGCGGGTGCGGTCGTCGGGAACTCGGGGTCGAGCGTGAAGCGCAGCGTCGCCGCGCGCGCCGCCGTCGTCGCCGACGCGAAGCGCACCGTGACGCGGCAGGTCGCGCCCAGGGCGAGCAGCTGCAGCGAGCAGGCGTCGCTCGTGATCGAGAAGTCGGCGGTGTTCGCGCCGACGATCGCCACGCTGCTCACCGTCACGCGACCGCCGGCCAGGTTGTCTGTCGAGTTCGTCGCGGCGTTCGTCAGGTCCAGCGGCAGGCTTTGCGCCACGTTGACGGCGCTCGGCGCGAAGTCGAGCGTGTCGTCGCTCGTCCTCGGCGTGTCGGCGATGTAGGCCGCGAGGTTGCGGATCTCCGCGTCGCCGAGGATGACGAACTGGTTCATCGCCGACACGCCGGTGATCGCCGCCACGATGCGCGCCTGTGCGGTGTCGAATCCGACCGCGGCGAAAACGCCGCCGCCGTCGCCGCTGATGCGATTGCGCCGGGTGCCCACGCTGTGGCAGGTGGTGCAGGCGCCGGTCAGCATCGAGTTGCCGCTCTGGTTCACCGTGTCGTCGAACAGCAGCTTGCCGACGACCGCATCGCCCGTCGCCTGGGCCTGCGCCGCCGTGGCGAGCAGCGCGGCGGCCGACAGCGCGGCGACGGCGAAGGTCAGGGCGAAGGCGCGCCGCGAAAAGCCCGAAGGCAGGGTTGCGTTCATCGTCGATCGCCGGCGTCATGGAGACGGGGCCGATTCTGGAATCGGGCACCCGGCCTTCGCGTAACGGAAGGCAAGCAAGCGTGTGCCGCCGCAGGCCGGCTCTGCGGTATCGTGCGAACTGAACCATCATGCGCAAGCGCGGCATCCATCTCCAGTACAGCTTCGACGCCCAGGGTCAGCGCGGCGCCGAGTTGCAGAACCCCTTGTTCGACCTGCTGCAGGCGGTGCAGCAGCACGGCTCGATCAGCGGGGCGGCGCAGGGCATGGGCGCTTCGTACCGCCATGTCTGGGGCCAGCTCAAGGCCTGGGAAGACGTGCTCGGCGAGCCGCTCGTCAGCTGGGTCAAGGGGCAGCGCGCGCGGCTGACGCCGTTCGCCGAGCGCCTGGTGTGGGCCGAGCGGCGCGCACGCACGCGGCTGACGCCGCACATCGAGACGCTGCGCGCCGAGCTCGAACGCGTCGTCGCCGAGGCGCTCGACGGTTCGCAGCAGGTGCTGACGCTGTTCGCCAGCCATGACCTCGCACTGCCGCTGCTGCGCGAGCGCGCGAGCGCGCAGCACGGCCTGCACATCGATCTGCGCTTCGCCGGCAGCATCGACGCCTTGCGCGCGCTGCGCGCCGGGCGCTGCCTGGTCGCGGGCTTTCACGTGCCGGCGCTGCCCGATCACTCGCCCGTCTTCGCGCGCGCGATGAAGAGCCTGCTGCAGCCCGGCGTGCACAAGCTGATCGGCTGCACGCGGCGCACGCAGGGGCTGATGGTCGCCAAGGGCAACCCGCATGCGATCGCGACGCTGGCCGACCTGACACGCCGGCCGCTGCGCTTCGTCAACCGCCAGCCCGGCTCGGGTACGCGGCTCTTGATGGACCACCTGCTCGACCAGCAGCGCATCGATCCGGCGCATGTCGGCGGCTGGCTCGATCACCTGGAGGATTCGCACGTCGCCGTCGCGGCGTCGATCGCCAGCGGGCTGGCCGACGTCGGTCCCGGCATCGAGGCGGCGGCGCGCCAGTTCGGCCTCGACTTCATTCCGCTGCTCGGCGAGGACTACTTCCTCGTCTGCCTGAAGGAGTCGCTCGACCACCCTGCCGTGCGGCGGCTGCGCGAAGTGCTGGCGGGCGAGGACTGGCAGCGCGACGTCGCCGCGCTGCCGGGCTATGCGCCGTCGCGCCCGGGTGAGGTGCTGGCGATGACGCGCGCGCTCGCGTGGTGGCACTTCCGCGCGCCGAAGAAGAAACCCGCCGCGACGGCGAAGCCGGCGGCGGGGCGCAGGCGCAAGACGGTGGCCAGCACCGCCTGATCGGTCAGGCCAGCGTCGCCTGCGCGACGGCGTGCTCCCAGCGCTGCATCGCCTCGGCGGCGCGCTCGCGCGGCAGCGCCGGCGAGAAGGTCCGCTCGGCGCGCCACTGCGCCGCGAGCGTCTGCACGCTGTCGTAAACGCCCGTCGCCAGGCCGGCGAGGCAGGCGGCGCCGAGCGCCGTCGTCTCGATCACGGCCGGGCGCACGACGGGGATGCCGAGCAGGTCGGCCTGGAACTGCATCAGCAGGTCGTTGACGCAGGCGCCGCCGTCGACGCGCAACTCGGCGAGCGGCGGCGCGCCGGTCGCCGCCGCGTCGGCGTTCATCGACTGCAGCAGCGCCGCACTTTGGAACGCGATGCTCTCGAGCGCCGCGCGCGCGATGTGCGCCACCGTCGTGCCGCGCGTCAGGCCGACGATGGCGCCGCGCGCGTCGGGTTTCCAGTACGGCGCGCCGAGGCCGGTGAAGGCCGGCACGAACATCACGCCGCCGGCGTCGGGCACGCTGGCGGCCAGCGCCTGCACCTCGTCGCTGGAGCGGATCGCATGCAGGCCGTCGCGCAGCCACTGCACGACGGCGCCGCCGATGAACACGCTGCCTTCGAGCGCATACGCCGGCGCGGCGGCGGCGCCGAGCTGCGCCGCCGCGGTCGTGACGAGCCCGTGCGTCGAGGCGAGGAAGCGCTCGCCGGTGTGCATCAGCATGAAGCAGCCGGTGCCGTAGGTGTTCTTCGCCAGCCCCGCCTCGAAGCAGGCCTGGCCGAACAGCGCGGCCTGCTGGTCGCCCGCGATGCCGCCGATCGGCAGCGCAGCGCCGAGCAGCGCGGGCAGCGTCTGGCCGTAACGGTGGCAAGACGGCCGCACCTCGGGCAGCAGTTCGCGCGGCACGTCGAGCAGCGCGAGCAGCTCGTCGTCCCAGCGGTTCGTGTGCACGTCGAGCAGCAGCGTGCGCGACGCGTTCGTCACGTCGGTGGCATGCACCGCGCCGCCCGTCAGCTGCCACAGCAGCCAGCTGTCGACGGTGCCGACGGCGAGTTCGCCGCGCCCGGCTGCAGCGCGCGCTGCGTCGACATGGTCGAGGATCCACTGCAGCTTGGTGCCCGAGAAGTAGGGGTCGATCACGAGGCCCGTCTTGGCGCGGACCGTCGCCTCGGCGCCGCGCGCGCGCAGCCGGGCGCAGATCGGCTCGGTGCGCCGGTCCTGCCACACGATGGCGTTGTGGATCGGCTCGCCGGTCGCGCGGTTCCAGACCAGCGTCGTCTCGCGCTGGTTGGTGATGCCGATCGCGGCGATGTCGCTTGCCGCGAGCTTCGCTTCGGCGAGCGCCTGGCGTGCCGTGGCGAGCTGCGTGTCCCAGATCTCGCGCGGATCGTGCTCGACCCAGCCCGGCTGCGGATAGATCTGGCGGATCTCGCGCTGCGCCATCGCGACGATGCGCCCCTGCGCGTCGAACACGATGCTGCGCGAGCTGGAGGTGCCCTGGTCGAGGGCAAGCAGGAAGTTCCGGTTCATGATGCGGCGTCGAGCGCGAGGCTCGCACCGGTGCGAGCCGCCTGCCATTGGGAGTTTCCTCTGCGCAGCGCGGTACATTCCCGCGGTGTGAACGCTGCCTCGCCCGCGCCGGACTCTCCGACCCACTGCGACGTGCTCGTCGTCGGCGGCGGCATCAACGGCGCCGGCATCGCGCGCGACCTCGCCGGCCGCGGCCTCGCCGTCGTGCTCGCCGAGCAGGACGACCTGGCCGCGCATACCTCGTCGGCGTCGACCAAGCTGATCCACGGCGGCCTGCGCTACCTCGAGTACTACGAGTTCGCGCTGGTGCGCAAGGCGCTCGCCGAGCGCGAGCGTCTGCTCGCGAGTGCGCCGCACATCATGTGGCCGCTGCGCTTCGTGATGCCGCACGACCCCGGCATGCGGCCGGTGTGGATGATCCGCGCCGGCCTCTTCCTCTACGACCACCTGGCGCGGCGCGAGCTGCTGCCGGGCTCGCGCACCGTCGACCTGCGCCGCCACGCGGCCGGCGCGCCGCTCAAGCCCGGCTACACCAAGGGCTTCGTCTATTCCGACGGCTGGGTCGACGATGCGCGGCTCGTCGTGCTCGCCGCGCTCGACGCCGCGGCGCGGGGCGCGACGATCCTCACGCGCACCGCCTGCATCGACGCGCGGCGCAGCCCGACGCACTGGAGCGCCGTGCTGCGCGGTGCTGACGGCAGTGTGCGCGAGGTCGCCGCGCGCGCCCTCGTCAACGCCACCGGGCCGTGGGCCGCGCAGTTCCTCGTCGAGCAGGCGCATGCCGGGCAACGCAAGGCGCTGCGCCTCGTCAAGGGCAGCCACATCGTCGTGCGGCAGCTCTTCGAGCACGACCATGCCTACATCTTCCAGAGCCCGGATGGGCGCATCGTGTTCGCGATCCCCTACGAAGGCGAATTCACGCTGATCGGCACCACCGACGTCGAGCACACCGGCCCGATCGGCGCCGCGCACATCGACGCGGCCGAGGTCGCCTACCTGTGCGAGCAGGCGAGCCGCTATTTCGCGCACCCGGTGCAGCCTGCCGACGTGGTGTGGAGCTATGCCGGCGTGCGCCCGCTGCTCGACGACGACGCCGGCGACGCGGCGGCCGTGACGCGCGACTACGAGCTCGAGTTCGACGGCGGCAGCGGCGGCGCGCCGCTGCTGTCGGTGTGGGGCGGCAAGATCACGACGTTCCGCAAGCTCTCCGAGGAAGCCGCCGATCTGCTGTGCCGCGGCACCCCGCTGTGCGATCGGGCACGCGGCGCATGGACGGCCGATGCCGTGCTGCCCGGCGGCGACCTCGGTCACGCTCCGGGGCGCCGCAGCCTCGCGGCCGAGTTCGAGCGTTTCTCGCGCTCGCTCGTCGAGCGCCATGCCGGCCTGCCGCCGGCGCTGCTGCGCCGCTATGCGCGCTGCTACGGCACGCGCGCGGCGCGCGTGCTGGTGCGCGGCGCACTCGGCCGCGAAGTGGCGCCCGGCCTCTACGAGGCCGAGTTGCGCTACCTGCACGACGAGGAATGGGCGCGCAGCGCCGCCGATGTGCTGTGGCGCCGCACCAAGCTCGGCCTGCACCTCGACGCTGCGGCGCGCGCCGCGGTCGCGCGGTGGTGCGCGGCGCACTGGCGTCACCACGTCACCGAAGCCTGAACTTCGACACGTTTGCTCGTCGCTGCGCCGCATCCGGTTACGCGCGCGGCGGTGAATGTGCACTCGCGCGGGCCGGTCGCCCCACGGAAGTCACGCCCCTGACCGCCGCTCACCGTTTGAAACAGCGGCAGCGCGTCCGCCGCCGATACCGTGGATGTCATGGAAACGAACCGACTCCACCGTGCCGCACGCGCCGCTGCTCTGCTTGCAGTCGCGCTGCTCGCCAGCGCCTGCGGCAGCCTCGGCAGCCTGGTGCCGCGCTCGTCGACGCCGGCGCCGGTGCTCGACGCCAACGCGCCGAAGACCGCGCCGCCGGTGGCCGCGGCGAATGCACCCGCCGCCGCGCCGCCCGCAGCGGCCGTCGCTGCGCCGAAGCCGGCCGCGCCGCCGCGCAAGGCGGCCGACGCGGCCGATGCCGTGCCGCGCGTCGATCGCATCCCCACCGGGCCGCCGAACCGGCCCTACGTGATCCGCGGCGAGACCTACGAGCCCGAGGCGGGCGACGTGCCGATGCGCGAAGTCGGCGTCGCGTCGTGGTACGGCCGGCCGTTCCACGGCCGCCCGGCGGCGACCGGCGAGCGCTACGACATGGACAAGATGACGGCAGCGCACCCGACGATGCCGCTGCCGAGCTATGCGCGCGTGCGCAACCTCGAGAACGGGCGCGAAGTCGTCGTGCGCGTCAACGACCGTGGCCCGTTCTACGGCGGGCGCATCATCGACCTGAGCCGCGCCGCGGCGCGCAAGCTCGGAATCGGCGGCACGGCGCTGGTCGAGGTCGAGCGGCTGACGCACGACGACATCCGCACCGGCGCGTGGCGTGATCGTTCCACCACGGCGCTCGCAGCGCGCAAGACGCCGCCGCTGCAGACGGCCAGGCAGGCCGCGAAGGTCGATCCCGCCGCGACGACGTCGCTCGACGAGTAGCGCCGCGCCGGGCTTCGGCGACACTGGCGGCCCGCGACCCCGCGTCGCGCACAGCGCGACCGCGTCGCCGCCGTCTCGCCCATGTGGATCGGAACCCTGTTCGCGCTCGCTGCGGGCCTGCTGTGGGGGCTCGTCTTCATCGCGCCGACGCTGCTCGCGGCCTACCCACCGCCGCTGCTGTCGTTCGCGCGCTACCTGGCCTTCGGCCTGATCGCGCTGGCGCTCGCTGCGTTCGACCGCGACCGGCTCGCGCGACTGACGCGCGCCGACTGGCGCGAGGCGCTCAAGCTGTCGATCGTCGGCAACCTGCTGTACTACCTGTGCCTCGCGGCGGCGATCCAGCGCGCCGGCGGACCGCTGCCGACGATGATCATCGGCACGCTGCCCGTCGTCATCGCGATCGCGTCGAACCTGCGCGATGCGCGGCGCGACGGCCGCCTGCCGTGGGCGAGCCTCGCGCCGTCGCTGGTCGTGATCGCTGCCGGCATCGTGTGCGTGAACCAGTCCGAGCTGGCACAGCTGCGCGCCGACCCGAATGCCGACGCCGCGCGCTATGCCAGCGGCGCGCTGCTGGCGATCGGCGCCGTCGCTTGCTGGACCTGGTACCCGATGCGCAATGCCGACTGGCTGCGCTCGCACCCGGGCGGCTGGGCGCGCAGCTGGGCCACGGCGCAGGGACTGGCGACGCTGCCGCTGGCGCTCGCCGGCTATCTCGTCTTCTGGGCCGGGTCGGCGGCGAGCGGCGCGGCGTTCGAGATGCCGCTGGGCCCGACGCCGGAGCTCTTCGTCGGCCTGATGTTCGCGATCGGCCTGCTCGCCTCGTGGCTCGGCACGCTGTGCTGGAACGAGGCGAGCCACCGGCTGCCGACGACGCTGGCCGGCCAGCTGATCGTGTTCGAGACGCTGGCGGCGCTGACCTATGCGTACCTGCTGCGCGGCCAGTGGCCGCCGCCGCTCACCCTCGCCGGCATCGCGCTGCTGGTCGCCGGCGTGGTGTGGGCGTTGCGCGTGCGGCCCGAGCCGCTGGCCGCGGAAGGCCACGCCGGATGAGCTGAGAGTGAAGTGAATCCGTCAGGCGCCGTGCCGTCCTGGCCCGCACTCCCGCTTGCGGGAGTGCGGGCGACTCGTCTGCACGGCTTATGTACCCAGCGCGTCGTCGAGCACTTAGATACAGTGCCGCACCGGTGTTGCCGTGCCGCTCTGCAGGTGCTGGATGCAGCCGATGTTGGCCGAGACGATGACCTCGGCGTGGGCCGGCGCGAGGCCCGCGAGCTTGCGCTCGCGCAGCGCGTGCGCCAGCTCGGGCTGCAGCACGGAGTAGGTGCCGGCCGAGCCGCAGCACAGGTGGCTCTCGAGCGGCGTCGTCTGCACGTCGAAGCCCAGCGAGCGCAGCCCCTCCTCGACCAGGCCGCGCAACTGCTGGCCGTGCTGCAGCGTGCACGGCGGGTGGAACACGAGCTTGGGCATTCGCGCTTCGCGCACGCGGCGCGCCAGGCGCGGCGCGATGCCGGGCAGCAGCTCGCAGAGGTCGCGCGTCAGCGCCGCGATGCGCGCGGCGCGCTCGGCGTAGTCGGGGTCATGCGCGAGGGCGCGGCCGTACTCCTTGACGGTGACGCCGCAGCCCGAAGCGTTCATGACGATGGCCTCGACCTGCGGGTGGTCGCCGATGCCTTCGACCAGCGGCCACCAGGCGTCGACGTTGCGGCGCATGTCGGCCAGGCCGCCTTCGTGGTCGGCAAGGTGCGTGCGGATCGCGCCGCAGCAGCCGGCCCCGTCGACGACCAGCGTCTGGATGCCCGCGGCGTCGAGCACGCGCGCCGTTGCGCTGTTGACGTTGGGCATCATCGCCGGCTGCACGCAACCGGTGAGCATCAGCACCTTGCGCTCGTGGCTGCGCGTCGGCCACTGCTGCGCATGCGGTGCGGCGCGCGCCGGCACCTTGTCGCGCAGCACGGGCGGCAGCAGGCCGCGCACCGCCTGACCGAGCTTCATCGTCGGCGCGAACAAGGGCGACGTCAGACCTTCCTTCAACAGCCAGCGCATCGCGCGCTCGCGCGGCGCTCGCGCGACCTTGTCCTCGACGATGCGCCGGCCGATGTCGACGAGCTGGCCGTACTCCACGCCCGACGGGCAGGTCGTCTCGCAGTTGCGGCAGGTCAGGCAGCGGTCGAGGTGCAGTTGCGTGGCGCGCGTCGGCGTCCTGCCTTCGAGCACTTCCTTGATCAGGTAGATGCGCCCGCGCGGCCCGTCGAGTTCGTCGCCGAGCAACTGGTAGGTCGGGCAGGTCGCGGTGCAGAAGCCGCAGTGCACGCACTTGCGCAGGATGGCTTCGGCCGCCTCGCCCAGCGGCGTGCCCTTGAACTCGGGCGCCAGGTCGGTTTGCATGAGCGGTTCAGAGTCCCGGGTAGAGGCGGTCCGGGTTGAAGATGCCCGTTGGATCGAACGCCTTCTTCAACTCGCGATGGATGCGGTCGAGCGGCGACTTCAGCGGCGCGAACACGCCGGGCGACTTGTCGCGCGCGTTGAACAGCGTCGCGTGGCCGCCGGCGTGCGTCGCCGCGTCGCGCACCTGGGCTGCCGGCGCGGCGGTGCAGACCCAGCGCTGCGCGCCGCCCCATTCGACGAGCTGCTCGCCCGACAGCGCGAGCGGCGGCGCGGTCGGCGGCAGCGACAGGCGCCACAGCCGCACGGCGCTGCCGGCCTCGACGGCCTGGCGCGCACCGATGAAGAACTCGTCGGTGTGCTCGCGCAGGCCGCCCCAGAACGGCACCGCATGCTCGCCTTCGATCAGGTCGCCGCCGAGCCGTGCGATCGCCGACTCGACCGCCGCGAGCGCGCCGCGCAGCCGCACGATCAGCGTGTCTTCCCACCAGGCGCTGGCGTTCAGCGGCAGCGCTTGGCCGGCCCAGGCGTTGAGCTGTTCGAGCGCGGCGGCCTGGTCGAGCTGGAAGCGCAGCGTCGCGGTGGCAGGCGCGACCGGCAGCACCTTGAGCGACACCTCGAGCACCACGCCGAGCACGCCCATCGATCCGGCGAGCAGCCGCGACACGTCGTAGCCGGCGACGTTCTTCATCACCTGGCCGCCGAAGCTGAGCACCTCGCCGCGGCCGTTGAGCAGCGTCGTGCCGAGCACGTAGTCGCGCACCGAGCCGACGGCGGCGCGTGGCGGTCCGGCCAGTCCGGCGGCGACCATGCCGCCGACGGTGGCCGCGGGGCCGAATTGCGGCGGCTCGAACGCGAGGCACTGACCGTGCTCGGCGAGCGCCGCCTCCAGCTCGGCGAGCCGCGTGCCGCAGCGCGCCGTGACGACGAGCTCGCTGGGTTCGTAGCTCGAGATGCCGGCCAGGCCCGTCACGTCGAACGGCTCGCCACGCGGCGTCTCGCCGTAGAAGTGCTTGGTGCCGCCGCCGCGGATCTCGAGCTGGGCGCCGGCGGCGTGCGCGGCGCGCACGCGGTCGATCAGGGGTTGCAGGGCCGGGTCGGTGACCGTCATCGTGACTGTGTGCGGGGACCGCTTCAGAAGCGCGGGATATCGGCGAACGGCAGCAGCCCGCGCCGCACGTGCATCTTGCCGCCCTCGGCGCAGCGGCGCAGCGTCGGCACGACCTTGCCGGGGTTGAGCAGTTCGCGCGCGTCGAAGGCGCGCTTGAGCTGGTGCATCTGCTCCAGCTCCTCGGGCGCGAACTGCACGCACATCGAGCCGAGCTTCTCGACGCCGACGCCGTGCTCGCCCGTGATCGTGCCGCCCAGGCGCACGCTGGTCTCGAGGATCTCGGCGCCGAACAGCTCGCAGCGATGCAGCTGCTCGGGGTCGTTGGCGTCGTAGAGGATCAGCGGGTGCAGGTTGCCGTCGCCGGCATGGAACACGTTGACGCAGCGCAGGCCGTACTTGCGCTCCATCCCGGCGATCGCCTGCAGGATGTCGGCGAGGCGCTTGCGCGGGATCGTCGAGTCCATGCACATGTAGTCGGGGCTGATGCGGCCGCTCGCCGGGAAGGCATTCTTGCGCCCGCTCCAGAAGCGCAGGCGCTGCGCCTCGTCGGCACTGACCTCGGTACGCGTCGCGCCGCTGCGCTCGAGCACGCCGAGCATGCGGCCGATCTCTTCCTCGACCTCCTCGGGCGTTCCGTCGCTCTCGCACAGCAGGATCGCCGCCGCGTCGAGGTCATAGCCGGCGTGCACGAAGTCTTCGACGGCGGCCGTCATCGGCCGGTCCATCATTTCGAGGCCCGCGGGGATGATGCCGGTGGCGATGATGCGGGCGACGGCGTCGCCCGCTTTGCGGATGTCGTCGAAGCTGGCCATGATGCAGCGCGCGAGTTGCGGCTTCGGGATCAGCCGCACGGTGACTTCCGTCGTCACGGCGAGCATGCCTTCGCTGCCGATCACGACGGCCAGCAGGTCGAGCCCCGGCACGTCGAGCGCCTCCGAGCCGAACTCGACTGCCTCGCCCTCGATGGTGTAGCCGCGCACGCCGAGCACGTTGTGCACCGTCAGCCCGTACTTCAGGCAGTGCACGCCGCCCGAGTTCTCGGCCACGTTGCCGCCGATGGTGCAGG
>CAYJLV010000024.1:0-63413 GCA_964371405.1 uncultured Burkholderiaceae bacterium
TCAGCGCCCTCGGCCACCCCAGCGCGGGCACGCTGGATTCGTTCACAGGTTCTGAGCGCAACAGCATGCAGCCGCTGCAGCGCAGCTGGCTCGGGCGCGGCATGCTGGCGTGGTCGCTGCGGCCGCTCGCGGCGCTCTACGGGCTGGCGTGGCGCATCCGTCGCGCGCTGTACCGGCAGGGTTGGCGGCATGCCGAGCGGCTGCCCGTCCCCGTCATCGTCGTCGGCAACCTGATCGTCGGCGGCGCGGGCAAGACGCCGACAGTGCGCGCCGTCGTCGCAACGCTCGCGGCGCATGGCTGGCATCCCGGCATCGTGTCGCGCGGTTATGGCCGACAGGCCAATGGCGTCTCCCTCGTCACGACCGAAAGTGCCGCCGAGGCTGTCGGCGACGAGCCGCTGCTGCTGCGCCGCGCCACCGGTGCGCCGGTGGCCGTCGGCCGCGACCGTCCGGCCGCGGCGCGCGCGCTGCTCGGCCATGCGCCGCTCGTCGACGTGATCGTCGCCGACGACGGCCTGCAGCACCTGGCGCTGGCGCGCGACGTCGAAGTGCTGGTGTTCGACGAGCGCGGCGCCGGCAACGGCTGGCTGCTGCCGGCCGGGCCGCTTCGCGAGCCGCTGCCGCGCGCGCTCGCGCCGCGGCAGCTCGTGCTCTACAACGCCGCTGCGCCGAGTACGCCGCTGCCGGGCTGGCTCGCACGGCGCCGCCTCGCCGGCGCCACGCAGCTCGAGGCCTGGTGGCGCGGCGCCGCGCCCGATGCACACGCGCTCGACGCTTTGCGCGGCCGCACCGTGTGGGCGGCCGCCGGCATGGCGCAGCCTGGGCGCTACTTCGACATGCTGCGCGCCGCCGGGCTCGACGTGACGCCGCTCGCGCTGCCCGACCATCACGACTACCGGGCGCTGCCGTGGCCCGACGGCGTCGACGTGCTGGTCACCGAGAAGGACGCCGTCAAGCTCGCGCCGGAGCGCTGCGTTGGCGCGCGCGTGTGGGTCGTGGCGTTAGACTTCGAACCCGACGCCGACTTCACGACGCGCCTGCTCGCCCTGCTGCCGCCCCGCCCCGACCGCCGACGATGGACACCCGCCTGATCGACCTGCTCGTGTGCCCGCTGTGCAAGGGCGCGCTCGAACTTCAGCGCGAGCCGGACGAGCTGGTGTGCCACGCCGACCGACTCGCCTTTCCGTTGCGCGACGGCATTCCCGTGATGCTCGAGAGCGAGGCGCGCACGCTCGACGCCGCGCCTGCGCCGCGGCCCGTCGTGTTGCCCGGCGCGTCCGGCTGACTGCGCCGCTGCCGGGCCCGTTGCGTGACCTGCACCGTCGTCATCCCGGCGCGGCTCGCGTCGACGCGCCTGCCGCGCAAGCCGCTGGCCGACCTCGGCGGGCGGCCGATGGTGGTGCGCGTCGCCGAGCGTGCGCGGCTCTCGGGCGCGGCGCGCGTCGTCGTCGCCGCCGACGATGCCGAGATCGTCGCCGCCTGCGAAGCGCACGGCGTGCAGGCGCTGCTGACGCGCGCCGACCATGCCAGCGGCAGCGACCGCCTCGCCGAGGCCTGCGCGCTGCTCGGACTCGACGGCCGCGACATCGTCGTCAATGTGCAGGGCGACGAGCCGCTGATCGAGCCGACCCTGGTCGACGCCTGCGTTCAGGCGCTCGCCGATCGCCCCGACTGCGTGATGAGCACCGCCGCGCACGCGATCGACGATGCCGCCGAGTTCGCCGACCCGAATGTCGTCAAGGTCGTCGTCGATGCGCAGTCGCGCGCGCTCTACTTCTCGCGCGCGCCGATCCCGTGGTGGCGCGACGGCTCGGCGCCGGGCGCGCCGCAGCCCGGCGAGCCGCGTCCGCTGCGCCACATCGGCATCTATGCGTATCACGCAGCATTCCTGCGGCGCTTCCCGACGCTCGCGCCGGCACCTCCCGAGCGACTCGAATCGCTGGAGCAACTGCGCGTGCTGTGGCACGGCGAGCGCATCGCGGTGCACGTCAGCGCGTTGCGCCCCGGCCCGGGCGTCGACACGCCGCGCGACCTGGAGCGCGTGCGCGCGCTGCTGCAAGATCGCTGACGGGTCTGCGTGCTATTCTGCGCGCCGGTCTCGCACGGTGTGCCAGAGCCAGCCCACCCCTCTCTCAGAAGCACCACCCCACACCGCAGAGGACAGGAGATGAGACTGATACTGCTCGGCCCGCCGGGCGCCGGCAAGGGCACGCAGGCGGCAGCGATTTGCGGGCAGTACGGCATCCCGCAGGTCTCGACCGGCGACATGCTGCGCGCCGCCGTCAAGGCCGGAACGGCGCTGGGCCTGGCCGCCAGGCAGGTGATGGACCGCGGCGGACTCGTCAGCGACGACGTCATCGTCGGCCTCGTCAAGGAGCGCATTGCGCAACCCGACTGCGCCAACGGCTTCCTGTTCGACGGCTTTCCGCGCACCATCCCGCAGGCCGACGCGATGAAGGCCGCCGGCGTGCGTCTCGATCGCGTGCTCGAGATCGACGTGCCCGACGACGCGTTGATCGAGCGCATCAGCGGGCGCCGCGTGCACCCGCCGTCGGGGCGCAGCTACCACGTGCGCTTCAACCCGCCGAAGGTGCCGGGTCTCGACGACGACACCGGCGAGCCGCTGGTGCAGCGCGACGACGACAAGGAAGAAACGGTGCGCAAGCGCATCGAGGTCTACAAGCTGCAGACCCATCCGCTGGTCGAGTACTACTCGCGCTGGGCCGCGACCGGTGACGCGGCCGCACCGCAGTACCGCAGGATCTCCGGGCTCGGCAGCGTCGCCGAGATCACATCGCGCGCACTCGCCGCATTGAACTGAAGAGCAGGACTCGCAGTATGGACATCGCAGGCAAGGTATTCATCGTCACCGGCGGCGCATCGGGCCTCGGAGAAGGCACGGCGCGCATGCTCGCGACGCACGGCGGCCGCGTCGTCGTCGCCGACGTGCAGGCCGACAAGGGCGAGGCCGTCGCGCAATCGATCGGCGGCGCCTTCGTGCGCTGCGACGTGAGCAGCGAAGCCGACGGCCAGGCTGTCGTCGCCAAGGCGACGAGCCTGGGCAGGCTGATGGGGCTGGTCAACTGCGCCGGCATCGGCCCGGCCGCCAAGACGGTCGGCAAGGACGGCGCGCATTCGCTCGCGCTGTTCACCAAGGTGGTGACGATCAACCTGATCGGCAGCTTCAACATGATCCGCCTCGCGGCGACGGCGATGGCGAAGAACGATCCCGAGCCCACCGGCGAGCGCGGTGTGCTGATCAGCACGGCCTCGGTCGCCGCCTACGACGGCCAGATCGGTCAGGCCGCCTACTCGGCGTCCAAGGGCGGCGTCGTCGGCATGACGCTGCCGATCGCGCGCGATCTGGCGCGCAACGGCATCCGCAACATGACGATCGCGCCCGGCATCTTCGGCACGCCGATGCTGTTCTCGATGCCCCAGGAAGTGCAGGACGCGCTCGCCGCCAGCGTGCCCTTCCCGTCGCGCCTGGGCACGCCGGCCGACTACGCCAAGCTGGTGCACCAGATCGTCACCAACGACATGCTCAACGGCGAAGTGATCCGCCTCGACGGCGCGATCCGGATGGCGCCGCGCTGAAGTCCGTGGCCGCGTCGCGCATCGCGGCGCTGCTGCTGCCGCTGGTCGTCGCGGCGCTCGCCGGCTGCGCTCCGGCACCCATCGCGCCGCCCGCGCAGCCCGAGATCGCCACCGGCACGGCGGCCAAGCCGGGCTGGCTGCATGCACGCCACGCCATTGCTGCGGCGCACCCGCTGGCGGCCCGGGCCGGCCTCGACATGCTGCGTGCCGGCGGCGGCGCCGTCGATGCGGCCGTCGCCGCGCAACTCGTGCTCGGCGTCGTCGAGCCGCAGTCCAGCGGCATCGGCGGCGGCGCCTTTGTGCTGCTGTGGGACGGCGCGCGCGTGCGCGCCTGGGACGGCCGCGAGACGGCGCCGCAGGCCGCCGACGAAACGCTGCTCGTCGACGCCGCCGGGCGCCCGCTCGATTTCGCGCGCGCCGCCGTCGGCGGCCGCGCCGTCGGCGTGCCCGGCGTGCTGCGCATGCTCGAGGCGGTGCACCGCGCGCACGGCCGGCTCGCGTGGCGCAAGCTGTTCAGTCCGGCGATCGCGCTGGCCGAAGGCGGCTTCCCGATCGGTGCACGCCTGCATGCGCAACTCGAGCGCGACACTCACCTGCGCAACGATGCGCGTGCGCGCGCCCTCTACTACGACGCCGCAGGTCGCGCGCTGCCTGCCGGCCACGTCGTGCGCAACCCCGACCTCGGCGCCGTGCTGCGCGACGTCGCCGAGCGCGGTGCCGACGCCTTCTACCGCGGTGCGCTCACCGCGCGCATCGTCGACGCCGTGCAGCGCCACCCGACGAACCCGGGCCGCCTCGCGGCGAGCGACATCTCCGCCTACACGGCGCGCGAGCGCGATCCGCTGTGCTTCGACTGGCGCCGCCACATCGTGTGCGGCGCGCCGCCGCCGGCGTCGGGAACGATCGTCATCGGCCAGGTGCTCGGCCTGCTCGAACGCACGCCGCAGCGCGCGAGCCGGCCCGAACGTGCGCTGCCCGGCGCCGACTGGCTGCATGCCTGGGGCGAAGCCGCGCGACTCGCGCACGCCGATCGCACGCAGCATGTCGGCGACCCCGACTTCGTCGCCGCGCCGGCCGGCGACTGGCGCAGCCTGCTCGCGCCCGCGTACCTGGACGCGCGCGCCGCGCTGATCGGCGACACGGCGATGCCCGCAGCGCCCGCCGGCCGGCCCGGCACCGAGGCGCGCCTGGCGGTACTCGATGCCGCGCACGAAGTTCCGGCGACCTCGCACCTGTCGATCGTCGATGCGCGCGGCCACGCCGTTGCGTTGACGACGTCGATCGAAGCGCAGTTCGGCTCGCGCCTCATGGTCGACAGCGGGCGTGGGCTGGCCGGCGGCTTCCTGCTCAATAACCAGCTCACTGATTTCTCGTTCGCGCCGCGCGACGCCGGCGGCGCACCGGCGGCGAACCGGGTGCAGCCCGGCAAGCGGCCGCGCTCGAGCATGTCGCCCACCTTCGCCTTCGAACGCGAAGGCGCCGCGCTGCGCCTCGTGCTCGTCACCGGATCGCCCGGCGGCACGTCGATCCCGCACTACACGGCGCGCACGCTGCTCGCCACGCTGGACTGGGGCCTCGACGCCCAGGCCGCCTCCGACGCGCCGAATTTCGCCGCGCAGGGCGACACGCTGCTGTTCGAGCGCGGCCGCTGGCCGCGCGCCACGCTCGACGCCTTGCGCGCACGCGGACACTCGCTGCGCGAGACGGACCTGACCAGCGGCATCCACACGCTGCTGCGCACGCCGCACGGCTGGTCAGGCGGCGCCGATCCGCGGCGCGAAGGGGTCGTCGCCGGCGACTGAGGGTCAAGCTGCTGTCCCGTTCTGGCCCCTTCTCCCGCAAGCGGGAGAAGGGGCGCCGCGCCGCGGGCGGCATCACTCGATGCGGAACTCGAACTCCTGCACCGCCAGCGTGCCGTCGGGCGCGCTGCACTTGTATTGCAGCATCGCCGAGCGCACCGCCGCGTGATAGACGCGCGGCCCCGACAGCACCGTCACTTCCTTGACCGTGCCGCCGACGATCAGCGCCTGCGCGCGCACCGTGCCGCCGATGCCTTCCTGCAGCGCGCGGCGCGGGATCTCGGGGCGCACCTGCGTCGGGCAGGCGACGCCGATGTCGGCAGGACGCGGTGCCGGCTTCGGCGGCTCGGGCGTCGGCGGCGCGGCCGGCACGGCGACGGGGGGTGGCGGTGCGGGCGGCAGCGTCGGCGTCGTCGCGACGATCGGTGGCGGCGCTTCGACCGGCGGCGGCGCCACCTCGGGCGGCGGCACGTAGGCCGGCGGCGGCGGTGCCTGCACCCGCGGCGGCGCGATGACGCGCTTGGGCGGCGGTGGCGGCGGCTCGGGCGGCGGCGGCTCGATCTTCACGTCGCGCACGACGACGGCTTCGAGCGGTTGGCGCACCCACTGCACGGCGTCGCGCGCCAGCCCCGACACCAGCGCCCAGCCGGCCAGCAGGTGCAACGCGACGACGACTGCGATGCCGACGACGCGCCTCGCGCCGCCCGGTGGACGGAAGACCGCCGTCGTCATTGCGCGAGCTGCTCGGCGCCGACGATGCCGATCTTCGTCAGCCCGTGGCGCTTCGTCGCCGCGAGCACGCCGGCGAAGACTTCGTAGCGCGCGTCGCGGTCGGGCCGCAGGTGCAACTCGGGCGACGGCTGGGCAACGGCGGCGTCGCGCAGCCGCGCGTCGAGTGCCGCGGCGCCGGCCAGTGCCTCGCCCTGCCACAGCACGACGCCCTGCGCGTCGATGTCGATGCGCACGACGACGGGCGGCGTCGCCGACGGCGGCGGCGCGGCGACCGGCATGTCGAGGTTGACGGCGTGCAGCTGGATCGGGATCGTCACGATCAGCATGATCAACAGCACCAGCATCACGTCGATCAGCGGTGTCGTGTTGATCTCGATCAGCACGTCGGGCTCGTCGCCGCCCGGGCGCAGGTGCATCGCCATCATGCAGGCCGCTCAGTGGCGCACGGCCGCCCGAAGCCACTGAGCCGCGCCCCCTCGGGGGGCAGCGAACGCAGTGAGCGTGGGGGCACCATCTCAACCGCCGCGCGCCGGCGGCTCGGTGATGAACGACACCTTGGCGATGCCGGCGCGCTGGCAGGCGGCGAGTACGCGGCCGACGCCTTCGTAGCGCGCCGCACGGTCGCCGCGAATCTGCACCTCGGGCTGCGGGCGCCGCGCCGATACCTCCTTCAGCCGCTCGACGAGGGCGTCGACGTCGGCGACACGCTGGTCGTGCCAATGGATGCGCCCGAGCGCGTCGACCGAGATCACGACGTTCTCGGGCCGGGTTGCGCGCGCCTCGATGCGCTCCTTGGGCAGCGCGACGGGGATCGACGCCGTGACGACGGGGATCGTGATCAGGAAGATGATCAGCAGCACGAGCATCACGTCGACCAGCGGCGTCGTGTTGATCGTCGCGATCGGATCGTCGTCGTCGGCCGCGCCGACGCGCAGCGCCATCAGCGCTCCTTCGAGGCGTCGGCGACGAGCAGCACGGCGTGCAGGTCGTTGCCGAAGGCGCGCACTTCGTCCATCACGCCCTTGTTGCGGCGGACCAGCCAGTTGTAGCCGACGACGGCGGGCACGGCGGCGGCCAGGCCGAGCGCCGTCATGATCAGCGCCTCGCCCACCGGGCCGGCGACCTTGTCGATCGACGCCTGGCCGGCGACGCCGATCGCCGTCAGCGCGTGGTAGATGCCCCAGACGGTGCCGAACAGGCCGACGAACGGCGCCGTCGATCCGACCGTCGCGAGGAACGCGAGCCCGCCCTGCATGCGGCTGGCGATCGCATCGATCGCGCGCTGGATGCTCATCGTGATCCAGTCGTTGAGGTCGACGTGCTCGAGCAGCCCCACGTGCTTGCGCGTCGCCTCGATGCCGGCGTCGGCAATGTAGCGGAACGGGCTCGCGGCATCGAGCGCGTCGGCGCCCTGGCGCACCGTGCCGGCCGACCAGAAGTGCTGCGCCGCGAGCCTGGCCTGGCGCCGCATCTTCGACTGCTCGAGCGCCTTGACGACCATGATGTACCAGCTGCCGGCGCTCATCACGACGAGGATGGCGAGCACCACCTTGGCGACGACGTCGCTGCCTCTCCACAGCGCTTCGAGGCCGTAGGGATTGGCCACCGGTTCGGCGGCGATCTGCGCGACGGCAGACAGCGCGCAGGCGAGCAACGCGATTGCGCAGACAACGCGACGGGAAACGATCGACACCACAGAACTCCGCAACGAAAAGGGACCGCGCGAGGGTATCAAAGGTGCCAGCCGAGCAGCGCGTCGCGGCCCTGCACGACGAGCTGCACCCGCGCGCCGACGGGCAGCGTCACCTTGGTCGCGACGTGGCCGAACGGCAGGCCGGTGAGCAGCGGCGTCTTCGTCACGCCGCGCAGGTGTTCGAGCGCCGACTTCAGCGTGTAGCCGCGGTCGAGGGGCGACTTGCGGTACTCGGTGAAGGCGCCCAGCAGCACGGCCTTCTGGCGCGCCAGCACGCCGGCCTGGTGCAACTGCAGCAGCATGCGCTCGATGCGGTACGGGTGTTCGTTGACGTCCTCGACGAACAGCACGCCGCCTTTCACCTCGGGCCAGTGCGGCGTGCCGAGCAGCGAGGTGAGGATCGCGAGGTTGCCGCCCCACAGCGTGCCGCGCACCTGCAGGCCGTCGTGGCCCGCATCGGTGCGAAACCCGACGGCCTCGAGCTCGCCCGACATCGCCTCGACGAAGCAGCCCTCGGTCACGTCGTCGACCGTGTCGCCGCCGAAGTCGAAGCACGCCAGCGGGCCGGCCCAGCTCGGGCTGCCGGTGTGCGCGAGCATGCCGAGCTGCAGCGCCGTCACGTCGCTGTGGCCGACCCAGCGCGTGCCGCGCTCGACGCTGCGCGCGACGAGCTTCCAGTCGATCGCGTCGAGCAGCCGCGTCAGGCCGTAGCCGCCGCGCGACGCCATCGCGATCGACGGCGCGGCGCGTGCGACGCGGTGCAGCGCGGCCAGGCGCGCGTCGTCATCGCCGCCGAAGCGCTGGTGCTTCGCCAGCGCCGCTTCGTCGATCGCGACGTCGTAGCCGAGCGCGCCGAGGCGCTTGGCGGCGCGGCGCAACGGTGCGGCGCGCGCGACGATGCCGGCCGGCGTGTAGAGGGCGAGCGTCGGCGCGGGCGTCGTCATCACAGCGGCGGCAGGTCGGAGTCGATCTCGACGGCGTCGCCGGCGGGGATCGCCGCGGCATCGTCGTCGCTGTCGCCGGGCGCGGCGCGGCGGCGGCGGTACAGCTCGCGCCGCTCGGCAAAGAAGTCACGCAGCACCTGGCCGCACTCGTCGGCCAGCACGCCGCCCTGCACCTCGGTGTGATGGTTCAGCCGCGCGTCGGCGAACAGGTCGACCACCGAACCGGCCGCGCCCGTCTTCGGGTCGACGGCGCCGAAGACGACGCGCCGGATCCGCGCGTGCATCAGCGCCATCGCGCACATCGCGCAGGGCTCGAGCGTCACGTACACCTCGCACTCGGGCAGCCGGTAGTTGCCGAGCAGCTGCGCGGCGTGCCGCAGCGCGACGATCTCGGCGTGCGCCGTCGGGTCGTGCTCCGTGATCGGCCGGTTGTAGCCGGTCGCGATGACCTGGCCCGCGCGCACGATGACGGCGCCGACCGGCACCTCGCCGACCAGCCAGGCGTTGCTCGCCTGGTCGAGCGCGATGCGCATCGCCGATGCGTCGCCCGGCGTCACGACAGCTGTCACTGCGCGGGCTCCTCGCGACGCGCGCCCTGCTCGAGCGCCTTCGTCACGTCGCGCCGCACCTGTTCCTGAAGCTGCTGCGACGCCTCGCGAACGTTCGCCGCGGGCGGCGCGGGCGGCGCGGCAGACGCCGCAGACGACGGCACGCGGCCGACCGCCTGCAACTGCCGGCTCACGGCGACGCCGACGATCGCCAGCGCGACGAGCAACGAGACGAGACCGAGCAGTCGCATCGCGCTCCCGGTTCAGCCGTGGCACGGCCGCTTCGATGGCGTGGGACGAGGAATCGGGGCCGTTGTCATGGTCGCTGCTCGGGCGCAGCAGTGTAAGGGCGAGACCCTAGCCAATATTCTTGAGCTGCATCAAATACGAACGATTCGCGTTTACGTATTCTCGGAAGATCCCCACTTCGACATCCGCCAGCCGTCGCCAGCGATCCGATGCACTCACGAAAGCACACGATGCATTTTCCGCTGCGCCCGCTGGCCCTCGCCCTGCTCTCGCCTGCCGCCCTGACGCCGTCGCTGGCACAGACCGGCCTCGCACCGATCACCGTCACGGCCAAAGGCTACGAAGCCGACGCGCTGGCGACGCCGGCGTCCGTCTACTCGGCCGACGCCGATGAGCTGCGGCGCAGCGGCGCCGGCAACCTCGGCGATGCGCTGCGCGGCGAGCCGGGGTTCGCCGTCGCCAGCGACGGCGCGCAGGGCCAGAACCCGGTCATCCGCGGTCTGAAGAAGGAAGGCATCGTGCTGCTGGTCGACGGCATGCGCCTGAATTCGGCGCAGCCGGCGGGCGCGATCGCGTCGTTCATGTCGCTCGGCCTCGCCGAGCGCGTCGAGGCCGTCAAGGGGCCGGCGTCGGTGCTCTACGGCACCGGCGCGATCGGCGGCGCGATCAACGTGCTGCTGCCGCAGGCGCGCTTCGAGCCGGGCCTGAAACTCTCGACCGGCGCCAGCTACGACAGCGCCAGCCGCGGCCTGCGCGGCACCGGCGTCGCCAACCTGTCGCAGGGCGACCATGCGCTGATGGCGGGTGCCTCGCTCGCGCGCATCGACGACTACAGCGCGCCCGACGGCCGCGTGCCCCGCACCGGCTACGACTCCGACGCCTTCATCGGCCAGTACCGCTTTCGCATCGACGGCACGCAGCAGCTGCGCCTGTCGCTGCAGCACCAGCGCGACACCGACGTCTGGTACCCCGGCTCGACGCGGCCGAACCCGAACCCGGCGATCCGCAGCACGACGGTGCGTTCGCCCGAGCAGGTGCGCACGCTGGCCGAGGTCGGCTGGTCGTACAAGGCCGCCGGCTCGGCGCCGCTGCGCCTGGACGTGCGCGCCTGGCGCCAGGAGATGGAACGCAACATCTGGTCGTTCGCCGAAGGGCTGGGCCGCGAGAACGCGCGCACGCGCGTCACGTTCGCGACGACGGGCGTCGATGCACGCGCCGACTGGGCCCTGCACCCGCAGCACCTCGTCTCGTTCGGCACCAACGTGTGGCGCATGGAGGCGTCGCCCGAACGCTTCCTCGCCAGTCCGCCGGCCTTCGCCTACGTGCGCAACGATCCGTTCCGCGACGGCCACATCGAGGCGCTGGGTGTCTACGTGCAGGACGACATGCAGTTCGGCAAGCTCAACGTGCTGGCCGGTCTGCGCCACGACGCCGTCGAAGGTGGGGCGGCGTCGACCGCCAACGGTGCCGTCACGACGGGGCTCGCGCGCAGCGACAGTGCCTGGTCGGGCAGTCTCGGCGCCGTCTACGAGATCGCGCCGCTGCTGCGCCCCTATGCCAGCGTGTCGCGCGGCTATCGCGCCGGCGAAATGCGCGAGCGCTTCGAATCGTCGCCGCGCGGCGACGGCTACTTCTACGTCGGCAACCCGCAGATCCGGCCCGAGACCTCGACGCAGTTCGAGATCGGCCTCAAGGGTGCAGCCGAGCGGGCGAGCTGGCAGCTCGCCGCGTGGCGCGCCCGCATCTCCGACTACATCACCGGACAGGACATCTCGGGCACGCCGCAGGCGACGGCCGCCTGCGGCGCCAACGCCGCCGCCTGCAAGCTGACGACCAACCTCGGCAGCGTGACGCTGACCGGCATCGAGGCGCAGGGCAAGTGGGAGGCATGGCGCGGCCAGTGGCTCAAGGCCGGCCTGTCGATCGTGCGCGGCGACAACGACAGCCTCGCCGAGCCGCTGTTCCAGATGCCGGCCGACGAGCTGTCGCTCGGCTGGGAAGGCCGCGTCGCCGAAGGCTGGACGGCCGACGTGACAGGCCGCTTCGTCGCGCGCCAGGACCGCGTCGCAACGCTGTTCGCGCGCGGCACCGAGAACGCGACGCCAGGCTACGCCACGGCCGAACTCGGCGCCACCTGGCGCGCCGGCCGGCAAACCGTGCGCCTCGCGCTGACCAACGTGTTCGATCGCCGCTACCACGAGCACCTGACCGAAGGCGTCTCCGGTCAGGAAATCAAGCGGCCGGGACGCAGCCTCGTGGCCTCTTGGCAAGGGAAGTTCTGATGCACCTGCACCCGTTTCGCGCGGCGCTGCGGCGCGGCCTCGCAGTCGCCGCGCTGCTGGTCGGCGCTGCGCTCGCATTCGTCGCGCCGCCCGCTGCGGCCGACGCCAAGCTGCCAAGGCTCACGCTGTCAGGCCCCTATGCGGCGGTGTCGTATCCGCTGATCCACATGGTGGAGAGCGGCGCGCTCGCCGACGTCGCGCAGACGGTCGAGTTCGTCGCCTGGAAGGATCCCGACCAGCTTCGCGTGCTGGCCCTCGACGCCAAGGCGAACGCCGACTTCGTCGCGATGCCGACCAACGTCGCGGCCAACCTGCACAACCGCGGCGTGAAGCTCGAGCTCGTCGCGGTGTCGACCTGGGGCGTGCTGTGGCTGGTGTCGCGCGACGACGCGCTGAAGACGCTTGAAGACTTCAAGGGCAAGGAAGTCGTGATGCCGTTTCGCGCCGACATGCCCGACATCGTGTTCCAGCTCCTGGCCCAGCACGCCGGGCTCGACGCGAGGCGCGACTTCAAGCTGCGCTACGTCGGCTCGCCGCTCGACGCGATGCAGCTGCTCGTGATGCGCCGCGCCGACCATGCGCTGCTGTCCGAGCCGGCGGTGTCGGTGGCGCTGCGCAAGACAAAGTCGTTCCCGATCGGCATCATCGCGCCCGAGTTGTATCGCAGCGTCGACCTACAGCTCGAATGGGGCCGCCTGCTTCAGCGCCCGGCCCGCATCCCGCAGGCCGGCGTGGTCGCGATGGGCCAGGCGCTGGGCGACGCGACGCTGATCGAGCGCTTCCACAAGGCTTATGCGGCGTCGCTCGCCTGGTGCGAAGGCCACCCCGACGAATGTGGTGCGATGGTCGCGCGGCGCGTCGCGATGATGTCGGCCGAGGGCGTCGCCGATTCGGTGCGCGCCGACAACACGGCCTATGTCAAGGCGCGCGACGCGAAGCCCGAGCTCGAGTTCTTCCTGCGCCAGTTGTACGAGCGCCAGCCGGCGTTGATCGGCGGCAAGCTGCCCGACGACGCTTTCTACGGCGGCGGTCGATGAGCAGGCGCGGTCGACCGCCAGCGTTCATGGCGCAGCGCGCAGTGCGAAGGCGGTCCGGGTGAGTCTGCTGCGCGCCTGGGCCGCCGGGCTGCCCGCCTACCTGTGGAGCGGCTGGGGCGCCATCGCCAGCCTGATGCTCCTGCTGGCCGCCTGGGAGGCCGGCAGCGCCGTCTACGGCCCACTGATCCTGCCCGACCCGGGAACGACCTTCGCGACGCTGGCCGGCCTGATCGCCAGCGGCGCCGCCTGGCCCGAGCTCGCGGCGACGGCGCGGCGCGCGCTCGCCGGCCTGGCGCTCGCGGTCGCGGCCGGCAGCGCGCTCGGCATGCTGGCCGGCGTGTCGATGACGGCGTCGATGATGTCGCGCCCGCTCGTCACCGTGCTGCTCGGCACGCCGCCGATCGCCTGGCTGGTGCTGGCGATGCTGTGGTTCGGCGCCAGCGACGGCACGCCGGTGTTCACCGTCTTCATCGCCTGCTTTCCCGTTGTCTTCGTCGCCGCGCTGCAGGGCACGCGCACGCTCGACGGCCACCTGCGCGAGATGGCAGTCGCGTTCCGCCTGCCGTGGCGCATGAAGCTGACCGACCTGGTGCTGCCGCACGTCGTCTCGTACCTCTTTCCGGCCTGGATCACGGCGCTCGGCACGTCGTGGAAGGTCGTCGTGATGGCCGAGCTGCTGGCGTCGGCCGACGGCGTCGGCGCCGCACTGGCGGTGACCCGCTCGCAGCTCGACACCGCGTCCACGCTGGCGTGGATCACGGCCGTCGTCGCCCTGCTGCTGGCCGTCGAGTACCTGCTGCTCGAACCTGTCAAGCGCGAACTGGAACGCTGGCGCGACGACGACGCGGCGCAGGCATGACGGCGGCACGGCTGTCGATCCGCGGCCTCGCGCACGCCTTTGCGCTGCGCAACGTGCTCGAAGGCGTCGACCTCGACCTGCCGGCCGGCCGCGTGCTGGCGCTGGTGGGCCCGTCGGGCTGCGGCAAGACGACGCTGCTGCACCTGTGCGTCGGCCTGCTGACGCTGCAGTCGGGCAGCTTGCACAACGGCTACCGGCAGCCGGCCGTCATGTTCCAGCAGCCGCGCCTGCTGCCGTGGAAGACGACGCTCGACAACATCGCGCTCGGCCTGAAGGCGGCCGGCGTGCCGCGCGCCGAGCGCCTGGCGCGGGCCGACGCGATGGGCCGCGCCGTGGGACTCGACACGCTGGCACTCGGCCAGTTCCCGCACGCGCTGTCGGGCGGCATGCAGAGCCGCGCCGCACTGGCGCGTGCGCTCGCCCTCGCGCCCGACCTGCTGCTGATGGACGAGCCGTTTTCCGCGCTCGACATCGGGCTCAAGGGCCAGTTGCACCGCATGCTGCTGGAGCACCAGGCGGCGCACGGCGTCGCGGTGCTGATGATCACGCACGACCTGATGGAGGCCGTGCAGCTCGCCGACACGATCGCCGTCATGGCGGGCGATCCGGGGCGCATCGTGCACCGCCTCGAGCTGGGCAAGCCGGCACGCGAGCGCGACGACGCCTGGGTCTACCGCAGCACGGCCGAGCTGCTGCAGGTGCCGGCGGTGCGTGCGAGCTTCGGGCTCGAGCCCGCCGCGCCGCAGGCCGTCGAAGACGCCGCACCGCGGCGCCGGGTCAACGCATGCTGAAGCCTTCGTTCGCCGCCGTCGACCACCCGCTGTGGATCTGCGGCTTTCGCCCCTTCTTCCTGGCGACGGCGCTGTCGGGCGCGGCCTGCATCGCAATCTGGGGCCTCTTCCTCGGTGCCGGCCTGCCGCTACCGGCGGTCGCCGGCGGGCCGTTCGTGCTTCACGCGCACGAGATGATCTTCGGCTTCGGCCTGGCGGCCGTCGCCGGCTTCGTGCTGACGGCGATTCCCGAATTCACCGGCAGCGCGTCCGTCGCGCCGAGGCCGGTGCGGCTGCTGGCCGGGCTGTGGCTGCTCGGGCGCGCCGCCTTCTGGTCGTCGGGCACGCTCGGCGCGCCGGCGCTCGCGGTGTCGGGGCTCGCCCATCTGGGCCTGGTCGCCGGGCTCGTCATCTTGCTGGCGCCGCGGCTGTGGAGCGATCCTGAGCGCCGGCATCTCTCGTTCCTGTGGGCGCTGCTCGCGCTCGGGGCGCTGGTCGCCGGGTTCTACTTCGACGCGCTGACCGGTGCGCACCCGGCGCGCTGGCTGCATGCCGCGCTCGGCGTGATGATGATCCTGATCGTCATCGCGATGAGCCGCATCTCGATGAGCATCGTCAACGCCACGCTCGACGAGCTGGGCGACGATGGCGCGACGAACGAGTACCGCGCGCGGCCACCCAAGCGCAACCTGGCGATCGCGTGCATCGCAGCTTTCACCGCGGCCGAGTTTTTCGCGCCGGGCTCGCGCATCGGCGGCTGGCTCGCGCTCGCCTCCACCGCGGCGTTGTGCCATGTGCAAAGCGACTGGCACGTCGGCCGCGCGCTGCTGCGGCGCTGGGTCGCGATGCTGTTTGCCGTCTACCTGCTGATGACCGCCGGTTACGCAGCGCTCGGCGCGTCGCTGCTGGCCGGCTTCGGCGCGGCCTCGGGCGGCCTGCATCTGCTGGCGGTCGGCGCGTTGGGGCTGGGCGTCTACGCCGTGCTCAACATCGCCGGCCCCACGCACTGCGGCCGGGCGCGCGACGATGGCCCCTGGATGCCGGCGGGAGCGCTGCTGATCACCGCGGCGGCGCTGCTGCGCGCGGCCGCGCCGCTGCTCGGCGACGGCGCGCGGGCGGCGATGCTGGTGGCCAGCGTCTGCTGGACGCTGCCGTTCGCGGCCTACGCGTGGCGCATGGGGCCGATGCTCGCATCGCCGCGCAGCGACGGCGCGACGGGCTGCGAGGGCGTCATCGAGACGGCGGCGCCGGCTGCTCCCCTTCGATCGTCGCCGGCGATCTGCTCGACCCATCGCGGGTAAAGCGGCGGTTGGCGCGCACCTCGCCGCGGATGCGGCCCGATACCGGACAGCGAACCGCTCGAACCGCAAGCTCCTCGACGGACGCTCGCGCCCGTCGACGATGCCCCGCCTTCAGGCGCCCTTCAGGATGGGCTGCGATCTTGTGTCCCGCAGAGAAAGGGACACATGCAGGGACGCACTTTCGTATCGGCTGCCGTCGAGGCGTTCGATGCGCAGTGGATGGATGCCGTCGGCGCGATGCATTCGGATTCCATGACGCAGGCCATGCTTCGTGTCCATACGGCCCACGACGCGGTGTTGGCCGCGACCGTCGCAGCGTTGCTCGTCGTGTTCGCCGTTCGCAGGCATTGGCGGCACGCAGTGCTGCTTGTCGCCATCGTGCCCGGCGGGATGCTTGCCAACGTGCTGGCCAAACAGGTCTTCCAGCGTCCGCGCCCCGGCCTGCATGCGCTGATCGGCGCGCATGGCTACGGATTCCCGAGCGGGCACACCGTTGCGGCGACCCTCCTTGCAGGCTTTCTCGTGTTGTTCGTGTTCGGGCTGACCCGGGCCTGGACATGGCGCGCTTTCGCGATCGCCGTCGGCGCGGCAACGGTGGGCGCAGTCGCATTCAGCCGTGTCTATCTCGGAGCGCACTACCCCGCCGACGTGATCGCCGCGATTCTCGCGGGGACGTGCTGGACGGGCTTGTGCATCGTCATCAGCGATCGAGTGCCGACGAAGCGTTCGCGCGGCCAGGACCGAGATCGAGCTCGATCGCAAAGCCCGGGCTCGTCTGTGCGAGCCTGAGCCGGCCGCCGTGGGCACGCGCCACCCGGTCGGCCATCATCAGCCCCAGGCCGACGACGCCGTCGTAGGCCTGCGTGTCCAGCGCCGCCTGCAGATGCCGGCGCCGTGCCGCATCGATGCCCGGACCGTCGTCGCGCACGCACAGCCCTCCCGTCGGTGACGGTTCGACCCATACGCGCGAAGCACCGTGACGCTGCGCGTTGTCCAGCAGGTTCAGCAGCGCCGCGGCCAGCAGGTCGGGATCGGCCACGACTCGTGTCTGCGGCGCGACATTGACCTCGAGCAGCGGGGTCGGCAGCCGCGACAGCATGGCAGTCACGTCGACCTCGCCGGGTTGCGGCTGACCGCCGGCCCGAAACAGCCCGAGCAGCGCCGCCACGACGCTTTGCAGCCGGGCCGCCGCGCCGCGCACGCGCTGCAGTCGATCGCGCATCGGCGCCGGGCATTCCCTCAGCGCGACGGCCAGCTGGGCGTCGATGCCTGCCAGCGGCGTGCGCAACGCGTGCGCCGCGTGGGCCGCGAACGCCCGTTCGTTGGCGATGCGAACCGAAAGCCGCTCCGTCAGCGCTTCGATGGCGCGATGAACGGGCTCCAGCTCCTGCCGTGCGGCGCGCCCGAGCCCGGCCTGATCAGCCGATCGATCGACGTCCCAGTCGGCCAGGCGTTGCGACAGCGACTCGAGCGGTCGCAGCTCGGAGCGCACCCGCGCGCGCAGCCACACATGCCCAAGCAACCCGACCGCCAGCGTGGCGAGCGCGGCGCTGAGCGTGACTTCGCTGCGCGCTTCCTGGCGCTCGGCACGCGTCTGCGCGACGTAGAGTGTGCGACCGTCCGTGCCCAACGGCAGACCGTAGATGCGCCACTGCGTCGCGTCGCTGAAGCCGGCGCCCGGCGTGCGGTGCCACGGAGCAGACGGGGCTTGCTCCGAACGCATCAGCAAGGCACCGTCGGCTGCCGTCACCTGCCAGGCGAACCGCTCGACCGGACTCGCTCCTCCCGGCCGGACCACGGCTCCGGCAGGCCGGTCCTCGGCGCCCGGTGCCGTCACCAGCAGCGCCAACAGCTCGGTCGACGACTGCAGCGCATCGTCAAGCAGTTCGTCCACCTCGTGCACCGCGGCCAGCCACACGGCCGCGCCGATCGCCACGCCCCACGCCAGCGACCAGATCGTCAACGCATTGGCCAGCCGCGCCCGGATCGATGGAGCACGCGCGCCTGCGACTCCGGGGGATGCAGCCACATTCATTCTTGTTTCTCCAGGCGGTATCCGAGCCCGCGGACGGTCTCGATGAGGGCGCGATCGAGCTTGCGGCGCAACGCCGAGACGTGCACCTCCAGCGCGTTGCTCGCAACTTCGGCGTCGAAGCCCAGCACCAACCGCTCGAGATCGGCTTTGGGAACGATGCGCCCGGCCCGCAGCACCAGCGCTTCGAGCACCGCCCATTCGCGCGCGGTCAACTCGACGCGCCGGCCGGCGACACGCGCCAGTCTGGCGCCTAGATTGACCTCGACGTCGCCGAAGCGTCGCCACTCGGTCGCCGAACCGGACGTGCGGCGGCTGACGGCTCGCAACCTGGCCACAAGCTCCTCCGGTGCGAAAGGCTTGACGAGGTAGTCGTCGGCCCCGGCGTCGAGGCCTTCCACGCGGTGATGCAGCAGATCCCGCGCGGTGAGCATGAGCGCGGGGGTGGCGTCGCCCCGGCCGCGTCGAGAACGCAGCCAGTCCAGCCCCGAGCCGTCGGGCAACTGCCAATCGACCAGCAGCGCGTCAAATGGTTCGTTGCGGACCGCCTCGGTGTCGTTCAACGAGCGGCACCAGTCCACGACATGGCCGTCGGCCCGCAGGTACTCGCGCAGACCCTCGCCCAGCAAGGCGTCGTCTTCCAGCAGCAGCAATCTCATGACTGGCGGTGTCGGTGGATCGTCGTAACGTACCACCGACCCGCTTCAGCTTGCCTTCAGTTCGGGCGGACCCAATGCGCCCGCATGACCGATGCAACCTTCGGGCGCCGCCGCCGAATCGCACGACCACCCGGTGCGGTGGAGCGAGGGACAAGCCTCGTCATCCCCGCGACCGTCGAGCAACTGGTGCTGTCGGCGGGCCTCTTCTGGGCCCTTTCGGCGAACCGCGCTTTCCTCGGCGCGGCGCTGAAGGATCGCGCGCCGACCGATCCCTCCGCCTGGGGCTTCGTCGTGGCGATGCTCGTTCTCGTCGCGGCACTGAACACGCTGCTGCTGGCCCTTGCGGCGAACCGCTGGACGGTCAAGCCGCTGATCGGCGTCATGACGATCGTCGCTGCCGCGGCCTCCTACGGCATCGGCGCCTACGGGGCGTATCTCGATCCGTCGATGTTGCGCAACGTGTTGCACACCGACCTGTCGGAGGCCCGCGAGCTGGTCTCCGCCCAACTGCTGCTGCATCTGGCGCTCTACGCGGGACTGCCGCTGTTGCTGCTCTCGCGGGTGCGCGTCGTCCCGCGCCCCTGGCTGCGAGCCGCAGGCATTCGCGCCGGCCTGCTCGTCGCGACGGCGGCCGCCCTCGCGGCTGCCGTGCTGTCCGTCTTCCAGCCTTTTGCGTCGCTGATGCGCAATCACAGGGAGTTGCGCTATCTGATCACGCCGGCCAACGTGCTGTGGTCAGCGGCCAGCGTGGCAGCGGCCGACACGCGCGGTGCGGCGCGGCCACGGCAGGCGATCGGGCTCGACGCCGCTCCCGGCGCCTCGTGGGCGCAAAGGCGCAAGCCGCTGGTGCTGGTGCTGGTGGTCGGTGAAACCGCGCGTGCCGCGAACTGGGGATTGAACGGCTACGCCCGTCAGACGACGCCGCAGCTGGCCCGCCTGCCGGTCGCGAACCTGGGGGCGGTCGCGGCCTGCGGCACGAACACCGAAGTCTCGCTGCCGTGCATGTTCGCGCCGGTGGGGCGACGCGACTACGACGAAGCCCGCATCCGCGGACAGGAGTCGCTGCTGCACGTGGCTGCCCGCGCCGGTGTCGCCGTGCGCTGGCGCGACAACCAGAGCGGCTGCAAGGGGGTGTGCGAGGGGCTGCCCTATGAGCAGGTCTCGCCGCTCGACGCACCCGAGCTGTGCCACGGCAGCCGTTGTCTCGACGAGGGCCTGTTTCACGACCTCGACCAGCGCCTGGACTCGGCGCACGGCACGCAGTTGTGGGTGCTGCACATGCTCGGCAACCACGGGCCGAGCTACTTCCGCCGTTATCCCGACTCCGTTGCGCAGTTCCGGCCCGATTGCCGCGAAGACGATCTGCGTCTGTGCAGCCGCGAGCAGGTCGTCAATGCCTACGACAACGCGATCACGTACACCGATCACGTGCTCGCCGCGGCCATCGTCAAGCTGCGAGCGCGGGCACGCGACGTGGATTCCGCGCTGATCTATGTCTCCGACCACGGCGAGTCGCTGGGCGAACAGGGGCTGTTCCTGCACGGCGTTCCCTATGCCGTCGCCCCGCGCGAGCAGACCCGCGTCCCGATGATCTTCTGGGCCAGCGACGGGTTCGAGCGCGGCGCCGGGCTGCACGAAGGATGCTCGATGCCGACTCTGCGGCGCCGCGCGGCGGAAATGCCGGCGCACGACCATCTCTTTCACACGGTGCTCGGGCTGCTCGACATCCGCACTGCGCTGTACGAGCCTGCGCTGGATCTCGTCGAGCCCTGCAAGGGCGGGAGTTCGTCCCCGCAATGACGGCCACGCGGCGCGTCTGGCCGTTCGACCTGCTGGTGTCGGCCGCAGCCTTCTTGCTGGTGGTGGCCTGGGAAGCGTCCGGGTGGGATCTGCGCTTGATTCGCGCCTATGGACAGGCCGATGGTTTTGCGTGGCGGGAGCATTGGCTCACCCGCACACTGCTGCACGACGGCGGTCGCTGGCTCGCCGGTGCGTGCCTGGCGGCGCTGGCGTGGGACGCACTGCGTCCCGTCGGCGCGGGCCCGTCGCGCGGCGAGCGGCGCTACTGGCTGGCGATCGTGATCGCGAGCCTGGTTTCGGTGCCGCTGCTCAAGCGCTTCACCGCGACGAGCTGCCCCTGGGATCTGGCGGAGTTCGGGGGCCGGGTTGCCTACGTTCCTCATTGGCTGTCCGGCGTGGCAGACGGCGGCCCGGGACATTGCTTTCCGGCGGGGCATGTCGTGTCGGCGTTCGCCTTCTTCGGCGTCTATTTCCTGTGGCGCCCGTATCGCCCCGTGATGGCGCGTCTCGCGCTCGGCGCCGTCATGCTGTTCGGCATCGTGTTCGCGTGGGCGCAGATGGCGCGAGGCGCCCACTTCGCGAGCCACAGCCTGTGGTCGGCGTGGTTGTGCTGGGCTCTCTCGGTCGGCGCGCAACGTTTTCGAACTGCCGACCGGACGCTGCCGGCCACGTGACGATCACGTTCCCGGAATGGCCCCTCGCTCGGGTCCGGTCCGAATTCGACTACAACGGGCACACGCACCGCACCGGCAACGACGCCGCGATACGGGGATCAAGGGCGGCAAGTCGGAGCGCGTCGCCGTGCACAAGGCCACGGCTTTCGCATGCGATCGATCGACGGGTGCAGCGCTTGCCGGGGCGAGACGCCGCTGCACCGAACCACTGTTCGCGTACATTCGAGTCGCGCCCGGCACTCGCTCATCCTGCAAGGAGGACCAGGAGCGATGAGCGAAGAAATGTACTTGGCAGTTCATGCCCGAACCTGGCTGATGGCTGCCTTCGTGCTGGTGGCGACCATCGTGGGGCAGTTCGTGCTCCGCGCCTGGACGCGACGCCGGGCCGCGCACATCGCCAACCAGCCGCCGGCAGCCGCTGAGCCGCGCTCGCTGCGGCACTGGATCGACCGGTTGCTCACCGCATCGCTCGGTCCGTTGACGTTCCTGCTCTGGATCTACGGCCCGTACGCGGCAATCTCGCTGCTGCTCGCCGACGCGTCGGCGTCGGGCGCGCACCTGGCGTCGGCCGCGCAGGCGCTGCGCTGGCTGTGCGATCTCACGACCATCGCCGCGCTGTGCTGGCTGCTCGCGCGGATCGGCCGCGTCGTGGAAGGACGCCTCGTCGAGCTGGCCGCGCGGGGCGACAGCAGTTGGGACGACGTTGCGCTGCCGGTGGCGGGCCAGGCCCTGCGCTTCGCGCTGCCGCTCGTCGCCATCATTGTCTATGCGCCGGTGCTGGCAGTGTCGCCGGATCTGCAGGCGCTCTTCAGCCGCGTCGTGTCGATCCTGCTTATCGGCACGATCGCCGCGATCCTGCTGCAACTCGTCGACAAGGTCGCGATGCGCATCCTTGCGCGTCACCCCATCGACGCCAGCGACAACCTGCAGGCACGAGGAGTCCACACGCAGGTGATGGTGCTGAAGAAGGTTGCGGTCACCGCGATCGTGGTGTTCACCGCCGCTTCGATGCTGATGGTGTTCGATTCGGTGCGTCGTTTCGGCACGAGCATCCTGGCCTCGGCCGGTGTCGCCGGCGTCATCCTCGGATTCGCCGCACAGCGCAGCATCGCGACGCTGATTGCCGGTTTTCAGATCGCCATGACCCAGCCCATCCGCCTCGACGACGTCGTCATCGTCGAAGGGGAATGGGCGCGCGTCGAGGAGATCACGCTGACCTACGTCGTCGTGCGGATCTGGGATCTGCGGCGGCTCGTGCTGCCAGTCACCTACTTCATCGAGAAGCCGTTTCAGAACTGGACGCGCACGTCGGCAAACCGGTTGGGATCGGTCCACATCTGGGTCGACTACACCTTCCCCGTGGACGAAGGGCGCAAGGCCCTGAAGGACATCATCGAAGGCAATCCGCTGTGGGACAAGAGCTTCTGGAATCTCCAGGTGAGCGATGCCACCGAGGGGACGATCCAGCTGCGCATCCTCGCCACGGCGAAGGATTCGTCGACGGAGTGGAATCTGCGCTGCGACATCCGCGAGAGGTTCATCGCGTTCATCCGCGATCGGCATCCCGAGAGCCTGCCGCGCGCGCGCGCCGAACTGCGCGACGCGCGGGCGGCAGGCGCGCAGGCATGACGACGGCAGCCGATCCCCGGTTCGACGGCGAACTCGTGCCTGTGCGGCACGCAGGTTGCGCAGGCAAAGCCGCAGCGTATTGAAAGGAAAGCGGGCACGTCGATTGCCTCTGCACCGAGCCGCCTGCGCGACGCGATCAGGGTTCTGCGGTTGCCGAGACCCGATCTGAAACGGGCGCTGCGTCGATCAACCGAAAGGCGCTGATGGATGCCTTGCTGCTGTCCCGGATCCAGTTCGCGTGGGTCATCGCGCTGCACATCCTGCTGCCGGCGTTCACGATCGGTCTGGCGTGCTACATCGCGACGCTGGAGACGCTGTGGTGGCTGAAGAAGGACGACGTCTACCGCCGGCTGTCGGTCTTCTGGCTCAGGATCTTCGCGGTGTCTTTCGGCATGGGCGTCGTTTCGGGCATCGTGATGCCGTTCCAGTTCGGCACCAACTGGAGCCGCTACATCGACGCTACGGCCAACGTCATCGGCGGCCTGATGGCCTATGAGGTGCTCACAGCCTTCTTCCTCGAGGCAGCCTTCCTCGGCGTGCTGCTGTTCGGCCGCAAGCTGGTGCCGCAGTGGGTCCATGTGCTGGCGGCGATGATGGTCGCGCTCGGCACCCTGCTGTCGTCGTTCTGGATCCTCGCGGCCAACAGCTGGATGCAGACACCCGCGGGCCATGAGGTGATCGACGGCCGCTTCTTTCCGACCGACATGCTGGCGATCATCTTCTCGCCGTCCTTCCCCTATCGGCTGACGCACACCGTCATTGCCTTCGTCGTCACCACGGCGGTCGTGATCCTGGCGGTGGGCGCCGGCTACCTGCGCCGTGGGAGCCACGTCGAGGAAAGCAAGGTGATGGTGAAGATGTCGCTGGTGTTCCTCAGCGTCATGGTGCCGCTGCAGATCGTCGCCGGCGACCTGCACGGGGTGAACACGCTGCATCACCAGCCGGCCAAGCTGGCGGCGATGGAGGGCCTGTGGGAGACACGCACGCACGTGCCGCTGTCGCTGTTCGCCATTCCTGACCCACAGAACGAGACCAACCGCTACGAGATCGCCATTCCTGCGATCGGCAGCCTGTACCTGACTCACTCGTTCGACGTTCAGGTGCAGGGGTTGAAGGCGTTCCCGCGTGAAGACCGTCCGCCGGTGGCGATCGTCTATTTCGCGTTTCGAATCATGGTCGGCATCGGGCTGCTGATGCTCGCGCTGGTCATCACCGGCTGGGTACAGCAGCGGCGCGGCCGGCTCTACACCTCGCCGGGCTTTCTGCGCATGGCCCACTGGTGCATGCCGATCGGCTTCATCGCCGTGCTGGCCGGCTGGACGGTGACCGAAGTCGGGCGCCAGCCCTGGGTCGTGTATGGACTGATGCGAACGGCCGACGCCGTTTCGCCATCGCTGTCGGCCGATGACGTGGCGCTGTCGCTCGCCGCTTACGTGCTGGCCTACATCGTCATCTTCGGCGGCGGCTTCGTTCTGCTGCGCCGGATGGTGCTGCGCGGCCCGCCTGCCGCGCAGCATTCGCCGGGCCCGGCCGAGCCGCGCGCGCATGGCTCGCGTCCGATTTCCGCTGCCGGCCCGGCCGGGGGGCTGTCGCGCGGCGCTGGAGAGTGAGCATGCAGCTCGATCTCGTCCCGCTGTGGGCCGTCATTCTGGGGTTGGCGGTGTTCATGTATGTGCTGCTCGACGGCTTCGACCTGGGCATCGGCATGCTGTTCGCGCTGCAACACGGCGAGGCCGAGCGCAACCTGATGATCGCGTCGATCGCACCGGTGTGGGACTTCAACGAAACTTGGCTGGTGCTGGGCGGCGTCGGCCTGCTGGCGGTGTTTCCGTTGGCCTTCGCGGTGGTGATTCCTGCGCTGTATTTCCCCATACTCGTGATGCTGCTCGGCCTGCTGTTTCGTGGCGTGGCGTTCGAGTTTCGCGAAGTCGAGAACGCGCGCCGCGCGTTCTGGGACCGCGGCTTCGTCTGGGGTTCGCTGATCGCCACCTGGGCTCAAGGCGTGGTGCTGGGCAACTTCATCCAGGGCTTCGAAGTCGAGGGTCGCCGCTTCGTGGGTACCAGTTGGGACTGGATCGCTGCCTTCCCGCTGCTGTGCGGCGTCGGCCTCGTGTTCGGCTACGCGCTGCTGGGCGCAACCTGGCTGGTGATGAAGAGCGAAGGCAAGCTCCAGGACTGGGCCCGCGTCATGGCCGGGCGCTGCCTGTGGGGCGTGCTCGCCTTCATCGCATTGATGAGCCTGTGGACGCCGTTCGTCGAGCCGCGCATCGCGCAGCGCTGGTTCAGCTTTCCGAACATCGTCTACTTCGCGCCGGTTCCCGTGCTCACCGTGGCGCTGGCCGTGGTATTGCAGCGCAGCCTGAAGCGCGGCCGTGAAGTGCTGCCCTTCATGTGCTCGTTCGGGCTTTTCCTGCTCGCGTTCAGCGGCCTCATCATCAGTCTGTGGCCCTACATCGCGCCGCCGTCGATCTCGTTGTGGGACGCCGCGGTGGAGCCCGCGGCGCAGACCTTCCTCCTGCTGGGCACGCTGTTCCTGTTGCCGGTGATCCTTCTGCACGTGGCCTGGTCGTATTGGGTGTTCCGCGGCAAGGTGCGAGGAGAGCACGGTTCTCACGCGGGGTGAGCGGCGCAACGCGCGACCTGCCGGCTCGCTGCCGTCGCGGCGCCGAGCCCGCGCGCGCAGTTATAGTCCGCCGTCAGAACGCGGCACCCCGGAAATCGGCCACTGCCGCGTCCCAAGTCATACGAGGAGACAAGGTGGCAGTAGTGACGAATCCATCATCCGCCGCAGCGCTGTTCCAGCAGGCGGCGTCGGCCGGGCGCAGCAGCCTGAATGCGAGCGAGCTGCAGGCGCTGCTCGGCGATCTGGGCATCGCCTTCGACACGCAGGCCGCGCCGGCGGGCGCGCTGGACCTGCACATCGGCCTGGCCAGCACGCGCGAGTTCGGCATGGTCATCAGCGCCGGGCTGGGAGGGCTAGAAGGCGAGCTCGACGAGCGCAACTTCCGTCGCGACCGTGCCGCCGTGCATGCGGCCGCGGCGCTGACCGACGCCGCCGACTTTCTCGGTCTCTTCAAGCGCACGCTGGCCTACCAGAAGCTCGCGGCCGTCGCGCGCCGCGACGGCGCGGCAACGCCGGATGCCGCGCTGCAGGCCTGCTTTGATCGATTGCTGGAACTGGCGCGCGCCTTCGCTCCGGGCCAGGCCGACGCACCCTTCGTGCTGCAATCGCTGGATCTCAATCCGGTGCGCATCGGGCCGTCGGGCGTGACGGCATGTGCCGTCGAATGCACCTTCGCCGCGCCGCAGCCCGACCGCCTGCCGCGGCCCATCCACAAGATCGACAAGCTGATCCACCCCAAGCGCATCGGCATCATCGGCGTCTCGGGCAGCGGCATGAACTTCGGCCGCATCATCCTGCGCAACCTGATGGGCGGCGGCTATCCGAAGGAGCAGTTGCTCATCCTCAAGCCGGGCGAGACGGAGATCGACGGCGTCAAGTGCGTCGATGGCCTCAAGGCGCTCGACCAGAAGCTCGACCTGCTCATCGTCGCCGTGGCTGCCAGCGCGGTGTACGAGCTGGTGGACGAGATCATCGAGTCCGACGCGGTCGAAGCCGTGATGCTCATCCCCGGCAGCCTGGGTGAAACCAAGAAGAGCCGCGAGCCGGCCGCCGCGCTGGCGGCGCGCATCAACGCGGCGCACGGCAAGCCCGGCGGCGGGCCGATCTTCCTCGGCGCCAACTGCCTCGGCGTGGTGTCGCACCCGGGCGCCTACGATTCTTGGTTCATTCCGCTCGAGCGGCTGCCCAAACCGAAGAAGCGGCCGGTGCGCGACTCCGTCATGCTCAGCCAGAGCGGCGCCTTCATGATCACGCGCCTGTCGCAGAACCCCTGGCTCGATCCGGCCTACATGCTGGCGCTGGGCAACCAGACCGACCTCACCCACGGCGACATGCTGAGCTATTTCGCCGAACTGCCGGGCATCAAGACGCTGGGCATCTACATCGAGGGTTTCAAGGATCTCGACGGCCTGCATTTCGCCAAGGCGGTGCGCAAGGCGGTGCTCGGCGGCAAGCAGATCGTCGTCTACAAGTCGGGACGCACGGCGCCTGGGCAAGGCGGCGTGATGGGCCATACCGCCTCCGTCGCCGGTGACCTGACGCTGTTCGAGTCGGTGCTGCGCCACGCCGGCGCCATCGTCGCCGAGGACTTCAACACCTTCGACGACCTCTTCTACATCGCCGGCGCACTGCAGGACAAGAAGATCGGCGGCAATCGCCTCGGCGCCATCAGCGGCGCCGGCTTCGAGGCGGTCGGCACGGCCGACAACATCGAGACCGACGGCTTCGCCATGGAGATGGGCGCGCTCGAAGACGCCACGGTCAAGAAGGTCGAGGCCATCCTCGCGGCCAAGAAGCTCGACCAGCTGGTCGAGGTGCGCAACCCGATCGACATCAACCCCGGCGCCGACGACGAGGCGCACCTCGATGTGACCGAGGCGTTCCTGAACGACCCGAACATCGACGCCGTCATCGTCGGCCTCGATCCGACGGCGCCGTCGGTGCGTGCGCTCGTGGAGAGCAAGCTGCGGCCCGGCTACGACTTGAGCGATCCGAAGAGCACGGTGCACCTGATGCCGCCGCTGGCCGAGCGCCACGCCAAGCCCGTGATCGGCATCCTCGACGGCGGCACGCTCTACGACACGATGACGGCGCGCCTGATGGACCAGGGCGTCTGCTGCTTCCGCAACTGCGCGCGCGGCGCCAAGGCGCTGGTGCGTTATGCGCAGGCCAGGCTGTACGCTGACGACCTGAAGGCGCGACGCCCCGGCGACACCGGCGCTTGAGCAAGGGGGGCCACGGCTCCCTTACGGCAGCCGATCAGTCGGCGGCGGCGGATAGTGGATACCGTCGTCGGCCGGCACGGCGGCCTCGGTCATGCGGGCAGGATCGATGCGACCCTCGCCCATCAGGTGCAGCACCTCGCGGCCGGCCTGCAGCAGGTAGTCGGCGACGATGCGCCGATGGCAGCGCCACCACACCGCCTCGGCGCACATGATGGCTGTGCGTTGCTCGCCGGCGAGCTCGAGCAGGCGCTCGAGCCCGCTGCGGAATTCAGGCGACAGCGCGTAATCGGCGTAGTTGTGGAAGCTCGCGTTGATCCAGTAGGCATTGACCTCGGGGGGCACCGTCTTCGACTTGCCACGCAGGCCACCGAGCCCGGCGATCGGCGTCCAGCCGATGCGGTAGGGTCGCAGCCCTTCCTCGATCACGTCCGCATTGAACTGTGGATTGTGGCGTGAGCGCGGGACGGTCCGGATGTCGATCACCTGCTGCACATCGCCCGCGCGCAGCAGCCTGGCAAAGGCCTCCAGCGTCCGGTTCGAATGGCCGACCGTACAGATCGGTAGAGGTCTCATGCAGGGGTCTCGAGACTGCAGTTGCCAGGGCGCTGACCATCATCGCCCAGCTCGAGAAGGTCGCCAAGTTCGAGGAAGTTCGGGCACAGCCCGACCGTCGCAGCGCTTTCGTCGGTGACACCCCAGCGAACGCTGCGTAAGATGCAGTGTCTATGCATCTATAAAGATCAACCATGAACATCGACCGCTTCAAGGAAGCCCACATCCAGATCCTCGATTCGATCGCGGCGCTGCGCAGCCACGCCCACGCGGGAATCGCCGAGAACGCCGAGCAGATCGCCGAACTCATCGTGTCGATGAGTTCCGTGATCAAGGTGCATCTGGCAGCCGAAGATCGCACAATCTACCCGGCGCTCGAAGCCGCCGCGGACGGTCGGCTCGCCCAACTCGGTCGCCGGTTCCAGGACGAGATGGTCAAGATCGCCGCGGAGTACAACACCTTCTCGCGCCAGTGGAACACGGTCGGCCGGGTGCGCGCCGACCCCGAGGGCTTTCGGGCGCAAGCCAACCTGGTGCTGCGCGCCTTGTACGAACGGGTGCAGCGCGAAGACCGCGACTTCTATCCCGTCGTCGAGAAAAGCTAGCCCCTCCCGGTTGCTTCCGGGCCGCTGGAAGCGGCATGGAGGCACGCCCGGACGATGCGCAAGTTCACCTGCTGTGGGACGCGCGACATGCCCCGCCCCACTCACTGAGCGCCGCTTGCAGCTTTCGCGTTGTAGCCGCCGACCTCGGGACGAAACGCGACGGCCAGCCGGTTCCAGCCGTTGATGGCAATGACGGCCAGGGTCAGCTCGACCATCGCCTTCTCGTCGAACTGCGCGCGCACCTCGTCGTAGAGCGCATCCGCAACGCCGTTGACGGACACCAGAGTGACTGCCTCGGCCCAACCCAGCGCCGCCCGCTCGCGCTCGGTGTAGAGCGGTGCTTCGCGCCACGCGGGCAGCAAATGCAGCCGTTGCTCGGTTTCGCCGGCCGCGCGCGCCTCCTTGCTGTGCATGTCCAGACAATAGGCGCAGCCGTTGATCTGCGACACGCGCATCTTCACCAGTTCGATCAGCGAGTGCTCCAGGCTGCCGTGCCTGACTGCGGCCTCCAGCGCCAGCATCGCCTTGTACGCGTCGGGCGCTGCCTTCCTGTAATCCATGCGACTTTTGGTCATCCAAACCTCCATCGGTGCGCCGCGGGTCGCCGAGGGCGTGCTTCGCAGACTACACCCTGCGCGCAGCAGCGCCGACAACGGTCGCCGCCGTCCGGTTCGAATCGCCGACCGTGCAGAACGGCAGCGGGTTCAGGCCAGCGCCTCGCGGACGGCGGCGCGCAGCACGGGCAGCACATCCGCCTCGAACCAGGGATGCCGGCGCATCCAGATCGTCGAACGCCAGGAGGGGTGCGGCAGCGGAAAGCGTTCGGGAAGACGGGTGCGGAAGCTGCCGACGCGCTCCGTCATCGTGCCCGGCCCCAATGCCCACTGCTGGGCGTGGGTTCCGATCAGCAGCGTGAGCCGGATCGCCGGCAATTGGTCGAGCAGCCGCGCCCGCCAGCGTCGCGCGCACTCGGCGCGCGGCGGCGCGTCGCCGCCGCCGTCTGCGCGCCCTGGATAGCACAGCCCCATCGGCAGGATCGCCACGCGCCCGGCGTCATGGAATTCCTCGCGGCTCACTCCCATCCACGCGCGCAAGCGCTCGCCCGAGGGATCGTCGAACGGCACACCGGATGCGTGGACCTTCGTGCCCGGCGCCTGCCCCGCGACGAGCACACGCGCGGTCGGCGACAGCTGGAACACCGGCCGCGGCCCGAGCGGCAGGTCTGCGCAAGCTCGGCAGGCGCGCACTTCCTCGATCAGTTGCTCGAACCGGGTCACGGCGATTACCTTGTCTACAGCCACGGTCACCTTCGCTGCGGCCCTCGACGCGCTCAGGTCGTCAATGGCATGAAGGCGCCGGCGGCGAAGTTGCCAAGCATGCCACTTCAGGCCGATCACCAAGCCGATCAGCCAGCGGCCGATGATCCGGAAGGCGATGACAGCAAGGATCTTGATCGCCGCGCGGGGCCGAGCGGATGGAGCGATTTGACGTACGCTGACGCAACAGCGCACCGGCGCCCGAATGGAGGTGGTCGGCGCCAAGGACCAGCCCTGGAGGCCTGGCCCGGCGTGGCAACCAGCGCGCTCACCTACGAGTGGCCGGCCGGGCAGCGTGAGGCCTTGCTCAAGATGGAGCAAGCCGTGAACACGGAGATACGGGAGGCGGAGTCGGCATTCCCAAGCGGTACCCAGCGGTGACTGATGGCGTCGCCCATCGCTGCGTCATCCCGGGAATCATGTGAAAGCCCCCCGACGAGGAAGACAGCTACGGAAACAGCTTGCGGTAGCGGATCGCCAGTTCCATCAGGCGGTTGACACCGCGCAGCCCGAGTTTGTCGGCGATGTGGGCGCGGTGCGTCTGCACCGTCCGGTGGCTGATGCCGAGGCGCCCGGCGATCTCCCGACTGGTCAGCGACTCTGACAGCAGACCCATCACCCGTCGCTCGGCCGGCGACAGTACCTGCAGGCTGGCGTCGACGGCCGCTCCGGCACCGGCTGCCGGGCCGGCCCGGGCGGGCCTCACCGATGCGCTGGCGTAGAAGCTTGCTGGGTCGTGGCCGAGCGCTGCGTGGATTTCGCCCAGGGCGTCCTCCTTGGCGATGAAGCCGGCAGCCCCGAGCGAGCGGGCGCGTTCCGCAAACGGCCACTCGGAGTACATCGACAGCACGATCGAGCGCAGACCCGGCAGGTGCTCGCGCGCCCAGCGCAGGACCTCGTAGCCGTCGATTCCCGGGAGCGCCAAGTCGAGCAGCAGCACGTCGGGCGCGAGCGATTCCAGCATCGCGAGGCACTCCAGACCGTTGCATGCTTCGCCGACGACCTCTACGCCGGGTTCGCTCGACAGCGCCGTTCTCAGCCCGGTTCGAAACAGCGGGTGGTCATCGCAGATGAGCAGTCTCATCGTCATGCCGACTCCCCGAATCCGCGCGACGGTGTACGGCCGGTACCGACGTTGCGCTCGGTATCGCCACCTCGAGCCGGGTGCCACCCAGCGGGCCAGGCCCGATGTGCCATTCGCCGGCCAGGATCCGGGTGCGCTCGTCGATCGAGGTGAAACCGAGACCGGCCGACCGGTGCCGGCCACGCGTGTTCATGCAACCGACGCCGTCGTCATCGATCCGCAGGAGGATCCGGTTGCCGGCGCACTCGAAGTGCGCGGTGCATCGTGACGCTCCTGCGTGTCGCAGCACATTGTTGAAACCTTCCTGCACGATCCGGTACAGGTGCAGCCCGGCCTCGCCTTCCGGCGGGGCGTCGGCGAAGTCGAATTCGGCGCTGCAGGTCACTGCGGTGTTCAGGTTCATGCCTTCGACCAGCGACTCGACCGCACCCTGCCAGCCGAGGTGGTCGAGCATCGCCGGGTGCATGTTGCGCGAGATCCGCCGCAGGCTGTCGAGCACGTGGTCGGCATCGTCGAGCGCCCGCCCGAGGGTCGCGTGCCCCGCGGAACCCTCGCGGACTGCGTCGGCTCGCGCTGCTCGCAGCGTATTGATCAGCAGCAGGAGCCGCTGACCGACACTGTCGTGCAGGTCCTGCGCGACGCGCCGCCGTTCGGCGTCCTGCGCCCGCAGGATGCGCGCGCCGGCCTGCCGGCGTGCGGCCTGCAGGGCGGCATCAGCGGCCTCGCGTGCGGATTCGGCGCTGCGCACCCGGCCCGCGAGCACCAGCGAGAACAGCAAAGCCTCGAGTGCCAGGAAGATGCCGAGCGCATTGTCGGGCAGCAACGACATTTCGACTTCGGTGATACGGGGCAACGCTGCAGACGCCACCCCCGGCAGCATCGCGAGCAGGAAGGGAATGCCGATCAGGCGCGCGCTGCGGTCACCGCGCAGCGCCGCGCGCAGCAGGACCACGGCGATCGTCGCCAGCGTCAGCGCCGACACCAGCAGCAGCGCGTGGCGCCCCAGATGGTAGGGTCCGGCCACGCCCGACAGCCAGGCCAGAATCGCCAGCGGGACCGGGACGCGCAGGGCCTTCGTGGACTCGGGCGCAGCGTCGCCACGCTCCAGGTAGCCGTGGATGAGACCGAGTCCGCACACGTTGGCCACGGCGATCGCCGCGTTCATGATCTGGTCGCCCAGTGCAGCATGCTGCGACCAGACGTGGAGTGCCCCATATCCGGTGAGGTAGGCGCTGATCAACGCCATCGACAGGATGGTGAGCGCATTGAAGAGGAACACCCGGTCGCGGATCAGCGCCGACACCACGAGGTTGTAGGCGACGATGGCCGACACGAAGCCGAGCAGCAGCAGGCTCAGCTCGCGCTGGCCCGCGAGGAGCGCGCTGTAGGCAGCCGGGTCGTGCCGGGTGAAGCGCAGCACCGCGAACGAGGGCTGCTCGATGCGAAGGTAGACGGGGCCGGCGTCGGCGCTCGCCGGGATCGGCAGGGCCATTTCGCCGACCGGCAGCGTGCGCTCGTCCGGGCCGAGATGATCGCCTGTGCGTGAATGCTGCCAGCGGTCGGTTGCGCGATCGCGCCAGTAGAGTGTCGCGCGATCGACCACCGGCGTGATCACCAGCACCGAACCGGCGAGCGGCGCATCGAAGCGCAGCCAGAGCGGTACCGTTGCGGGGCCGGTGGTGACCCTGCGCCGGGTTTCGGCGGTGAAGCCGGCGGCGGCCCGGCCGCAGCACACATCTTCGATACCGGCCCGGGCGTCGATCGACTCGGCCACCCGGGGCTGCAAGGGTGCCGCCGCTCGCGCGGCGGCGACATCGGTTTCGGCGGACTGCACCGCAAGCGCGAAGGCCGCTGCGAGCGCGAACGCCGCCGCCCGCGCGAGGCGGCGAACCACACGGGAAGCGGGAAAGCCGACGCCATCGGCCCGAGCAGGCCGGAGGCAGGCGTCAGCGGGCGCGCTCACGATCTCGTCGATCCGGACGTGAGCACGATCGTGGCGCTGCCCGCGCAGCAGGTCAACCCCGGCGTCGGCCGTCCGGCGGTGACGGCCGGCCGCCTCGGGCGCGCTCAATTCGACGGGCACGCCAGCGTGTAGTTCCAGGCCGTTCCGCTGGTACCCCCGGAGCAGTTCGGCGCGACCTGCACCGTCACGAAGCTCGCCAGGCCCGAATACGGGATCAGCTGCATCTTGCCGCCGCTGACGCACCCCGAATCGAAGATCGTCTTGCCGTCGTAGATCACGCGGATCTGGTCCTTGATGGAATACATCTCGTAGGAGAGCGAGAAGCTGCCCGACCTGCGGCCAAGCGGTACGTTGCGGGTGTCGGCCACGTCACCGCCCGCGTTCTGCACGGCGCTGCACTGGGCGACGGGCGGTGGGTTCTCGATGTCCGCTGCCGCGACCAGTGTCGCCTGCACGCCCACCGTCTGGCCGCCGGCTGCGCCGACGTCCTGGTCGACGTCGCGCAACCATCCGGGAGCGAAGATCGCCGCCTCCCAGTTGCCGGCCGGCAGATCCTCGCAACTGGCGTCTGCGGTGGAACAGAAGTACACGCGACAGGTGCCGCCGCTGGCCACGGCAGCCGGCGCCGCTCGCTCGGAGCCGGGCGCGTAGGGAACTGCGCCCCGGGTCTGCGGCGCAACCAGCGTGCGGCACTCCTGGGTCGTGAAGATCGCCTCGACGTTGCCCTTGATCTCGCCGAGTTGCTTGCGGATGTCGTTGAGGTCGAGCAGCGACGACGGGTCGTCGGGCAGGTAGGACGTGAAGGCCGGTATCGTGAAGTTCTCGATCACGAAGGTCTTCGCGGTCTCGATGGCGGTCTGGATCTGCTGCAGGGTCTGGATGCCCCCGGCGTCGTTCCTCGCTCTCTGGTCTGCCACCGGCGCCGACATTCCCGAGTTCTGATAAGCCTGCCTCAGCGTGTCGACGAGTTCCCGGTACTTTTCGTCGGTGGCCTGCTTCAAGCGCTCCTGGTAGCCGCTCTTCTCGGCGGCATAGATGCCCGTGATGGTCGCCACCGCCGCGAGCACGATGGGCAGCGGCACGAACTTGCGCGTTTCGAGGCCCTTCGACGACGCCGGACCGAGGCCGTACACAAGGCGGTGGACGTGATCTTCGCTGGCGCTCAGGTTCTGCGTCGCCACGCGCAGCCGCTCCAGCAGCACCGGGTAGGCGTCGGTCCAGTGTCGATCCCAGTCGGCGATGCGTCCGTCGACCAGCGCCTGCATCGCCGCCTTGTCGGCAGCGAGGATTTCCTCGACCGCCTTGCGGGTCGCGACGACCTGCTGGTACTGGAAGTCGATCGCGCTGGCCTTGTCGGTCGGCAGAGCGAGCGGCGCGGAGGCTTCGTCGCCACTGCCGCCGCCTCCGCCACACGCGGCCAGCATCACCGCACCGATCGCCAAGGTCGCCCCACGGCGCCTTCGCGCCGAACCCCGACTCGAACCAGAGGGGAATGCAGCCATGACATCCTCCCGCTCGCCGTGCACTACCGGGCGCCCGCTTCACGCCGGAATCCAGCGCCCCGACCCGATGGTAGAGACGATCGCGAGCGGCGAACATCCGCACATGTTCGTATTCGACCGGCATGCGGGGCCGGTTGCTCTGTGCTTGCGCCCTCTGACAGGCTGGTGAACTTCGCGGCACGGAACTGAACGATGAACCCGACCCGAGCGATCGTGGTCGCGAACAGGTCCGGCTCCTCGATCGTGCCAACCAGCCTCCAGCGCTGATGAAGTCGCCTGCCTTGAAGGGCCGCAGCATGGAAATGAACGCGCCGGCGGCGAAGTCGCCGATTACCATGTCGATCAGCCAGGAGCCGACGATCCAGAAGGCGATGGCAGCAAGGATCTTGATCGCTGCGCGAGGCTGAGCGGATGGAGCGATTTGACGTACCCTGATGCGGCGGCGCGCCGGCGTCCCATCACGCAAGCAAAGGAGACAGCGTCATGATCGGCAACATCACCCCGCACATGCCCGAGAAACTCGTCGCGAATCTGCGACCCGGCGCGCCCGGCCTGCTGCTCACCAGCGGCGCCGACGGATACGCCACCTCCGCCTATAGCTGGATTCTTGCCCTCGACGCAGGCCGCGCGCGCTTTGCGGTGGACGAAGGCGGCTCGACGATGGCCAACCTCGAACGCGGCGGTCAGGCCACGCTGCAGGTGATCGGCCAGGGCGACATCAGCTTCATCGTCAAGGGCCGCGCACGCCGGCTCAAGGCGAAGCTCGAAAGCGCGGCGCCCTACGTCATCCAGCTCTGGGAGATGGAGGTGGTCGGCGCCAAGGACCAGTCCTGGCCCGGCGTGGCAACCAGCGCGCTCACCTACGAGTGGCCCACCGGGCAGCGCGAGGCCATGCTGAAGATGGAGCAGGCTGTGTACACGGAGATGCGGGAAGCGAAGTAAACCGGCCGGTCACTCCCACTCGATCGTCGCCGGCGGTTTGCTCGAGACGTCGTAGGTGACGCGGTTGATGCCGCGCACCTCGTTGATGATGCGGCCCGACACCTTCTTGAGCAGCGCGTAAGGCAGCTCGGCCCAGTCGGCGGTCATGAAGTCGCTGGTCTGCACGGCGCGCAGCGCGACGACGTGCTCGTAGGTGCGGCCGTCGCCCATCACGCCCACGCTCCTGACCGGCAGGAACACGGCGAAGGCCTGGCTCGTCAGGTCGTACCAGCTCTTGCCGGTCGCTTCGTCCTTCGTGTTGCGAAGCTCCTCGATGAAGATGGCGTCGGCGCGGCGCAGCAGGTCGGCATGCTCGCGCTTCACTTCGCCGAGGATGCGCACGCCCAGGCCGGGGCCCGGGAACGGATGGCGGTACACCATCTCGGCGGGCAGGCCGAGTGCGACGCCGAGCTCGCGCACCTCGTCCTTGAACAGCTCGCGCAGCGGCTCGAGCAGCTTCAACCCCAGCGTCTCGGGCAGGCCGCCGACGTTGTGGTGGCTCTTGATCGACGTGGCCTTCTTCGTCTTCGCGCCGCCCGACTCGATCACGTCGGGGTAGATCGTGCCCTGCGCCAGCCACTTCGCGTTCGCGAGCTTGCCCGCCTCGCGCTGGAACACCTCGACGAACTCGCGGCCGATGATCTTGCGTTTGATCTCGGGGTCGGTCACGCCCCGCAGGTGGCCGAGGAACTGTTCGCTCGCATCGACATGCAGCACCTTGGCGTGCAGCCGGCCGACGAACATGTCCATCACCATCTTGCCTTCGTCGAGCCGCAGCAGACCATGGTCGACGAAGACGCAGGTGAGCTGGTTGCCGATCGCGCGGTGGATCAGCGCCGCGGCGACGCTCGAGTCGACGCCGCCCGAGAGGCCGAGGATCACCTCGTCGCCGCCGACCTGCTCGCGGATGCGCGCGACGGCCTCGTCGATGACATTGCCCATCACCCAGTCGGGCTTGGCTTTCGCGATGTCGAGCACGAAGCGGTTGAGCAGCTCGCGGCCCTTGACGGTGTGCGTCACCTCGGGGTGGAACTGCACGCCGTAGTAGCCGCGCGCCTCGTCGGCCATGCCGGCGATCGGGCAGCTCGGCGTGCTGGCCATCAGCTTGAAGCCCGGCGGCAGCGCCGTGACCTTGTCGCCGTGGCTCATCCACACCTTGAGCATGCCGTGGCCTTCGGGCGTCTTGAAGTCCTCGACGCCGCGCAGCAGTTCGGTGTGGCCGTGCGCGCGCACCTCGGCATAGCCGAACTCGCGCTGCGTGCTCGGCTCGACCTGCCCACCCTGCTGCACCGCCATCGTGAACATGCCGTAGCAGATGCCGAGCACCGGCACACCGAGCTCCCACACCGCCTGCGGCGCGCGCAGGTCGTGCGCCTCGTAAGTGCTGGCGTGGCTGCCCGACAGGATGATGCCCTTGGGCGCGAAGGCGCGGATGAAGTCGTCGCCGACGTCGTTGGGGTGGATCTCGCAATAGACGTGCGCCTCGCGAACGCGGCGTGCGATGAGCTGCGTGACCTGCGAGCCGAAGTCGAGGATCAGGATCTTGTCGTGCATGGTGTTCATCCGGTCGGCCCGCTGGCGGCGGGCGTAGCGAGCGGCGCGCCCGGTCGGGCGCGGAAGTGGCTCCAGGCCAGCGCGAGCGCAGCGGCCTGCAAGGCGGCGCAGAAGTAGAACGGCGCGCCGATGCGCCAGTCGCCCGGCGGCAGGTGCGACACCGCGCCGAGCAGCGGCGCACCGAACAGCGGCGCGGCGACGGCCATCAGGCTGTTGAGCGAGCCCACGGCGCCCATCGCCTGGCCCTGGTGGCGCGCGTCGGCCGCCGCCGACACGATGCTCTGGATCGCCGCCGTGACGGTGAAGCCGAGCACGTTGGCACCGATCACGGCATAGATCATCCAGCCCTCGCTGGCCGCGCCCCAGCCGACGAAGGCGAGCGTCGACGACACGAGGCCCGCGACGGCGAGGCGCTGCGCGCTCCAGCGCCGCAGCAGCGGCCCGAGCAGCACGCCCTGCACCAGCGCCGACATCACGCCGACGGCGAACAGCGACCAGCCGTTCTCGCGCGGCCCCCAGCCGAACTTGAACGTCGTATAGAGCACCCAGGTCGTGTACAGGACGTACTGCGCCAGGCCGGCGAGCGCGATCACGGCGACCAGCCGGCCGACGCCGTCGAGCGCGGCGAGCTGGCGCAGCGTCGAGACCGGGTTGACGCGCCGCCATTCAATGGCGCGCCGCCGATCGACGGGCAGCGACTCGGGCAGCACAAACACGCCGTAGGCGACGTTGAGCAGCGCCAGCGTGCCGGCGGCGAAGAACGGCAGCCGCACGTCGATCGCGCCGAGCACGCCGCCGGTGGCCGGCCCGAGGATGAAGCCGATGCCGAACATGGCGCCGAGCAGGCCGAAGCGGCGCGCGCGCTCTTCGGGCGGCGTGATGTCGGCGACGTAGGCGTTGGCGACCGCCACGTTGGCCTGAAGCAGGCCGCTGAACAGGCGCACCGCGATCAGCATCCACAGCGCCGTGGCGAGCGCCGTGGCGAAGAAGCTGACCGCCAGCCCGGCGAAGCCGAGCAGCAGCACGCTGCGCCGGCCGTAGCGGTCCGACAGCGCACCGAGCACGGGCGAGCCGACGAAGTTGGCGAGGCTGAAGGCGAACGCGACGACGCCGTACCACAGCGCCTGGTCGGCCTGCGAGCCGGTGAAGGTGCCGACCAGCGCCGGCAGCACGGGGATGATCAGGCCGATCGACATCATGTCGATCAGCACGGCGATCATGATGAAAGGCATCGCCGCCGTCCGTTGCGCCCCCCGCCCGGCGCTCGACCCGCTATGCTCTTGCGACATCCGGCGGGTCACTCGGAGCGGTAGTTCGGCGCTTCCTTCGTGATCTGCACGTCGTGGACGTGGCTCTCGCGGATGCCGGCCGAGGTGATCTCGACGAACTCGGCGCGCGTGCGCATCTGCTCGATGTCGGCGCAGCCGCAGTAGCCCATCGCCGCGCGCAGGCCGCCGGCCATCTGGAACACGATCGACACCAGCGTGCCCTTGTAGGGCACGCGGCCCTCGATGCCCTCGGGCACCAGCTTGTCGGCGTTCGGGTTGGCGCCGCCCTCGTCCTGGAAGTAGCGGTCGGCGCTGCCCTGCTGCATCGCGCCGAGCGAGCCCATGCCGCGGTAGCTCTTGTAGCTGCGGCCCTGGAACAGCACGATCTCGCCCGGCGCCTCCTCGGTGCCGGCGAACATCGAGCCCATCATCACGGTGCCGGCCCCCGCCGCGATCGCCTTGGCGATGTCGCCCGAGTAGCGGATGCCGCCGTCGGCGATCAGCGGTACGCCGCTGCCGGCGAGCGCCTTGGCGACATTGTCGATCGCCATGATCTGCGGCACGCCGACGCCCGCGACGATGCGCGTCGTGCAGATCGAGCCGGGGCCGATGCCGACCTTGACCGCGTCGGCGCCGGCCTCGGCGAGTGCGAGCGCCGCCGCGCCGGTGGCGATGTTGCCGCCGACCACGTCGACCTGCGGATAGTTCTTCTTGACCCAGCGCACGCGCTCGATCACGCCGGCCGAGTGGCCGTGCGCGGTGTCGACGACGATGGCGTCGACACCGGCCTTGGCGAGCAGCTCGACGCGCTCCTCGGTGCCCTCGCCCACGCCGACGGCGGCACCGACGCGCAGCTTGCCCTGCGCGTCGCGCGCGGCGCTCGGGAAGTTGGTCTGCTTGGTGATGTCCTTGACCGTCATGAGGCCGCGCAACTCGAAATCGTCGCTGACGACGAGCACGCGCTCGAGGCGGTGGCGGTGCATCAGCGCCTTGCCCTCGGCGAGCGACGCGCCTTCGCTCACGGTCACGAGGCGCTCGCGCGGCGTCATGATGTCGCGCACCGGCACGTCGAGCCGCGTCTCGAAGCGCACGTCGCGGTTGGTCACGATGCCGACGACGCGCTTGCCGTCGAGCACCGGGAAGCCCGAGATGCCGTGCTGCCTCGACAGCTCGATCACCTCGCGCACCGTCACGTCCGGGCCGATCGTGATCGGGTCGCGCAGCACGCCCGACTCGTAGCGCTTGACGCGCGCCACCTCGGCGGCCTGCTGGCGCGGCGTCATGTTCTTGTGCACGATGCCGATGCCGCCTTCCTGCGCGATCGTGATCGCCAGGCGTGCTTCGGTCACGGTGTCCATCGCCGCCGAGACCAGCGGCAGGTTCAGGCGGATGTTGCGGGAGAACGAGGTCGCGAGGGAGGTGTCGCGCGGCAACACCTGGGAGAACGCCGGCACCAGCAACACGTCGTCGAAGGTGAGCGCTTTGCCGAGAAGGCGCATGGGGGATGGCTCCGGTCGCAAAAGCGAATTATACGGAGCGCGCCATATCTCACGCTTGGTCACGCCGCGCGGTGCGCGCCGCGGCGTGACGCTCGCGAGGCCCGCCGCTACACTGTGTCTCCATGAAAACCGAGCTTGCCTCTCCGATGCGTCTGTGGCTGGCGACGTTGTCGCTTGCGATCGGCACGCTGGCCTTCAGTGCACCGGCGCACGCGCAATGGAAATGGCGCGACGCCGGCGGCCGCGTGACGATCAGCGACACGCCGCCGCCTTCCGGCATTCCCGAGAAGGACGTGCTGCAGCGGCCGACGCCGCGCCGCGCCGTCGCTGCCGCGCCGGCCGCATCGGCGCCCGCCGCGACGCCGGTGTCGGCGCTCGAATCGGAAGTCGAGGCGCGCAAGCGCAAGGCCGAAGAAGATCAGAAGGCCAAGGAGAAGGCGCTCGAAGCCGAGGACGCCGCCAAGCGCGCCGACAACTGCGCGCGCGCCAAGGCGCACCTGCGTGCGCTCGACGACGGCCTGCGCATCGCGCGCGTCAACGAGAAGGGCGAACGCGAGATCCTCGACGACAAGGGCCGCGCTGCCGAAACGCAGCGCGCGCGCGCCGTCATCGCTTCGGACTGCAAGTAGCAGCGGCGCGCGCCTCGCGCTGCCGGCGCTGGCGCAGCCGCCGCGCCTCCTTCGGGTCGGCCTGCAACGGCCGATAGATCTCGACTCGATCGCCGTCATGCACCGCATCGCCGGGCGCGCAGCGCCGGCCCCACACCCCGACGGCGAACGGCTCGGCCGGCACGTCGCCCGCCGCAAGGCCGCTGCGCTCGATCGCGTCGCGCAGCGTCGACCCCGCGGGCAAGCGCAGCTCGACGATCTCGACCACGCCGGCGCGCAGGCTGCAGGCCACCTCGACGCGCAGCAGCGGCGCTTCAGCGGCTCCCATAGACCTGCTCGGCGCGCTTGACGAAGGAATCGACCAGCGTGTTGGCGATGCGGTCGAACACCGGGCTGACGACGACTTCGAGCGCTGAGCTGGCGAAAGCGTAGCGCAACTCGAACTCGATGCGGCAGGCCTCGCCCAGCGCGCCGCCCGGCGTGGACAGCGGCACGAAGACCCAGGAGCCGTCGAGCAGCGAGAACGGGCCGTCGACCAGCGTCAGGCGCACGCCGCGGTCGGGATCATGATCGTTGCGGGTCGTGAATGCATGGCGCGCGCCGGCGAAATGCAGGCCCAGGCGCGCCGTGGTGCCGCCCTCGCGGACCTCGATCGTCTCGGCGGACTCGCACCACGGCAGGAACTGCGGATAGGAAGCCACGTCGGTGACGAGACCGTACATCTCGCGCGGCGAGAACCACAACAGGACCGACTTCTGAACATGCTTCATACAATGCCGAGTGTAAAAGGGGCATGTCGCCTCGCACCGGGCCCGCATGTCCATCGCAGAGAACCGCCGCGCGCGTTTCGAATACCACATCGAGGAGCGCTTCGAAGCCGGCGTCGTGCTGCAGGGCTGGGAGATCAAGGCCGTGCGCGCCGGCCAGGTGCAGTTGACCGACGGCTACGTCGTGATCCGCAACGGCGAGCTCTACCTGATCGGCTGCCGCATCGATGCGCTGCGCAGCGCCAGCACGCACGTCCACCCCGAAGCCGACCGCACGCGCAAGCTCTTGATGCACAAGGAGGAGATCCGTCGCCTCGTCGGCAAGGTCGAGCAAAAGGGCTTCACCCTCGTGCCGCTGGATCTGCACTACAAGGGCGGCCGCGTGAAGGCCGAGATCGCGCTGGCCAAGGGCAAGGCGCAGCACGACAAGCGCGAGACCGAGAAGAAGCGCGACTGGGAGCGCGAGAAGGGCCGCCTGATGCGGCACAAGGTCTCGTCTTCAGGCTCGGGCTCGAAGGGCTGACAGCGCCTGCTCGAGGTCGGCACGCAGGTCGTCGGCGCTTTCCAACCCCACCGAGAAGCGCACCAGCGGACCCGACCCCACGGTCGGCAGCGCGCGCATCGCGCCGAGTTGGTACGGCACGGCGAGGCTGACCGGCCCGCCCCACGAATAGCCGATGCGAAACAGCCGCAGTGCGTCGACGAAGGCGTCGACCCGCGCTGCGTCGAAGCGCGCGTCGAAGACGACGGAGAACAGCCCCGCGGCGGCGCGGCAATGCGATTGCCAGTGCGCGTGGCCGGGCGCGCCGTCCAGCGCCGGATGCAGCACGCGCGCGACTTCGGGCCGCTGCTGCAGCCAGGCGGCCAGCGTGCGTGCCGTTGCGTCGTGCGCCGCATAGCGCAGCGCCAGCGTGGGCAGCGAGCGCAGCAGCAGTTCGGCGTCGTTGGCACCGACGCCCAGGCCCAGATGCATGTGCGCGAGAGCGAGCCGGTGATGCAGCGCTTCGTCGCGCGTCGTCACCGAGCCCATCAGCACGTCGCCGCCGCCCGAGGGGTACTTGGTCAGCGCCTGCATCGAGATGTCGACGCCCAGGCCGTCGCCGAGGTCGAAGGCGTCGAAGGCGAGGCCCGCGCCCCAGGTGTTGTCGAGCGCGCTGATGGCGCCGCTGCCGCCCGCGCGCACGGCGCGCAGCAGCGCGCGCAGGTCGGGGAACTCCATCGTCACCGAACCGGCGGCCTCGATCCAGACCAGCTTCGTCGCCGGCCCGATCATGGCGGCCAGCGCCGGCGCGTCCATCGGGTCGTAGAGGCGGTGCGTGATGCCCCAGCGCGCCAGCTCGCCGCGCGCCAGATCCTTGCTCGGGCCGTAGGCGTTGTCGGGGATCAGCACCTCGTCCCCCGCGGCGAGCAGCGCGAAGTCGACCAGCGCGATCGCCGCCAGCCCGCTCGGCGCGACCAGGCAGTGCGTGCCGCCCTCCAGCGTCGCCAGGCGCTCCTCGAGCGTGAAGGTGGTGGGCGTGCCGTGCAGGCCATAGGTGTAGCCGCGCTTGTGGCGCCAGTCGCGCGCGCGCAGCGCCGCGACGTTCGGGAAGATGACGGTCGATGCCTTGTACACGCCGACCTGCGGCGCCTCGAAGCCCTCAGGCGGCCGGTAGGCGTGGTGGATCAGCGCCGTCGCGGCGTCCTTCGGCTTCGTCGTCACACCGGCACCCCGATCAGGTCGTGGCCCTGCGTCGCAACGATGCGCGCGCGCGTGAACTCGCCGACTTTCAGCGTCTTCGACGCCTTCTCGGGCGGCTGTAGCAGCACGCGGCCGTCGATCTCGGGCGCGTCGGCATAGCTGCGGCCGACGCCGCCCTTGCGCCCGAGCGCCGGCGCGCTGTCGACGAGCACCTGCATCGTCGCGCCGACGCGCCGCTGCAGCCTCGCCGCCGACACCGCCTCGGCCACCGCCATGAAGCGCGCACGGCGCTCCTCGCGCACGGCCTCAGGCAGCGCGCCGGGCAGCTCGTTCGCCACCGCACCCTGCACCGGGCTGTAGGCGAAGCAGCCGGCGCGGTCGATCTGCGCCTCGCGCAGGAAGTCGAGCAGCGTCTCGAACTCGGCCTCCGTCTCGCCCGGAAAGCCGGCGATGAACGTGCTGCGCACGACCAGCTCGGGGCACAGCTCGCGCCAGCGCTGCAGGCGCTCGAGGTTGCGCTCGCCGCTGGCCGGGCGCTTCATGCGCCGCAGCACGTCGGGGTGGGCGTGTTGGAACGGCACGTCGAGGTAAGGCAGCACCAGGCCCTCGGCCATCAGCGGCAGCACGTCGTCGACGTGCGGGTACGGGTAGACATAGTGCAGCCGCACCCAGGCGCCGTGCGGCCGCGCCAGTTCGCCGAGCTGCTGCGCGAGGTCGACGAGGCGCGTCTTCACCGGCCGGCCGCTCCAGAAACCGGTGCGGTACTTGACGTCGACGCCGTAGGCGCTCGTGTCCTGGCTGACGACGAGCAACTCCTTGACGCCGGCCGCGAACAACCGCTCCGCCTCGCCGAGCACGTCGCCGACCGGGCGCGAGACCAGATCGCCGCGCAGGCTCGGGATGATGCAGAAGGTGCAGCGGTGGTTGCAGCCCTCACTGATCTTCAGGTAGGCGTAGTGCCTGGGTGTCAGCTTGACGCCCTGCGGCGGCACCAGGTCGACGAAGGGATCGTGCGGCCTGGGCACGTGGCGGTGGACCGCGTCCATCACTTCAGCCGTGGCGTGCGGCCCGGTCACGGCGAGCACCTTCGGGTGGACCTGGGCAACCAGGTTGCCGCCGCTCTCGCCCTTCTTCGCGCCGAGGCAGCCGGTGACGATGACGCGGCCGTTCTCGGCCAGCGCTTCGCCGATCGCGTCGAGGCTTTCCTTGACCGCGTCGTCGATGAAGCCGCAGGTGTTGACGATGACGAGATCGGCGCCGTCGAAGGTTTTCGACGTGGCATAGCCCTCGGCCGAGAGCTGCGTCAGGATCAGCTCGGAATCGGTCAGCGCCTTCGGGCAGCCGAGGCTGACGAAGCCGATCTTCGGGGCGGGCGGGGAAGCGGTTTCTGGAACGGCGGACATCGGCGAATTTTCGCCGATCACGGGCGTTCAGCGTTTGGTGCCTGCAAAGCCCGGGAATCCCGGCAACAGCGTCTCGGTCTGCTTGGCCATCTGCTCCTGCATCTGCACGAAGAGGTTCTTCGACTGCTCGAGATAGCTGCCCATCAGGCCCTGCATCATCGGCGCCTGGCCGCTGAGGAACTGCGACCACAGCTCGGGGTTCATCGCCTTCGGGTCGACCATCTGGTCGGCGAGGCGCTTCTGCACGTCGGTGAAGGCCTGGATGTTCTTCTCGAGGTACGAACCCATGAAGCCCTGCATCGCATGGCCATAGAAGCGGATGATCTGCGACAGCATCTGCGTCGTGAACATCGGCACGCCGCCGCTCTCTTCCTCGAAAATGATCTGCAGCAGGATTGCGCGCGTCAGGTCCTCGCCCGTCTTCGCGTCGCGCACCTCGAACGCCGTGCCGTCGAGCACCATGCGCTTCACGTCGGCCAGCGTGATATAGCTCGACAACTGCGTGTCGTAGAGGCGCCGGTTTGGGTACTTCTTCAGTACACGCGGGCCGGCGCCCGGCGGGGCGGTCGGCTCGGTCCTGGCGGTGCGGCGGGCGGTCGGCATGAAGGGAATCCTCGGGCAGGCAAGCGCCGAAGGATTCTAGGAGCCGCCCCCCGGGGCCCCGAAGGGGTTTTCCCGGCTGCACCGCAGCGCGTGTCAGCCGGCAACCGCCGTCAGGCCATCGATCAGTTGTTCGATGTCGGCCGCCTCGTGTGCAGCGGTCAGCGAGATGCGCAGCCGCGCGCGACCGGCCGGCACGGTCGGCGGGCGGATCGCCGGCACCCACAGGCCGCGCTGCCACAGCCGCTGCATCGCGGCCAGCGCGCTCGCGTTGTCGCCGAGCACCAGCGGCTGGATCGGCGTCGGCGACGCGAGCAGTTCGCCATGCTCCGGCCGCAGCGCGCCGCGCAGCCGGGCGACGTGGCGCGCAAGCCGCTCGCGCCGCCAGTCGTCGCGCTCGATCAGGCGCAGCGCAGCGCGCAGCGCCTCGGCGACGGCGGGCGGCGCGGCCGTCGCGAACAGGTAGCTGCGCGTGCGCTGCATCAGCCATTCGACGAGCACGGCATCACCGGCGACGAAGGCGCCCGACACGCCGGCGGCTTTGCTCAGCGTTGCGAGGTAGAGCAGGCGCGGTGAGCGCAGGCCGGCCTGCGCTGCGATGCCGCGCCCCTGCGGCCCCAGCACGCCGAAGCCGTGCGCGTCGTCGACGAGCAGCAGCGCGTCGTGGCGCACGCACAGTGCGAGCAGCGCCGCCAAGTCGGCGACGTCGCCGTCCATGCTGAAGACGCCGTCGCTCAGCACCAGCTTGCGCTCGGCGGGCGACGCTTGCAGCAGCGCGTCGAGCGCGGCCAGGTCGGCATGCGGATAGACGTGCAGCTCGGCGCGCGACAAGCGCGCGCCGTCGATCAGGCTCGCATGGTTGAGGGCGTCGGCGAACACGGCGTCACCGCGGCCGACGAGCGCCGGCACGATGCCGGCATTGGCGCCGAAGCCGGCGTGGAAGTAGAGCGCGCGCGGCAGGCCGACGAAGGCGGCCAGCTCGCGCTCCAGCGCCTCGTGCGCCGCCGTGTGGCCGCACACCAACGGCGACGCCGTCGCGCCGACGCCCCATTCGGCGACCGCGCGCTGCGTCGCGGCGACGAGTTCCGGGTGCTGTGCCAGGCCCAGGTAGTCGTTGCCGCAGAACGCGAGCAGCTCGCGGCCGTCGACGACGACGCGCGGCCCGCGCACGGCCTCGACGAGGCGCCGAGTGCGACTGAGCTGCCGTGCGGCCAGTTCGTCGAGGCCGGCGGCGTAGCGGTCGACGATCGTCATGCTGCGAGCGCGCCGGGGTCGAGGTGCCGCGCCGCGTGCCGCGCGTCGGGCGGCGCGAGGTGCGGCACGTCGCCGATGCACGGCGCGGGCAGGCGCGCGCGCAGCAGCGCGAGGTTGGCGCCCTGCTCCGGCATTGCGGCGTCGATGCGGCTGGCGACCCAGCCGGCAAGGAAGAGGCCGCGCGCCGCGATGCTCTCGGCCGTGAGCAGCGCGTGGTTCAGGCAGCCCAGCCGCAGGCCGACGACGAGGATCACGGGCAGGCCGAGCGCCGCGGCCAGGTCGGCGCCGTCGAGCTGCGGCGTCAGAGGCACGCGAAAGCCGCCCGCGCCTTCGACGACGACGGCGTCGGCGCGCTCGCGCAGCCTCGCGCAGGCGCGCGCGATGGCCGCGATGTCGATCGCGCGGCCGGCACGCTCGGCCGCGATGTGCGGCGACACCGGGTCGTGCAGCAGCACCGGGTTGTCGAGCGCGGGCTCGACGGCCAGCGTGCCGGCCGCACGCAGCGCCTGCACGTCGTCGTTGACCCAGCGACCCTGAGCATCGCGTTCGGCACCTGCGGCCACCGGCTTCATGCCGACGACGCGCGCATGCCGCCCGGCCAGCGCATGCAGCAGCGCACAGGCGACGAGCGTCTTGCCGACGCCAGTGTCGGTGCCGGTGATGAACCAGGCCGCGCCCGTCATGACGACCCCTCGGCCGACGGGTACGTCGGCCGGTCCCCCAAGGGGACGCGGCCCGGCTTGAGAGCGGCCCGGCGCTCGGCCCGCAACGTCACGATGTCGCTTCCAGCGCGGCGAGCGCGCCATCCACCAAGTGGCGCATCGCCGCCTCGTCGATCACATAAGGCGGCATGAAGTAGAGGGTGCGGCCGATCGGGCGCAGCAGCAGCCCTTGCGCCAGCGCGGCGCGGTGGTAGCGCGCGGCGAATCGCGGATCGTCGGTCGCGACGTCCCAGGCCCAGATCATTCCGCAGCGGCGTGCGTTCGTCAGGCGCGGGTGCGCGTCGAGCGGCGCGGCAAGTTCGGTCAGGCGCGCCGCCGTCGCGCGGTTCGTCGCCAGCGCCGCGTCGTCGAGCAGATCGAGCGTCGCCAGCGCGGCGCGGCAGGCCAGCGGGTTGCCGGTGTAGGAATGCGAGTGCAGGAAGCCGCGCGCCGCGTCATCGTCGTAGAACGCGGCATAGACCTCGTCCGCCGTCAGCACCGCCGAGAGCGGCAGGTAGCCGCCGGTCAGCCCTTTGGACAGGCAGATGAAGTCGGGCCGAATGCCTGCCTGCTCGCACGCGAAGCGCGTGCCGGTGCGACCGAAGCCGACCGCGATCTCGTCGGCGATCAGGTGCACGCCCCAGCGGTGGCAGAGTTCGCGCGCGCGCCGCAGGTAGTGCGCGTCGTGCATCGCCATGCCGGCGGCGCACTGCACCAGCGGCTCGACGATCAGCGCCGCCGTCGTCGCATGATGTTCGGCGAGCCAGGCTTCGAGCGCGGCGGTGCAATCCTCGGCGTGTTCGGCGGCGCTGCGGCCGTCGCGGGCGAGCCGCGCATCGGGGCTCGGCACGGTGGCCGACAGGCGCACGAGCGGGCCGTAGGCCTCGCGGAACAGCGCGATGTCGGTGACCGACAGCGCGCCCACCGTCTCGCCGTGGTAGCCGCCGGCGAGGCCGACGAAGCGCGTCTTGGCAGCCTGCCCGCGGTTGCGCCAGCAATGCGCGCTCATCTTCAGCGCGATCTCCGTCGCGCTGGCGCCGTCGCTGCCGTAGAAGGCATGGCCGAGGCCCGTCAGCGCGGCCAGCCGCTCCGACAGCAGCACGACGGGCTCGTGCGTCAGGCCCGCCAGCATCACGTGCTCGATGCGCTCGAGCTGGTCGGCGATCGCCGCCTTGATGCGCGGCTGGTTGTGACCGAACAGGTTGACCCACCACGACGACACGGCGTCGAGATAGCGCCGGCCTTCGGTATCGATCAGCCAGGCGCCTTCGCCGCGCGCGATGGCGAGCAACGGCTCGTCTTCGTGGCGCTTCATCTGGGTGCACGGGTGCCAGACCGCGCGGCGGCTGCGCTCGACCAGCGACAGATCGGTCTTCGTCATGGCGGCATCGTAGCGGGCGCAGCGCGCTCGCCTGTTGCCCCGCGTTGTCGACGAGCCGCGACTTCCCGATCGCCTCGTCAGCGCCCATGCGCGTCGCCGTCGCTCGACAGCGCTGCGGCCACGTGCACCGGCAGCACGAAGCCGTGCGCCGCATCGTCCCGCGCCTGGGCGCGGATGATCGGCGCGCCCGTCTTCACGGGACCGAAGATGGTGGCGAAGGCGACGTCCGCGGCGTCGCGGCCGGTGGCGAAGCGCACCAGTCCCATCGGGATCGCGGTGCCAGACGGATCGAACAGGTACCAGCGCTTGCCGAGGAACACCTCGACGTAGGCGTGGAAGTCGGGCGGCCCCAGGGCCGGGTCGGCGCCGTAATCGGTACCGGTCGAGAAACGCGCCGGGATGCTCAGTGCGCGGCACAGCGCGATCATCACATGCGCGAAGTCGCGGCACACGCCGCGACCGGAGACGATGGTGTCGCAGGCGGAGGTCGCGGAGTTGGAGCTGTTCGACGCGAAGCGCACGTGCTGCCGAACCCAGTCCTGGATCGCCGCGACGCGGCGGTAGCCGGCCTCGATCTGGCCGAACAGGCCGAACGCGAAGTCCATCAGGCGGTCGGACTCGCAGTAGCGGCTGGGGTAGATGCAGCGCACCGCCTCGAGCGGCAGGTCGTCCACCGGCAGCTCGCGCAGCGTGCCCGGGTCGTCGAAGCGGTGCATCAGGTCGACCGTCGCGTGGTAGCTCAGGCGCAGCTCGCCTTGCGCCGCGTGCAGGCGCAGGTAGCGCGTGTCGGTCTGCGGGTCGCACTCCAGCCGTGCGGCGACGGGCTGGCTCAGGCTCAACTGCTCCTCGCGCACCACCTGGCAGGCCGTCTGCGCCGCGTGGATGCAGAACACGAACGACGCGCCGCCCTCGCCGATCTCGTACTGCAGCTCAAGCTGCAGATCCATGCGCACGCAGTCGCGCGCAGCCGGGCCGCCGAATGCCGTATCCGGCGGCGAAAGCTCGCGGACGCGGGGCGGTTCGAGGGCAAGGGTCCGTTCGACGATCACGCAGATTGCTGAGCATCCCCCGTGCCCGGGCGCACATCGGGCGGCTGGACTTCAAGCTCGTCGTGTTCGGCGCCGGTGGCAGGAGGGCTCCATTCCTTCAGGGTCTGGTCCTTGCCGGGGGTCTGCGTCGGGGCGACGCTGCCCTGGTACAGACGCTCGTCGGTCGTTCGGCGATGGGTCCGGGTCATGACGGTGCCCCCGGGTGCTGCGCCGAGCGTGGCATCGACCACCGTCCCGACGCTGCGGAGTCGAGTCGCTGAAGCTCGAAGCCATGGGCCCACGCTCTCACGCGCTGCAGCCAGGTCGCACGGTTTTCGCCGGTGCAGCGCGGGCGGTTGTGGCGCTGCCGCAGCGGGTTGGTGCGTGCGGCGTCGCCGCGCGCCGCCGCCTTGGCGCCCTGACGGTTCAGCTCTGCGCGCTCGGCCACGTTCATGGACGCGGGCTTGCCGTGCCCGAACTGGGTTGAGGTCATGCCGATTCCTTCCGCAAAGGGCTGCGCAGCACATGCTCGCGCAGTGCAGGGGGTCAAGAGGATGCAGGGAGGCAGTCGGCCGGAACCGCCGCAGGGCGCGGCGCGGCAAAGAACCGCAGCGAAGGTCTTGAGCAACCTACCGGCGCATGGTACTCCTTGCCGCGCAAGGGCATCCGCGCGCTGCAATATCCACCTTCTCGGATGCACCAAGAGAAACGCCCACTTGGTAGTGGGCGTTTCCGCGGGAACCCGCGTCGTTTGGTAGGCGCGATTGGACTCGAACCAACGACCCCCACCATGTCAAGGTGGTGCTCTAACCAGCTGAGCTACGCGCCTGGGAGGGCGGCAGTATAGCAGCCGCTTCAGCGCCGCCGCGCGGAGCGCACGCCGTTGACGCGCCCGAGCAGGGCCAGCACGGCGGGCAGTCGCGTCGCGTCGGCGATCTCGACCGTGAACGTCAAGCGCGCCGTGCCGCCGCGCGTGTCGCGTACTGTGTGCGTCGTGACGGCAGCGACATTCATCTTCTCCTTGGCCAGCACTTCGGAGAGGTCGCGCAGCAGCCCCGGCCGTTCCGTCGCCTCGACGATGACGTCGACGGGGTAGGCGCCGGGCCGGTCGGCGCGCGGCGCGCCCCAGGCGACGGCGATCGCGCGCTCGGGCGAGCGCTGTGCAAGCTGCCGGTAGTTGCTGCAGTCGGCGCGGTGGATCGCGACGCCGCGTCCGCGCGTCACGTAGCCGCCGATCGCGTCGGGCGGCGCGGGCCGGCAGCAGCGCGCCAGCGTCGTCAGCAGCGACTCGACGCCGACGACGAGCACGCCGCCGCTCGGCCGTTCGGCCGCCGGCGCGCGCGCATGCTTCTGCGCGATCGCGGCGTCGGGCGACGGCGGCGGCTCGGCCGGGCGCAGCAGCGCCTCGACGTTGCGCAGCGAGTACTCATCCTTGCCGACGAGTTCGAACAGGGCCTCGGCATTGCGAAAACCGAGCTGCGCCGCCAGCGCGTCGAGCTTGAGCGCGGTGCGCCCTTCGCGCTGCAGCAGCTTCTCGATCGCCTCGCGCCCTTTCGCGATCGTCGCCGCCTGTTGCCGCGCGTTGAACCAGGCGCGCACCTTGGCTTTCGAGCGCGGCGCCTGCAGGTAGCCCAGCTCGGCGTTGAGCCAGTCGAGCGACGGGCCGCCCTCCTTGGCGGCCGTGACCTCGACCGTCTGGCCGCTCGCCAGCGGCTTGTTCAGCGGCGCCATCTGGCCGTCGACGCGCGCGCCGCGGCAACGGTGGCCGAGGTCGGTGTGCACGGCGTAGGCGAAGTCGACCGGCGTCGCGCCGCGCGGCAGTTCGACGATCGCGGACTGCGGCGTGAAGACGTAGATGCGGTCGTCGAACACGGCCCCGGCGGTGGCGAGGGTGGCGCCCTCTTCCTCGGCGATGTCGCGCTCCCAGGCAAGCAGCTGGCGCAGCACGGCCTTGCGCGCCTGCGCGACCTGCTCCTCGAAGTCGCCGGCCGCCGTCACGCCGGCGAAACCCTTCGTGCCGGCCTCCTTGTAGGCCCAGTGCGCGGCGACGCCGTGCTCGGCGCGCTCGTGCATCTCGCGGGTGCGGATCTGCACCTCGATCGCGCGGTGGGCGGCGTCGCGCACGATGGTGTGCAGCGACTGGTAGCCGTTGGCCTTGGGGCGTGCGATGTAGTCGTCGAACTCGCTCGTCACCGGGAGGTAGATCTCGTGCACGCGCGACAGCACGGCATAGCAGTCGCGCACGCTGGTGACGATGACGCGCAGCGCCGTCAGATCGAACACGTGCGAGAAGTCGATGGCCTTGCCCTGCATCTTCTTCCAGATGCTGTAGAGGTGCTTCGGACGGCCCTGCACTTCGGCGTCGATGCCGAGTGCGCGCAGCTCGTCGGCGAGCTGCGCGCGCGCCGCCTCGACCTGGCGCTCGCGCACGACGCGCGACTCGTCGAGCAGGCGCGCAATGCGGCGGTACGGCTCGGGCTCGAGGAAGCGGAACGCGAGGTCTTCGAGCTCCCACTTCAGCTGCCAGATGCCGAGCCGGCTGGCCAGCGGGGCGAACACGTGCAGCGCCTCGCGCGCGATCGGCTCGGGGCACGGCTGCTTGGCCGTCGCGTGGTGACGCAGCGTCTGCAGCCGCGATGTCAGGCGCAGCAGCACGACACGCAGGTCGCGCGAGAAGGCGAGCAGCATCTTGCGCACGCGCTCGGTGTCGCCGGCCGGCAGCACACCAGCGCCGCCGGGCTGGCGCTCGCGCGCCGTGCGCTGGATCTGCACCAGACGGCGCGTGTGCGCAACCAGGCCGGCGTGGCTTGCGCCGAACGCCTTGGCCACCGTTTCCTCGGGCTTGTTGAGGTAGTCGCCGGCGTAGACGAGGTAGGCCGCGGCGCGCATCGACGGCGCGGCGCCGATCGCCTGCAGGATGGCGGCGACGCCGTCGGCATGCGCCAGCGCGTCCTCGCCGGTGTCGAGCACCTGGCCCGCGAGTAGCGGCTCGGCGAAGGCGCGCGCGCGGGTGAGCTGCGACGCCTCGCAGGCCGTGGCGTCGTCGCCGACCAGTTGCACGATCGGCGCCGCCGCATCGTGCGGATCGTGCAGCAGCGTCTTCATCGTTCGTCGCCGGCAGCGCCTCGCGCCGTCAGCCGAGCAGGAACTCGCGCACCGCCGCGACCTGGTCCGGCGCGACCAGCGTCGGCGCATGGCCGACTCCGGCGAACTCCACCAGCCGCGCGCGCGGGCCGCGCTCGGTCATCGCCTGCGCCGTGGCGCGGCTGAGCAAGTCGGACTCGGCGCCGCGCAGCAGCAGCGTCGGGCAGCGCAAGCTGTCCCAGGCGGCCCACAGCGCCGCTTCGCCGGCGGCGGCGATCGCCGGGGTCAGCCTGCGCAGCGGCTCGGCGATCGCCGGGTCGTAGTGCAGCTTCAGGCCGCCGGCGCCGTCGTCGACGACCATCGGCCGCGACAGCTCGACCCACTGCTCGCGCGTGTGCGGCCCGAAGGTCGACGAGATGACGCGCATCGCGTCGGCCGCCTCGTCGAGCGTGCGCCAGCGCACCGGCTCGCCGAGATATTCGCCGATGCGCGCCAGCGCGTCGGGCTCGATCGACGGGCCCACGTCGTTGAGCACGAGGCGGCGCAGCGGCGAACCGCGCAGCGCCGCGACGCCGAGCCCGATCAGCCCGCCCATCGACGTGCCGACCCAGTCGAGCTGCCCGGCGTCGAGCCGCGCCAGCAGCGTCACCATGTCGGCCACGTATTGCGGGATCTGGTAGAGCATCGGGTCGGCGAGCCGCTCCGAGCGCCCGCGCCCGGCCACGTCGGGACAGACGACGCGGTACTCGCGCGCCATCGCGCGCGCCAGCGTGTCGAAGTCGCGCCCCTGGCGCGACAGGCCGTGCACGCAGACGAGCACGCGGCGGTTCGCCGGGTCGCCCCATTCCCAGTACGCCATGCGGTGCAGGCCCATGCCGGCCAGGCACTGCACGCTGTGGAGTCGCGGTTCGGTCGCCGTCATCTCGCCCCTTCCTCTTCGATAATCCACTGTAAAGGAGAACCCCATGCTCAACGCAAAGACAGCCCTCGTCACCGGCTCGACCAGCGGCATCGGCCTGGGCATCGCGCTCGCGCTGGCGCGCCAGGGCGCGCACGTCGTGCTCAACGGCTTCGGAGACAACGCCGGCCCGCGCGCCGAGGTCGAGGCGATCGGCAAGCCGCACGGCGCGCGCGTCGGCTTCCATGGCGCCGACATGAGCAAGCCGGCCGAGATCGAATCGATGATGGCGTACGCCGCCGCCGAGTTCGGCGCCGTCGACATCCTGGTCAACAACGCCGGCATCCAGTACGTCGCGCCGGTCGAGGAGTTCCCCGCCGACCGCTGGGACGCGATCATCGCGATCAACCTGAGTTCGGCGTTTCACACGACGCGGCTCGCGATCCCGGCGATGCGCGAGCGCGGCTGGGGTCGCGTGATCAACATCGCGTCGACGCACGGGCTGGTCGCCTCGGCGCAGAAGTCGGCCTACGTTGCCGCCAAGCACGGCATCGTCGGCCTGACCAAGGCCGTCGCGCTCGAGACGGCGACGACGGGCGTCACGGTCAACGCGATCTGCCCCGGGTGGGTGCTGACGCCGCTCGTGCAAAAACAGATCGGCGACCGCGCGGCGCGCGAAGGCATCTCGCTCGACGACGCGCGGCGCGGCCTGCTCGGCGAGAAGCAGCCGTCGCTGCAGTTCACGACGCCGGCGCAGCTCGGCGAGCTGGCGGTGTTCCTGTGCTCGGACGCAGCCGCCAACGTGCGCGGCCAGGCCTGGGCGGTCGACGGCGGCTGGACCGCGCAGTAGCAGTCGCTACTTCGTCATCTGCACGCTGCCGTTGACGCTGACGGCGACGACAGCCTTGCCGGCTTCGATCGGCAGTGGTGCAGCCGCGGCCTCCACCGACGCCGAGCGCATCGCCATCGGCGCGTCGAACGGGCGCGCGTCGCCGCCGCCGACGTGCACTTCGCGCACGCTGAAGCCGGCGTAGCCGAACTGCTGCGCATACGCCGCGGCCCTGGCGCGGAAGGCGCGGATCGCCTGCGCGGCGACCTCGCCCTCGACCTGCTCGCGCGCCTCGCGGCTCAGGCCCTGACTGACGCGCGCCACCGTCAGCGTCGTGATACGGCCGGCGAGCTGGCCGATCGCCGCCATGTCGCGGCCCTCGACGACGAGTTCGGCCGTGCCCTGCCAGCCCAGCGGCTGGCCCTTGGGTGCGTAGCGCGGGTGGATCGAGAAGTTGCCGGTGCGCACGTCGACGGCGCCGGGCTTCGCCGCTTTCTTCGCCTCGGCCAGCGCAGCGTCGAGCGCCTGCTTCAGCGCCGACTGAACGGTGTTCGCGTCGGCGCCTTCACGCGTCGTGGTGAACGTGACGGCGAGCAGGTCGCGCGTGACTTCGGCCTGCGCGCTGGCGGCGAGGTTGAGCACGCCTGCCGGCGCGGCGCCTTCGGCGGCGGGAGCAAGCGGGTGGATCAACGCGCCAGTCAGCGCAACGGCATGCAGGAGCTTCATCGACGCCTTTCGTTTACGGACCGCGATTCTGCTCAGCGCGCCATGACGAGCCGGCGTTGACACGCAAAGACCCAACTGCAGAGCGTGGCAAGATTTGTAACATTGAGTCAAACCAACCCAGAATGCCCCGCAAAGGCTTGCAGAATGCGCCTGTTACATATTCGGAGGTTGTCATGAGCAGCACCACCGCGACCCGGGCGAATCGCGTGTGCGTCGTCGACGACGATGCCCGCATCCGCGACCTGCTGCGCCGCTACCTGACGCAGGAAGGCTTCGAAGTCCTGCTCGCCGAGGATTCCAAGGCGCTGAACCGAGTGCTGACGCGCGAAACGGTCGACCTGATCGTGCTTGACCTGATGCTGCCTGGCGAAGACGGCCTGTCGATCTGCCGCCGCCTGCGCGCCGCCAACGACGTGACGCCCATCATCATGCTGACGGCCAAGGTGGAAGACGTCGACCGCATCGTCGGCCTCGAGGTGGGCGCCGACGACTACCTGCCCAAGCCGTTCAATCCGCGGGAGTTGCTGGCGCGCATCCATGCCGTGCTGCGCCGCCGCCCGGCGATGGAGGCGCCCGGCGCGCCGTCGAAGGACGCGCAAACCGTCAGCTTCGGCCCGTTCGAGTTCGACCTCGCGCTGCGCCGCCTGTCCAAGGACGGCGAGCAGATCGCGCTGACGACGGGCGAGTTCTCGATGCTCAAGGCGCTGGTGCGCCACCCGCGCCAGCCGCTGAGCCGCGACAAGCTGGCGCAGCTGGCGCGCGGCCGCGAGTTCGAGCCCTTCGACCGCAGCCTGGACGTGCAGATCTCGCGGCTGCGCAAGATGATCGAGCCCGACCCCTCGCAGCCCCGCTACATCCAGACCGTCTGGGGCGTCGGCTACGTCTTCGTGCCGGACGGCACGGCCTGACGGCGACATGACGGCCCGCCGTGGTCGATCGTCGCACAGGGGCCGCGCGGCCCCTGTTTCGTGTCTCCAGCCCTGAACCGCCCCGCCTCGTGTCAGCAGTCCCGATTCCGATCAACAAGGTTGCGCTGAGCCTGTTCTGGCGCACCTTCGTGCTGCTGGCATTGCTGCTCGGCGGCGGCGTGTTCGCCTGGGTGCAGACCTTCCGCGCGCTCGAATTCGAGCCGCGCGCCGTGCAGGCGGCGCAGCAGATCGCCAGCTTGGTCAACCTGTCGCGCGCGGCACTGCAGTATTCCGACGGCATCAACCGAATCACGGTCGTCAAGGCGATGACGGACCAGGAGGCGGTGAAGGTGTTGCCGCGCGAGCCCGGCGACAAGTGGGACCCGTTCGAGGTCGACCGCTTCACCCGGCGCATCGGCAGCGAGCTGCGCGCCAAGCTCGGCCCCGATACCTTGGTGGCCAACGCCGTCAACAAGGTGCCCGGACTGTGGGTCGGCTTCTCGATCCAGAAGGATCCGTACTGGCTGCAGGCCGACCCGACGCGAGTGCGCCCGGTGGCGGGCAGCACCTGGTTCATCTGGGTCGGCATCGCGATCCTGGCGACGATCTTCGGCTCGGCGGCGATCGCGCGGCTGATCAACCAGCCGCTCAAGGACCTGTCGTTCGCCGCCAGCCGCATCCGAGACGGCGAGTTCGAGTCGCAGCTCGACGAGAACACGCTGACCAGCGAGATCCGCGAGGTCAACATGGGCTTCAACCGCATGGCGCGCGAACTCGCCAAGGTCGAGGAAGACCGCGCCGTGATGCTCGCCGGCATCAGCCACGACCTGCGCACACCGCTGGCGCGGCTGCGGCTGGAGGCCGAGATGAGCGTGCAGGACGAGGAAGCCAAGCGCAACATGGCGCAGGACATCGACCAGCTCGACGCCATCATCGACAAGTTCATGGACTACGCCCGCCCGGGCGAGGTCAGGCTCGTTCCCGTCCACCTGTCGACGCTGGTCGATCGCGAGATGGCGGGCTTTCGCGACCCGACACAGATCCGCATCACCTCGCGCGTGGCCATCGACACCAAGGTGATGGCCGACGACACCGAACTCGGCCGCGTGTTCGCCAACCTGTTCGAGAACGCGCGACGCTACGGCCGCTCGACCGACACCGGCATCGCGCGCGTCGCCGTCACCTATGCGCGCACCGGGCCGTGGGTCATCGTCAGCGTGCGCGACCACGGATCAGGCGTCGCACCCAGCAAGCTCAAGCAGCTCACCACGCCCTTCTTCCGCGGCGACGCCGCGCGCACCGCCGCCACCGGCGCGGGCCTGGGCCTGGCCATCGTCGAGAAGGCGGTGCAGCGCATGGGCGGCAGCTTCGAGCTCGCGAACGCGGCCGACGGCGGCCTCGTCGCCCACATCCGGTTGAAGAGGGCACCCTGATGGCTATGCGCAATGCTGCCCGCTCGCTGCGCGGGCTCAACGACTGGCGGTTGTGGGCCGCCGGCATCGTCACGGCGATCGGCGTCGCCTTCGTCGAGACGCAGGGTGTCTGGTCGGCGCCCGGCCGCCAGGCGCTGACGACGGGCGCGCTGGCGCTGTACTGGGGGCTGTGGCTGCTGTGGCCGCTGGCGCTGCTCTACGTGCTCGGGTTCATCAGCCACATGGTGCGCGGGCGCATCGTTCGCGCCTTCGTGTCGGCGCTGCTGCTCGTAGTGACGGCTGTGCTGCTGTGGGCACGTTTCGTCGAACCCGCCGGGATCGAGGTGCGCGAGACCTCGCTCGACACGGCCTGCGGCGTGCGCGTGGCCCTGGTCTCCGACCTGCACGCCGGCATCTTCGTGCGCAGCGCCGACCTCGACCGCCTCGTGACGCGGCTCAACGCGCTCGACGTCGACGCCGTGCTTGTCGCCGGCGACTGGACCTACGGCCCGAAGCGCGATCTGCGCGCCCAGTTCGCACCGCTCGCGTCGCTGCGCCACCGCGTCTTCGGCGTCCTCGGCAACCACGACGAGGAGCGCCCCGGCCCTCCGCTGCAGCAGCCGCTGCGCGCCGCGCTGCAGAGCTACAACGTGCAGTTCATCGAAGGCCGGCGCGTGATGCTGGGCCGCTGCGAACTGGCGGGCCTCGGCGACCGCAGCGCCGCTTCGGCACAGCGCGACCTCGCCGAGCTGTCCAAGAGCCGGCCGCAGCGTCCGGCTGCGCAGCGCGTCGCGCTCACGCACGACCCCGACACCGCGATCGCCTTCGAGCCCGGATTCGCCGCCGTCACGCTGGCGGGACACACGCACGGTGGCCAGATCAACCTGCCCTGGCTCACTGATCGCCTGCTCGCCAGGACGACCCGCGGCGGCTACAAACGCGGCGCCTACACGCTGCCGGCGACGCAGCTGTTCGTCACGTCGGGCACCGGCACGAGCCACCTGCCGCTGCGGCTGCACATGCCGCCGACGATCGACGTGCTGGCGCTCTGAACCCGGCTCCGAGGAACGGGCGGGCTGGGCCGGCCCTGGGGGCGCTCAAACCCGAGTGATCAGGCACACGGCGCGCGCCTCGATCGACTCACCGCGGCCCACCGGTCCCATCTTCTCGGCCGTCTTCGCCTTCACGTTGACCCGGCCGTAGTCGACGGCCAGCGCAGCGGCGAGCTTCTCGCGCATCGCGCCGATGTGCGGCGCCATCTTCGGCGCCTGCGCGACGATCGTCGCGTCGACGTTGCCGATCTCGTAGCCGGCGTCGCGCACGCGCCGCGCCGCCTCGGCCAGCAGCGCGAGCGAATCGGCGCCCTTGAAGCGCGCGTCGGTGTCGGGGAAGTGGCGGCCGATGTCGCCGAGCGCCGCGGCGCCGAGCAGCGCGTCGGTGATCGCATGCGCCAGCGCATCGGCGTCGGAATGGCCGGCCAGGCCGCGGCTGTGCGGGATCGTCACGCCGCCCAGCACGAGCGGGCGGCCCTCGGCCAGTGCGTGCGTGTCCCAGCCCTCGCCGATGCGCATCATCGGCACCTCGCAGCGGCGTTCATTCGAGCGCGATCAAACCGTCGAAAGTGATGTTGAGCTGCAGGCCGGCGACGTGCAGCGTCATCGTGGCGGGAAACGTCTCGTTGCCCTGGATGCTGCCGGCCGCACGCGCGCGCTGCACCGCCTGCTCGATCTCGCGCTGCGAGCTGACGCCGACCATCTTCAGAAACTTGCGGATGCTGACGTTGAAGGTTTCTTCGTTCATCGGAAGCTCCTTGCGGGCTGGAGACCGATTCTGCCGCAGCCACGGGTTCCGGCGCAGAAAGCAGCTTGGTCCTTCACGCCGCTCAGCACCACAGTCTGGAGAACTGGATCGACAACTCGCGGTGATGCCGTATCGACAATAAATGCAAATCGCCCGACGTCGCCAGCGTGTACAGGATCAAGTAGTCGCCGTGCAGATATTCGCGCAGGCGGTCGGGCGCGCCGGCCGGGAACGCCGTCAGTCGAGCCAGAGCCTCAGCCGATTGAGGCGGCCGATCGAGGTAGCGTCGACCCAAGCGCGGAAAACGGCGCAGATTCGGGATGACGGTGTCGTGCAACTCGGAGAGCAACCGGTCGTAGGCCGCGCTCGCGTCCGCCTCGACGAGGAAAGCCTCGATCGCCGCGAGTCTGTCGAGAAAGCTCGCGGTCAGTTCGACACGAGCCAGCCCCTCAGACACGCTTGCGAGCGCCTTGCGTACGCGCGGTCTTTTCCTTGCCGATGGCGGCCCGGTCACGCCGCTGCTGCTGCAGCCGGGCAATCGCGGCCTCGGCGTCCTGCGTCCGGCCCGCTGTAATGTCGGCCAGGCCGCGTCTCGCATCGTCGATCAGCAGCAGATGGATACGCTCGCACTCCAGGCGGTGGTAGTGATCGAGCCGTTCGGCGTCGATCAGCGCCACATAACTCTCGCCGTTCTTGGTGATGATCTTTTCCGCGCCGGCCTTCACTTGGTCGGCGAGTTCGGACAGGTTGGATCGCGCTTGAGTGAGAGGCACGACGTCGCTGGCAGAGATGGCCATCAAGGATTCCTCTGGAATGTGCAGAATTCTGAGCAGTTTACGCTGATTTGCCACGAATCCCGTCTGCGGCGCAAACCGCGTTCGTCGCGAGATCAACCCCGCCGCGTCGACAACAGCCGCTCCGCAAGCTCGAAGTCCTCGGGCCAGGTGAGCTTGAAGTTCTCCAGTGCGCCGGCGACGAGCAACGGCCGCTGCCCGCTCGCCTCGATCGCGCTCGCCTCGTCGGTGACGGCGTCGCCCGCCTGCGCCAGCGCGACGCGCAGCGCGCCGATGCGAAACATCTGCGGCGTCTGCGCCGCCCACTTGGCCGCACGGTCGACGGTGGCCGCCGCGCGCTCGCCGTCGGCCTGCTTGAGCGTGTCGGCCAGCGGCAGCGCGAGCAGGCCGCCGACGGCGTCGTCGATGCAGGCATCGATCAGGCGCTCGACCCAGGCGGCGCGCAGCAGGCAGCGCGCCGCGTCGTGCACCAGCACCCAGTCGTCGTCGCGCGCGCCGCGCCGCGCCAGCTCGGCCAGGCCGTTGCCGACGCTCGCCGCGCGCGTCGCGCCGCCGCAGCGCGCGAGCCAGGCGCGATCGCCGCGCCAGGTCGGCACTTCGGCCTCGAAGCGCGCGTCGTCGGGCGCGAGCACGACGAGCGTCGCGGCGAGGCGCGGCACCGCGGCCAGCGCTTCCAGCGTGTGCGACACCATCGGCCGGCCGGCAAGCGGGCGGTACTGCTTGGGCCCGTCGCCGCCGGCGCGCACGCCGCTGCCGGCGCAGGGCACGAGACCGTAGCAGCGGGCGGGCGTCGTCCCTGCGAAAGGAGCTGTCATCGGCGCGATTCTAGAATCGCACCGGCAACGCCCCGGCGCTCGCGCTCCGGGGCGCTCTCGTTTTCAGTCGTCGCATGCAGATCCCCTCGCCCGCTCCCGGCAAGCGCTACACGCTGCCCCGCCCCGTCGCCTCGGCCGACGCGCTGTTGCTCGCGCGCGCCGCCGAAGCGCGCAAGGCCGAGGGCCGATTGACGGCACTCGTCACCGCCGAGCCCGGCGACACGCAGCGCCTCGAAGAGGAGCTGACGTTCTTCGCACCGGCGCTGCGCGTCGCCGTCTTCCCCGACTGGGAGACGCTGCCCTACGACTCGTTCTCGCCGCACCAGGACCTGATCTCGGAGCGGCTGGCCACGCTGTGGCGATTGGAGCAACCGGCGGCGTCGCGCGATGTCGACGTGGTGCTGATGCCGGCGTCGACGGCGCTGGTGCGTCTCGCGCCACCGTCGTTCCTCGCCGCCTACACCTTCGACTTCCGCCAGAAGCAGCGCCTCGACGAAGCGGCGCTGAAGGCGCAACTCACGCTCGCCGGCTACACCCACGTCAGCCAGGTCGTCTCGCCGGGCGAGTACGCGGTGCGCGGCGGGCTGATCGATCTCTTTCCGATGGGCTCGCCGGTGCCCTACCGCGTCGACCTGTTCGGCGACGAGGTCGACTCGATCCGCACCTTCGACCCCGACAGCCAGCGCAGCCTCTACCCCGTGCCCGAGGTGCGCCTGCTGCCCGGCCGCGAGTTCCCGATGGACGAGGCCGCGCGCACCGCGTTTCGCGCGCGCTGGCGCGAGCAGATCGAAGGCGACCCGACGCGCGTGCGCCTCTACAAGGACATCGGCGCCGGCATCGCGACGGCCGGCATCGAGTACTACCTGCCGCTCTTCTTCGACGCGACGGCCACCGTCTTCGACTACCTCGGCGCCGACGCCGCGCTGGTGCTGCACGGCGAGGTCGAAGCCGCCTTGCAGCGTTTCTGGACCGACACGCGCGAGCGCCACCGCTTCCTCGGCGCCGACATCGAGCGGCCCGTGCTGCCGCCCGAGGCGCTGTTCCTGCGACCGGAAGATTTCTACACGCGCGCCAACGAATTCGCGACGCTCGCCGTGCGCGGCGGCGACAGCACCGCGCCGCGCTGGGCCGATCCGCTGCCCGACCTCGGCGCCGACCGCGGCGCACCCGATCCGCTGAAGAAGCTGCAACTGCACCTGGGCACGACGCCGCACCGCGTGTTGATCGCGGCCGAAAGCGAAGGCCGGCGCGAAAGCCTGCTCGAGCTGCTGCGCGACCAGCGCATCGAGCCGCCGTCGGTGGCCTCGCTGGCCGCGTTCGAAGCCGGCAGCGAGCGTTATGCGATCGCCGTCGCGCCGCTGGCGCAGGGCTTCCTGTGGCGCGAAGCCGGCATCGAGTTCGTCACCGAGACCGAGCTGTTCGCCAGCGCGCCGACGGCGCGCCGCAGGCGCAAGCAGGAACAGGTCAGCAACGTCGATGCGCTGATCAAGGACTTGTCGGAGCTGAAGGTCGGCGACCCCGTCGTGCACGTCAACCACGGCATCGGGCGCTACGTCGGCCTCGTCAACATCGATCTGGGTGACGGTGCGAGCGAGTTCCTGCACCTCGAGTACGCCGACAAGGCGACGCTCTACGTGCCGGTGGCGCAACTGCACCTGATCGGCCGCTACACCGGCGTCGGCGCCGACGAGGCGCCGCTGCACAGGCTCGGTTCGGGCCAGTGGGACAAGGCCAAACGCAAGGCCGCCGAGCAGGTGCGCGACACTGCAGCCGAGCTGCTCGCGCTCTACGCGCGCCGCGCAACGCGCGAAGGCCATGCGTTTCGCTACTCTCCGCACGACTACGAAGCCTTCGCCGCCAGCTTCGACTTCGAGGAGACGCCCGACCAGCGCGCCGCGATCCACGCCGTGATCCAGGATCTTGTCAGCCCGAAGCCGATGGACCGGCTGATCTGCGGCGACGTCGGCTTCGGCAAGACGGAGGTGGCGCTGCGCGCCGCCTTCGTCGCCGTCACCGGCGGCAAGCAGGTCGCGCTTCTCGCGCCGACCACGCTGCTGGCCGAGCAGCACTACCAGAACATCGTCGACCGTTTCGCCAGGTGGCCGATCAAGGTCGCCGAGATGTCGCGCTTTCGCTCGGCCAAGGAGATCAGGCAGGCGCTCGCCGGGCTGGAAGACGGCACGATCGACATCGTCGTCGGCACGCACAAGCTGCTGAGCCAGAACACGAAGTTCAAGCGCCTGGGCCTCTTGATCATCGACGAGGAGCACCGCTTCGGCGTGCGCCACAAGGAGGCGATGAAGGCGCTGCGAGCCGAGGTCGACGTGCTCACGCTGACCGCGACGCCGATCCCGCGCACGCTCGGCATGGCGCTCGAAGGCTTGCGCGACTTGAGCGTGATCGCCACCGCGCCGCAGCGGCGCCTCGCGATCAAGACCTTCGTGCGCGCCGAGTCGCAGGGCACGATCCGCGAAGCCGTGCTGCGTGAGCTCAAGCGCGGCGGTCAGGTCTACTTCCTGCACAACGAGGTCGAGACGATCGGGCACCGGCGCGACAAACTCGCCGAACTGCTGCCCGAGGCGCGCATTGCCATCGCCCACGGCCAGATGCCCGAGCGCGAGCTCGAGCGCGTGATGCGCGACTTCGTCGCGCAGCGCCACAACCTGCTGCTGTGCTCGACGATCATCGAGACCGGCATCGACGTGCCCAGCGCCAACACGATCGTGATCAGCCGCGCCGACAAGTTCGGCCTGGCGCAACTGCACCAGTTGCGCGGCCGCGTCGGCCGCTCGCACCACCAGGCCTACGCCTACCTGCTCGTGCCCGACATCGAAGGGCTCGCCAAGCAGGCCTCGCAGCGCCTCGACGCGATCCAGCAGATGGAGGAGCTCGGCTCGGGCTTCTACCTCGCGATGCACGACCTCGAGATCCGCGGCGCCGGCGAGGT
>CAYJLV010000025.1:0-61466 GCA_964371405.1 uncultured Burkholderiaceae bacterium
GGGGCTTGTGCTGTAGAACTTGCCGTTCGGCGGCACCTTGATCAGCGTAGCCCTAGGTTGGCAGCGAGCTCTGCTGCTGTCGCCGCACGCACGACAGCAGCGGACCATTCCTCTCCTGTATGCAGCCCGCTGAGCTTCGTCCACTGTGATTCGATCTTCTCAACTTCCGAGCGCTTGTCGTAGTCCTTCTTCGCCATGGATGCCTCCTGCGCTAGTGTCGCACCGGCTACGCCACGCCAAGTCAGGTCTCCGCCTCCCAAGGCCGGCGCACGAACCGGACATAGACGCCCATGGCGTCAACCGGTGAAGCGTACTTCCTCACCCCGACGTCGGAGCTGACAAGAAGGATCGGCGCACCAGGTTCCGCGGGAACCCACGGGACCAGCCATGGAGCGAGGCTCGGCTGAGGGTCGCGCAGGAACGCCGTCTCTCGCCGCAGCCCCAATGCCTCGCGCACGTTTTCCTTCGTTGACGTGCGCACGTCCTTGCAACTGATGCCCGCATAGACCTGCGAGTGAGCCGGCCGCTCACCCGATCCAGGCTCAAGGAGACTCACGTCGAGTTCATGTCGGGCCTGGCGCGGAGCCTTCCCCGCGGCTCCGCCGCTTCTGTTCCAACTCAGCGATTCGAACTCGACCGACGTCCACACCTCGCCCATCGGATTGCCAGCATCGTCGAACAGGTCAAAGTGCGAAAACCTCTTGCGATCGGCCAGGGCCGGCTTACTCGCCACGACCAGCTCCGATGCCTTACCTCCCTTGGAGGGTGGCTGATGAACGATCGACCCCTTCGGATAGGTACGCCGAAAAGCCCGCAACAAGCGAGCAAGGACCAGCATTTCGAACAGCTTGTCTCGGGTCATCGCTTGTAGCTGAAGGGGCGTAGGCGCCTTCGCGGCAATGTCAAAGAGCTTGCCGACGGCTTTGACTAGGTCTGGTGGCGCTGGCTGGTTTTTCTTTTTCTTCTTAAGACCTGCCGCAACGGAGGGCGCCGCACTCATAGGTCCTCCTGGGTCTGTCTGGGGAGGAAAGCGAGCAACGCTTCCCGCAATGCGACTTGTTGCCTCGTCGGGCGCCGCCCAAGGTTACTTCTCAGACTGGTCTTTCGGTTGCCGACGCGCATCCGCATCGACTCGACATGCTGATCGCGCCCCAGCGTTTCGTTGAGTTCGCTGCGCACCGCTTGCTCGGTTGCGCTGTTCGGCGGAAAGGCGAGCACCATCAACAACGACAGCGCCTCTTCAAACCGCGCCTTGGTCTCCCTGCGGTTGGCCGGTACCGCGTTGCCGACGCCTAGCACGTCGGCCTCGGACACATCGCCCAGGGGCTCATCGGGCTCGACTGGCGCACTCAGCCTGGCCAACTCCATGTACTCATGCATCAGCGGCCCCTCGTACGCGCGGGCCCGCAGGTGTATCTCACGAAGCGCTTGTTCCAAGTCTTCCTCACCCTGAAATTCGATCCGCATGTGCTCTCCATGAATGTTCCAGTGCCGCGATTTTGGCGGCTACCCGAGAGTGGTCTGTGGTCACAGAGCGCTCCACACCGCCGCCGCCTATCATCAGAAGCGGGGAAGGGGAAGCCCGATCACCCAGGGTGCGACGCACGATAGGGGCCTACAAGCGTATTGCTTCTCTCACCACGCAGGCCACATGTGGAAGTAGTCTTCCGGCCGGGGCGCTTCACTTGCGGAGGCCAGCCGCCCAAACACCGAGATCAGCCGGCGACGCCGAGACGGTCCCCATGGCGGAACACGGCGCGGGATCGGCACGAAGACCAAAAAATGCGAGACAAGGACCGCCAGTGCGCTGCACCAGCGGTCCAGCAGGGAGTCACATGCGAGTCAAGTTGCCGGCCGTTCTCGGCGTCGATGTCAAGTCGCGGCTGGGCCGCGTTCGCCAGATCGCGGCGCCGACAGCTTCGCTTGAGGGCAGCGCGGTCAAGTACACATTGGGCAAGTCGGTCGGCCATGTGTTGAGGAATGGCGCCGGTGCCAACCTGCTGTACGTCTTCCCGGTCCAACCGAAGGCAACGCCGTTGCCGAACGACGCGCCCGTGCTCGTCGCGAAGGTGGCGTTCATCGATGTGGACGAACTCGATCTAACCGATGGGCAGTGGGCGGCGCACCCGGCCACGCCGGTCGAACCGCCGCGAGCCGCTACCGTGGCAGCGGCGGCCCTCGGATCCTGGCCGCACGCCTTCCAGTTCGCCGAGGAGGACCCGCCCGACGTTGTGGGCCTGCGAAAACCGCAGCTCGGTGCCTTGCACGCCATCCACGCGCACTGGTCGACGAGCAGCGAGACCGCGACGGTGGTGATGCCCACCGGGACAGGTAAGACCGAGACGATGCTGGCGGTGCTTACGTCGGCCGGCTGCGAACGGGTCTTGGTCGTAGTCCCGACTGATGCACTGCGCTCGCAGCTTGCGGATAAGTTCGAAACGCTCGGCCTGCTAACGGTGCCGGGCAACGTGGTCCTCGCAGCGACGGCGTTGCGCCCGGTCGTTGGCACGCTCACCTCCAAGCCGACAACGATCGAGGAGGTAGACGGCGTCTTTCTCGACTGCAACGTGGTCGTGACCACCAGCCACTTGCTCGGAGGCTGCGCAGCTGCCATTCAAGACCGCATGGCCGCGCTGTGCACGCATCTATTCATTGACGAAGCGCACCATGCCGAAGCGGCGACCTGGAGGACGTTTCGCGAGCGTTTTGGCGGCAAGCTCGTGCTGCAGTTCACCGCGACCCCGTTTCGCGAGGACGACCAGAAGGTGGACGGTAAGCTTGTGTACGTCTATCCACTGCGCAAGGCGCAGCAGGAAGGGTATTTCAGGCCGATCCGCTTCCACGCGGTGCGCGAGTTCAATGCCGCGAACGGCGACCGCCAAATCGCGCTGGCGGCCTTGAACGAATTGGACGCCGACACTACTGGCAAGCACATCGTGATGGCGCGTGTCAGCGACACACGTCGCGCGTCGGACATTCTGATGCTGTACCAATCGTTCGCTCGCCACCCGGCCGTGGCGATCCACTCGGGAATGTCGAAGAGGGACCAGCAGGCTGCCAAGCGACAGTTGTTCACTGGATCGGCTCGGATCGTCGTCTGCGTGGACATGCTCGGAGAAGGCTTCGATCTGCCGGAGCTCAAGATCGCGGCGTTCCACGACATTCGCAAGAGCCTCGCCGTCACGCTGCAACTGGCCGGGCGCTTCACGCGCACTCGCGCCGACCTGGGCGATCCGGTCTTCATCGCAAACACCGCGCTCGTCGACGTTCGTGACGAGCTGCGCAAGCTGTACGCGCAGGATCCGGACTGGAACGCCCTGCTGCCCGATCTGAGCGCGGCCGCAATAGAAGACGAGCGGACGTCCCAGGAGTTCTTCCGTGGCTTCGGCGTGTTTCTGGACGAGGTGCCGCTGAAGGATCTTCGGCCAGCGGCGAGCATGGTCGTCTACAAGACGAATTGCGCGAACTGGACGCCCAAGCGTTTCAGGCGTGGCATGCGGGGTCTGAGTGCCACGGACAAGATCTTCCACACGCTCAACGAAGTCGAGAACACGCTGGTGGTCTTGACGGCCACAGAGCAGGCGGTTCGCTGGAGTGACGTCGAGTCGGTCCGCGAAACGGTCTGGGAGCTGTTCGTCGCGGTCTGGGATCGCGATCGGGCGCTGCTGTATTTGCACGGGTCGGGGCTGAACGGCGAGTACAAGGAAATCGCGAAGGCGTTGTGCGGCCAGGATGTGCAACTGGTCGTCGCACCCGCGGTCTTCCGATGCTTTCACGGCATCAAGCGTTTGATCCTGAACAATGTCGGGCTGAACGAGCATCTGGGTCGCCAGGTCCGGTACACCGGGCGGATGGGATCCGATGTGGAGGCGCGCGTCGGTCAGGCCGCTCGGCGTGGTGCGACGCGCGCGGTGCTGGCGGGCGGAGGATTCGAACGTGGCGCAATGACGTCCATCGGCGCGGCCAAGCGCGGTCGCGTGTGGTCGAATCTGCGATTGAGGGTGGATACCTTCGCCAGTTGGGCTCGCGAGATCGGCGCGAAGCTCGCCGACGAGACCATCGATACCGAGGTGGTGCTGGCCGGAACCCTGAAGCCTGAACCGGTGGGCACGGTGCCGCCGGTGACCGTCGTCGCGGTCGAATGGCCCAAGGAGGTGCTCGAGCGCCCTGAGACCGGCTGTCGCTTCTGGGGCGCTGGTATATCCGAGGAGCCTTCGACCAACGTAGACATCGAGGTGCCGGCGCGTGACCCGGCGGCGCCGCTGCTGATCCGTGTGTTCTCCGACCGATGGGAGAGCTTCCTTCGGCTCGAACTTTTCCCTGTTGACGAGAGTTACGACTTTCGGTTCCTCCATGTTCAAGGTGTCGCACTCAACATCATCCTGGGTGCCAAGGACATGCCACTCGCAGACTTCTTCACCGAATGCCCGCCCGTCATTTGGTTCGCGGACGGGTCTTCGCTCGAGGGTTGCGAGCTCACGCTGCTGCCGACAGACGACCTGCCGCCGTACGACCCGCAGCGTCTGCTGGCTCTGGATTGGTCCGGCGTCGACATCCGAGCTGAGTCGCAGGGCGAAGCGCGACTAGCCGGCACCATCCAGCACAACATCATCGAGCGGCTGCAGGGCGACGCCGCGTACGAGGTGATCTTCGATGACGACGGATCGAACGAGGCGGCCGACGTCGTGGCCATCAAGGTGGATCGCAGCAAGCCGACCGCACCTCGGATCGAGGTCGAGCTATATCACCTGAAGTACGCCGGTGGCCTACCGGGGGCGCGGCTGGAAGACCTGTACGTGGTCTGCGGGCAGGCCCAGCGCAGCACGTCCTGGCTAGCTAATCATGAGCGGCGTACGGATCTCTTTACTCATCTTCTCAAGAGAAACGACCAGCGCGTGCAGCGCGGCGCACCGACCCGCTTCGAACGAGGAAGCGAGGCATTGCTCCTGCAGATTCGGGATATGAGCCGACGATCGGACCTGAAGATCAAGGTCTACATCGTGCAACCCGGTTTGTCGAAGGCTCGGGTATCCGAGGGTCAGCAAATGCTCCTGGCGGTCACTGAGCGGTTCCTGTCCGACACCTACGAGATTCCGTTCGCTGTCATGTGTAGCGCCTGACCCGCGCCTGTCGCCAGCGACAATTTTGAACGGCGTCGCCGTGTGTTGTTCAGCCTCCCAAGGATCTAGCGGCCTGCTGCATCGATGACTGCGGGTAGTGCGGGCGCGGCGATGTCGCGCGCCTGAGCTTGGCGGCGCTCAGCCGACGACGGTCAGGTCAGCGATATCGCTGACGGATCAACAGTACAAGTTTGAACCATCGTTGAAGATTGCGATGGGACCCGAGCGGAATGTCGGCGAAGCGGCTCAGATTCGTCATTGACAGCGGAGCTCCCGATGTCTGAATCGCAGGAATTCGCGTCGTGGTCTCGACCGGCAGCACCGGGTCGGTATCGACGACGAACGACAGCTTCCGACACCGTCGCGGCTCGCCATGGCAGCCAACAACTGTGGATGAAACGCTGATGGCGAAATGCATCGCCAGTCGGTCCCGTTTCGCCAACCCCTTCCCAACGGCTGACCGAAGAATGCCTCACCCCGCTGCTCCGCATTCGCGATGGCCGTCTACATGCCGTCAAGCAACCCCTACCCCTCCGCCGACCCCGGCTTCGCTGCCCTGCCAGTCGAGGAACTGCTCGCCTCCAACGACGACCTGATCGGCCGAATCCGGCTGTGCTTCGGCATCGACCGAGAAACCTTCGAGCGCGACGTGCGGGTGCTGCTGCAGCGCTATGCCGCCTGCGTGCACCTGCTGCCCGCCACGGCCGACAACTACTTCAGCGCCCCGGGCGGGCTGTTGCGGCTGGGACTTGAGGTCGCGTTCTTCAGCCTGCAGGGCACGGATGCCCACATCTTCGCTGGGCGGTCGACGATCACAGCGCGGCGGCAACTGGAACCACGCTGGCGCCACGCCACGTTCATCGCCGGCCTGTGCTGCGAGCTGCACCACGTGCTCAGCCACATCATCGTGGCGGACGCTGCCGGCGACGAATGGCCGGCCTATCTGCAGCCGCTCGCCGGCTGGCTGGAGTCCCGCGGCGCGCAGCGCTACTTCGTGCGCTGGCGGCCGAACGCCGCCGAGACGCGCAGCCTGGGCGTCTTCGCCCTGCCCCATGTCGTGCCGCTGAGCGTCCTGCAGTATCTGAACGCGGACAACGCGGTCATCGTGCCGCACCTTCTGGCCAGCATCGGCGGCATGCCCATGTACCGTGACCATAACGTGCTCGACGGCTTGGTGCGGCGCTCGCTTGCGTTGGTGATCGACCGCAACCTGCAAGCCAATGCCGACCGCTACGGCGCACCTCAGTTCGGCTCGCATCTGGAACGGTATCTGGTGGACGCGCTGCGGCGGTTGGCTGCCAGCAACTCGGCCTGGGTGCCGAACCGCGAGAAGACCCGCGTGTGGTTCGGCCGCGAGGGCTTGTTTCTGGTCTGGCCCCAGTCAGCCGGCGATGTGCAGGCGCTGCTGGAGGCCGACCAGTTGCCCGGCATTCCCAAGGCGCCCGAGACCATGCTCGAAGTCCTGCTGGCTGCCGGCGTTTTCGAGGCGCAAGACGCCGGGCACGCTACCTGGACCATCCAGCCGCCGGACGCGAAGACTCTGCTGGAAGCCGTCAAGCTGTCGTCGCCGGCCATTCTGTTCGCCGGCGTCGATCCCTCACCGCCGCCGCTCGATGCCAGGCTGGTTCGCAGACCGGGTGCACCGCCGCCATCGTCGCCCAAAGTGCCGCCCCCTCCCACCGTGCCATCGGGTGCGCAGCTCTCGTTGATCGAGCCGCCGCCTCCAGCCGACGAAGTGACGCATGCGCCCGCGCACGATCCGTCGGCGATGCCAACACCTGTAGCGCCGCCAAAGGCTCTGGAGCCGCACACACCTCCGGCCCTCGCCTTGAAAGCGCCGTTGCGACTCAACCCTGCGGTCCGGGATGCATTGGCTGCAGTGGTCGAGACGCTAAACAACACGGGCGCTTCGCCCGTCGCGGCCTGCACCGTGGCGAACGGCCTGTTCATCCCCCTTCACGAACTGGAGCGGCGTGGCATTCAGCCCGCATTGGCCCTGCGTGCCCTCGCGGATGTGCGCATGCTGGTACACGCCGACCGAGCACGGCCACCCACCATCTCCCGAGACTTCGGCGGCGACATGACGGTCGGTCTGGTAATCGACCCGCGCTTCATCGACGGATTTGATCTGGCGGGCTTTGCTCTCACCGAGCCCGTGAAGGATTGACATGCTGGCGCGTCGCTACGAGATGCCCTGGCGGCGCGCCTATGAAAGCTACGCCGCAGCCGCATGGTTCGCCGCGATGGCCTACTTCGCGTTCGTCGGTGCGACCCTGCAACTTCCACGCTCGCTGGCCCTGCCGCTGGCGCTCCTGTGCTTTGTCGTCGGCGTGCTGCGACTCACCCAGGCGTTGCGAACGCTGGTGCTGCGCGCGTCGCTGTCCGGTCGCGGCATCCAGGTCATCACCACCGACCAGCTCGCGCACTGGTGTCGCAAGCCCGACGATGTGTTCCTGGGCTTCGGCTTCGAGTGGCGCCCAGTGCATTCGCAGCGCCTGTACGAACTGGCCAAGATCGACTACCGCGACTTCACCGTCTCCCCTCGCCTGCTGACACTGCTGGGCTATGACTCGAAGCCGCAGCCCGACGCCGAAATCGGCCTGCCCTACATCCACGGTGTCGAGCCCAAAGAAGTTGCGCTGCACCGGCCGCTGCAGAACTTCGAGGGCGGCACGCTGCTGGTCGGCACCACGCAGTCGGGTAAGGGCGTGGCGCTGGCCAACCTGATCACCCAGGCCGTCCGGCGCGGCGACGTGGTGATCGTCATCGACCCGAAGAACAGCCGCCGTCTCAAGCGCGTGACGCAGCGCGCCTGCCAGGACTGGCGCGAGCCCGACACCTTTCTCGACTTCCACCCTGCCTTCCCCGAGACCGGCGTGCGGCTCGACTTCACCTTCAACTGGCAGAAGCCCACCGAGATCGCCTCGCGCATCCAGTCCATCATGCCGCCGGACACGGCCGGTGCCTTCTCCGCCTTCGGCTGGGACGCCGTCAACGTGGTCGTGCAGGGCCTCGTCGAGCTGGAGGAGCGGCCGAACCTGGTCAAGCTCACCAAGTACATCGAAGGCGGCATCGAGCCGGTGCTGGAAGGCACGCTGCGCCGCTACTACGAGCGCGCCCTCGGCGCCGGCTGGCGCGAACTGCCGGAGATGAAGAAGCTGCTGCACGACGCGCACCGCGGTGCCATGAAGCGCCCGTCGGAAGCGGCAAGCGCCGACCTGATGGCTTTCGTCGCCTACTACGAGCACCATGTCGCCCAGTCGCAGCGCAACAAGGTGATCGACGCGCAGGTGCGCACCTTCCGCCACAACCGCGAGCACTACCAGAAGATCACCGCCAACCTGCTGCCCGTACTGTCGATGCTGACCTCGGGCGACCTCGGGCGCAGCCTGTCGCCCGAACCCTTCGATGCCGACGACCGGCGGCCGATCATGAACTTCGAGAAGATCGAGCGCGCCGGCCACGTGCTCTACATGTGCCTGGATTCGCTGCCCGATCCATCCGTGGCCACCGCCATCGGCGCGCTGGCCCTGGCCGACCTGGCCGCCCGCGCCGGCATGCGCTACAACCTCGGCGGCTACCGGCGCATCTCGCTGTTCGTCGACGAGGTCTCGAACGTCATCAACCAGCCGTTGATCGAGATCCTGAACAAGGGCGCCGAGGGCGGCATCTTCACCACCTGCGCGATGCAGACGCTGGCCGACCTGGCCAAGCGCCTGGGCAGCGAAGACGCCGCGCGCATGGCGCTGGGCAACCTCAACAACCTGATCGCGCTGCGCTCGAAAGACCGGCCGACTCAGGACTTCGTCGTCGAAACCTTCGGCAAGACCGCCATCCACACAATGCGCGTCGGCCTGAGCAGTGGCGCCGATGCGCACCTGGGCGACTTCTCGTCGAGCTACTCGACCCAGCTCACCGAAAGCTTCGAGGAGATGGTGCCGGCCGACGTGCTCGGCAAGCTGCCGAACCTACAGTACTTCGCGTCCGTCTCCGGCGGCCGGATCATCAAGGGGCGTTTCCCGATCCTCGATCCGGATGTGACGGGCATGCCCGCATCGAAGGTCAGGGCCACACCGTGATCCGCGCCGTAGCGTTGTTGTCGCTGGTGAGCTTGCTGGTGTTGGTGCTCTACCTGCCGTCGGCCCACCCACCCGAACGGTTCATTGCTCAACTGCGCACCGAACATCTGGCCGCGGCGCAGTTCTGGGGCAACGAGCCCGCGCTGCGCATCCTGTCTCGTGCGTTGAGCGTGCAGGACTCGGCGCACCAGGTCACCCCCGTCCCATCGGCCGTCGATGCGCCGCGAACCGCGAGCATCGACGGCGCGGTGGCGCAGGAAATGGCATCGGTCAACGAGCGCCTGTTCAACAACGCCTACTTCCGGTCCATCGACGCGCTGTTGCTACTGGCGAGCTTCCGTTTGGCGACGCTGCTGGAATGGCTGCCCTGGCTGCTCGCCTTCACGGCGGCCGTGATGATCGACGGCTATTTCGTTCGGCTCATCAAGGCCAAGGAGTTCCTGCAGCACGACCCGGAGATGTTCGCGCTGTACGCCTGCGGGGCGATCGTGACCGCCTGCGCCACCGCGCTCGGGTTTGTCGTGCCGATCACCTTGCACCCGCTGGTGATGCCTTGCGTGCCGCTGGTGATCAGCTTGCTGCTCAGCCGGGCGGTGGGAAGTTTTCATCGGCGGGGGTAGCGAAGCTGGCGCGGTGCGCCGGCTTGAACTTCTCTGCGATGGACCCGTTGCCTCCAAACTGACCTGCATGTTGGCGCTGGTCGATGTCGCGACTGGGTGATGGCACCGGCCCAGCTGCGCGCCGCTACAACTCGGCTTCGGCCATGAGCTCCGTCATCGTCACGTCCATGGCGCGCGCAATGCGAACCACGGACATGATTCCCGGATTCTGTCCTCCGCGCTCGATGCTGCTCATGTACGAGCGATCAACTGCACTGCGGTGCGCAAGTTCTTCCTGGGAGATCCCTTTCGCCGCCCGACACCGGCGAATGGCTGTGCCAAGCGCAACAAGCACCGGATCGTTCCCGTGCTTGGGCGACGTAATTGGCATCGGCTCATGGTGGCCATATGATGCCAATCGCACCACGGATGATCTTCCACATCGCACGATTCCAAGAGGTACGGAGAGCTCAACATGGACCTCGACCTCATCGCCCGTCTGCGAGAACAGGCAGAGCCGCTGGCCGCGCTATCGCTGTCGCACCTGACGCCGGCAACCCGCCAGAAGCTGCTCGACGATGAGCTTTCGGTCAACGCCTACCCCACCGCCTTCGGCGGTTTGGTGTTCGTGGGCGCACCGCGGTACAGCCTTCCCGCAGAGGCCGACCTGGCGTTGATCTTTGAAGCCGCGGAACAAGCTGGAATCGTCTGGCTGAAATTCGACAGAGAAGCCGCCGTGATCGACGGACTGCAGGTATTCAAGCCAGCAAAGCCTCCTCGATGAACGAGCTGTTGAAATAGCTGACCAATCGGTGGGGGCTTGCGTCGGCCCATCAGAAGCGTGTACATTCTCATTCATGAAAGTGAGTGAACGAAATGTCCTTCTGATCCGCAACGCCCTCGGAGCCACGACGCTCGCCGGCGCGGCGTCGGGCCGGGCCGCGGCCGCAAAGCTTCAAGCGGCTATGGCGAACCGTCTCGATCCGTTGGTGCTGGACTTCACGGGCATGGAGTTGATCACCGCGAGCGCCTTCCGCGAAGCTGTCCTGTCCGTGATGCGCTGGGCCGCCAATGACGGGCGCCCTTGCTTGCTCGCCAACGTGGGTGAGGTCACGCGAGAAGAAGGCCTCATCGCCGCCGCACAGGCTGAAAGCATCCTGCTGTTCTGCCGGCTGCATGCTTCGGCGATTGGCCAAGTCGAGGCCGTTGGCCCCTTGGATGCGAAGCTGGAAACCACCCTGCGACTGGTTTTGCAACTCGGTGAGGCCGACGCCAAGGCGATCGGCGATGCATCCGGCGAAGACACCGTAACGACGGCCTGGAACAACCGCCTCGTGGCGCTGACGCGCATGTGCTTGCTCACCGAACGCAAGGTGGGCAAGACGAAGTACTACTCCGCTGTGGTGAAGGGCATGTCGTATGGGAAATGAGTTTCTCCGCAAACAACGTGAGGGCCGCGCCAAGGGCTGGAACCGGCAGCTCCGCGCTGGCGCCCAGGACATGCTGGTGGCGCTGGAGCCGGGCCAGGAGTTGGGCTGTCGCGCGTCGGTCCACGGTGAGATGCCGCCGGTCGGTCGCAAGTTGATGCTCCAGCTGATCGGCGGCGCCATCGTCGTTCGCGACGAGAACGTGTGTATCGGCGAAGTAAATCAGCCAAAGCCTGAACTGCTGCAGGATCTGCAACACGGCGCAGGTCTCGCGGTCGCCCAGGTGCGCTCCCAACTCGAGGCCGCCAGCTGCATCGACCTCGTAGTGGAGCGCTGACTTGCTGGCCGCCGACGCCATCCGATTCGCACCAACGTTCAAGGACGTCGGCCCTGGTCAGCCTCTATTGGGGTGCGGAAACTGCATCGACCGTCCAGTCTGCGGCGGGTTGCACCTGCGCAACACGGGTTCGCTGCTCGTGTCGTGCATGTCGTACTGCACCTGCGATGACGTCAGCCGATGCGACATGGTCTGTCCGCGCAAGGCCAGCGATTACGTCGCCCGACATCGCGAAGTCGACGGCTGGGATCTGACCAACATACCGTCGGCCCGCATGGTCGAGCTCCCACGGCTGCCGGACTGGATACCCTTGTTCCAGGGCAGCCTGGCCGGCAGCGGTATGACCGCACTCGACGACTGCGTGGCGTTGCCACTTACGTACGCGCTGAGGGGCCGCGGCCACGCGACGCGCGCGCGAACCCGCAAGGAGCTTGCGCAAAGCTATGGCGTGCGCCCTCGCCACGGCTGGGTTCTCTCGGGTGTTCAGGAGGACCCCGCGGTCGAGCGCATCTGGCCGCTGCCTGACATCAGCCGCATCGCTCGCCACCTGGTCCATGCAGGCGCGGTCTTCGCCACATCGCCGGACTTCAGCACGATTCTTGACAGCCCCCGGCACGACAATCTGCATGCGATGAAACGTATCGCCTGGGTCTGGTACCACATGACCCAGGGCGGTTTGTGCACCGCGCTGCATGTGAACGGGCGAACTGACCACGACTTCGTGCGATGGGCAGAGTTCATCCGCCTGCAACCGGCCGTGAAGGCCATTGCCTTCGAGTTCCTGACTGGTACGGCGACCAAACAAAGCGCGGAGCTGTCCTGCAAGCGGCTCACGGACCTTGCGTCCACCGTTGGACGGGATCTGACGCTGGTGGTGCGCGGCAACGCAGAGGCGGCGAGATCGCTTCGCGCATCCTTCAGGCAAGTCGTATTCATCGACTCGACAGCCTACATGCGATCGATGAAGAGGCGCAGGGCCTTCGTGAGCGAGAGCGGCAAGGTCGCGTACCTTCCCATCCGGACCAGCACCACCCGCGAGGCTCGGGCGCTTCTGCGCCACAACATTCACACGCTTCGCATGGCGGCCGCTGCACCACCATCGCCGGCCGAGCCGGACGCCCAGGGTCGGCTCGACTTCAACGCTTTACCAGCGCAGGCGCACGCTGACAACGAAACCCCGCAGCTGGCCCTGTTCCCGTAGCAGGAAGCGTGATTGCTCTGCCTGCTGTTCCAGCTCGATGCTGGCTGCGTCGCTGCGAACGCGAATGCAGCCATCCAACGACCGCACCGACTGGACCACGGTCTGGAATCCGGTACCGCGAGCCGGATCGCCCGTGCGGGAACGATGGTCAATCACTGCCCATTTGAGCGCCTCCTCCGCGCCGGCTGGCTTGTGGGCGAGCGGCGACTCCTGGTAGCCGCCCAGCACGCCTCGCCCACTGTCCGCCACCACCATCCAGGCTTCGCGGTCGAGCACCTCGAACGCCCCGAGCCCGTCGACGGCGTCACCCGCGTGCTCATCCACATTTGTCAGCAGTTCGTGCAAGGCACCGGACAGTCTGCGCGCCGCTGGCTTGGCTACACCAGCCGCCACCAATTGCGTATGAAACGTTTCGGCGAAGTCGTTTGCGGCGGCCTCATCGCATCCGCTCGCGGGCCGGTGGAGCACGCCGGTCCGGCCTTCGCTGCAATAGGCCTGGCGGGACTTCAACAGCCGACGGATCAGCCGCCCTCGGCGCGACGAATCGGAAACCGTGACCGCACGGTCCACTCCTCGCCTGAGCATCAGCAGCTCCAGAAGCGCGCCGAGGCTGCCGCCTGACGCGTCGACTTTCAGGATCTGGTTCGGCCTCGCGGCCAGCACCGCTGCGACATCGTCTGACGACGAGAACCGTTGCTGAAAGCTATCGCGCTCGGAAGTCCCGTGCATCCGCCACCCTCGGTTCGTAAATATCGATGGCGGCCTGCGCCGACCTCTCGGCGCCCATCCCACTGCTGCCTTCCGCGCAAAGTGTCCAGCGCGTCACCGCGTCCGGAACCAGTAGGTCGCGGTCAGCGCGGACAAGGTGGCGCTGACCACCACGGCGTCGTGTGGAATGAGCAGGTACTTCCAGCCCGAGGATCCGTTTGCCGTGGCGAAGGCGGTCGCATGCTCGCACCACGCGGCCGCCGCTCTTGCCTTGGCCTGCACTTCGTCGGTCTGCATGTCGGCCGCTCTCTTGGTCTCGATGAGCAGGTTCAGACCGTCGGTCGCCGCAACGAAGTCCGGGATGTACTCCGGCTGGTCTGCGCCTCGCCGGTAGTAGATGTTGAACTGCCCGGCCACCGGTCGCAGCCATTTGCGAGCGTCGCGTTCCAGAATGACAGCCAGCACCCGTTCGGTGTCGGACTGGAACTTCTGAGACGTGTAGGCGCATTTTGCGAAGCCGCCATATACCAGCGTTGCAATGCGGCTCTTGTCCGGTGGCGCCTGGTGCAGCGGCAACATGTCGCCGTCGGCAGTCACGGCGCTGGGTTTCAGCGGCGTGAAACCCTGGCTGACCACCACCTCGGGCTCACCCCGGTCCTCGAAGTAGTGCAACGCCATCTGGACGTGGATATTGTCGGCGATGGCCTTGCCCTGGTTGGCCAGCACGTTGTGCAGTTCCTCGTCGGTACCGAGGTAGCTGCGGAAATGCGCCACCGCCTGGGCCGCCAGGGCGTACAGCAACTCGCCGTGCTGGTCATAGGCGATATCGTCAAAGCCGATGAGTTCGCGGACGATGTAGTCCTCGGGCCGGCGCTCGGCCACGAAGGACGACTGCCCGTACAACAACTCCTTGCCCGTCTGCAGCCCACGCCCCACCAACTGCTGGTCCTGCGGCTGGAAGTTCATGCGGCTCACGTCCAACGCGAACACGCGGTAGCCGCTACTCACTGCCCCCTTCGGCTTGACCAGGATGCGAGGAATATCGATCGTGTGCTGGGCCAACAGGGCTGCCGTCTGCTTGACGATCGCTTCGACGCTGGGGCCAGCGGGCGGCAGCAGTTGGCCCTGCGCCGGCGTTACCCGCGCTTGCACCCGACGCACCAGTTCGGCCTGCACCTCCGGCGACGCCAGTGACGCGGTGGTGGGTGCCGTCACCACACCGCCCACCCCCGCCAAGATCGCGCTGCCCGGCAGAGCACCCAGCCGGCTCATGTCGTTGATGACATCCATCGCGATGGCCGCCACCTGTGCCTGCTCGCCGCTGTAGAGCACCGTGGTGGCCGGCGTCGTAACGTATGGCGAGCTGGCCGCCGGAGCCACGGGTGCAGTGATGCCCAGCATCGTGTGCAGCGTCGGAGTTACCGCCACGCTGCGCAGGCCGGGCCCTACGCCCTCCTGCGGCGCCAACTTGAGCTGTTTCAGCCGGATTGGCGAATCACCACGCCCAGCCTCGTCCACCACCTCCTGGAACTTGTCGTGCGCGATGATGTTCAGCCGGTCCACAACCTCAACGCCGGTCTTGCGCCCATACGGCAGCCGCAGGCCGCGGCCGATGGACTGCTCGATCAGCGTGCGCGCATTGGCCGCGCGCAACGGCACGATCGTGTAGAGGTTGGTGACGTCCCAGCCTTCCTTCAGCATGTTGACGTGGATGACGATCTCGGTGGGCTCGTCATAGCTTTCCACGGCCAGCAATCGCTGCACGATCTCGTCGCCCTCGGCGCCGCTGGTGGTGCCGCTGTCCACCTGAATCACCTTGCCGGCGTAGCGCCCGTCGAACAGCTCGGCCGAGAGCAGCTTGCTCAAGGCCGCGGCATGCGTGGTGTCGCGCGCGATCACCAGCATGAAGGGCTTCACCGGCGCCTCGCCCTTCTGCTGCGCGTATGTCAGCAGATGCACCTTGGTCTCTTCGTGCACGCGAACGCCGTCCATCAGCTTGATACGTTCCAACTGCTCGGCGCTGTGCGCCGAAGAGTCGAAGTTCTGCTGCGTCACCACGGCCGGCTCCTTGACGAAGCCGTCTTCAATGGCCTGCGCCAGGGGGTAGTCCATCACTACGTTCTTGAAAGGCGCCGGGCCCTTGCTGCCATAGCCGCTCTCGGTAAAGGGCGTGGCCGTCAATTCCATGGCCAGCAGCGGCTTCAGTTCGTTCAACGCGCGCACCCCGGCGCTGGCCCGGTAGCGGTGCGATTCGTCCATCAGCAGCACCAAGTCGGGCAGGCTGGCCAGGTAGTCGAAGTAGCTCTGGCCCAGGTACTCCGACAGCCGCTTGATGCGCGGCGCGCGGCCGCCACGCACCTCCGTGTTGATCTTCGAGATGTTGAAGATGTTTATCTGCACCGGCGCGTCGATGGCCTGCGAGACCAGGTCACCGCGTTGCTCGTAGGTTTCACCGGTGATCACCTCCGGCGCCGCGGCGGCAAACTCGGCGATGCCCTTGAACACGTACTTCGGCGTGCCGGGGGTGAAGTCACGGATCAGCTTGTCGTAGATCGTCAGGTTGGGTGCCAGCACGAAGAAGTGCTTGTAGCCGTAGGCCGCATTGAGGTAGCTAATGAACGCACCCATCAGCCGCGTCTTGCCCACGCCCGTGGCCAGCGCGAAGCACAGCGACGGAAAGTCGCGCTCAAAGTCTGTCAGGTTGGGAAACAAGCCCTTTAGCGTATCGACCATCGCAGCCAGGTCGCTGGCATCGCGCGCCTTGTGGTCGCGCAGCGCCGGTACCGCTTCCAAGGCCGCTGCCAGCCGGCGTAGGCTCTCGGCTTGGGGCTCTCGCAGGCTCAGGCGGCCGGCCACGGCGCGCAGGGTTTGCTCCAGACTCATTCTTTTCCTTCCCTCGGCTTCTTCTTGGGGGGCGCCGTCATGGGCAACAACTGCCGCAGTTCGCGCTTCATTTCCTGCTGCAACTGCTTCTCGGTCGGCAGGTGCAGTTGGTAGCGGCTGGCAAAGATGTTGCGCTCCTGCTGCTCACCCAGTGTGTACCTCACCACCGCATCGTTCTTGTCGGAACACAAGATCAGGCCGACGGTGGGGTTGTCACCCTCGGTACGGCGCTCACGGTCGTAGTAGTTCACGTAGAACTGAATCTGCCCGAGGTCGGCATGGGTGAGCTTGCCGACCTTCAGGTCTACCAGCACGAAACACTTCAGCACCGCATGATAGAAAACGAGATCGATGTAGAAGTGATCCCCATCCAGAGTGATGCGCTGTTGGCGTGCCACGAATGCGAAGCCCTTGCCCAGCTCCAGCAGAAACTGCTGCAGGTCCTCGATCAGCGCCTGTTCGAGCTGTGTCTCAACGAGCCGGGGCGACTCGGGCAGATTCAGGAACTCCAGCACCACCGGGTCTTTGAGCACGTCGATTGGTTGGCTGACTTCATGCCCGCGTGTGGCCAGCCGCAGCAGGCCTTGCTTGTCGCGGCTCTTGGCCAAGCGATCGAACAGCAGGCTCGCCACCTGCCGGTCCAGCTCCCGCGCAGACCAGGCATTGCGCGCCGCTTCGGTCTCATAGAAGGTTCGCGCTACTTCTCGATCCACCCGCAGCAACCGGCGGGAATGCGTCCATGACAGGCCAGGATTCAGCCGCCCGGGTCGCCAGGAAGTGGCACTGGCGGTGGGCGGGCCAAGCAACAAGGTCGCCGCCGCTGCGTGGATGGCAGATTTCCGACGCGGTGCGTCGGAAATCGTCTCCGTCGCCACCTCGGCCAGCAGCTGCGGGTACTCCAGGTAGAAGCGCCGGAACAACTCCAAATTGTCCACGCCGTAACCTGCGCCGAAATCGGTGCGCAGGCGCTCGGCCAGTTCGCCCAACAGCGCGGTGCCATAGCCGGCACGGCGCCGACCCCGCTGCTCTTCTTCGACGATTTCGCGCCCGATCAGCCAGTTGGCCATCACCTGGGTGGTGTTGACCGTGCGGGCAATGCCGGTGCGCGCCGCGGCCAGGATCTCGCGCACGCGGCCGTACAGGGCCGGCTTGCCGGTGCTTGCGTTCGGGTCCGTCTTGGGCGCCGACATGTCAGGCCTCAGCCTCGTCGAACAAGCCCGACTGCGAGGTCTTCACCTTGGTCGTTCCCGTCCTCGCTGCAGCCGCAGCTTCCTTGCGGGCCGGGGGCAGGTTCTCGACGTTCAGGCTGTAGTCGTCATGCCCCCACTCGCACTTCTGCAGCACCATCTTCGGAATCTTCTTCACCGTCAGGTTCGGAAAGCGGCTAGCGATGGCATCGGCGCTCAGCCGAAAGGCGCCGCAGCACACCAGCAGAGTGCGCTTGGCCCCCACTTCGTCAGACAAGGCTTGCAGCGCTTCGGCACTGAGGGTCTGGGTGGTGACGTAAATGAAATCTGTCTCCGTGCTGTAGCCGTGCTGCCAGTAGGCATCAGGGCTCGGCTCGAAGGTGAAACCCTCCAGCTTGGCGACCGCTGCCGCAAGCATCTCGGCGTTGTATTCGCGGTTGATAACCCACTGGCCGAATCTGTCTTGCTGCAGAAGACTGGGAGCCAGGCGGTAGTAGCGAAAGCCGCCGCCACCTTTCCACCCTGTGACATCGCTGACGCCACCAGCGTCATTGCCGTCGATCACCTTCTTCAAGCGAGGAATAATGTGGGTGTGGCAGTGCTCGCCCAACTCGACCATGATCCACCGGCGGCCCATCTTGTGCGCTACTGCGCCAGTGGTGCCAGAGCCAGCAAAAGAATCAAGAACCAGTTCGCCGGGATTCGTCGAAATATGGATGATTCGCGAGAGCAGCTCTTCGGGCTTCGGGGTTTCAAAAAACGCCTTCTCGCCGAACAAGGACTCCATATGAGCTGAAGCATGTTGATTCAGTCCGCAGTCCGCCCAAATCGAAGGGGCTGTCATGCCTTGCTTAGCTTCAAACTTGAACAGCTTTCTCATGGGTGTCGTTGCAGTGCCCTTCACGCCCCAAAAGAGGCGTTTATCGCGCTGCAATCGTTCCATCTCTTCTTTGCTATGTCGCCAACACGTACCCTCGCGCGGCCAGACCTCCTGTCCTGTAAACGGGTTCTTGATCGCGTAGAACAAGCTCTCAACATAGCGTCCACCCTTCCCGTTCGCGGTGGTATCAATCTTCCGAAATGGACCGCGAGGGTCGAGACCTCCAGGTTCTGTAAAGGTCTGATACTGAGCATCGGCCTTCTCAGTTCGCGGCATCAAGTTGAACGCTTCCTCGGCTGCAGTTTTCTTGCTGCTGCCGGGACGGCTCTTCGCCCATACCAAGACGTGATCGTGGATCGATCCAATTTTTCGATCGTTTGGCGGTCCGTCGCGCTTCTGCCACGAAATATCCGCGACGAAGCAGTTTCGACCGAACACCTCGTCGCCCAGAACTTTCAGGTAGTGAGCTTCGTTGTCGTCAATGGTGATCCACAGCGAACCATCTTCACACAGTAGTCGGCGAATGATCTCAAGGCGATCTCGAATCAGGCCGAGCCAAATCGAATGCTCAATTCCGTCGTCGTATTGGGCAAACGCACTTCCGGTGTTGTAAGGTGGATCGATGAAGATGCACTTGACCTTGCCGGCGAACTCCTGCTCCAGCGCCTTCAGCGCCAGCAAGTTGTCGCCGAAGATCAGCCGGTTGTCGAAGATGTCGTGCTCAGTCACCCGCTGCTTGGCGTGGTGACTCTTGGTCGGGTCTTCCAGCAAGACCCGCGGCTCCAACTTGGGACGCGCGTCCTTGCCGATCCAGGTCAGTTCCAGGCGCTGCTTTTGGCTCATGCACCGGCACCGCTGGAGACGGCCTTCTTGGCCGACGAGTCGAAGACCTCGTCATTGATGGGTGACCGCAGCCGGTCGTTGTTCAGCAGTTTCAAAAGCAGGTCCATGGTTTCTTCTTCGACGACGATCTTGCCGCCTTCGATCTTCAGGTTCCAGCCTTCGTCACGGCACACGCGCATCAGGCGCTCGATGTAGGTGGGCTGACTGTAGTAGCCGGCGTTCTTGATCGACGCCAGTTTGCGCAAGTGATGCAGGTTCTCACCCACATACGCGCGGATGGGCTCGACATCGCTGAGGAAGGCCATCGTCGAGAACTCGTCCAGCAGTTCCTTGCTCTTCGCCTTCATGCCCTCGCGGAAATTCATCGACGTTTCGAATGCCGACTTGCTGGCAATGAAGGTGGTGCCGGCGAAGACGAAGAAGTCGAAGCGGGGGTCGATCATGAAGACCTGTGCGTCTTCAACATCGACGAGTCGTTCATCCTGAAAGTACAGCGTCTTTGCTCTGACGGCCTTGCGCGGGCTGTTGAGCGTGTTGATCTTGCTCCACGCGTAGATGTGTTCGCCGGCCTTCTCGAACAGCACGACGTAGGCAAACGAACCCAGCAGTTCCGCGTGGCTCTTGGCACGCGGGTTGTCAAAACCTCGTTCGATGGCCGACCGCACCTTCGTGAAGTCAGTGGTATCTGCGTCCACGGTCAGCAGCGATTCGTCGGGATCGGCATTGCTGAAGTCGTAGGGCTCCAGCCGGAACTCGCGGTCTTGAACCTGCGTCTTCACGTAGCGTTTGAGCCGCCGCTCCAGCTTCTTGTCGATGTTGACGCGCAGCACGTTGTAGGTAAAAGGCGGCTGAGCGGGTTTGCGGTGGACCACCCAGAAACTCGTCGCCCACGACGCCAGCTCGATGGACTTCAGCTTCTTGAGCCGCTGCGCTTCCTTGCTACTCATGGTCACTCCCTGACTCGTCCGGTGGTTCGGGTTCGGCCGCCACAAAGAGATAGTGGGCCAGCCGCTCGAACGTGTATGTGCCACCTATTTTCAGCGGAATGCGGGTGATCACCATGGCCTGCGTCTCGACCTCGCCACGTTTGAACGTGGCGTCGATGAGCATGTAGCCCGCCATCGCAAGGATCGGGTTGACGAAGACGGTTTGCGTGCGGTACGCCACCAGGAACATCATCGCCATGAAAACCAGCAGACTGGCCAAGGTCTGCCAGTCTCCGAGATCGATGCGGACCACCGACAGTACATAAGGAATCGTGTAGCCGAACATCTCACCAGACTTGTTCGCCGCCTTGCTGACCTGCACCGTCAGGCCAGCGCGGATGCTCCGAACGGCGCGCAGCACGATGAAGCAACTCAGCACGGCCACGATGAGCAGCGCGCCGAACAGCCAGGGATGCGTGGGCACCGGGTAGCCGCGGGTGGCGTCCAAGTCCTTGATGGCCAGGATAAGTAGCAAGGGTGCATAGGCGCTGACGAACAGCACCAGCGCCGCCCAGGGGCGCAGGCGCAGCGATGAGTCTGGCGGTGTCGTTCCGGCGCTCATTCGCAGACCGCGTTCATCGGGGCTTCTTGAGCGGATGGAGACGGCGCGTTTCCCCCTGCGTCGCCCAGTACGACCCCGACTTGTCGGACTTTGGCCAGCCGTGGTCGTCGCACACCAAGGCGGTCATCAGTTCGCTGACGGCCTGCGCGAAGGCGATGGCATCCTGGGGCGGCAGCACGTTTGCCAGATCGTTGTAGTGCGCGCCGAAGATGTTGCGCAGTGCCGCCAAGTCGCGCAGCTTGATCAACTGCTCGCCAATCGCTACATCGACGTAGCTGCCGTCCGGTTGCCGCACTTCAATGCGTAGCGAGGCGGCCAGCCGCTTCTCCGCCACGCGTGGCAGCAGGTCGCCCAAGGTCAGGCCAGTGCGCTTGTAGGGAACGTCGATCTCGTATCGCTCGGCCAGAAAGTCGCAAGCCCGCTCGAGGATGACGCCGGCGGATGCGCACGCGGCCTGCAGCGACGGCGGCGTCGCCGCAAGGTGCCTTCGCAACTCCGCCAGCGGCGTCAAGCTGTTCTGCGTCGGCGCAATGCCACCGGTCTGCGTCCACTCGTCGAGTTCGATGAACTCGCATTGGCTGTTCTTCAACCACCCCCATCGAAACTTCTCTCGCCACGGCCGGTAGTGCGTGGTCAGGATCGTGTGCTTGAACTTCAGCGACTCGACGTACAGCATGCCGACCAGACGATCGACGTGTGGCTCGTCGATGCTGCCCAGCACGTCATCGAGCACGACGATGGTCGAGCCCGGGGCTTGCCGGGCCGCCAGTGCGAGGAAGATGCACAGGCCCAGGGAGTCGAGGTGCGAGTCGCTGAAATAGGCTTGCGGCGGCAGGTCGGGGTTGCCGAGGAATTCGGCGCCGAGGTCGAGCGAGCCCGGACGATTCGGCGCGAGCTTGAACGAAATCTTGTTCAAGCCCTCGCCCGGGTGCACGGCTTCGTACAGGCGCCCCACCTCGACGGCAATGGCGCCAAGCATGTGCTCCAGATACTGCTTGCGCTGCTTGTCGCAAACCTCCAAGACCTGCTTCAGTCTCGGCAGCACCTGCGAGAGCCCAGCTTGCCGAGAGACGTTCTCGTCGTACTGGTCCAGCGCCGTCTTCACGCCCGAGTGCCTGGCGGCGGCGGATTCGAGCGCACCCCGGCGCGTACCGGCGTCTTCGGCGGCTACGCGCAATGTGGCCACGTCGATGGCAACGGCTTCGTCTGCTGCCGCCTTCGATACCTCCAGTGAATTGATCGCAATGGCATGGGCCCGGCGCCAACCGTCTGGCGCCTCAGCGACCGCCGTCAGCGCCGCTTCGATGGCCTGCCTGGCTTTACGCAAGGCCCCAGACCGCGTGTCGGCCTTGCTCTGCACCTGCGGCTCGGCCTGCTTCACCTGGCCGGCAAGAGTCCTGATGCGATCGGCCGCCGCAATCCGCTCGCGGACACGGTCAGCCAAGCCTTCAGCTCGCTCCGGGCTTTCGCACAGCGGGCAGGCGCTGTCCACCGCGTGCTTCATGAAGTGCAGCTCTGCGGCCTCAAGCAGCGCCACCAGCGACGAGTCCACCGTGAGGGCACCCTGTTCGGCCACCTCCAGGTCTCGGCGCGCGGCGGTTAGTTGCTCGTTGGCGGCAGTCGCAAGATTCGCGGCAGCGTCAAGTTCACTCACGGCATCGATGGCGGCCTCGATCTGGCGTTCTGCTTGGCGTAAGAGCTTTGTCGCGGCCGAGGTGTCCTCTGCTGGAGTCGCCACCACTTGGCGCGCCCATGACAGCGGGTTCGGCGCCGTGGCGCCAGCCTTGACCATCGTGCGGCGAAGGGTTTCCTGGTTTTCGCCAATGTTGCTGGCCGCCTGGTCCAACCGTGTTTGCGACGAGCGGATCTGTTCACGCAGGGTTTGCTCAGCCTGTTCAATCTTGCTCAGGTCGATGAACGGGCGCAGTGCCGCATACCGGTCTTTCGCGTCTCCGGTAACGAACTTCGCCAGCGTTGATCGCCGCAGCAGTTCGACCCTGGGCGGCGGGACATCGATGGGCGTGACTGTGATGTCCCGTGCCTTGGCTCGCGCCGTCCACGTGGTGCCATCGATGGTCAGCTCGACAACGATCTCCGAGGCTGCCTTGCCGGCTGTAGGCCAGTACGGATGCAACTGCCCCAGCCCGCGGTCGGCCAGTGACCCCACGTAGCGGTTCGCAACGAAGTCGTAGGCATCGCAGATCGTCGTCTTGCCGGTCCCGTTTTCGCCGTAGATGAGCGTGAGTGGCCGGCGGGGGTCGAACTCCAGCGTCAGGTCGGCGGGCGCCCCACGAAACGACTTGATGCGCAGAGACCTACTTGGCTTGGCCTGCATCGGTCGGCCCTCCTGGCTCGGGCAGCGATGCCTCGACGGTCAGATACCAGTCTTCCGCCTTGATCGTGCCCGCGCTGATCGCCGTCTCCAACGCATCGGCACGATCAGCCAAGACCAGTCCAAGCACGGTCAGCTCGTCACGTATCGCGCGCGCCACCTCTGCATTCGCATCGTTCATCAATGTCTCCCTCGTTCACAGCAGGCGCCATTCAAGCGCAACGATCTCCACCACACTGATCGCTTGTTGAAGTTGCACTTCCAACTCATCCACGATCTGGTCGCGGCGCTTCTGGATTTCGTCTTGTCGCGCGAAGAGATCGCGGCGGCGCCGGTCGCGAAGCGCTTCCAGTTCGCGCTGCCTGCGCTGAGCCTCCAGCTTTTCGGCAAGCGTCGCTGCGCCCTTGCCCTTCGTTCGGGTTTCCTTGATCTGGCGGTCAAGCTCCTTGATCTGCTGCTCGAGCCCGGCGCGTTGATCGTCAGCCCACGCGTCGAGCTTGTCGGTTTCCGCAGAGAACAGCTTTAGGTTTCGTTGCTCCAACCCTGCCAGGGCAACAGCTCTCTGTCGCGCCAATTCCGCAGTGACAGTCGCCGACAGGGGGTTGGCCAAAGCAGCCGCGTGTTCAACATCGCCCGGGATCGCGAGCAGCCGCTCGGCCACATCGGCATCCAACACCCGGCCGTCACACGTCGCCGCAACGAGCAAGTACTCCTCGCTGGTGCCCAGCGACTCGACGCGCAGGCATTGAACGGCGCACTGCCCAAACTTACCGCGAAGGGCTTCCAGCACCGTCACCTTCGCGCCATACGCGGCGTAGTCGAGCAGCACCCGGGCGGATGCCGTCTGCGCCATTTTGGCAAGGTCGATCAATGACTGCGCCAACGGGTGCTGGAGTCGGTACACATGCGCTTCTTCGCTTCGACGTGGCAACTCGTACCGCCCGAGCAGGATGCTTTCGCCTTGCGCATCACCTCCAGTCAAGGTGGCCGCATCACCCACGCCCTGCGGCAGTGATCTCAGCGTGAACCCGTGCCCGGTGGCGTCGAACTCGGCGTGCTGACCCAGCATCCCCTGGGTCAATCGCATCAACAGCCGTTCCATGCGTCCCAGCGCTGCCGTGGCGTCGGCCTGCGCCACCTTGAGGCGCTCCTGGACCTCTTCATCAAAGTTCTCCAACAAGGCGCGCCGCGCATTGAGCATGGCATCGCTGATCTCGCCCGCCAGGTCGAGCTGAAGCTGTTCGAACGCCGTGTGGATTTCGCTCGGGTGGCGGCAGTTCTGGTAGATGTCGGCGATGCGGCGCTCGAAGTCCACGCCCGACTCCAACGCACCGAGCACCTCATCACTGGCGCCGAACACGCCGTCGAAGAGCTTGAACTTCTGATCGAGCAGCTGGAAGACGCGGCGGTCGGCCTCGTTGTCGCGGTTGACGAAGTTCACCACCACGACGTCGTGCTTCTGGCCATAGCGGTGGCAGCGCCCGATTCGCTGCTCGATGCGCTGTGGGTTCCACGGCAGGTCGTAGTTGATGACCAGCGAGCAGAACTGCAAGTTGATACCTTCGGCACCAGCCTCGGTGGCGATCATGATCTTGCCGTTCTCGCGAAAGTGGTCCACCAGCGCCGCGCGCGTATCGGCGGCACGCGAGCCGGTGATGCGGTCGGTGCCGCGGTGGCGCTCGACCCACTTGGCGTGCAGGCGGCGCGCCAATGGGTCGCTGTTGCTGCCGTTGAATAGCAACACGCCGTCCGCGTGTTCAGTCTCGCTCAGCAGCGAGAGCAGGTAGGCCTGCGTGCGTCGCGACTCGGTGAAGATGATGGCCTTCTGCGCCGCGCCAAGCTCATGCAGCCGTGCAAAGGCCACATCGAGTGCCTTCAGCAGGGCCTGCCCCTTGGCGTTGTCGGTGATCGACATGGCCAGGCTGCGAAACCCTTCGAGATCGGCAATTTCGGCCCCGATGGCCGCGCGTTCCTGCGCCGTCTTGGCGCGCTCGGCGGCGAGCCCTGCATCCTCAGGCGCGTCAGCTGTTTCGTCGGCCGTCTCATCCAGGCTCTCGTAGTCGGCATCAAGCGCTTCGCTCAGAGTCTCAGGCACCGGCGCAGGTGTCTGGTCCTGCAGCGATTCCTTCAGCCGGCGAATGAGGGTTTCGAGCGCCCCGCCGATGGCAAAGGAGCTGGACGCCAGGAGCTTGCGCAACACCAGGGTAATGAGCTGGCGTTGTGCGTTGGGCAGCGCGTAGAGGCGATCACGCTGCAGGTACTCGGAGACCAGTTCGTACAGGCGCACCTCATCGGCACCGGGTTTGAACTCCTCCAGCAGCGGGATGCGCCGGGTGTACTTGACGTAAGCCTCGACCTGCCGGCGCAGCGTCCGCTTGCAGACGGGCCTGATACGGTGCTTCAGCGCTGCGAAACTGGCTTCGTCGCGCAGCGCGCCGAACTGCTGGCGGAAACTGTCCAGATCGCCGAAGACGCGGTCATCGATGAAGCTGACCAGGCCATAGAGCTCCAGCAGCGTGTTCTGCAGCGGTGTGGCCGTGAGCAGCACCTTGCGCGAGGCCGCCAGGGCGTCGCGCAGCACGTTGGCGGTCTTGTTCTCGGGCTTGTAGACGTTGCGCAGCCGGTGCGCCTCATCCACCACTACCAGGTCCCAAGGCACGGCAGCCAATTCGCGCGCCTTGCCAGCTGCGAATTGGTAGGAGCAGATGACGATGCTCTCGGTGGCTGGGCCGTTGACACCCCGACCCGCCACCGCATCGAACGGATTGGCCCAACCGTCCTTCAAGGCCAAGCGGAACGATCGGGCTTCCAGGATCATGGCCGGTAAGGCGAATTTGTCGGCCAATTCCTGGTGCCACTGCTTTCGCAAGTTCGCCGGCGCAATGATCAGCAGCCGGCGTCGGCGCTCCGCCCACCGCTGCGCCAGCAGCAGACCAGCTTCGATGGTCTTTCCCAGGCCCACCTCATCGGCCAGGATGACGCCCTTTGACAATGGGTTTCCGGCGGCAAACAACGCTGCATCCACCTGGTGCGGATTCAGATCCACCTGCGCGTCGAAAAGCGTACCCGCCATGCGATCCATCGAGTCCGCAGCGCCACGCAGCGTGAGCCGGTGGGCGAAGTAGGCAAGTTGATGAGGGCTGTAGGTCATGGTCGAGGTCGTCGGAGTCTGATTGTCAGCGCTGCCCGAGCAACGCCGCGGCACCAACAGAAATGAGGAGTCAATTGACCATGCCGGAGCGCCAGCCACCACAGACCCGAGGGCGCAAAGACGTACTGTACAAAACATCAGCCCTGATGACATACGGATCGCCGGCCGTTCGCGACGCTGACCTCCGCAGGTCGCACGCCTTCAATGACGAAACCCCCCTCACAAACCCCGCATTCCACCCGCCCCGGCTACTCGCCACCACCTACCCTTCGGTCACGTGCTCAACAGAGCCCCACCCGCAGCCACCGACCGAAGGGATGCGCCATGTTCACCGCCCTGCCCATCGCCCGCCAGGAACACGCCGTGCACGGTGCCGTCGAGGTCGAGCACCCGGACACCATCGAAACCCGGCTCTGGCTCGAAGAGCACGAGTGGCTCTACGACCTGCTGCGCAGCGACGACAACATTTCGCCAACCTTCCGCTTCCCGGACCTGATCAGCGCCTGCGTGTCGATCGTCTTCCTGCATGAGGACGCAACACCTCGCATCTTCGACTTTCTCGGCACCCAGCTCGTGCTGCGCTCGCCACAAACACCGCGCCGCCGCGAATCGATGTGGCGCCAGCAGTACGACCTGCTGCTGGCCGTGCAACGCTCGCCGGCCAATCGTCACCCCAACCCGAAGTTCCAGCTCGACCAGCTGACCACGGCGTGCGTGGCGCTGTGCCGCCAGTTCGAGGACGCAGACGGCCTCGTCCTGCGGCAGGCCCGGCTCAACATGGCCGACCGCGCTGCACGATGGCGTTTGCCACGCGGGGGCTGACTCGACCGTTGCCAGAGACCCGCACCACGACCTGACCCGACCACGCCGGCGCACTGCCCGGCTCACCCAAACCTGACCCTGGCCGAACGCCGGCCCTGACCTCGTTGCCCGCCCCGCGGTGGGTGTTGTCGATGTCTCGCACTTCGCGACGGGTTGAGCCATGCGCCTGCTGCTCCTTGCCAGATGGGTTCTTTCGCTGTGCATGCCGACCCATGCGCTGGCCTGCTGGGAGCTGGCTGCGCAACGCTACGGCATGGCAGCGGAGCTGCTCTACGCCATCGCACGGGTCGAGTCCAACCTGAACCCGCAGGCCGTCAATCGCACGCACCTGCAGCGCACCGGCACCTACGACATCGGGCTGATGCAGATCAACAGCTCGCATCTGGGCGCGCTGGCGCGCCATGGCATCACCGAGGCGCAGTTGTACGAACCCTGCACGAACATCCAGGTCGGCGCCTGGTTGCTGGCCGACACGTTCGCCCGGCACGGTGCGACATGGGATGCCGTCGGCGCGTACAACGCCGCCTGCTCGCAGCTCAAGGGCGCGGCGTGCAGCGAAGCACGATCGCGCTACGCGTGGCAGGTCTATCGCAAGCTGCCGACCCAGCCGTCCGCACCTGCTGGCGGAAGCGCCGCTCGGGCCCGCGACGCGGCGGCATTGCCGGCCACCAGACCGATCATGCTCACGGCACGGGTGTCGCCATGAAGCGCGGTGGCATTCGCTTGATGGGCGGCCTGAGCGTCGCGGCGCTGAGCACGGCGTTCGCCTCTTCGTGCAGCTCGCCGCCCCGAACTCCGACTGCGTCGGCTCCGCTGAGCACTTACGCTGTGCCCTCCCCCCTGCCGACCGGGCGGATCGCCCAGATGGAGTTTGGGCGCCGTGCAGCCTTCGCCCGATGCGTGTCGCCCGCGTGCCCCGCAGTCACGCCGAAGACGCTCGCGATGGAGCCTCCGGCCGGTCCTGCGACTTTGTCTTCCAGCAATCCCGGATCGTCGCTGGCTGCCGGGGAAGCGTTCGTCACAAGCGGGTCCGCTCCTTCCCCGCTGGCGGCGCCCGTCGAGAGCCTGAGTTCCGCCGCCACCGCAGCGAAGTCGACATGGCAGGTGATCGTGCATTTCGGGTTCGGCGACGCGTCGTTGGCCGCCACCGCGCGTGCGCAAATCGACGAGGTGGCGAGGTCACTGCCTTCGGCGAGCCGGATCGCCATCAGCGGGCGCACCGACAGCGTCGGGTCACCTCAAAGCAACCAGACGCTGGCCGCTGCCCGCGCGAACGCGGTGCGCGACCACCTGCGTACCCGGTACCCGCATCTGGCCCCGGCCGTGACGCTCGAGGCTAAAGGCGCGTGCTGTTTCGCCGCCTCGAACGATACGCAGAAAGGCCGCGCACTGAACCGGCGCGTCGAGATCGTCTTCGAGCGCGACGCGGAGGACCTGTGATGAATCCGCAGAGGCCCTTGCCCCTCACGACCCGCTTCCACCGGAGCCCACCCGGCCTGACCTGCTTCCTACCCGCCGAGCCGCAACGGCCTGCCGACACCACCGGCTCGACTTTCGGTATCCACCTTCAACAGCCCGCCCACCGCTCAAACACTTCTTGGAGAACTTCATGAGCACCGCACTTCTCGCTTCCCCATCAATGTTCCGCAACTCGACCCGTCGGCCGATGGCCGTCATCTCCCTGCTGATGCTGCTCGCCGGGGGCCTGTGTGTCGCCTTCCCCGGCTACGCGCTCGACCTGGTGGCCTTCACCGGCATCACCGGCCCGATGACCTCGGCCCTGACGCAGATTGCCGCGCTCGGGCCGGGCATCAAGGCGTTGGTCGGTTTCGTCGGATTCGTGGTCGCGCTGATCTCGCTGTCCGCGCTGCGCAACTTCGGCCCTGTGCTGTTCTACGTGGGCCTGGCTATCTTCGCGGCGGTCGGTCTCGTGATCGCCGGCGCGATCATGGGCGCGGTCATCTGAGCTGCAGCAGTCGCCGCTCCCGGAGTCCTCATGTACGCCGACACCTTCATCCCGCGTCGTCTCGACGACCAGTGGAAGATCGGCTTCTGGGACGTCGACGTCGCCGCGCCGATCCTGTTCGGCCTGTTCATGGGCTACATGTCCGGCTCGAAGATCTCCTTCGTGCTGTGCATCGCGACAGGCCTGTTCACGTCGCGCTGGATCGCCCGCATCAAGGCCGACAAGCACCCGGCCTTCGCGATGCACTGGCTGTACTGGCACCTGCCCACCAGCCCGATCACTGCGATGCGCGCGACGCCGCCCTCCCACATCCGCCGCATGGTGGGCTGACCCCTCGGAGCAAGCCATGGACTTCGAACGTCTGAACGGCGACATCAAGGAGATGCGCCGGCGCAACCGGGCGCTGGGCGTGACCGTTGGAGCACTGGCCGGCGGCCACATCTTGGCGCTCGTCGTGATCCTGAACCTGCTGGGCAGCGTGCGCACGGTGGTCGTGCCGCCGTCGATCAACAAGTCGTTCTGGGTCACACGCGACAAGGCGAGCAACGAGTACCTGGAACAGATGGGCAGTTTCATCGCATGGCTGGTGCTCGACGTGACGCCGGCCTCGGTGGACTGGAAGAAGGACATCCTGCTCGGCTACGTCGAACCCGAGCAGCACGGCGAGCTAAGGACCCGGCAGGACCTGGAGGCGGCACGCCTGAAGCGCATCAACGCGAGCACGTTCTTCATGCCGCAGCAACTGGTGCCGAGCGAAGACGCGCAGACGGTCATCGTGCGCGGCCGACTGCGCACCCAGGTCAACGGGCTGGAGACCGCGAACGACCTCAAGGCCTACCTGGTTGAGTTCAGCTACAGCGGCGGCCGCATGCACCTCAAGACATTCAAGGAGATGCCTCATGTGGCCCCATAGTCTTTGTGGCCGACCGTCGCGCGAAAGCGGCCGGTGCCAGTGCCTGCGCGCCACGGCGCTCGCCGGACTGGTAGTCGCCTGCCTCTCCGGCACACCGGCGCATGCCCTGCAGACGCTCGAAGCGCGTGACGGCGTTGCCGTCGAGGCGATTCTCTCGATCAAGGAGCCGACGCGCATCCGCATCGAAGGGGCCCCGATCACCGACGTGTTCGGCAACATCCATTCGAGCAACTGCGGCACCGGTGCTGCGACGGCTGGCGCCGCCATCAGCACGCCGGCGGTCAACCCCGGCGGCGAGATCGTGCTGGAGTGCGACCGCGACAAGGGCGAGATCTACATCCGCCCGGTCGGTGAATCGACCAAGCCGGTCAACCTCTTCATTTCGTCGGCGCAGGCCACGTACACGCTGGTGCTGCGCCGTTCCGACACGCCGGCCGACACCATCGTCATCCGCGACAAGACGCCGCGCCAGGTGCAGCCGGCTGCAGCAGGCACTCAAGGCCCTCACGGCACGTTCGGCCCCTCGGCCAACCATGTCCGATCCATGAAGGCGATGCTGGTGGCGATGGCCTCGGACCGGGTGCCACCAGACATCCGCGTCGATGAGGTCAACCGGCCGATGCAACTGTGGGCCGAGGCCAGGTTCTCGCTGATGCGCCGCTATGAAGGGCGCGGCCTGCTCGGCGAGAAATACCTGCTGCAAAACGTCAGCCCGGCCGTGATGGTGCTAGCCGAACAGGAATTCGACCGTCCCGACAGCAAAGACGGCGGCCAGGTCGTCGGTGTCGCGATCGAGAACCACAACCTGCGGCCGGGTGAGAGCACGAACGTGTTCGTGATCCGGCGGGGGACTGAACGATGAACACGCCCGTTCGTACCCCCGCTGCGGTGCTTCGCGACACCTTGCAGCGCCTGTCGCCGAAGCAGCGTCAGTACGCGATGCTGGCGGCCATCTTGCTGGGCGGCGTCGGCATGCTGTGGTTGATCTTCGCCTCCGCAGACAACGGGCCGAAGGACAAAGGCGCCAAGGTATCGAGTGGCAACCCGAGCGCGGTGACCAACATCGGGGTGATGCCGCCGGGGCAACAGGTCAACCCGGTGGACCAGTGGGTCGGTACCGCCGGCAGCAAACTCGCGCAATACGAAAACGAGCGCGAAGAACAAGGCCGGCTCAACAAGGACCGCCAGGCCTTCGAGGCGCGCACGATGCAGCGCTTTTCCGACCTGGAACAGCGTCTGACTTCGGCCAGCCAGGCGGCGCACATGCAAGCCGTCGCGCCCGCGGTGCCGACTCCTGCGGCCGCCATGACGCCAACCTTGCCGCCGGCGTCGAGCCTGCCCCTGCCGCCGCCACCCTCGGCCGCTGCCCGGTCTTCTGCATCCGGCGTGATGCCGCCGGGTTTGCCCAATGTCCCGATGGCACTGGCCGCGCCAGCGGCTCCTTTGCTGACACGCATCACGCTGGTCGACCGCTCCGTTCCTGCAAGCGTTACGGCGAACGGGTCGCCCGGCGCCACATCGACATCGGTCGAGACCAAGACCGTGTCGACGTATCTGCCAGTCAGCTTCACGCGCGGCACCTTGCTGGGCGGCCTGGATGCGCCCACCGGTGGCCAGTCGCAGTCCAACCCGCACCCGGTGCTGATCCGCCTGTCCGACAACTCGGTGCTGCCGAACCGGTTCCGGGGCGAGTACCGAGACTGCTTCGTGATCGCGGCCGGCTATGGGGACATCAGCTCCGAGCGGGCGTACCTGCGCACCGAGAACCTGTCTTGCGTGCGCGCTGACGGCGCAGCACTGGAGGTCAAGATCCAGGGCAGCGTGTATGGCGAAGACGGCAAGGTCGGCATGCGTGGCCGGCTCGTCACCAAGCAGGGCCAGATGCTAGCCAATGCGCTGCTCGCCGGCGTGGTCAGCGGCATTGGTTCTGGGCTCGCGACCTCTTCGACCAGCTACAGCACGTCTGCGCTCGGCACCATCGCCACGGCGTCGGGCGCCGATGCCTACAAAGCCGGGCTGGGCACCGGCGTCGGCAAGGCGCTCGACCGGCTCGCCCAGTACTACATCAAGCTGGCCGAGAACACCTTTCCTGTGATCGAGGTCGATGCCGGCCGCGAGATCGATGTCGTCATCACGAAGGGTGTGCGCATCGACGTGCCGATGGCAGCCGCTGCCGATCGCAACACCCGCGCCGATGCGGCGCCCGCTGAGCGCTACCTGGAGGTTTCCGATGATGGCAACTACTGATCGCCTGCGCAGCCGTCGGCACGCGCGGGACGCGTTGGCCGCCGGGCTGTGCGCCCTGATCTACATGGCCGCAACACCGACTCAGGCCGCGACGCCGGACGAGGCGCGCCTGATGGCGACCCTCAAGAAATCCCATCCCGGCACGCAGTTCACTCAGGTATCGCGCTCGCCGGTGGAAGGCGTCTTCGAGGTCTGGATGAACGGCAATGTGGCCTACGTGTCGGCCCGGAATCCGCGCTTCTTCATCTTCGGCCGCGTCTTCGACACGCAGACGATGAAGGACCTAACCGGGCCGAAGCTCGCGGTTGCCGCACAAGCTTCAGGCGGCGCACAGGCAGCCGCCGCGCCAGCGGCGGTGTCCTTCGATCAGCTGCCGTTGGCCGATGCGATCAAGACGGTGCGGGGCAACGGCCTGCGCAAGGTGGCCGTCTTCAGCGATCCCTCGTGCTCGTATTGCAAGCGGCTCGAACCCGAGCTGGCCGGCCTCGACAACATCACCGTCTATACATTCCTCGTGCCTTTCCAGGGCCAGGACAAACCGATCGCAGTCTGGTGTGCGGCGGACCGCGAACATGCCTGGCAGCGCCTCATGTTGCAGGGCGACGCCTCGCTGCTCAACGCATCGGCCGCCTGCGACCACCCGGTGGATCGCAACCTGGCACTGGCCCATCGCCTGGGCGTGCAGGGCACGCCGACACTGATCTGGGCCAATGGCTCGCGCACCGAGGGGTACGTCGAACGTGCTGTTCTCGAGGCGCGGCTGAGCCAGGCAACGCAGGAGGTGCGGCCATGAACATGTACCGCCCTCGCCTGCACATTCCGCCTGCGATCTGCGTCGGCGCCATGCTGGCCGGGTGCACGAGCATCTCCGGGCTCACCGGCAGTTCCAGCTATGCCTGCAAGGCACCCGACGGCGTCACCTGCGACTCGGTCTCTGGTACCTACGCCAACGCAGTCCAAAACAACCTGCCGAGCCAGCGGTCGCGCACCGCCGCACCCCCCATGGCGGCTGCGGCCGCTGGAAGTGCAACCGCGCGTTCGGCGGAGCCGGCGCAGATGGCGATGTCCTCGGTGTCACCCACACCGCTACGTTCGTCGGCGCGCATCTTGCGGCTGTGGTTCAAGCCCTGGGAAGACGCCGACCGCGACCTCTACGACCAGGGCTACGTTTATGTGCAGATCGACAACGGCCAGTGGCTGGTCGATCACGCGCAGCGGCAGATTCGGGACGCCTATGCACCGCTGCGACCACCGCCCAAAGGCGCGGCGTCAGCCAGCGACGGGAAGGAGCGCAGTGCGCTGCCGCCCAACCTAATGAGCGGCCCGAGGCCGCCGTCCGCCGACAACCCGTTCCCCGGTCTCGTGCCGCCCGCCGCGCGCATCGAGAGCAGCGATTGAGGGCCACGGTCATGCCGTTCAAAGCCACCCAACATCGCCCGACGGCCGGTCCGTCGCTGTTCAGCTTCGGCCAGACGATGGACAGCCCGGCCGAACAGTTCGCCGCCTGGCTCCCGTATTCCGCGTACCTCGCCACCGAGAAGCTGTTCGTGAACCGCGACAGCCTCGGCTTCATGCTGGAGGTGATGCCGCAGTCCGGCGCCGACGAGCGCATGGCCGAGGTGCTGATCTCGCTGTACTCGACCTGCCCGCCCGGCACCGGCATCCAGTTCCACTTGTTCGCGTCCCCGCATTTGCGCGACCAACTCCGTCGCTACGCCAACCTGCGCGTCGAAGACACCGACCAAGCCGAAAAGGCCAAGCACTGGGGCCGCCCTGCCCGCAACGACAACCTGTTCCACCGCCTCGCACGCCAACGCGTGGGCCATCTGCTCCAAGGCGCCCAGTCGTCCTTGACGTCCGGCTTTCACTACACGATCCGCGACTTCCGGTTGATGATGAGCGTGGCCGCTCCCGGCGACGCCGAGGACCTGACTCGGCGTGAAGAGTTGCTGGCCTTGCGCGAGTCGATGTCGTCCACGCTGCGCTCGGCCTCGTTGCCCAACCGGGTGTGTGACGCGGCAGACCTGATCAATTGGTGCGCACTCTTCACCAACCCCGACCGCATCTCGCAGACCGACGCACCGAACCTGCACTACGACGACGGCCGCGAGATCCGCGACCAGATCGTCGATTTCGACACCATCCAGGATCCGCACCCGGGCGGCCTGACACTGTGGAAGGAAGGCAGCGACGATGTGCTCGAAGCACGCTTCTATTCCATCAAGTCCTTCCCCGAGCGATTCGCGCTCTGGCAGATGGGGTCGCTGATCGGCGACCTGATGCAGCCGGCCCTGCAGTACAGCGCGCCGTTCCTGCTGACGATGGGCGTGCACGTGCTCGACCCGAATGTCATGAAGTCGGTGGTCACCGCCAACCACGTGCGCGCCACTCAGAACGCCAAGAGCAAGATGGCCGACGTGATGCCGGACGTCGGCAAGAAGCTGCAGGACTGGACCGCCGCAGCCAATGCGATCGACATCGGCAGCAACCTGGTAAGCCTGTACCACCAGCTCGCGATCTTCTCGACCCCGCACAAGGCAATCGCCGCCCAGGAGACCGCCAACGCGATCTGGCGCGGCCGCGGCTTCCAGCTCAACGCCGACGTCTACATGCACCGGCAGGCACTGCTGGCCAGCCTGCCGATGACGCTGTCCGAGAAGTTCCACAAGGACCTGGCCAAGATGCGCCGCGTCTCGCGCAAGACGATGGCCAATGCGATCCACCTGGCGCCGCTGATCGCCGAGTGGCGCGGCACGCGCACGCCAGCGTTGGTGTTCGGCGGCCGGCGCGGACAGTTGATGACGCTGGACATCTTCGACAACGACCTGGGCAACTACAACTTCGCGATCATCGGCGCGCCTGGGTCCGGCAAGTCGGTGCTGATGAACGAGATGGCCTGGTCCTACCGCGCCATCGACGCCAAGGTCTGGATGCTGGACCTGGGCCGCTCCTTCGAGAAGCTGTGCCGCAAGGCCAAGGGCACCTATATCGAGTTCAAGCCGGATGTGGACATCTGCCTGAACCCGTTCTCCCACATCGTCGACATAAACGAGGACATCGACATGCTGGTGCCGGCCATCTCGAAGATGGCCTCGATGTCCAGGCCGCTCGACGAGGTTCAGTACAAGGCCATCTCGGCGATGGTGCTCAAGCTGTTCAAGGCGCACGGCAACGACCTGACGATCACCGCGCTGCGCGATGCCTTCAAGGCCGGGACGATCGAGGAACTCGGTGCCGTCAACGATTCGCGCATCAAGGACCTGGCGATCATGCTGAACCCCTATGCGCGGGGCGGCCAGTACGAGCGCTTCTTCGAGGGCCGCAACAACGTCGACTTCGAGAACGACTTCGTGGTCATCGAGAACGAGGAGCTGAAACGCCGGCCCGACCTGCATGCCGTCGTCAACATCCTGCTGCTGCACCAGATCACCGGCGAGATGTACCTGACGCGGAACCGGCGCAAGGTGCTCTTCATCGACGAGCTGAAGCAACAGCTCGGCGACATCGGTGCCGACGATCCCGTCAAGGCCGCGGTGGTCGAGGAAGCGGCCCGCCGCGCCCGCAAATACGGCGGGTCGCTCGGCACCGCCACGCAGAGCGCCGACGACTACTACGGCTCGGCGCAGATGGAAGCGGCCTTCAACTGCTCGGACTGGGTGTTCCTGCTGCGCCAGAAGCCCGAGTCGATCGAGATGCTTGACCGCAAGGGGCGGCTGTCGATGGACGAGCCCAAGAAGCGCCTGCTCAACTCGCTGCGCACCGAGCCCGGTGTCTTCTCCGAGGTCTACATCTCTTCACCGGTGGGCGAAGGCGTGGCGCGCAACATCCTCGACCCCGCGACGCATCTGCTGTTCTCCAACAAGCTGGAGGACAACGCGCCGATCGACGAACTGCGGGCGCAGGGCCTGAGCATCGACGAAGCCATCGCCGAGTTGCTGCGACGCCGGGGGCATGTTGCATGAAGGCGCTGCTGCTCCAGGCCGTGCTGGCGATGGTGATCGTGTTCGGCGCGCTGGCCGCCTACGACCGACTGGTGATCCGCCCCGGGCAACTCGTCGGTGTCGTCGATGTCGGCGAGGTCTACCGCCAGAAGGAGGCCGAGTTCACGCTGATCCTGACGAAGGCCGGCACGGACGGTGAGCGAGACAAGGCCATGCTGATGGCGCGCGCGTTCGCGCAGCGCCTGCCGGTTGCGCTGGAGGAACTACCACGCGACTGCAGTTGCCTGGTCGTGCTCAAAAGCGCGGTGGCCGGCCCGACGCCGCGCACGCTGGACCTGACCGCGCACCTGCGCCGAAAGCTGGAGGCGCCATGAACGCACTGCGCTTTCGGTTCGTCGCCAACTTCGCCGACTTTCTACGCCACATGTGCGTACGCTGGTATCTGTACTTGCCGGTCTTCGCGGTCTGGGGCTTCGCCTACGCCCGCGTCTTCGTCGACCCGACGCCGCGCGTCCCGGTGCTGTTCAACTGGACGCCCAGCCTGCCCTACAGCGTCGCGCTGGTGCACTACGGCACGCACGACCTGCAGCGCGGCGACTTCATCGTCTTTGCTTTCGCGGGCGAGGCCCAGACCGCCTACCCGGGCCTGCATGGCCAACCCTTCTTCAAGATCGTGCGGGGTCTTCCGGGTGACGCGGTAACCGTTGCCGGCCGGGTGGTTGCCGTCAACGGCGAGGTGGTCGGCACGGCCAAGACGCATGCGTACGACCGCCGGCCTCTCGAACCCATCGCCGCCACGGTGATCCCGCCAGGCCACTACTACGTGCAGGGCACGAGCCCCGACTCGTTCGATTCGCGCTACCGCGCCAGCGGTCTGGTGCGTTCGGAGCAGGTGCTCGGCACGGTGGTGCCGCTTTTCTGAGGGGAAGTGATGAGACTTGCGCTGCTCCAACTCGCCGTCGTCGCTGCCGCCGCTGGTGTGACAGCCGCGATGGCGGTGGCACAGCCGGCGCCGGCAGACCGATCCGTCCCGATCACGGACGACATGACACTTGCCGACTACCTCGCCCTGCTGGCTCAGATCGCCCCACCCGCCCGCGATGGTGCGCAGGCCTACCTGCAAGCATTCCAGCAGCGTTGCGGTCGGCAGATGAAGACGGCGGAACTGCGTCGGGCGATGTCCGAAGGCGATGGCGATCCCGTTCTGATGGGGATGATTCGCGCGAGCCATCTGGGCGACTCGAACGGCATCGCTCAACTCGGCCAGCGCCTGGTCTGCGATCCGAGGGCTGCCCGGTGAGACACGCCCTCGCCGCCATCGCTTCGTCGGCGCTGCTGATGTGTGGACGCGGCGCCCTCGCCACTGATCTCGGGACTTTGGGGCCCACCTACGGGATCAGCGAGCCGCACCTGCTGAACTTCATCGAGCAGCGCCTGCGCGACAAGGAGCGCAGCGGTGAACTGCAGCGACTGATCGAGCAGGCGCAGACCCGTGGCACCGAAGCGGTGACCCGGCCGCAGCCGATTGCCGGCCTGCGCGCCACCGAGACCGCCCGCACCTTCTACTTCGATCCGAGCTTCACGCTCGACCGCAACATCGTTGATGCGCAGGGGCATCTGCTGTTCGCAGCGGGCTTGCGCAAGAACCCGCTCGAGGTGGTGTCGCTGTCGAAGCACCTGCTGTTCTTCGACGCCCGCGACCGCCGCCAGGTGGCACGGGCTCGCGAGTTGATGGCGCGCTACGACGGCAAGGTCAAACCGATCCTAACCGGTGGCTCCTACCTCGACCTGATGAAGGTATGGCGCATCCCCGTCTACTACGACCAGCAAGGCACGCTGACCCGGCGCTTCGGCATCCAGCAGGTGCCTGCCATCGTGTCGCAGGAAGGCGCGCGCCTGCGCATCGACGAGGTGCCGCTGCCATGACGACTGCACGCGCCTTCTTTGCGGCCGCGTTCGCCGTCCTGTTCACGCTCGCGTCCACATTCGTCCATGCCGCGGACAGCCTGACCTGCACCGGCAAGTTCCCGAACCCGATCATCGACATCTGCTGGAGTTGCATCCTGCCGATGAGTATCGGCAGCGCCACGGTCGCGAACTTCGACGGGCAGGAAGACATCGCCAATCCATCGAACCCCGTCTGCAGTTGCGGCGTCAACCCGACCATCGGTCTGTCGATCGGCTTCTGGGAGCCGGCCCGCCATGTCGAGGTCGTTCGCAAGCCCTTCTGCCTGGTCTCGCTGGGCGGCATCGATCTCGATCCCGGCGTCGCGGCACCGGCTGCTGCCCGGTTCACGCGGTCCGAGGGGGACGGTGACGGCGGCAGCTTCTACCAGGCCCACTTCTATGTGAACCCGGTCCTGTACTGGCTCGAGGTCGTGACGGACTTCCCCTGCCTGGAGCGGGGCTCGTTCGACCTGGCGTACCTGACCGAAGTCGATCCGCTGTGGAACGACGACGAGTTGACGCTGATCCTGAATCCGGAAGCGGTGTTGTTTGCCAACCCTGTGGCGGTGGCCGCCTGCGCCGCCGACTGCGTGGCGGCAACGGCGGGCTTCGGCATCGCCGAGATGTTCTGGTGCGCGGGCTGCCAGGGAGGCATCTATCCCTTCGACGGTCACGTCTCGTACCACATGGGGGGCGTGCGCACGGCGGCGCTGCTGGCCCAACGCCTCACGGCAAAGATGCACCGCGAGCTGTTGGCCTGGGGATGGCATGGCAAGGCGGGACTCTGCGGTCCCTACTTCCTGCCAGCAATGGACAAGACGGCCTACAAGACCCAACTCACCTACCCCGTCGCCAACACCGCGAAGGACAGCGGCCGCTGTTGCCAGCCATTCGGCCGCAGCACCATCGTGTGGGGCGCTGGCAAGGAGTACCCGGTGCGTGGCGAGGACTTCGCCTTCATGCTGTTTCGGAAGAGGAACTGCTGTGTGGGCTATTGAACTCACCGGGCGCAGAGGCGGCGCCGTCCGATCTGCCAATACAGCAGGGTTGGTGCTGGCCTGTTGCGCCGGCGCATTCGCCCAGACAGCGCCGACCGTGACCGACGCGGACATCGAGCGAGCCCGTCGCGCACAGCCGGTGATCACCGACCGCGACATCGAGCGGGCGCAGCAAAAACACAGAACGCTGACCGATGCCGAGCTGGCGCGCGTGCCCGTGCCGTCCACGCCCAAGGTCGATGCACTGCCTCAGCCCGCGACGCGAACACCCATCGATCTGGAAGCCCTTGCCAAGGGTTTCGATGCGCAGGCGGACCAGCCGGCTATGGCTGCCAATGCCGGCCCAGGTCTGCTGATCTTCGTCAGCTTCTCGATGCCCGAGTCCACGCTCGCCCGTCTGGTCGATCAAGCCGCGCGCGCCCGCGCATCACTGGTGCTGCGCGGCTTCGTCAACGGCTCGCTGCGCGACACGGTCGAGCGCATACAGCGCCTGATCGGCAGCCGCCAGATCTCCGTGCAGATCGACCCGCAGGCCTTCGACCGCTTCGCCATCGTTCGGACGCCCTCGTTCGTGCTGGTCCGCGATGGGGCTCAGCCGCAGCCATGTGGCGCCGGCATGTGCTTCGCCAACGACCAGTTCGCGCTGGCCGCCGGCGACGTCAGTCTGGACTACGCGCTGGAACACATTCAGCGCGCGTCGCCCCGACACGCGAAGGACGCCAGCGGCTTTCTGAAGCGCATGAAGGGCGCGGGGAGTTGAACATGCGCAAGTGGATCGCATGGTTCACGATCTTCTGCTTCGTCACGACGCAGACCTCGGCCGTCGCCGGCCCGCACGAGGAAGGCGTTGCCGCCGGTCAGGCAGCCAACCCGGTGGCACGCGGCAGCGTCACGACGACGAACGCCACCGCCGTGGTGCCGGGCTACACCACCGCGCCGCCCGAGTCGGCCTACTACCGGCAGCCCAACATGGCGGCCCAGGGCAATGCGCGGCTTGCCTTGTGCGCGACGCTGCCCAACGATCCCGTGTGCCAGGCGCAGCGCGGCGCACTGTCGTCGGCGAACACGCCGCGGCCCGCAATCTCGACCGACGACCCGTCGGTGGCTGCCGCCCGCGACATTGGTCGCAGCCCGTCCAGCGTGCTCGGAAGCCTGGCCGCCTACTACAGCGGCTGCACCACGACGATGACCCCGGTGCCGGCCACGACCCAGACGCGCAGTTGCCTGCGCTACCAGGGCGTCGGCAACTACAGCTGCGGCCGGTCACTGACCGTCAGCACCGAGCGCACCACCAGTTGCACCCCGGGTGACTGGTTCGCACACGCCGGCGCGGGGCGCACGGGCCTCGATGCCCAGTGCCTGCCTGACCGACCCGAGACCGCCCAGCACTTTCGCGTCACTCAGGATGCCGCGCCCTTGAGCTTCTTCGACGTGGACATGACCCGTCCCGTCGTCTTCCCCGAGATGGTCTCTGTGCTGAGTACCAGTTCATCCGGAATGACCGGACAACCCATCCGCACCGGCGTCTGGGTGGCCGACAAGACCTGCGTCGGCAGCACCTGCAGCCTGACCGCGATGATCGCCGCCGAGTCGCAGGAGAGTTGCACTGGCAGTGGCGACTCGGGCTACACCTGCACCAGCGTCGAGCCCTTCCTGAAGATGTACGCCGCTTGCCGCGCCGGCACGCAAAGCGGCAACAACATCCAGAACACGGTCTGCACGGGTGGCGACAGTGGCGGCTGCGACACGACCACCCTGGACGGCACCAAGTGCTATGCACCGGCCGCATCTGCCGGCACCTACGTCGGCACCGACATCACGGGCACCGTACCGGGCTTCATGTGGAACTTCGATGCCGATCGTGCTGTGGTTGGCTGGTCGGTGAACCCTGCGTACGGCCCCATACCGACGATGCGCCTGAGCTACGCCAGGCCGCTGACGACGGTGACGGCGACCGACCGCTGGGACGATCAGTGCCCGGCGCTGGCCGCCGGTGGGCGTTGCACCGTCAGCACCGCAGCGGTCTGCACCGACGGCCCGGCCACCAAGGTGATCGATGGCGTGTCCATCACACGGGACTGCTGGGAGTACACGAGCACGATGACGTGCACCAGCGCAGCCCCGGTCGATCAGTGCGCACCGCTGGCGGCTGCAGGCTGCACGCCGACGGCCTCGATGTGCAAGCAGACCAACATTGCCACAGGCACCTGCGAAGTCTTCGAGGACAGCTACAGCTGCCCCGTGCCTGCACAGACCGTCACCAGCGCCAGCAATTGCCCGTCGAACGTGTTCTGCCTCGAAGGCAGTTGCTTCAACATCAGCTCTCCCAACGACTCCGACTTTGCACGCAGCATGTCGCTTCTGGAAGCGGGGCGCGAGGCCGGTGTCTACATCGACTCCGACCGCATGCAGGTGTTCAAGGGCGAGGACAACCGCTGCCGTGACCGCCTGCTGAAGAACTGCTGCTACTCCGACGGCGCCGGGGCCGGCATGACCAACCAGAGCCTGTTCGGCTCGGGCTCACGGCTGGTCTACGACGTGCTGATGAACGCCGAGAACCGGCAGTTCCTGTACCAGGGCATGTCGGCCCTGCTGACCGGGGCGGGCTTCAGCGGCAGCTTCACCACTTATGGCGTCACCGTCGCCGTGAACGGCGCCGCGATTCCTGCTGGCTCCACCGTGGTGTATTCAAGCGCCGACATGATCGTCGCCTTCGATCCTTGGTCGCTGGTTATCGCAGTGATCATCTACATCATCCTGTCGATGATGTCCTGCAACGAGGACGAAGGAAAGCTCGCGATGAAGGAAGGCGCGAGGCTGTGCCACACGATCGGCACCTGGTGTTCGTCGTGTTTCCGCGTGCTGGGCGTCTGCGTCTCCTGCGTCGAGCACACCACCTCGAAGTGCTGCTTCAACTCGATGCTCGCGCGCATCGTCAACGAACAGGGTCGTACCCAGATCGGCAAGGGTTGGGGCGGCGCTGAGAGTCCCGACTGCACCGGCTTCACCATCGCGCAATTGCAGACCCTCAACTTCGCAGCGATGGACCTGACGGAGTTCTACGCCTCGTTGGTTCCGACACTGCCGAACCTGGCGACGCTGCAAGGCAACGGCGCAAGCCGCATCCCGACCTGCTACTACGGCCAAGGGAGATGCCAATGAAGTGCCCTGTTTTTGCATGGCTGGCGATCATCACCGGCACCATGCTCGACGCGTCGGCACAAGAGCGCATCCCGGTGCAGGACGCGCGACCGCTTCTGATCGCCGCAATCGACGCACCCAGCGGCGAAGCCCACGGCATGCTGGTGGGCGAGATCGCCGATGCGGTGACCCAGCGCTTCAAAGGCACGTCGCCGATCTACATCGACGTGACCACGGAACGTCGCTATGCGCAAGCCGGATGCCGACGCCTCAAGGTGCGCTTCTGGCAGGACGGCGTGCAACTGCCGGGTGTTCCCGCACCACGACGCCAGACCATCGACTTCGGGATCAACTACTGCCGCGACGGACAACCACCGAAGTCGCTGTCATGAGGTGCCCGTCATGAAACACACCTTTCCGATCTGCGCGCTGCTGCTTGCTGTCTTGTGCCCGACAGCGGCGCGTGCGCAAACCCCTCCCTCGCCATACTGGTCCGACGCATGGCGCGGCTGGCACTTCTACGAAGACCCGGAACCGGACACGCAGGACCGTGCCCCTCAGCCGAAAACCGCCTCCCCGACCGCCAAGACCAAGGCCATGCGGCCGCCCGAGATCGTTGAATTCGAGCGGCTGCAAAAGACGCTCGAAGAAACCCGCAACATCGCCATCATGCGGCCGACAGAGGCGAACGTCCGCCGCTACATGGAACTGGAATCCAGGGTGGTGGCGCGGGCCTCGACCTTCGCCGATGTGGCGCAACGCGTGGCCTGGGCGACACCCGAACTCGACCCGACCTTGCAGGGCCGGCCGGTCAATGCCAAGGCGCTGGAGGTGTTCGAGCAGCAGCAGATGTCGCAGCGCACCGAGTCCATCGGGACGCTGGGCCGCGACCACGTGCTGTTCTTCTTCTTTCGAGGCGACTGCCCGTACTGCCACGCCTTCGCGCCGACATTGGGGGCCTTCGAGGCTCGCTACGGCATCAAGGTGGTGGCGATCAGCATCGACGGCGGCACGATGCCCGGCTTCCCGGACGCCCGGCGCGACAACGGCATCGCCACGACGCTGAAGGTCAGCCAGGTGCCTGCCGTCTATCTGGCGCAGCCCTTCACTGGAAAGATCATGCCCATCGGTTTCGGCGTGCTGTCCGAATCGCAGCTGTTGGAGCGGATCGCCGTCGTGTCGGCACCGACCAGCGAGTCTGGGTCGTCGAATGCTGGCCAACCGGCGGTCCTTCAGTAACCCGTGCGGGAGCACTCCATGAACACCGTCGAAACGCAACGCCTCGGCCGCCGCGCTATCGCCACCGCCGCGGCCTTCGCCCTGGTCGTGTCGCCGGTCACCTTGCGCGCTGGTGACCTGAACGCCGAGGTGAACAACATGTTCAACAGCCTCGGCACGATCGGCAACTACACGGCGCCGGGCGCGTTCCGCGGACAGACCTTCAACACCTACACCGGGGGCAGCCTGTTCATGCGGGCGCCGAACAAGGTCTATCAACTGGCTGCCATCCAGTTTCCCAGCGCCAAGGCCGGCTGCGGAGGCATCGACGTGTTTGGCGGGTCGTTCTCGCACATATCGTCGGCCGAATTCAAGAACATGCTGCGCAACATCACGGCGGCGCTGCCGGGCATTGCCTTCCAACTCGCACTCGAAGCAGTCTCGCCGTTGCTGGGTGGGCTGACCAAGTGGGCGAAGGGCCTGGAGACCTGGATCAACAACGCCCGCATCAACTCGTGCGAGACCGCGAAGGCCATCGTCAGCACGGCGGCAGAAGCCGCAGGCTACAGCTCTCAGGAGGCCTGCGGCGACCTCGCCATTGAGATGGGGCTCGAGACCGACCGTGATGCCGCACGCAGGCGCTGCGCAACAGACCGCACTAGCATCTTGGCCTCGGCACGTACATCGGGCGACGCCAACGTGCGCAACAAGGCGCCCTTCGTCGGCAACCTGACCTGGAAGGCGCTTCAGTACACCGGGACTTACCTCGACGATCAGGAACGTGAGCTGATCATGAGCATCGTCGGCACGGTCGTCTTCTATCCCGAAGACGCAGCGCGCGACCCGGAGCCGATTGCGCCGACCATCACGTCGATCAGCCAGTTGCTCTATGGCCAGGCTCCAGGAGCTGGGACCGACGTGACGCAGCACCTGCTGCGCTGCAACGACTACACGAACTGCGATGTGGTGACGCTCAACACAGCCTACACGCATACCCCGTTCACCGCGCGCGTCGAAACCATGATGCGGTCGATCGCCGACAAGATCGCGACCCGCGCCGCGATCCCCAACAACTCGGCCGAGGTCGGCTTCGTCAACCAGACCACCGAACCGGTCTACAAGATGCTGTCGATCGGCGCGACCATCCCGGGCTCGGGCCTGGCAGACAGCCTGATCGGCCAGTACCGTGACGTCATCGCGGCCGACTACGCCTACGTGTTTCTGGAGCGCAACCTGCGCCTGGGCATGGCGGCGCTCGACAAGGACTACACGCTCCAGCAGAGCCAGCGCGACCTGGCCGCTCACGTCCGCCAGCGCGCCCAGGCGATGCTGCTGCAACTGTCTCAGGAGAAGAACCTGCTGTATCAGAAGGTCGGCTCGTTCCGCGCGGTGTCCAGCCACCTCGAAGAACTCGAACGGCAGCTTCGCTCCAGCATGCCGCAGCACGTGATGGACATGCTGGGTCAGCAAGCGGCCTATCTGTCTCGGTAGACGGCAGCAAGTGAGCCCGCTGTGTGGGAGATCTACGCCTACCAGAACGCGGACAGCCTGTTCGGCATCTTCAATGCGGCCGCAGCGATCCACGCCTCGAGCGACTACATGGCTGCCGTCGCAGCGGTGGCCTTCTGCGGCTTCGTGGCCGCGCTGATCGCATACGCCTTTGCGCCGGAGAAGCTGCAGGGCTGGAAGTGGCTGGCCACCGTGTTGCTGGTGTTCGCCGTCCTGATCGTGCCTCGCGTGACGGTCGGGATCGTCGACAAGACAGGCGGTTCGCCGGTCAAGGTGGTGGCCAACGTGCCGTTCGGCGTCGCGATGCTGGGTAGCGTCACCAGCACGATCGGACACACGCTCACGGGCTTGTTCGAGACGGCGTTCCAAGTGATCCCTGGCGCCGGCGCACTGCCCAGCGAGCTGACCTACGAAAAGAACGGCCTGATGTTCGGCAACCGCCTGATCCGCGACACCGGCAACGTCGTGTTTCAGGACCCGAACTTCCGCACCGACCTCATCAACTACATCCACAACTGCACGATGTACGACCTGATCGACGGGACTGTCGATCCGGGAACATTCTCCAGCTCGGACGACGTGTGGGCGCTGATGAGCACGCCCAACCCGGCGCGCTTCAGCACGATCACCGGCGGCGGTGGTGCCGTGACAGTGGACACGTGCCCGAACGTCTACACGAGCCTCAATGGGCGGCTGCCGGCGCAGATCACCCGCATTCAGGGCAAGCTGGCGTTTCAGCTGAACCCGACCTTGCCGAGTGCTGCCGCAACAGCAGCCATCGCCGGCCAGATTCAGCAGGCCTACTTGAAGAACAGCATCGCCACGGCAGCAGCGACTGCCGCCGACTTGATCCGCCAGAACGCCGTGCTCAATGCGATCAACGACACCAGCAACATCATCGGGCAGAAGGTCAACGACCCGGCGTCCATGGTCCTGGCTGTTGGACGTGCCCAAGCTGTCGCGCAGCAGAACGCAACCTGGCTCAACTACGGCAAGGTCGCCGAGCAGGCACTGCCGGTGTTTCGCAACGTGATCGAGGCCATCACCTACGCCTTGTTCCCGCTGTTCGTCCTGCTGCTTCTGCTGACCAGCGGGCGCGAGACGATGATTGCCTTCAAGGGCTATGCGGCCATCCTGATCTGGATTCAGCTCTGGCCGCCGCTGTACGCCGTGCTCAACTACATGGCGTCAATCTACGCGGCCTACGACCTGGCGGCGGCGGCCGATCTCGGCACCGGCGCGAAGGCGCTGTCGTTGCAGACCGCATCGACGATCTACTCGCGAGCAATCTCGGGCGAAGCCATCGTGGGCTACCTGGCGATCAGCATCCCCTTCATCGCCTGGGCAGCACTCAAGCGCATGGAGAACTTCGGCACGGCGCTGGTCGGCGGACTGTCGGGGCTGCAGGGCATGCTGTCGGGCAGCACCGGCTCGGCAGCCGTCGGCAACGTGAACATGGGCAACGTGGCAATGGACCAGTTGCAGTTGGCACCGAACCGCACGTCGGCGTTCATGAGTTCGTGGCAGAACGATTTGACGGGGAACACGGCTTCGTCGAACGCCTTGACGGGACGTACTGCAGTGAGTCTGCTTCGCAATCAGGGTTTCGCGTCGCGCGTCGTGTCGATGAGGGTGAGCGAGCAGGATGTGACTGAGGCCAGTCGGCAGGCGGATGCAGCGCGGAGTGAGGCGGTGTCGGCGAGCACTGAGCGATCTGCGGTGCTTGCCGACACTTTCAGTCGTGGCCTTGCGAAACTTCGATCAATACGCTCCAGTGGGGGAACGACTTCCAGCAGTTTCGAGCAAGTCGGAGAGAACCTTACGCGCCTTGACCAAATTACTAGGAGCGTGGCTGATCGAACCGGGTTGACGCAGTCGCAGGTTGCGCAAATCGCGTTTGGAGCGGCTGCGCATGTTGGGCTGTCGACACCCATCGCCGGAGCTGATGCACGCGCCAGCGCAGGTAAGAACTATCAAGCAAGCCTTTCAGCCGAACAGCAGAAGGTCTTGGGTTCGTTAACAAGCGATCAACTCGCTGAGTTCAAACAGTTTGGTGATCGAGTGTCGCGCGACAGCAGCGTGATCGATGCCGTGGCGTCCGACTCGCGGGAATCCAAGGACTTGTCCTCGCGCATGGCGTCGTCCACTGCTCGCTCGACGCGCGCCGACGCAAGTGTTGCCGAGCGCACCGCCCTCGCCGAGCGGCTGTCTGCAGCGCGTGATCGCGGCGAGACGATTTCCATAGACACCGCGCAGGATCCGCACAACCTGGCGATGTTCATGCGATTCGCAGAGCAGTACGGGGGCAATAGCGCGTCCGCTTTGGCCTTGTTTGAAGCCGAGCTCGCGCGGCAAGGCCTTCCGCCAAATCGCTCGTTCTCTGACGGCACAGCGCTCCCTGCTTCGTTCGGAGAGATTCATCGACTCCACGAAAGCGCGGCTGCGAATGCCAAGCTCGGCCCCGACATCGCAGCGCGGGCAAGGTCGAACCGCCAGACCGTGGCCGGAACTGACACGACACTTCCGTCTATGGTGGGCGCCACCGCGCCGTCAGGTATTCGCGCCATCGTTCAAGAAATTGGTGTCGATATCCGGCAGCAAGTCAGGTCGGATTCGGCCGCAGTAAACGCAAAGACCGAAATCGTTAACGCGCCCGACGGTACGCTTCAGTCCCGGAAGTCGCTGTTGAAGCAGGCGGGCAAGCAGGTTGCGGGCGACGCCAGCGCATCCATCGACAACGCAAAGGACATCGTCAAGGACGTGCTACGCAAGAAGTAGCGGGATTTCTAGAGCTTGTCCGGGTCGAACTGATGGCGTCCGTGCTCTGGCTCAAGCGCGCTGGTCAAGGGCGGTCGCCCCTTGTCGCGCCAGTAGTTGTCCATCAAGTCCATCGGCGTCATGCCTTGCCCGGGTACCGCGGAGTTGTCGAACGCCTGCTTCTTCCTGACGCGAGCGGAGATGCTGGAAATCGACCCGCCAATCGCTGCACCTGTGACGGCACCGATAGTCATCATCACGATTTTCACACCCCAGTCGTCAGCCAATGCCGAAGCCAAGCCGACGGCTGCGCCAACCGCGATGAATATGAAGAAGAGTGCCTTGCGCATCTGAGACATGCCCCCGTTAGCAGCCTACTCGCCGGCCGCGAGTTTGCAACCCCTTCCTACGTTGAGGCCAACCGAAACGCCGCAGCCATGGCATCCTGCCCTCGGGCTCGCACGCCAACGTGTGTGGCGATCGTTCGCCACTGGCGCACGACCGTCAGGCAACGGCCGATGATCCCTTCTGCATCTCGAACGGATACGCGAAAGTACGGCGCCACGGAGCGGGCAAGATCAAGGTCCAGTGCGTTGTCGGCCTGACTGATGTTCAGCTTCAGCCCCTGGGGGTGCGGCACCGGGTTCATGTCGAAGGCCGGCGAGAGGCGCCACCCCTTCCCGGGCACCAGGATGAAGCCGTGGTTTCGCAGGTGGTCGTCGGTGTTGGAAACCATCAGATTGAAAACGATCCGCGTCCACAGTTCCCCAAGATCGATGTCGGTCTGCGCGCCGTGATCGATCAAGACACGCGCGATCTCAAGGTAGCTTGCGCCCGTAGAAGCGTCGTCGCCGTCCTGGCGTCCGGTGAGTGTCATCGCCGACGCGAAGTGAAGCCGCCGCCCGGAACCCGTGCGATCAAATCGCTTCACAAGAAAAGTGTTGTGTGGGTTGGCAAACCGGCGCGCCAGACTGTCGGGAACTTGCAGTCCGCAGCCGCGCGCCAGCGTGTGCACCACCATTTCCCAGGCACCCACGTCATGCTCGTCGCGCACGCTGGGAAACTTGGCGATCCACAGGTGGCCATCGGGATCGACGACGCTGGCCTTGGGTCGCGCACCACCCAACGACCCGCCCGGCGCGATCAGCATGCGCAGCCACTGATCACCCTGCGCAGCGGTGTTGTCCTCGTCGCGTTCCAGCGCCAGGCTGGCGGCCTCGAGTTCACGCAATTGAACAAATGGCGGCGCAGCAAGGTCGTGCTGGTTGTCCAGAAAATCACCTGCATCATCGAGCCGAAACCTCAGCGCGCCGACGCGGAACGCGTCATGCACGCCGAGCAGATAGTCCGACTCGACAAGTCGTACAGCCGCGGCTGTGGTCCCGGCCCTTTGTGCACGCTCAAGACGGCGTCGCATGAGAAGTCTTCCCCAACGATCCGGGCTCGCGTCGGCGAAGACGCCGAAGGTTTCACTGCCCTGCTGCGGGTGTTGCCGACCTGCGAAAAGCCCCAGTCTTGGATCGAGTTGCAGGTTGGCGCAAGCGCGGTCATCGAGCGCGAGCCTGTCGAACTCGAACTCGAATACTTCGCGTCCAGCCCCGTGCCGAGCTCGCAACACGCCAAGGCGAAGCGGCGCAGACAGACCGTCCCAGTCGACGTACACCGCGATCGTGCGCGTACCCGTGGTCATGGCGTCAGCCGCGTCGCTTCTTCGGGGCCGGCGTCGGCTCGATCAGGTCAGCGAGGACGCGGGAACTGGTGAAGCCACTGTCGCCCATCCACGCGCTCGCGTCGCCTGCCGGCTTCGCACGCGGGCGCACGGACGGTACGGGTGGGTCGACATGCCGCACGGCTTCGCCGCGCCCGGCGCGCTTCACAGGCTCGGGAGGGGTGTCCATGGTCTTTCGGCCGCCCAGTTCGGCCTGCTGCGTGACCCCGGCCTTGCTCGATGCCACCGCGGTGCGCCCCGCCGGCAACCTGGCGTCCTGCAACTCGCGGCCCAGAGGGTCTGCCTGCCCGAGCAGGTCGAGATCCCGCTCGATGCCGAGCACCTGCATGACGGCCAGGTAGGCGCCGATCGTGACGCCCGACCCGCCACGCTCCAGGCTTCGCAATGTCATCGGGGCCATGCCAGCCCGCTCTGCTACCTGCTTCGACGACAGTCGCCGGCGCCGGCGCGCCAGACGCAGTCGCTCGCCGAATCGATGCAAGTGATCCTCGGTCGCTGGCAGCAGGGGTGAAGTCTTCTGGGCCATAGTGTCAATATTCTAGCTATGTAGAAACCAAAGCGCTAAAATAGTTTCACTAACTTCTCTGAGTTTGCGCCTATATGGTCATGCCGTGGCCACAGCGGTGCCGTTCGCGACGGCCACGTCCGTGGACGCAACGACGGTCCGTGCGGCGGAAAGCCTATCGATCTGATCTGCCAGGTACTGGAGGGCCCGCCGGCGCTCCTCGGCCAGTTCATGGTGATGGTAGGCCGCAGTGATCTTGTTGCGCTCGGCATGCGCCAACAACAACTCCACGACGTCGCGGCTGAAACCGTGCTCCCGGAGGAGCGTCGCCGCAGTGCCTCGGGTGCCGTGCGGAGAAAAATCCGGTACGCCGAAGTCAAGACGCTTGAAGAAGTGATTCAGCGTCGCTTCCCCCAGCGGGACCGATGCCCGGAGGATCGACGCAAAGACATAGGCCTGCGGCTCTGACCCCATCGACTTCAGCAAGGTCAACAACTCAACCGCCTGCCGCGCCAGATAGACGCGATGCGGCTGTTTCATCTTCATGCGCTCCGCGGGGATGTCCCATTGCGCCTTGTCCAGATCGAACTCGCGCCAGCGGGCGCGAAGAACCTCGGACTTGCGGCACATGCTGTACATGAGCAGCTTCGACGAAGCGATGGTCACGAAGTGCGCACCCTGGCGCTCGACCGAACGCCAGAACGCACCCAGTTCTGGCTCGGTCAGGTGGCGGTGATGCGCGGCGGGCGGCACCTCGATCACGCCGCGCAGTGGCAATGCGGGATTCACTTCCACGAGCAGTTTCTGGATGGCGTAGTTGTAGACCTGCTGGATGATGGCCCGCACGCCCTCGGCGGTCTTCGGGGTCTCGCGGCGCGCTTCGATGATCTCCAGCACATCAGCGGGTCGCACCGCGTTCAGAGACTTGGCACCGATGGCGGGCCACACGAAGCGCTCAAGCCGGGACTCGATCTGCTTGCGGTAAGTCGCCGACTTGGTCAGCAGCCGTTCTCGAACCCAGCGCCTGGAGAACGCCTCGAATTCATCGCCGGCCGACTTCGCTTCCGCCACCCGCACCTTCCGGTCGGCCAACTCCTGGCGCCGCGAATCGAGCGGATCGACGCCGCGCTCCAGCAGGGAACGCAGTTCGAAATGCCGGTCGCGAGCATCGGCTACCCCTATCTCGGGGTACCTGCCGATCTTGAGATCGCGACGTGCCCCACCGAACCGGTATTGATAGCGCCATGTCTTCAAACCTGACGCGCTGACCTCGATGAGAAGTCCACCTCCGTCGCTCAGCTTGTAGGGCTTGACCTTGGCTTTGGCGTTGTTGATCCGGGTGGGGGAAAGGGTGTAGTTGGTCGATCTCATGACGTTTCCTCTCGTCGTTTCGGTTTCCCGTCAAATGACGGAAATTGGAGGATTTCCCTCCACGTTTCCCGTCAATTTCCCGTCAAAAATGACGGGATTTCGTGGTTTGCCGTGAGACGATCTGAAAAGCAAAAGCCCTTGATTTCTTCAACAAAATCAAGGGCTTGCGGGGCGTCATGAGACGCTATGGAACCGGATCACATGTGGTCGATCATCACCTGCCCGAACCCCGAGCACGAGACCTGCGTCGCGCCCTGCATCAGGCGCGCGAAGTCGTAGGTCACCTTCTTGCTGAGGATCGACTTCTCCATGCTGGAGATGATCAGGTCTGCGGCTTCGGTCCAGCCCATGTGGCGCAGCATCATCTCGGCCGAGAGGATCTCGGAGCCGGGGTTGACGTAGTCCTTGCCGGCGTACTTGGGCGCCGTGCCGTGCGTGGCCTCGAACATCGCGACGGAGTCGCTGAGGTTCGCTCCCGGCGCGATGCCGATGCCGCCGACCTGCGCCGCCAGCGCGTCGGAGATGTAGTCGCCGTTGAGGTTGAGCGTGGCGATCACGCTGTATTCGGCCGGGCGCAGCAGGATCTGCTGCAGGAAGGCGTCGGCGATCACGTCCTTGACGATGACCTCGTTGCCCGTCTTCGGGTTCCTGAACTTGCACCACGGGCCGCCGTCGATCAGCTCGGCGCCGAACTCGCGCTGCGCCAGCGCGTAGCCCCAGTCGCGGAAGCCCCCTTCGGTGAACTTCATGATGTTGCCCTTGTGCACGAGCGTCACGCTGGGCTTGTCGTTGTCGACGGCGTACTGCAGCGCCTTGCGCACCAGGCGCTCGGTGCCCTCGCGCGACACCGGCTTGATGCCGATGCTCGAGGTCTCGGGGAAGCGGATCTTCCTGACTCCCATCTCCTTGATGAGGAAGTCGATGACCTTCCTGGCCTTGTCGGTCTGCGCCTCGTATTCGATGCCGGCGTAGATGTCTTCCGAGTTCTCGCGGAAGATGACCATCTTCGTCTTCTCGGGTTCCTTCAGCGGCGACGGCACGCCCTTGAAGTACTGCACCGGGCGCAGGCAGACGTAGAGATCCAACTCCTGGCGCAGCGCGACGTTGAGCGAGCGGATGCCGCCGCCGACCGGTGTCGTGAGCGGCCCCTTGATCGAAACCACGTATTCCTTCGACGCGGCCAGCGTCTCCTCGGGCAGCCAGACGTCGGGGCCGTAGATGCGCGTCGACTTCTCGCCGGCGTACATCTCCATCCAGTGAATCTTGCGCTTGCCGGCGTAGGCCTTGTGCACCGCGGCGTCGACCACCTTCAGCATCACGGGCGTGATGTCCAGGCCCGTGCCGTCGCCTTCGATGTACGGAATGATGGGCTGGTCCGGCACGTTGAGCGAGTAGTCCGCGTTGACGGTGATCTTCTGCCCGCCCGGGGGCACCTTGATGTGCTGATACATGAACACGCTCCGCGAACTGCTGAGTTGATACGCTGGGGGAGCGCGAATTCTAAGTCAGCGTCGCAGGGCGCCCGATAATCGCGCGAGCCATGACGACCCGCACCGCCCTCCTCCTCGTGACTGCCGCGCTGGCCGGCGGCGTGACACTGCCCGCCCGCGCACAGACGGCGCAGACGCTGCCCGCCGTGCGCCTGAACGCCGGCATCCACAACATCCGAGCCGAGGTGGCTCGCACGCCCGAGCAGCGCGCTACCGGACTGATGCACCGGCGCGAGCTCGGCGCCAACGACGGCATGCTGTTCGTCTTCGAGCAGGCCGGCGTGCAGTGCTTCTGGATGCGCAACACGCTGCTGCCGCTGTCGATCGCCTTCCTCGCCGACGACGGCCGCATCGTCAACATCGCCGACATGCAGCCGCAGTCCGAGCAGTCGCACTGCTCGGCGCAGCCGGTGCGCCATGCCCTCGAGATGAATCAGGGCTGGTTCGCGCGCCGCGGTGTGCGCGCGGGCGCGACGATCAGCGGGCTGGCGGCACCGCGCTGAGTCGTCCGCTGCCCGCCCGCAGGCTGAAGCCGGAGCGGCCGCGCCGTTGCGAGACCGCAGCGATAGCGCGTCAGCGCGCGTGCGCGACGTCGAGCGTCGTTCTCGATCTCACAGCGGTGGCGAAATCCGGCGGCGCACTCGGCAGCAGCGCCGGCGCATCGATCCACCAGTCGGCGTGCGCACCGCGGCCGCGCACCGCCTGCGCCAGCGCGGCCAGCGCCTGCGCGTCGCCGAGCAGGCGCTGGCGTTGCGCCGGCGTCAGCGCGGCTGGGCCGTCGTAGAGCGCTTGTTCGACGAGTGCTGCGCGTGCCCGCGCCTTGCAGCCGGCAGCCGGTGCGCGCATGCCGATGGCGTGCCCGACGGCGCGGCGCACGTCGTCGTCGGCGACGGCCTGCACGAAGCCGGCCGGCGCAGCCGCCCGTTCGGCATGGCGGCGCGCCTTCAGCAGCACCGACGGCTCGTCGCGTTCCTCCGGGATCAGCAGCAGTCCCAGGCGTTGCAGGCGCAGCCCGATCGTCGAGCGGCTGCCCCACACCGACAGCGGCACCGCGAGCAGCAGGCCGCCGATGATCGGCGAGAGCCACCATGGGACCGCCGCGGCAGCAGCAACGAGGCCGCCGATCCACACCGCCGCGAGCACGGTGTGCGCGCCGTGGCGGCGCAGCGCCTCGCGCCACGGCGTCGCGTCGCCGTCGCGCGGCGGCGAGGTCCAGCCGCCGCGCCGGCCGAGCCCGGCCGCTATCACGAACTGCGTGTGGAACATCATGCGCACCGGCGCGAGCAGCATGTTGTAGATGAACTCGAGCAGCGCGCTGGCGAGCAGCCGCGCCGTGCCGCCGAAGTCGCGCGCCCGCCCGCTGACGATGATCACGCCCAGCGACAGCAGCTTCGGACCGACCAGCAGCGCCACCGTCATGCCGAACAGCGTCAGCATCAGCTTCAGGTCGGTCGTCGGCCACAGCGGAAAGAGCTGATACGGCGAGACGAAGTACTGCGGCAACTCGTGCGCCTGGTGCACGATGAGCAGCGACGACAGCACGAGGAACGCGAGCCACAGCGGCGCCGACAGGTAGGCCAGGAGTCCGGTCAGGAACACGCTGCGATGCACGGCGTGCAGCCCGGGCTCGAACATCAGGCGCGAGTTCTGCAGGTTGCCATGGCACCAGCGGCCGTCGCGCTGCACCTCGGTCAGCAGGCTCGGCGGCACCTGTTCGTAGCTTCCCGGCAGGTCGTGCACCACCCACACCTTCCAGCCGGCACGGCGCATCAGCGCCGCCTCGACGAAGTCGTGCGACATGATCTCGCCCGACATCGCGCCGGTCCCCGGCAGCGGCGCGAGCCCGCAGTGCGCCATGAACGGCGCGACGCGCAGGATCGCGTTGTGGCCCCAGTAGTGCGACTCGCCGAGCTGCCAGAACTGCATGCCGGCGGTGAACAGCGGCCCGTAGACGGCGGCGCCGAACTGCTGCATGCGCGCGTGCAGCGAGCTGTTGCCGGTGGCCGTCGGCGCGGTCTGGATGATGCCGGCATCGGGGTGCGCTTCCATCAGGCGCACCAGCGAAACCAGGCACTCGCCGCTCATCACGCTGTCGGCGTCGAGCACGACCATGTAGCGGTAGGCGCGGCCCCAGCGGCGGCAGAAATCGGCCACGTTGCCGGCCTTGCGCTTGGTGCGGTGCTGGCGCCAGCGATAGTACAGACCGCCGCCCGCGGCAGCTGCGTCGGCGCTCAGACCGAGCTCGTCGCGCAGCGCGCCGAATGCCGCCTGCTCGGCGGCACGCAGGTCGGGCTTGCCGGTGTCGCTGAGCACGAAGAAGTCGAAATGCCCGAGCTGGCCCGTCGCGCGCAGCGACTCGAAGGTCGCACGCAGGCCGGCGAACACGGTGGCCACGTTCTCGTTGCAGATCGGCATCACGATCGCGGTGCGCACGCCGGCGTCGATCGGCGCCGACGCATTGTGCGGATGGTCGAGCACGCGCGTCACGGCGTCACGGCCGCCGCGCAGCAGCACCCAGGCGCCCATCACGGCGGTCCAGAAGCCGGCGGAGATCCAGGCGAACAGCACGGCGAAGAGGGCCAGGATGCCGATCTCGTTCCAGCTGCGGCCGTGGCGCGGCAGAACTTCGGCCATGTAGTCGGTGCCGAGCATCGCACTGGCGACGATCAGCGCAAGCAGCAGCACGCGCCGCACCAGCAGCGGGCGATCGTCGGTGGCCCAGCGCGGCGCGCGCTGCGACGGGTGGCGCAACGCACGCCAGACGCGACCGTGCGGAGGGCCGGCCCAGGGCTTGGGCGTGATCGAGCCGCGCACGATCGGCGGGCTCGGCGGGGCTGCAGAACTCATTGTTTCTCCGGCTGCGGCGGCAGCACATAACTCCAGGTTTCGCTGAGCACGCCCTGCTCGTGCCTGAGCAGCGCGCGCAACTCGACGGGCTTCGCGGGGTCGGCACGGCGCAGGCGCAACGTCATGCGCCAGAGCCCGGTCGCCCGGTTCTTGAACAGATTGCGCTCGACAAGTTCCGCATTCGGCCCGACGTTGATCGCCGCCTCGAGGTCCGAATCCGCCGGAAGCAATCGCAGTGCCTGCCCATCGAAGTCGACGACGAACTTGATGTGGCCGTCGGGCTGGCGCGCAAAGCCGCGTCCGCGCCGCGTCTGCGCCACCCAGGCCAGCGGCGGGCGCGACTCGGGTTGCATCTGCCAGCGCATCCGGTAGGCATAGGCGAAGGGCTGCTGCGGCGCAAGCGCCTTGTCCGCCACCCAGTAGGCGACGATGTTGTCGTTGGTCTCGTCGGGCGTCGGGATCTGCACCAGCTCGACGCGCCCGGCGCCCCAGCGGCCGGCGGGCTCGATCCAGGCGCTCGGCCGCCGGTCGTAGAGCGCCTCGGGATCCTCGTAGCTCGAATGCGCGCGGTCGCGCTGCATCAGGCCGAAACCACGCGGGTCGGTGGTGCGAAACGACGTGACCAGCAGGCGCTGCGGGTTGATCAGCGGGCGCCAGATCCACTCGTCCTCGCCGGTATGCAGCGCCAGACCGTCGCTGTCGTGCACCTCGGGGCGATAGTCGTCGCGGCCGGGCTGGTTCTCGCCGAACAGGTACATGCTGGTCAGCGGCGCGAGGCCGAGCTTGGCGACCGCCTCGCGCGCGTAGACAACGGCCTGCACGTTGAGCACCGTCTCGGCGCCCGGCGCCAGCTCGAAGCGGTAGGCGCCGGTCAGCCGGCGCGAATCCATCAGCGCATAGATCGTCAGCGACGTGGCGCGCGGCGCCGGCCGCTGCACCCAGAACTCGGTGAAGCGCGGAAACTCCTCGCCGTTCGGCGCCGCCACATCGACCGCCAGCGCGCGTGCCGACAGACCGTAGACCTGCTCCTTGCCGATGGCGCGGAAATAGCTCGCGCCGAGGAAGACGAGCACCTCGTCCTTGTAGCCCGGGCGGTTGAGGGCGTGATGGACGCGAAAACCCGCGTGGCCCAGGCCGCGCAGCGCCTGCGGGTCGAGCGCGTTGCGGCCGTAGCTGTAGTGCGCCGGATCGAAAGCGACCGGCGCCACCCGGCCGCGCGCATTGATCTCGTGGATGCGCACCGTTTCGCGGTACTGCGCACCGGGGTGAAAGAACTGCAGCTCGAACGGCAGCTTCTCGGCGCGCCACAGCGCATGCTCGGCCTTGTAGCGGATGTCTCGGTAGTCGTCGTACTTCAGCTCGCGCAGCGGCGCCGGCAACCGGTCGGCCGGTGCCTGATACGGTGCTTGCGCAAGCTGGCGCGCGCGCTGCGCCACGTCATCGAGCGTGAACGCCGCAGCGGGCGCGGTGCCGCAGCAGGCGGCGAGCAGCCACAGCGCCGCTCGCAGCAACAGGCCGCGTCGGCGGGGCGCGACGCTGCACGGCGCAGTGGATGCGTGGATCAAACCTAGGGTTTCTACGGGTGAAGTGCGCGAGTCTAGATCAGACCCACCATCCGCGGTGTCCCGGCACGAAAGAAGCCGGTCGACGACCGGCTTCTGGAGTCGGCACGAATGCGGGGTCAGCCGAAGTTCTTCTCCGCGAAGCCCCAGTCGACGACCGACGCGAGGAAGGTCTCGACGAACTTCGGGCGCTGGTTGCGGTAGTCGATGTAGTAGGCGTGCTCCCAGACGTCGATCGTCAGCAGCGGCTTGTCGGCCGTCGTCAGCGGCGTCCCGGCGGCGCCCATGTTGACGATGTCGACGCTGCCGTCGGCCTTCTTGACCAGCCAGGTCCAGCCCGAGCCGAAGTTGCCGACGGCACTCTTGGCGAACGCGTCCTTGAAGGCGGCGTAGCCGCCCCACTTCTTCGTGATGGCGTCGGCCAGCGCGCCCTTGGGCTCGCCGCCGCCCTGCGGCTTCATGCAGTTCCAGAAGAAGGTGTGGTTCCAGACCTGCGCGGCATTGTTGTAGATGCCGCCGCTGGACTTCCTGACGATCTCCTCGAGCGTCATACTCTCGAACTCGGTGCCCTTTTGCAGGTTGTTGAGGTTCGTCACGTAAGCCGCGTGGTGCTTGTCGTGGTGGTACTCGAACGTCTCCTTGCTGATGTGCGGCGCCAGCGCGTCGTGCGGGTACGGCAGCGGGGGAAGTTGGTGTTCCATGGGGGCTCCTGTTCTCGGGTTGTCATCGGCATACGGCGGCAGGCTCGACCGCGCAGCGGGACGCTATTGTGCAGGCTCATAGCCGCTATAGTCGGCGCATCCTCGGACACACCCACGATGAACGCGCTCTTTCGTTCGCCCTTGCGCAGCCTCGCCGCCGGCGTGTTGCTGGTCGCGCTGCTCGCCGTGCTGGCAGGCGGCGTGCCGCTCGACCACGCCTGGGGCGCCTTCGTCATGCGCTGGCTGCACGTCGTCGCCGGCGTCGTCTGGCTCGGCCTGCTGTGGTACTTCAACGTGGTGCAGATCCCGTCGATGGCGGCGTTGCCCGACGAACTCAAGCCCGCCGTCGTGCGCACGATCGCGCCGCGCGCGCTGCTGTGGTTCCGCTGGGCGGCGGTGGCGACGGTCGCCAGCGGCCTCGTGCTCGCGGCGATGCTCGGCTACCTCGGCGCTGCGCTGATGCTGCAGCGCTCCCACCTCGCGATCGGTATCGGCATGTGGCTCGCGCTGGTGATGGCGGCCAACGTGTGGTTCGTGCTGTGGCCGCTGCAAAAGCGCGTGCTCGGCCTCGTGCCGGCGACGCCCGAGCAGCGCGCCGCGGCGGCGCGCGCGTCGCTCGTCGTCTCGCGCGTCAACCTGATGCTGTCGCTGCCGATGCTCTACGCGATGATCGCGCAGCAGAACGCAGGGTTGTGACGGTACCCCGCTCGCCGAGTACGGCGAGCGACCCTCCGGGAGGGTTCGGGCCTGGCTTGAGGCGGCCAGTGACTGACGATTCAGCCTGCCGTGCGCACCGCAGCGACGTCGATCTCGGCCGCGCCGCGCTGCAGCGTCAAGCGCAGCGTGTCGCCCGCGGCGAGCTGCCCGGGGTCGACGACGAGCGTGCCGTCGGCCGCCTGCACCAGCGCATAGCCGCGCGCCACGACTTGCTGCGGATCGAGCGCCGCCAGCCGCGTCGCCAGTTGCTGCTCGGCGTGGCGCAGCCGCAGGCGCAACGCGGAGCCGCCGTGCGCGAGACGCAGCGCATCGTGGCGCAGCGCGGCGCGCCGTGCTGCGACCGACGACGCAACCGACGCCGCGAGCGCGCGCGCCTGCGCCGCCAGTTGCAGCCTTTCGCGTGCGACGCGCTCGGCCGGCCGCGCCAGGCGCGTCGCTGCCCGGTCGAGCGCCTGCTGGGCCGACTGCAGCCGGTGGTCGCCGCAGCGCAGCAGGCGGCGCGCGAGCCCCGTCAGCGCGCCGAGCAGCGCGTCGCGCGCCGGTGACGCGAGTTCGGCCGCGCCGGTCGGTGTCGGCGCGCGCAGGTCGGCCGCCAGGTCGGCCAGCGTCACGTCGGTTTCGTGACCGACGCCGCACAGCACGGGCAGCGGCGATGCGGCGATCGCGCGCACGACGCGCTCATCGTTGAAGGCCCACAGGTCCTGCAGCGAACCGCCGCCGCGGCACAGGATCACGAGATCGACTTCGCGCCGCGCACCGGCCAGCGCCAGCGCGGCGGCGATCGCCGGCGGCGCGTCGGCGCCCTGCACCGGCGTCGGATAGATGACGACGCCCAGGTGCGGCGCGCGCCGCGCCAGCACGCTCAGCACGTCGTGCAGCGCCGCGGCGCCGAGCGAAGTGACGACGCCGATCGCGCGCGGCTGCGCCGGCAGCGGGCGCTTGCGCGCCGCGTCGAACAGGCCGGCGGCCTCGAGCCGCGCCTTCAGCCGCAGGAACTGCTCATAGAGCGCGCCCGCGCCGGCCGGCTGCATCGATTCGACGACGAGCTGCAACTCGCCGCGCGCTTCGTAGAGCGCGAGCCGGCCGCGCAACTCGACGAGCTGGCCGTCGCCCGGCGCGAAGTCGCGCATCGACGCGGCGCGGCGGAACATCGCGCAGCGCAGCAGCGCCGGCTGGCCGTCGGCGTCTTTGAGCGTGAAGTAGCAGTGGCCGCTGGCGGCGCGCGACCAGCCGGCGAGTTCGCCGCGCACGCTGCACACCGGGAAGCGCGCCGCGAGCGCATCGGCCACACCGGCCAGCAGCGCCGCGACGCTCCAGACGACGCGCGGCGCGGCCTCAGCCATCGGCATTCCCGGATCGGAACTCCACAACCGCGATGCTGCGGCCCTGGGCCGCGAGAGCCCCTGTCACGACGCTGTCACAGCCATGCAAACTACTGATCCGGAACACTTTTTTCTTGCCTAAAGATTGAGCAAACCGATTCGCGCGCTGCATTGACGCCGTTTGCGGGCGCATCGCGGCGGGTTGCCCACAAAGTTGTCCACACCAACGGTGGACACTGCGGTACGGATTGCTGCAATTCGCGCTGCGCGGCGGCGAAGCCCACCTCGGGCTTCGGCCATAATCGCGCGACCCGACGACCGAAGAACAAGGACGATTCGCTTGCTTTCGATCATACAAGCCGCCGGCTGGCCGATCTGGCCGCTGATCCTCTGCTCCGTCGTCGCGCTGACGCTCATCATCGAGCGCCTGCTCAGCCTGCGCAGCGCGCGCGTCGCGCCGGGGCGCCTGCTCGACGAAGTGATCTCGGTGACGCGCGCCTCGCTGCCCGGGCCCGATGTCGTCAACAAGCTCTCGAGCAACTCCGTGATGGGCCAGGTGTTCGCCGCCGGGCTGCGCGCCGTGATCGCCAACCCGCGCATCGACGAGGAGTCGCTGCGCACGGCGTTCGAGTCGGCCGGCCGCGCCGCGGTGCACCGCCTGGAGCGCTACCTCAACACGATCGGCACGATCGCCGCGGCGGCGCCGCTGCTGGGCCTGTTCGGCACCATCGTCGGCATGATCGAGATCTTCGGCTCGCAAAGCCCGACCGGCGGCAGCAACCCGGCGGTGCTGGCGCACGGCATCTCGATCGCGCTCTACAACACGGCGTTCGGCCTGATCATCGCGATCCCGGCGCTGATGTTCTACCGCTACTTCCGCGGCCGCGTCGACGAGTACACGCTCGACATGGAACAGGCCGCCGAGCGCCTCGTGCCGCACCTGCTGCGCTTCACGCAGCGCGCGCCGCATTGACCGGCCCGCCCGCGACGGCATGAACTTCCGCAAGCACCCGGTCGAAGAGCCGGAGATCAACCTGATCCCGTTCATCGACGTGCTGCTCGTCATCATCATCTTCCTGATGCTGTCGACGACGTACTCGAAGTACACCGAGCTGCAGATCACGCTGCCGACCGCCGACGCCGAGAAGCAGCGCGAGTATCCGCGCGAGATCATCGTCTCCGTCGCGTCCGACGGCCGCTACACGCTGAACCGGCGTCCGGTCGAGGGCCGCAGCATCGACCTGCTGACCGCCGAGCTGCGCGCCGCGGCGGGCGACAACAAGGAGTCGGTCGTCATCATCTCGGCCGACGCCGCGGCCGCGCACCAGTCCGTCGTCAACGTGCTCGACGCCGCGCGCCGCGCCGGGCTGGCGCGGCTGACCTTCGCGACGCAGGCCTCCCAGGGCGCGCGCTGAGAACCTGTGAACGAATCCAGCGTGCCCGCGTGATGCCCCCGAACAGCTCCAAT
>CAYJLV010000026.1:0-61145 GCA_964371405.1 uncultured Burkholderiaceae bacterium
CTTCTTCTTCGCCGCCGGCTTCTTGGCCGCAGCCTTCTTCGCCGGCGCCTTCTTCGCCGCCGTCTTCTTGGCCGGGGCCTTCTTCGCTGCAGCTTTCTTGGCCGCCGGCTTCTTCGCCGCTTTCTTCGCAGTTGCCATCACATTTCTCCTTGATCAAGTTGAAGAGACACTGCGCCGCATCGGCATGAGGCCGACGCCTTGCAGCGATCCACCACCCAAGGTCTGCCCAGGAGGGGCGCCCCGGTGCGGTGAATGGGGTTGCGAGCCGCGTGCGCCGATTCTTGCGTCGGCGCTTCGCGATCCGCGAATCTTGATCTCTGCCATGACCTGCTGCGTTTCGCTGCCGCGTCAGGGCGCCGTCATTCCCAGGACAACGCGCCACCCGACTGGTAGTCGATGACGCGTGCCTCGAAGAAGTTGCGCTCTTTCTTCAGGTCGATCATTTCGCTCATCCACGGGAACGGGTTCTCCTCGTTCGGGAAGAGCTCCTCCAGACCGATCTGCACCGCGCGCCGGTTGGCGATGTAGCGCAGATAGCCCTTGAACATCGAGGCATTGAGCCCCAGCACGCCGCGCGGCATCGTGTCCTCGGCGTAGCGGTATTCGAGATCTACGGCGCGCTGGAACAGCGCCTGGATCTCGGCCTTGAACGCTGCAGTCCACAACTGCGGATTCTCGAGCTTGATCGTGTTGATCAGGTCGATGCCGAAGTTGCAGTGCATCGACTCGTCGCGCAGGATGTACTGGTACTGCTCGGCGGCGCCCGTCATCTTGTTCTGGCGGCCGAGCGCGAGGATCTGCGCGAAGCCGACGTAGAAGAACAGGCCTTCCATCAGGCAGGCGAAGACGATCAGCGACTTGAGCAGCGTCTGGTCGGCCTCGGGCGTGCCGGTGCGGAAGGCCGGATCCATGATCGCGTCGATGAACGGGATCAGGAACTCGTCCTTGTCGCGGATCGACGCGACCTCGTGGTAGGCGTTGAAGATCTCGCCTTCGTCGAGGCCGAGCGACTCGACGATGTACTGGTAGGCGTGGGTGTGGATCGCTTCCTCGAACGCCTGGCGCAGCAGGAACTGGCGGCACTCGGGCGCCGTGATGTGGCGGTAGGTGCCCAGCACGATGTTGTTGGCGGCCAGCGAATCGGCGGTCACGAAGAAGCCGAGGTTGCGCCTGACGATGCGGCGCTCGTCTTCCGTCAGACCGTTCGGATCCTTCCAGGTCGCGATGTCGCGCGACATGTTCACTTCCTGCGGCATCCAGTGGTTGGCGCAGGTGGCGAGGTACTTCTCCCACGCCCACTTGTACTTGAAGGGAACCAGTTGATTGACGTCGGTCGCGCCGTTGATGATGCGCTTCTCGGCGACGTTGACGCGACGCGTCGTGTCGGCTTTCGATTCGGCCGCAAAGACCGCGGCTTGCAGAGTCGGAAGCGAAGAGCCCACCTCCTTCGCGTCGCGAAGGGTACTCGGCGTGAAGCCGCTTGCGTGGATCGTCGTGGATCGGATTTCTTCTTCCCAGACCAGCATGGCTGACTTCCTATGGCGTCGGATTATGAGAGTGTTGTGTCGAAACACCAAGCACTTGTTGACATTCGCGCGCGCTCGATGTTGCGGCATCGCATCGTCGAGATGCACGTTGCGATGCGCGGCGCACGCATCACAACGCACGTGATGCGAAGCCGCGCGCCGCTCACTGACACGCCTCGCACGTCGGGTCGTCGATCGCGCAGAACTTGATGTCGCTCGCAGCGTCGACATGCGTGTCGCTGCTCTGCGGCGCGGCGTACATCGCGGTGCTCGTCGCGCCCGGCACGGCGTTCATCTGCCCCGCCTTCACCGTCGACTTCTCGGCGTGCGTCGCGCCGACAGTGCGCAGGTAGTACGTCGTCTTCAGGCCGCGCTGCCACGCGAGCTTGTAGGTCTCATCGAGCTTCTTGCCCGAGACGCCGGCCATGTAGATGTTGAGCGACTGCGCCTGGTCGATCCACTTCTGGCGCCGCGCCGCGGCCTCGACCAGCCACTGCGCCTCGACTTCGAACGCCGTCGCATAGAGCGCCTTCAGGTCCTCAGGCACGCGGTCTATGCGGCGCAGCGAGCCGTCGAAGTGCTTGAGGTCCATCACCATCACGTCGTCCCAAAGCCCGAGCTTCTTGAGGTCGCGCACCAGGTGCTCGTTGACGACGGTGAACTCGCCCGACAGGTTCGACTTGACCGAGAGGTTGCCGAAGATCGGCTCGATCGACGCGCTGACGCCGACGATGTTGGAGATCGTCGCCGTCGGCGCGATCGCCACGCAATTCGAGTTGCGCATGCCGTGCCGGCCGATGCGCTCGCGCAGCGCGTCCCAGTCGAGCGTGGTGCTGTGGTCGACGTCGACCCAGCCGCCGCGCTGCTCGGCCAGCAGGTCGAGCGTGTCGAGCGGCAGGATGCCGCGGTCCCACAGCGAGCCGCGGTAGCTCGAATAGCGGCCGCGCTCCTCGGCCAGCTCGGTCGATGCCCAGTAGGCGTGATAGCAGACGGCCTCCATCGAGCGGTCGGCGAACGCCACAGCTTCCTGCGATGCATACGGCACGCGCAGCTCGTAGAGCGCGTCCTGGAAGCCCATGATGCCGAGCCCCACCGGCCGGTGGCGCAGATTCGACTGGCGCGCTTTCTTGACGGCGTAGTAGTTGATGTCGATCACGTTGTCGAGCATGCGCATCGCGGTGGCGACCGTCTTCTTCAGCTTGGCATGGTCGACCCTGCCGTCCTTCAGGTGCTGCGCCAGGTTGACCGAGCCGAGGTTGCAGACGGCGATCTCGGAGTCGCTCGTGTTGAGCGTGATCTCGGTGCACAGGTTCGACGAGTGCACGACGCCGACGTGCTGCTGCGGCGAGCGCACGTTGCAGGCGTCCTTGAACGTGATCCACGGATGCCCGGTCTCGAACAGCATCGAAAGCATCTTGCGCCACAGGTCGGTCGCGCGAACCCGCTTGAAGAGCTTCAACTCGCCGGTCTCGGTCTTCTTCTCGTAGGCCGTGTAGGCCTCCTCGAAGGCGCGGCCGAACTTGTCGTGCAGGTCGGGGCAGGTCGACGGCGAGAACAGCGTCCACTCGCCGTTGTCGATCACGCGGCGCATGAACAGGTCGGGGATCCAGTTCGCCGTGTTCATGTCGTGCGTGCGGCGGCGGTCATCGCCCGTGTTCTTGCGCAGCTCGAGGAACTCCTCCAGGTCGAGATGCCAGGTCTCCAGATAGGCGCAGACCGCTCCCTTCCTCTTGCCGCCCTGGTTGACGGCGACCGCCGTGTCGTTGACGACCTTGAGGAACGGCACGACGCCCTGGCTCTTGCCGTTGGTGCCCTTGATGTGGCTGCCGAGCGCACGCACGTTGGTCCAGTCGTTGCCCAGCCCGCCGGCGAACTTCGACAGCAGCGCGTTCTCCTTCAACGCCTCGTAGATCCCGTCGAGATCGTCCGACACCGTCGTGAGGTAGCAGCTCGACAGCTGCGAGCGCCGCGTGCCCGAGTTGAACAGCGTCGGCGTCGAGCTCATGAAGTCGAAGCTCGACAGCACCTCGTAGAACTCGATCGCGCGCGCCTCGCGGTCGAGCTCGCCCAGCGCCAGCCCCATCGCGACGCGCATGTAGAACGCCTGCGGCATCTCGATGCGCTGGTCGTCGACGTGCAGGAAATAGCGGTCGTACAGCGTCTGCAGGCCGAGATAGTCGAACTGCAGGTCTCGTTCGGCCTTCAGCGCCGCGCCCAGGCGCGGCAGATCGAACTGCAGCAGCTTGTCGTCGAGCAGCTCGGCCTTGACGCCGCGCTGGATGAAGCCCGGGAAGTAGTCGGCATAGCGCTCCTGCATTTCGGCCTGCGTCACCTCCTCTGCGAGGATCTCGCGGCGGATCGTGTGCAGCAGCAGGCGCGCCGTGGCGCGCGCATAGCCCGGATCCTTCTCGATCAGCGTGCGCGCGGCGAGGATCGCCGCCTTGTAGACCTCGTCGATCGGCACGCCGTCGTAGAGGTTGCGCCGCGTCTCGGCGAGGATCGGATCGGCCTGCACGTCGGCGCCGAGGCCGGCGCAGGCCGACTCGACGAGCGCGCGCAGGCGCGCGATGTCCAGCGGCACGCGCTGACCGCCGTCGATCACCGCGAGGCCGGCCTCGCGCGACGCCGCAGGCTGCGCCTGCTTCGCGCGCTCCTGCGCGCGCCGCTCGCGATACAGCACGTAGGCGCGCGCCACCTCGTGATGGCCGCCGCGCATCAGGCCCAGCTCGACGTGGTCCTGCACGTCCTCGATGTGGAAGGTGCCGCCGCCCGGACGCGAACGCAGCAGCGCGCGCACCACGGTCCCGGTCAGCCCGTCGACCGTCTCGCGCACGCTCGCCGAAGCCGCGCCCTGCGTGCCGTGCACCGCGAGGAAGGCCTTCATCAGCGCGACGGCGATCTTGTTCGGCTCGAATGCGACGACGGCGCCGTTGCGCCGGATGATCTGGTAGCCCTGGTAGGCGGACAGCACAGCGCTGCCCTGCAGCGCCGCCTGCGGCTGCGCGGGATCCGCCGAAGTGGTGGTGATGGGCACGGCTTGCATGGATTCCCCTCGTCTTGGAAGCGTGGTCGGATGGCGGTCGGTCGGACGCGCCACGGTCGTCGGTCGGTCGGGTGCGGCAGGAAGCGAAAGCTGCAGCGCGAGCTGCGTCAGCGCGACGCCGCCGCGCGTTGCGGGGCCCGCATCGGTCGGCATCCGGGCATCGCCGGGCGACCGCCGGGCGCCTCGTCCCGGCCTTCGTGATCAGCGGTGATCGCAGTGACACGGCACATCGTCGAGGGTGTCGGCAACGGATTGATCGATACGTCCGGACACTATATATGGGGTCTGTAGCGCGTTCAAGCGCTACCCCTAGCGTGTCAACTCCTCATTGACAACCAGCAGCCAGTCGCTCTCGACGGCGCGAGCCGCGCCGTTGCACGCGTTCTCAGGCCGTGCCGGCCGGAAACGACGACGCCGGCCACTGCAGGCCGGTTACGACTTGTTGCCAATCGAATCCGGGCCCCGGATCGAGCTTGCGGCCGGGCGCGACGTGCTCGTGCCCCGCGACGCCCGTGATCGGGTAACGCGCGGCGAGCGCGCTCAGCAGCTCGATCAGCGTGGCGTACTGCGCCGGCTCGAAGCGCTCGCCTTCGAGCCCCTCGAGCTCGATGCCGATCGAGTAGTCGTTGCAGTCGGGGCGGTCGCGCCAGCTCGAGGCGCCGGCATGCCAGGCGCGGTCGTCGCACGAGACGAACTGCAGCAGCGCGCCGTCGCGTCGGACGAGGAAGTGCGCCGATACCTCGAGGCCGCGGATCTGCTCGAAGTAAGGATGCGCGCCCCAGTCGAGCGAGTTGGTGAACAGGCGCTCGATCGCGTCGCCGCCGTAGACGCCCGGCGGCAGGCTGATCGAGTGGATCAGCGCGAGCTCGACGCGCGCGCCCGGCGGGCGCGGCCCGAAGTTCGGCGACGGGCAGGCGCGCGCACGCGTCCACCAGCCGTCGCGCCACGTGTCGGGCGCTGCGCGCAGCGTCATCGCACGCCGTCGTCGGCGTCGGCTTCGGCGCCGTTGGCCAGCGCGTGGTCGGCGACGTGGATGCCCAGCCGCGCCATGCGATAGCGCATCTGGCGCAGCGACAGGCCCAGGCTCGCGCCGGCCGCCGTGCGGTTGAAGCGATGCCGCGACAGCGCGCGCACGAGGATGTCGCGCTCGACGTCGTCGAGGTGGCGCGCCAGGTCGTCGGGCAGCGGCGCCTCGGCCGCGCCGATCCCGGCAGCCGGCAGCGTCTTCACGTCAACTGCCTCGATGGTTGCAATGTCGTCGAACAGCGGCGTCTCGGCCGCGACGAACTCGGACTCGGGCATGCCGAGATCGGCGACATCGATCGTGTCGGCGCCGGTCAGCGCGACGGCGCGGTGCAGCAGGTTCTCGAGCTCGCGCACGTTGCCGGGGAACGCATAGCGCGCCAGCAGCGCCTGCGCGGCGCGCGTCAGCCGCGGCGCCGGCGAGACGCCGGCATCGGTGGCAATGCGGTCGAGCACGCGCTCGCAGATCGCCGGCAGATCTTCGAGCCGCTCGCGCAGCGGCGGCACCCGGATCTGGATCACGTTGAGCCGGTAATAGAGATCCTGGCGGAACGTGCTCGCCAGCACCTCGGCGCCGAGGTCCTTGTGCGTCGCGCTCAGGATGCGCACGTTGACGCCCTGCTCGGCCACCGCACCGACCGGCCGCACCGAGCGCTCCTGGATCGCGCGCAGCAGCTTGCTCTGCATCGACAGCGGCAGATCGCCGATCTCGTCGAGGAACAGCGTGCCGCCATTGGCGGCCTGGAAGAAGCCGCCACGATCCTCGGCGGCGCCGGTGAACGCGCCCTTGCGGTAGCCGAAGAACTCGGCCTCGAGCAACTGCTCGGGGATCGCGCCGCAGTTGACGGCGACGAAGGGCTGCGCCGCACGCGAGCTGACCTCGTGAATCGCGCGCGCGACGAGTTCCTTGCCGGTGCCCGACTCGCCGCTGACCAACACCGGCGCCATGCTGCGCGCCACCTTCTCGATCAGCGCGCGCACCTGGTGCATCGCCGTCGATGCGCCGGCCAGCCGCGCGAGCGCCGGATGGATGGGCGCCACGAGCGGCGCCTCGGCCGCAGCCCGCGCGCGCTGCGGCGCCGCGCTCGGGCCGGCTTCCGACGGCAGGCTCGACGGGTCGAGCGTCGGCTGCGTCTGCGGCGCGCGGCCGATCGCCGACGCGACGACGGAGCGAAACTGCTTCAGGTCGACCGGCTTGGTCAGGTAGTCGTAGGCGCCGGCCTTGAGCGCCTCGACGGCGTTCTCGGCCGAGCCGTAGGCCGTGATGACGATCGCCTTCTCGCGCCGGCTGTCTTCTTCCAGGCGGCGCAGCACGTCGAGGCCGCTGCCGTCGGGCAGGCGCATGTCGGTGATCACGGCGCTGAAGATGCGGTCCTTCAACAGCAGCAGCGCCTCCTCAACCGTGCCGGCGGTCTCGACGTCGTAGCCCTCGCGCAGCAGCGTCAGCTCGTAGAGCGTGCGCAGATCGGGCTCGTCGTCGACGACGAGCAGGCTGAAGTGGGCGGGCGAGGTCATGAGGCGAACAGGGAGCGCGACTCGGCAGCGCGGAACGTCGGATCGTGATCGCGCAGCAGCACCGCGACGAACTCGTTGCGCAGCGGCTCGGTCTCGCCGCGCGCGCGGTAGTCGATGCTCGCGCCGTAGCGCTCGCACAGTTCCCGGCAAATATACAGGCCGAGGCCGGTGCCGCGACTGCGCGTCGAGAAGAACGGTTCGAACAGGAAGCGCTCAACGTCGGGTGCGATCGGCTCGCCGGCGCTGGCCACCGTCAGCACGGCGTGGATCTCGTCGCGAGCCGCGAGCCGCACGAGCATCGAGCCCGGCTTGCCGCCGCCGTGGCGCAGCGCGTTGTCGAGCAGGTTGACGAGCACGCGGCGCAGGTGCTCGGCATCGAACAGCACGCCGACGCCGTCGGCCGGCAGCTCGACCCGCAGCGGGCCGGCGTCGCCGATCGGCAGCTTGGTCGCGCGCAGCCACTCGGCGCAGATCGCGCCGACCTGCGTCGTCGCGTCGATGCTCGCGGGCGACGGCGTCGCGCCGGGCGCGACCTCCATCACATCGTCGACGATGCGCTTCAAGCGCTCGACGTTGTCGGCGACGAGCCGCGTCAGCTGGCGCTGGCCCGGCGTCTCGGCGTCCTCGGCCATCAGCGCGTTGGCCTGCGAGATCGCCGCCAGCGGGTTGCGGATCTCGTGCGCGATGCCGGCCGACACGCGGCCCATCGCCGCCAGCTTTTCCTGGCGTGTGCGCGCCTCGACGGCGCGCACGTCCTCGACGAACAGCACGCACAGCTCTTCGCTCGCTTCGGGCCCGCGGCGGCGCGTGAAGCGCACGCGCAGCAGCAGTGTGCGCACCAGTCCGGGCGAAAAGCGCAGCGTCACCTCGCGCCCGGCTTCGGGCCAGGCGCCTTCGGCGAACGCCGTCTCGACGGCCTGCACCAGCGGCTCCCAGGGCTCGACGCCACGCAGCTGGAACGGCGCCACGCGTGCCGCGCCGCTGGGTGCGAGCAGGCTGCGCGCCGCCGGGTTGGCGGCGCGCACCCGGCCCTTGCGGTCGACGACGAGCACGCCTTCCTGCATCTCCTCGATCACGAGGCGGCTGAGTTGCGCCTGCTGGCGCGCCAGCTCCATGCCGCCTCGCGCAGCCAGCTCCTCGCGCGCCAGCCGCCCGGCCAGCTCGCCGGCCAGCAGCGTGATGACAAAGAAGCCCGCGCCCGCCAGCCCGGCCTGCGTCAGCAGCACGGCGGGGTCGGCGCCGCCGAGCACGTCGTGCCACGCCGTCGCCAGCAGCGCCAGCGTGACGCCCGCCGCCGTGGCGAGCGCGGGTCGGCGCGGCGTCAGTACGCCGGCCATCAGCACCGGCAGCACCAGCATCGCGGCGAAGTTCAGCCCGACCGAAGGCGACAGCAGGTGCAGCGTCGCGAACACGAGCAGATCGACGCCGATCGTCGCGGCCCACTGGCGGCGTCGCAGACGCCGCAGCGACTGCCGCGCCGGCGCGCCGCTGCGCAGCCGCGGCACGGCCCACCATGCGGTCGCCTGCGCGACATAGGCGGCGCAGATCGCCAGCACGTCGAGCGGCACGCGCATGCCGAACACGGTGCCGGCGACCAGCGCCGCGAACAGCATGCCGCCGAGCGCCGCGCGCGCGGCCAGGTAGGCGCCGTAGATGCGCTGGAACGCCGTCGTCCCGGCGCCGACGATGCGCCGCGCCTCGCGCGACAGGAAGCGCGAGTCGTCGGGCGACGGAGCGCCCGCCGCCGGCCAGCCGCCTTCGAAGCGCGAGTCGGCGTCGTCGAATCCGCCGTCGTCGCTCAACTGCGTGTCGGCGCCGACGCCGAGCGCGCCGAACCACGATTCGAGCGGCGGCGCCGCGTCACGCCGCCCTTCGTGGCGCTGCGCGGGGCGCGGCGCCGCGTTCAACCTGCCGCGTCCTTGCGCGCGTGCGCCACGCGGTGCGCCTCGTCGCAGTACCACGCGTCGCCGGCGGCAAGCGCCTCGCCGCGCGGCAGGTTCAGGCCGCAGTGCGCGCAGGTCACCATCGGCTCGGCGCCGCGCGGCGCGCGGCGCCGCGTCGCGTCGTCGACACGGCGCCGCCCCGCTCGCGCCAGCCAGACCAGCGCAACGACGATCAACGCGATGACGAGATACTTCATGCTGCACCTCCGCGCTGCAGCAGCACTTCGAGCACGAAGTGCGAGCCGACGTAGGCCAGCAGCAGCAGCACCGCGCCGGCATAGACCCAGCGCGTCGCGCGTCGCCCGCGCCAGCCGAAGAAGTGGCGCCCTGCCATCAGGCCGGCGAAGACGAGCCAGCCGAGGACGGAGAACACCGCCTTGTGGTCCCAACGCCAGGCATCGGTCGCGGTCCAGCCGAGCACGATCGCGATCGACAGCACGATGAAGCCGGCCGTCACGAAGCGGAACGTCAGCCGCTCGAGGCGCAGCAACGGCATGCCCATCGGCGGCGGCGGCGCACCGCCGGCGTGCAGGCGCAGCCGTCGATCGGCGGCATTGAGCAGCGCCGCGTGCAGCACGGCAGCGCCGAACAGGCCATAGGACGCGATGCCGATGATCCAGTGCAGCGGCGCCCACGGCGTCGCCGTGTTCGGGCGGAACTCGCCGGGGAACGCCGCCGCGAGGGCGACGACAGCGCCGCCCAGCAGTGCGAGCGTGCGCCGCGCGTGCGGCAAGGGCACGAGGCGGCTTTCGACCGCATAGACGCCGAGCACCAGCCACACCGTGGCCGACAGCGCCGGCGCGAAGCCGAAGCGCGCCCCCGCGATGCCGCTGCCCCAGCCGCCGACATCGATGACGATCGACACGGCATGCGCGAGCCAGCCGGCGACCAGCGCGGCGCGCGGCCAGCGCTGCGTGTCGTCCAGGCGCAGCGCCGCCAGCGCATAGGCGAGCACGGCGGCTGCGCTCGGCAGCAGGTTCAGATGGTTACCGTTCATTGCAGGCGGCACGCTCGCACGCCGTTCGCGACGGGGGCGAACGATAGAATCGACGCCACAGTGTACTTTCGCGCCCGGCGCCCGCCGAGCCTGCCGCCGCGCCCCATGGCCTCTTCGCTGACCGATCGACTGTCGCGGCTCGTCAAGACGATGCGCGGCCAGGCGCGCATCACGGAATCGAACGTGCAGGAGATGCTGCGCGAAGTGCGCATGGCACTGCTCGAGGCGGACGTGGCGCTGCCGGTGGTGCGCGACTTCATCTCGCGCGTCAAGGACAAGGCGCTCGGCGCCGAGGTGGTGGGCTCGCTGACGCCGGGGCAGGCGCTGGTCGGCATCGTGCAGCGCGAACTCGCCGCGACGATGGGTGAGGTCGACGCGGACGGAGCGCTCAAGAGCGCGGTGTCCGACATCAACCTCGCGGTGCAGCCGCCCGCCGTCGTGCTGATGGCCGGCCTGCAGGGCGCGGGCAAGACGACGACGACGGCCAAGCTCGCCAGGCATCTGATCGAGAAGCGCAAGAAGAAGGTGCTGACCGTCTCGGCCGACGTCTATCGCCCGGCCGCGATCGAGCAACTCAAGACGGTGACGAAGCAGGCCGGCGCCGAATGGTTCCCGTCCGAGCCGGGTCAGAAGCCGCTGGACATCGCGCACGCCGCGCTCGACCACGCGCGCCGCCACTACTTCGACGTGCTCCTGGTCGACACCGCCGGGCGGCTGGCGATCGACGAGGCGCTGATGAGCGAGATCCGCGAGCTGCATGCAGCGCTCAAGCCCGCCGAGACGCTGTTCGTCGTCGATGCGATGCAGGGCCAGGACGCGGTCAACACCGCCCGGGCGTTCAAGGAGGCGCTGCCGCTGACCGGCATCGTGCTGACCAAGCTCGACGGCGACGCGCGCGGCGGCGCCGCGCTGTCGGTGCGCCAGGTGACGGGCGCGCCGATCAAGTTCGCCGGCGTCAGCGAGAAGATCGACGGCCTCGAAGTCTTCGACGCCGAGCGCCACGCCGGCCGCGTGCTCGGCATGGGCGACATCGTCGCGCTCGTCGAGGAGGTGCAAAAGGGCGTCGACCTGCAGGCTGCGCACAAGCTCGCCGAGAAAGTCAAGTCGGGCAGCGCCTTCGATCTGAACGACTTCCTCGCGCAGATCTCGCAGATGAAAAAGATGGGCGGCCTGTCGGGCCTGATGGACAAGCTGCCGAGCCAGCTCACCGCCAAGGCCGGCAACCTCGGCGCCGCCGACATGGACCGCGCCGAGCGCGACGTGCGCCGCATGGAGGGCATCATCTGTTCGATGACGCCGACCGAGCGCCGCAAGCCCGAGCTGATCAAGGCCAGCCGCAAGCGCCGCATCGCCATCGGCGCCGGCGTGCAGGTCCAGGACGTCAACCGCCTGCTCAACCAGTTCGAGCAGATGCAGGGCATGATGAAAAAGATGAAGGGCGGGGGCTTGGCCAAGCTGATGAAGCGCATGGGCGGGATGGGCGGCATGGGCCTGCCGCCACGCTGAGCCGCTGAAGGAACGACGGGCATGAACATGATCTGGATCGGAGCCGCCGTCGCGGCCGTGCTGGTTGTCGCCGCGGGATGGTGGGCGCGCTCTCGCAAGGCCCTGCCCGGCGCAGCGCAGCGCCCGCGCGAGAGCCTCGACACGCTGGCCGCGTGGCAGCCGCAGGCCACGCGCATCCTGACCTCGCAGGAGCTGCGGGCAATGGCCGTGCTGATGCGCGCGCTGCCGGCGCACATGATCCTCGCGCAGGTGCCGCTGGCGCGCTTCCTGAAAGTGCCGACGCGCCACTCCTATACCGAATGGCTGAGCCGCGTCGGCCAGCTGTGCGCCGACCTCGTCGTCTGCGACTCGACATCGCAAGTGGTCGCCGTCGTCGACGTGCGGCCGCCCGACGACCGCAGCAGCCCACGTGCGCTCAAGCGCCTGGCGCGCATCCGCCGCGTGCTGCAGGGCGCGGGAATCCCGCTGCACGTGTGGACCGAGAACGCACTGCCGTCGCCCGAGCAGGCGCGCGCCGCGATCCTGCCGAACGAGGCTGCGCTCGCCGCCGCAGCGCCTGCGGCCGAGGCGCCGGACGGTCTGCGCGAACCACCGGCCTCGACCTGGTTCGACAACCTCGAATCGAGCCGCGTGCCGCTGGGGTCAACGCCAGCGCCGCCGCGCTGAGCGACGCGCCGAGCTACTCGAGCAGCGCCTGCGCGAACTCGCGCGCGCTGAAGGTCTGCAAGTCTTCGAGCTTCTCGCCGACACCGATGAAGTAGACCGGCACCGCGCCCGCCGCACGCTCGCGCGCCCACAGCGCGATCGCCGCGAGCACGCCGCCCTTGGCCGTGCCGTCGAGCTTGGTAATGACGAGCCCCGTGAGCTGCAACGCCTCGTCGAAAGCCTTCACCTGCGCCAGCGCGTTCTGCCCCGTGTTGCCGTCGACGACGAGCAGCACTTCGTGCGGCGCGCCCTCCTGCGCCTTGGCGATCGTGCGTCGGATCTTCTTCAACTCATCCATCAGGTGCAGCTGCGTCGGCAGCCGGCCGGCGGTGTCGGCGATGACGACGTCGCAGCCGCGCGCCGCGCCGGCGCGCACCGCGTCGAACGTCACGGCCGCCGGGTCACCGCCCTCCTGCGACACGATGTCGACGCGGTTGCGGTCGGCCCACACGCCCAACTGCTCGCGCGCCGCGGCGCGGAAGGTGTCGGCTGCGGCGAGCAGCACCTTGCAGTTGGCGCTGGCGAGATGGTGCGTCAGCTTGCCGATCGTCGTCGTCTTGCCGGCGCCGTTGACGCCGACGACCATCATCACCGTCGGCACCTGTTCGCCGACGCGCAGCGCCCGCTCGAGCGGTGCGAGCAACTCGGCCAGCACGTCAGCGAGCAGCGCGCGCACCGCCTGCGGATCGGTCGCGCGGCTGTCCTTGATGCGGTGCTTCAGGTCGGCGAGCAGACGCTCGGCCGCCCGGGTGCCGGTATCGGCCATCAGCAGCGCGGCTTCGAGTTCGTCGTACAGCGCGTCATCGATCTGCGTGCCGGTGAAGACCCCGGCGATGCTCGACCCCGTCTTGCGCAGACCCTGGCGCAGGCGGCCGAGCCAGCCGGCGCGCTCGGCCGGAGGGGCGGGCGCCAGCGCAGGCGCGGAGACGGGAGTGGATGCTGCGGCGAGTTCGCGCGCCGGTTCGGGCTGCGGCGCCGCAACGGCCGGAGACTCGATGGCGGGCGCGGACGTCGCCGGCGCGGCGGGCGGCGGCGGCGCCGCGGGCTTGCGCTTGAAGAAGCTGAACATGGGATGCCGGTGCTGTGGAGGCGAGGCCGTATCGTCGACCGTCGCCGCGCGGAGAACGCTGCGAACCGCGCAGATATAATTCGCCGCTCAGGCGCTTTAGCTCAGTCGGTTAGAGCGACGGAATCATAATCCGCAGGTCCGGGGTTCGAGTCCCTGAAGCGCCACCAAGACTCAGAAGGCTTGTGAGTCAATGACTTGCAAGCCTTTTTCGTTGCCGGCTGTCGGCGCCATCGAAACGTTCGCTGCCAGAAAGCCCTCCGCCACGGCGGGGGCGTCCCGCACCGCGTGCGACCGGGTCAGGCTTTGCGCAAAATTGGCGAGCATCTTCGGCCGACGCTCTGCGAGGATCCGTTCGTCCACCAGATCGCGACCCACCATCTCTCGTCGTTCCTGGACACGATGCCGGTCCGGCCCGCAGGCACGCATGGCGCCGCCGCGGACAGAGGTGGCCCCATCCGTCTGAACACGAATCGGGCAACGACGGGTGGAACTCTGCCGGGTTGATCAACGGTCTCTTTCGCGGCGTGGCAGCGATAGGCGATGGGGTGGATGCGTTCGACCTTCTCGAGGGTCTCCTCGTCAAAGAAGGCAGACGCACCGTCGATCAGATCACTCAGCCAGCAGCACCGGGCGCGCGATGCCGAGTAGACCCAAAGCCTGTCTGTAAGAGGCGGCCGGCCGCCGGACATCGAAGTGGACGGTCCGCAGCCCGACGCGATCACCGCCCCGCACGTTGCGGACCTGGTCATCGACGAACACGCAGGCCGCGGCCGGCAGGCCGAGTTCGTCCAGGCACGCTATTGAGTCGGCATCAACGAACTTGAATCAAGCCGCATAGCGAACCGGTCCATGCTCGAAGTACTTGCGAATGCGCTCAGGCTGACGTTGCACGCTGCGCAGGTGGCGTGTCGTGGCCTTGACCAGTTGCAGCTTCCTGCGCGCCGGGGCCAGCATCGTGACGGCCTGCTTGATGTCGGCGTTGGCCATCTCGTCGGGGTTGAGCTCGGGGCTGTAGCTGGGCAGATAGACCACCGCGATCGCATCGGCGTGCTCGGCCAGCCAAGACTTGACGGTCTTGGCGTGATGCACCCGCAGGTTGTCCAGGATCAGGAACAGCTTCTTGCGCGCGCCCTTGATCAACCGGCGCAGGAAGTCGATCAGGATGTTGGTGTTGAGCGCGCCGTCGAAGATGCGCCAGCGCATCTGTCCCTTGTTGGTCACGGTGGAGATCACCGACAAGCCGTGGCGCCTGTTGTTCACCCGGATCACCGGCTCTTGCCCCTCGGGCGCAAAACCGCGGCCTCATCCAGCCCGACGCACCGTTCTGCGACGTCATGCAGTCGGGCGTCGGCGTCGAGCCATGTTGCGGCCGATCAGCCGCGCGGCGTCGGGATTCGCTGCCTCGACTTCACTGGTAGCGGCGAATGGCGGCACGCGCGTCCTCCAGCAGCGCCTTGCCGTTGTGGCCTTTGGCGCCCACCTCCTTGACCCACTCGTCGTCCACCCGGGCCGTGGCCTCGACCCAGCGTCGGGTCTCCTCGGCACTCAGCGTGACGAAGGTGTTGCCGCGGTCCTGCGCAATCCTGCGCGCCGGCGTCAGCGCGGCATCAGCCACCTTGCCCGCCCAGCGGGAGGTCTCGACACCGCTGTTGGCGTCGATCACCTTCTTCAACTCCGCCGGCAGGCCGTCGTAAGTCGCCTGGTTCATCAGCAGCGCGAAAATGATGGTCGAAAGCTTCGGGTGACCCGCCGGAGTCTCCACGTGAGCCTTGGTAATCTCCTGCATCCTCAGCGAGGTAGCGACCTCCCACGGCAACAGGGCGCCATCGACCACGCCCTTGGAGATGGCATCGGGCACGACCGGAACGGGCATCTGAACCGGCGTGGCACCCAGCGCAGCGAGGATGTGGCTGCTCAGCCGGGTGGGGGTACGAACCTTCAGGCCCTTCAAGTCCTCGAGCTTTCGCACCGTCGCCTTGCCCATGTGCAGGAGGTTGCCGTCGTTGACGTGCACGAACAGCGGTCGCACCCCGCGGTATTCGTCCAGCGAGTTCTTCTGCATGTAGTCCCACAGCGCGGGGCTGGTGTGCTCGGCATGCTCGGCCATGAAGGGCAACTCGAAGACCTCGGTCTTCGTGAAGCGGCCGGCCTGGTAGGTCGGCACCGTCCAGACGATATCCGCCACGCCGTCGCGCGCCTGATCGAACAGTTGCGGCGGCGTTCCGCCCAGTTGCATGGACGGATAGATCTGGCACTTGAGTCTGCCGGCAGACTCCTTGTTCACCGTGGCACACCACGGCCGGATCAGGTTCTCGTGGATGTTGGAACTCGCCGACAGGAAGTGGTGCACTTTGAGGATCGTCTCCTGGGCCGATACGCTCGCCGCGCCGGCAAGCGAGCCGGTCAGCAAGAGCGCGTGCAGCGCAAGGCGTCGTGCGTATGAAGGCTTCATGTCGTGTCTCCGTCAACGTGGTTGGGAAAAACTCGATGGACAGGCTGAACGGGAAGGGAGCGTTCGGCTCACTCCGGGGTTCGCCTCGGTATGCTGCGCGTCACCTCCCGTGATGCCGGGTTGCGTAGCGCTCATCGCATGCGTCTCCGCGACGGAAGCCGAACGGCGCGAGGCTCTCTCTGATTGAAACCCTGCAGCCGGCGCATCGAATGTCTTCCCTGGGGCATTGATCAGCGTGCTCTTCGAACGCATCCAAGCAGGGTGCCGATAAAATCTACTGCGCTCTGTCTATTCACGCCAACGAAGATTCCTGATATCTCCGATTTCAAATCAAAATAGTGGTTCAACCTGCGCGGACGCGCAGCGATAGATCTCCTGCGATGAACCTCCATACCATCGACCTGAACCTGTTGCACGTGCTGCGCACGGTCTATGCGACACGCAGCGCGTCGAAGGCCGGCCAGCAGCTCGGCATGACACAGTCGGCGGTAAGCAATGCGTTGCGCCGCCTGCGGGCGCGTCTCGACGATCCGCTGTTCGTTCGCTCGACCGCCGGCATGCTGCCCACTGCGCTGGTCGAATCGATCATCGCGCCGATCACCGAAGGCCTCGACCGCATCGAGGGCGCGGTGAGCACGCCGCGACGCTTCGATCCGGCGACCTCAGAGCGGTTGTTCCGGGTCCTGATGAGCGACCTGGCACAGATGATCTTCGTGCCGCGACTGATTGCGCACTTGCGGGCGGCCGCCCCCGACATCAGGCTGGAGACGCTCGAGGTTTCGCCCGAGGACGGCCGACTCGCGATGCATGAGGGGTCGATCGACCTGGTGGTGGGAAACTGGCCGGCGATGGGCCCCGGCTACTACCGCCAACGGCTGTTCTCGGAGAGCTTCGTCGTCCTGATGAGCCAAGGGAATCCGCTCGCGAAACGCAAGCTGACGAAGAGCGGCTATCTGAAGGCGCGTCACGTCGACTACCACCCGGGCGGCGCCACTTACTCGTCGTTGCGGCGCATGCTGCAGAAGGTGCTCGAACAGGAGCGGCTCGAGCGCCACGTGACCTTCACTGCAGGCCATGCGCTTGGCCTGCCGGCGATCATTGCCGAATCCGATCTGCTGCTGACGCTGCCGGCGCGCTTGGCCGATTCGATGATCACCGGCAGCTCGCTGCTCGCCATCCAGCCGCTGCCGTTCCCGATTCCGGCACTGACGATCACCCAGCAATGGCACGCGCGCGCGCACCGCGACCTGGCGAATGCGTGGCTGCGACGGCAGGTGGCCGCAATCTTCGGTGAGGCTTGAGGAGCGAAGGCAGTTGCTCAGTCGGCGCCTTCGCTGGCGAGTTGCTGCGCAATGAGATCGCGCAGCGCCTTCTTGGACACCTTGCCCATCGCAGTGTATGGAAACGAATCCACGATCTCCAGCCGCTCGGGCAGCTTGAAGCGGGCGATTTGCTTGGACATCAGGAATTCGTTGATCTCGGCCAGCATCAGCGATGCCCCCCCCTTCGTCACGACGAACGCGCAGCAGCGCTCGCCCATCACGCGGCACGGCATCGCGACGACAGCGACCATTTGCACCTTGTCGTGCGCGAGGATCAGGTTCTCGACCTCCTCGGCACTGATCTTCTCGCCTCCGCGATTGACGAGATCCTTCTTGCGCCCCTCGACAACGAGGTTCCCGCTCGAGTCCATGCGCACTAGATCGCCCGTGCGATAGAAGCCGTCGGAGGTGAACGCCGAGCGGTTCTGTTCGGCGTTGCGGAAGTAGCCGCGAATCGTGTAGGGGCCGCGCGTGATCAACTCGCCGACCGCACCAACCGCGACGTCGATCCCGGCTTCGTCGACGATACGAATCTCGTCGAAGCGCGACACCGGCCGGCCCTGCGTCTCGCGCCTCATCGCCACCGGATCGCGGGGTCGGCTGAGGTTGGTCAGGCCTTCGGCCATGCCGAAAGCATGGATCGGCTCGGCCCGCGGAAGCGCGACGCGCAGCCGATCGAATAGCTCGGGCAGCATGCGCTGGCCGCCGACGCATACCTGCGAGAGCGAGCCGAGGTCGTAGCGGTGCCTGCTCGGCGAATCGAGCAGCGTGATCAGCGAAGCCGGCGTCACCGGAAGCACGTCCGCACGGGTGCGCTCGATTGTCGAGAACAGCTCGTCGGGATCGGTCGACGCGGCGAGCGCGACACTTGCGCCGACCGCGAGCGCAGCGACCATCCCCGGAGCGCCGAGCGCGAAGTTGTGCGCAGCCGGGAGCCCGATCACATAGGTCGTGTCTCCGTTCCAGTCGAGCACACGGGCGCACTCCCGCGCATTGAAAATGTAGTCGGCGTGCGTGCGGGGAATGAGCTTGGGCACGCCCGTCGTGCCGCCCGACAGCATCATGAAGGCGACTTCGAAGGGATCGGCGCGCTGCGTCGGCGCAATCGGTTCGACCTCGTCGTCCCGGGCGGCACGCTCGAGCCATGGCCCGACCCAGGTGACGTCGGGCTCCACCCCATGACCGATGGAAATCCGATGACGCAACGAGGGTGCCGCCGCCTGAATCTCCCTCGACATGGCCGCGAAGTCGAATCCCCGGAAGCCCTGCTGGAAGAAGTGCGCGACCGCGCCTGTGCACTTCGCGAAGTGCTCCATCTCGAAGCGCCGGTGCGCAGGAAGGCACAGGACCGGAACAACTCCGATCTTGTGGAAGGCGAAAAACAGCAGCACGAACTCGCGCGTGTTCGGCAGCTGCACGAGCACGATGTCGTGCCGCCGTAGTCCGATGGCCAGCAACTCTGCGGCGAGCCGGCTCGCCAGGCGATCGACCTGTCCGTACGTCATCGAACCGTCGCGGTCCCGGACGAAGACGGAGTCGCCATCGCTTTGCGCGCGCGCCTCGAGTTCGTCGGCAAGACTCCGGCGCTGCCAGATACCGGCAGCCACGTACTCGCGCGCGAGATCGTCCGGCCAGGGCGTGCACCCTTCGAGCATCGTCTCCTCCCAGGTAGTCCCGGAGTCAGCGGAATTGCTACTGCGCGACCGCTACCATCTCCGCCTTCTTCTCCGCCTTCTTCTCCGCCTCCAGCTGCCGCATGCCGTTCAGGATGCTCTCCGGTGTCAGCGGCAAACGATGCAGCCGGACTCCGGTCGCATCGTGGATGGCGTTGGCGATCGCCGCGATGACTCCGGTGCCGGCGCCCTGCCCGGCCTCTTTAGCGCCGAACGGGCCCTCGGGATCCCATGTGATGACGTTGCTGTGTTCGAACATCGCCAGCGGCGGGATGTCGGTGGCCAGCGGCATCTTGTAATCGCGAAACGACGGATTCATCACCTTGCCGTCGGTGCGCATGACGTTCTCGTACAGCGCGTGGCCGATCGACATCACCGTCGCGCCGATGACCTGGCCGCGCACAGCCAGCGGGTTGAGCGGCGTGCCGCTGTCGTCCGCGCCCCACAGCCCGAGCAGCGTCACCTGCCCGGTGTCGGGGTCGACCTCGACCTCGACCGCGCAGGCCGTCGGGTTGTAGGCTGGCGACAAGTTGCCGTAGCCGGTGCGGAAGTCGATCTTCTCGTCGCCGGCTGCATAGGTGCCGCGCCCCGTCACGATGCGGCCGAGCTGGAAGGCGCCCCAGCGCACGATCTCCTTGAGTCCGGCGCGCTGCCGATCGTCCTTTCGATTGATGATCTCGTGGCGCCGGAACACGAGGTCATCGGGTTCGACGCCCATCCGCTGCGCGGCGATCTCCGCCAATTGGCGTCGAGCGTCCTCGGCGGCACGGATCACCGCGTTGCCGGTGAACAGCGTGACACGCGAGCCGAAGGTCCCCGGGTCGACCGGCGTGCTCGCCGAGTCGACATTGCGGCAGCTCACGTCGTCGACGTCGATGCCGAGCACTTCGGCGGCGAACATCGCCATCACCGTCTCGACGCCTTGGCCGACGTCGGTCGACCCGGTGGTCAGCTGCACCGATCCGTCTTCCTGGATGCGGATCTCGGCGACCGAGGCCGAATGGCCCATCAGCCGCGCACCGGACAGGTGTGCGCCGCAGCCGAAGCCGATGCCGCGGTACTTCGGCAGCTTGCCGCGCTTCTCGTGCCAGCCCGAGGCCTCGACCACCCGCTCGATGCACTCGTCGAACGCGAAGGTGCCGATGCGAAAGCCGTTGGCCGTCACGTCGCCCGGCTGGATCGCGTTGCGACGCCGTAGTTCGAGCGGATCGATGCCGAGATCGGCCGCGATCAATTCCATCTGCGAGTCGCGCGCGAAGCAGATCTGCACGACCGTGTGACCGCGCAGCGCCCCGCAGAACCCGTTGTTCGTGTAGACGCGAACCGCGTCGTAGCGCATGTTGGGCACGCGGTACGGAAGGTTCAGCATCGCACCCGCAAGGAAGATGCTGAAACCGCCGATGCTCGAGTAGGCGCCGCCGTTGGCCATCAGTCGGCAATGCTGCGCGACGATGTGCCCGTCGCGCGTCGTCGCCGTACGCAGTCGGATCTTCATCGGATGGCGCATGTGTCCGATCGTCAGAACCTCGTCCATCGTGTGAACGAACTTCACCGGCCGGCCCGTCTTGCGCGACAGCATCAGCGCGCAGAAATCCATCGGCATGGCCTCTTGCTTGCCGCCCGAGAAGCCCCCGCCGACGTACGTTTGCACGACGCGCACCTCGCCCGGCGGCAGATCGAGACCCATCGACAGCTGGCGCCAGACGACGTACGGGCTCATCTTGCAGGCCCACAGCGTCGCCTTGCCGTCGCGCTCCCAACTCCCGATGCACGCATGCGGCTCGAGCATCCCCTGCTTGACCGGTTGGGTCTCGAATACGTCCTCGCGGACGTATTCGGCCTTCTCGAATGCGGCGTCCACTTCACCGAATTCGAACTCGGTGTGCGCCGAGACGTTGCCGGCCGCGTGACCGTGCAACTGCGGTGCTTCGGGCTCCAAGGCCGCCTCGGGGTCGAAGACGGCAGGCAGCACTTCGTACTCGACGTCGATGAGGTCGAGCGCGTCCTCGGCCGTGTCCTCGTCGAGCGCAGCCACCGCTGCGACTTCCTCTCCGATGTAGCGAACGACGTCGAGTGCGAGCGGAAGGTAGTCGCGCGTGTTCGGCAGGTTTCCGTAGCGCACGCCGGGAAAGTCGCGCCCGGTGATCACGGCGCGCACGCCCGGCAGCGCCTCGGCCCGGCTCGTGTCGATGCGCACGATGCGCGCATGCGGATGAGGGCTGCGCAGCAACTTGCCGTACAGCATGCCGGGCATCGACAGGTCGTCGGCGTACTCCGCGCGACCGGTTGCCTTCAGCAGCGCATCCTTCTTCGGCGTCGGCTTGCCGATGACATCGAACTCGTGCAGTTGTTTTTGGTCCATCTCAGTTGACCTCCTGTTGCGCCATCTGCGCCGCGGCATCCTGGATCGCCTCGATGATCTGTACGTACCCGGTGCAACGACACAGGTGGCCCACCAGCGCCTCGCGGATCTCCTGCTCGCTCGGCTCCGGCCTCTCGGCGAGCAGTGACCGCGCCTGGACGATCATGCCGGGCGTGCAGAATCCGCACTGGATCGCTCCCTTGTTCGCAAACGATCGCTGCAACTGCTGGACAAGCGGATCGCCCTCGACCGGCCCTTCGATCGTCTGGATCGTCCTGCCGTGCGCCTCGACAGCGAGGTACAGGCACGAGTTCACCGCCTTGCCGTCGATCAGCACGGTGCAGGCGCCGCACTGCCCTTCGCCGCACGAACGCTTCGTGCCGGTCAGCGACAGCGTTTCGCGCAGAACTTCCAGCAGCGTGCGCCACGGCCGGATGGCCGCGTCATAGCGCACTCCGTTGACGTGGAGCGTGACGTCGATCATGTCTTTCATGCTTGCACTCCGGTGGGTGCGCCGGCTCGCTCGCAGGCCGCCGCGATCGCCCGTTTCGTAAGGGTGCGGATCAACACCATCCGGTAGTCGCGGTTGGCGCGCCACGAGCTGCGAGGATCCGCTTCCCGGCACGCCGCATCCGCGGTCTCGGCGAGCGCCGCGTCGTTCGGCCGGCGGCCGCGAAGCACTTGCTCGGCAGCGCGCGCACGGAACGTCGTCGGCGCGCTGTTGGCCAACGCCAATCGCACATCCTGAACCACCCCTCGCGGCGCATCGAGCGTGACGACCGCGCTCACGCCGACGACCGTCATGTCCATCGAATGGCGATCGTGATACTTCAGGTACGCGCCCCCGGTGAACGGCGCGGGGCGCGGAACGCGAATCTCCGTGACGAGTTCACCGCGGGCCGCCGCCGTCTGCGAGAACGCCGGGTAGAACTGCTCGAGCGGCAGCCAGCGATCGTCATCCCGGCGGCTCAGCTTGACTTGAGCATCGAGCGCCATCAGCGGCGGCGGCATGTCGGCGCAGGGCAATGCACCGGCAATGTTCCCGCCGACCGTGGCCACGTTGCGCAGCTCGCGGCCGCCGATCTGCGCAGCGGCCTCCGCGACCACGCCACAGTGCCGGCGCACGCACGCCGCCGACAGCAGATCGTGCAGCGAAGTCATCGCTCCGATCGAGAGGCTGCCGTCGGCTTCTTCCCGGACGAAGTCGAGCTCGGCAACGCTCTTGAGGCCGACCACGCAGCGCGGCGACCTTTCGCGGCGTCGCATCTGCAGGATCGCGTCAGTGCCGCCTGCGAGGAGCATCGCCTCGCCGTCGGCGGTCGCGTCCATCAGCAAGCGCACCTCGTCGAGGGTGCCGGGACGGACGAACTCGAACTTCGGTAATCGTCTGAGGTAGATCATCGATTCACTGCCCGCTGTAGCGAAAGTGAAATCGACTCTACGGTTGCCGCTTCGATTTCGCAAACAAACGTTTGTGATTCGACAGATTCCCACTGGAAATCATACGGGCTTGAGAGACTCCGAAACGGACTCGGGGCCCTGGGTCGAATCCGCGGCGCTTGAACCGCGCATCGGCGTGCGCAAACGGACACGGACCAACCCGTCGATGTGCGTCGGGGTGCCGTCTGGGCGCGTTCGCCGACGGCAGGATCGATCTCAACGAGCGATGGCGGCCACTTTGCTGGAGTTGAACACCCAGGTTTCGACGAAGTCGGAGAACTCCAATTTCAGGCCCAGTTCCTTCATCGCGCCTGCGAGCGCGAACCAGTTGAGCACCTCCTGCTGCGCAGATTCTTCAATTTGAGCCAGGCCGTAGTTTTCCCAGAACGCATAGTCGCCGGCCACCAGCGCGTCATACAGACGCCTGTCGGCCGCCACGTCGGGCTGGATGCGGTAGGTCTTGTCGACCAGGAAGGCGTGCGACCAGCTGGACGACGCCACGATGGCCACGCGCCAGGGGCTTTCCCGCAGGATGCGGGCGATGGCTGCGCCGAAGCGCATGCAACGCCGCGGCGTCGGTGACGGCGGATCGGGCTGACGGCCCCGGTCTGCCCAGGGGCTGGCAAAGCCCTTGTAGCTCACCACCGCCCTGCCGTAGCAGTTGATCTGCACAGGCACCACGGGGTACGGAAATCCCTTTCGGTCGTAGTCCAGGTACAGCACCGCATTCAGGAAGGCATGCGCCAACCCCGGGTGGTGCAACGGCTTGTAGGCATAGGCGATGTCGAACTCGTCGAGCAGCAGTTCGCTCGCCAGATGGCGTGCCGCCTGCGGGTGACCGCGCAGCACAAAGGACGTGTCGGCGCTCTCGTTCCAGACATTGGGCTTGCCGCCGCCCCACTGATCGCGCACTTTGGGATCGAACATCGCCGAGGCGCTTGCGTGCCGCCAAGGGTAGACCGTCATATCGTCGTATGCCTGCACGCAGAAGGCGGGGATGACGTCCTCCCTGAAGTTCTCGTATTGATCGTCCCCCCAGATCAGCACGAAGTCCGGGTTGAACTCATCCAGCGCCTGCCGAACGCGGCGGCTGCCCCGCAGCACCGCCTCGCGGTGCCGGGCGGCGGCGGCACGTCCCTGGTCGTCGCCCCATTCGGCCTGCATCGCCGCCGGCCAGTTGGCCGGGTCCTTGGCCTCAGCGGGGATGTCCGGGTCTGCCAGCCGGCCGCGCAGGATGCCGGCCATGTTGTCGTCGAAGCCGCTGAACGGCGGATAGTGCGAAAGCCCCAGTCCCAGGATCTCGGCCATGTCGGTCTCCTTGTGTGTTGCGGCAGAACGGAGGAGCGATCGGCTCACTCCGGGTCGTCGTGCGTCAGGAAGTCCCAGACGCGTTCGGCGATGCGGCCTTCCCAGGTCGCACGCTGATCGGCTGCATCGCCGAGGAGCAGGGGCGCACTGTCGGCCAGACCCGATGCCAGCGCGGCCAGCTCGACCCGCGCCGCGTCCTCGAGGAACCAGGCCAGCGCCAGCGCCTGCTCCGCCGAGCGGCCGACGGTGACAGCACCGTTCACGTTCAGCACGATGGCTGGACCTGCGCCGATGCGTTCGGCCACACCCTGCGCCGATGCGTCGTCACGCACCAGCGCCGGCTGCGGCCAGAACGGCACCTCGGGAGCGAAGTAACTGCCGAAGCCGTGCCGTGGCCGGGGCGTGCGCCCCAGAGCGGCCAACGCGGTGATCTGGGGTGAGATGAAGCGGCAGATCGCCGCCACCTCGGGTCGTCGGCGGTAGATCTGCTGGTGGATGCGCACCTCACCCAGCACCCCGGCCGGCAGCGGCCCTTCGAAGGACACTACCGTCCCCGCCTCATCCGGGCCGATCGCCGCCATCGGCCTGGGTGCGCAGACCAAGCAGGCACGGGCATCGAGCCTCACGCTGCAATGGCCAAAGGGGCCGGACAACCCGCTGCGGCCCAGCGCGCGAGCCAACTGCCTCACGCGGCGCTGGGTGGCCTTGTCAGGCTCGCTTTGTCGATCGGAGCGAAGATCGGTCATCGGTCCGCGCCTGCGCACTAGCGCCCCAGATCCCGGGCCGGCACGCCGGCGATGCCCCAGTTTTCCTTGGGCACCTCGTGGATCCAGACTCGGATGCTCTCCCTGGGTGCGCCGACGGCTTCGTTCAGCGCTGCCGTGACCTTCTCGATCACGGCCTTCTTCTGTTCGGCCGTGCGGCCTTCGATCATGTAGATCTGTGCAAATGGCATGCGGCGCTCCTCAGGCGGCCCGGGCGGGCAGCAGACCGCGCGCACGAGCCATCGTGAGTGCGATGTCTTCGATCATGTCTTCCTGGCCTCCCACCATCTTGCGGCGGCCCGCCTCGACCAGGACGTCGCGCGAGGGCAGGCCATACTTGGCGGCGGTGCGCTTGGCAAACAACAAGAACGAGCCGTAGACACCGGCGTAGCCCAGCGTCAGCGCATCGCGGTCGATGCGGATCGGGAAGTCCATGATCGGCAGCACCAGATCCTCGGCCACGTCCTGGATCTTCCAGACGTCGACACCCGTCTCGTAACCCATGCGGTCGAGCACCGCCACGAGCACCTCCATCGGCGTGTTGCCGGCACCGGCGCCCAGTCCGGCGCTGGCTGCGTCGATGCGATTGGCACCCGCCTCGATCGCAGCAATGCTGTTGGCCACGCCCATGGACAGGTTGTGGTGGCCATGGAAGCCGAGTTCGGTCTCGGGTCGGAGCGCCTGGCGCACCGCGCCCAGCCGCACCTTCACATCCTCGGGCAGCATGTAGCCGGCGGAATCGGTGACGTAGATGCAGTTGGCGCCGTAGCCTTCCATCAGCCTCGCCTGCTTGACCAGGTCCTCGGAACTGTTCATGTGGGCCATCATCAGGAAGCCCACGGTGTCCATGCCGAGCCTGCGCGCCAGGCCGATGTGCTGTTCGCTCACGTCGGCCTCGGTGCAGTGCGTCGCGACATGCACAGACCAGGCTCCGTGCTCGTGAGCCATCCTCAGGTCGTCGGCCGTGCCGATGCCCGGCAGCAGCAGCACCGACACCTTCGCGCGCTTCATGAGCGGCACGACCGCAGCGAGGTACTCCTCGTCGCTGTGCGCCGGGAAGCCGTAGTTCACGGAAGCGCCCCCCAGGCCGTCGCCATGCGTCACCTCGATCAGCGGCACGCCGGCCTGGTCCAGCCCTTGCGCGATGCTCGTCATCTGCTCCAGCGTCATCTGGTGCCGCTTGGGATGCATGCCGTCGCGCAAGGTCATGTCGTGAAGGATGATCCTATTCATCGCGAGCTCCCTTCAGGCCGCCACGGGTTCGAGGGTGAGCGTGCCGGCGAGGATCTCCTCGGCGAACATCTCCGCGGTACGGGCGGCGGCGGCGGTCATGATGTCGAGGTTGCCGGCGTACTTGGGCAGGTAGTCGCCCAGGCCTTCGACCTCCATGTAGATCGACACGCGATGGCCGTCGATCACCGGGCCGTTGACGAGCTTGTAGCCGGGCACGTACTTCTGTACTTCCTCGATCATCACGTGCACCGATTTCTCGATCTGCGCAGCCTCTGGCGGGTCGACCGTCAGGCAGTGGACGGTGTCGCGCATGATCAGCGGAGGTTCGGCCGGGTTGATGACGATGATCGCCTTGCCCTTCTTCGCGCCTCCCACCTTCTCCACCGCGCCGGCGGTGGTACGGGTGAATTCGTCGATGTTCTTGCGCGTGCCCGGGCCCACCGAGCGGCTCGACACCGTGGCGACGATCTCGCCGTAGGCCACCGGCTGCACGCGGCTGACCGCATACACCATCGGGATGGTGGCCTGGCCGCCGCAGGTGACCATGTTGACGTTCATCTCGCGCCGGCCCACGTGCTCGCGCAGGTTCACCGGCGGCACGCAGTACGGGCCGATCGCGGCCGGCGTCAGGTCGATCATCATCGCGCCGCGTTGATTGACCTTGCGCGAGTTCTCGGCATGCACATGGGCGCTGGTGGCGTCGAAGACGATCTGCACGCCGTCGGCCTGCAGGTGCGGCACGAGACCGTCCACGCCATCGGCGGTGGTCTTGATGCCGAGCTCGCGGGCCCGCTTCAGGCCGTCGGATGCGGGGTCGATGCCGACCATCCAGACCGGCTCCAGCACCGCACTGCGCTGCAGCTTGGCCAGCAGGTCGGTGCCGATGTTGCCGGGCCCGATCAGGGCGCACTTGATCTTGCGCGACATGGCTTGGTACCTCACTCCAGAGTGACCTTGGCGTCGCGGACCACCTTGGCCCAGCGTTGCTGTTCGGCGCGGATGTAGGCGCCGAACTCCGCGGGCGTGTCGGGCGCGGGCTCGGCGCCGATGCGTGCAAAGCGCTCGGCCACCTCGGGGGTCTTCAGGCCCTCGACGAGCGCCTGGTTCAGCACAGTCACGATGTCCGGCGGCAGCTTGCCGGGGCCGACCAGGCCGAACCAGACCGCCACGTCGAAGCCGGGATAGCCTTGCTCGGCCACGGTCGGCACGCTCGGCAACAGCGGTGAACGTGTGCCCGAGATGATGGCGATGGCCTTGAGCCGGCCTTCCTTGACATTGGGTCCGGCGCTCGAGAGCGAACTCTCGATCGACATCGGCAGCTGGCCGCCCAGCAGGTCCTGCACCAGCGGCGCGGTCCCCTTGTACGGCACATGCACCAGTTCGATGCCCGCGACCGACGCCAGCATCTCACCGGCCAAATGATTGGCGGTGCCGACGCCAGAGCTGCCGTAGGCCAGCTTGCCGGGGTTGGCCTTGGCGTAGGCCACCAGGCCCTTGAGATCGTTGAACGGCACACTGGGATGCGCGACGATGGCGCCCTTGGTGATGCCCACCCGGGCGATCGGCGTCAGGTCGGTGGTTACGTTGTACGGCAGTCTGGGCTGCAGCGCGGGTGCGATGGCCAGGCTGCTGACCGCCGAGAGGGCCAGCGTGTAGCCATCGGCCGGCGCCTTGGCCACGGCGTCCGTGCCGAGATTGCCGCCGGCACCGGGCCTGTTCTCGACGACCACGGTCTGATTCAGCTTGTCGCCCAGCAGCTTGGCCGCGACGCGGCCCATGATGTCGGTGGGACCGCCGGGCGGGAAGGGCACGATCAGCTTGATCGGTTTGGAAGGATAGGGATCGGCCGCCAGTGCGCTGCCGGCAGCCAGAGCCAAGGCGGTGGTGGCGAGGGTGGTCCGCAGGAAGCTGCGCTTGGGGTTCATGGGGTCTCCGTGGGGCTGGGATAGGGGTAGTCGCTGGGTCCGGTGGGCCAGGTGGCGAAGCGCCGTCAGACAAAGCGCATCGAGACTTGCCCCAAGTCCTGGAAGCGCACGGCGATGTGGTCGCCCGAGGCCACCGCGATGGCCTCGGTGACGCCGCCGGTCATGATGAAACTGCCCGCCGGGATCTCCTGGCCGCGTGCGCCCAGGTGATTGGCGAGCATGGACACCGCGGTCAACGGATGGCCCAGCACCGCCGCGCCGGCGGCCATCGCGACGATGTGGCCGTTCTTCTCGAGCACCACGCCGAGGGTGCGCAGGTCGAGGTCGTCGACCGCCCGCATGCGCGAGCCGACGACGAAACGCGAGGCCGAGGTGTTGTCGGCCACCACGCTCTTCAGGTCGAACTTGAAGTCGCGGTAGCGGCTGTCGATGATCTCGACCGCCGGCACGACGAAATCGGTCGCCGCCAGCACCGCACCGAGATGGCAACCGGGGCCGCTCAACGGTGCCTTGGTGACGATGCAGATCTCGGCCTCGACCTTGGGGTGGATCAACTCGCTCATGCAGATCTCGCCGCCGTCGGGCCGGGCCATGTAGTCGCTGACGAAGCCGAACACCGGCGTGTCCACGCCCATCTGCTTCATCTTGGCGAACGAGGTGAGGCCGGCCTTCAGCCCGGCCGTGCGCTGGCCGCGCGCCTCCTTGCGGCGGCGGATCTCATCCTGGATCGCATAGGCGTCGTCCCAGTCCATCTGCGGATGCTCGTCGGTGATCTTGACGACATCGCGCGCATTCGATTCAGCGGCTTCGAGGTGCTCGGCCAGGCCGGCGATGGTCTGCTTGTCGAGTTTCATTGCGGGCTCCGGATCAGATGAAGCGGACACTGGTGCTGCCCAGCCCGCCGACGCTGCAATGCAGGCTGTCGCCGGCCTGCACCGGCACCAGCGGAGACTGCGATCCGGACAGGATCACCTCGCCGGCCTTCAGCGGGATGCCCAGGCGACCCAGGGTATTGGCGAGCCAGGCCACCGCATTCACGGGCGAGCCCTGCACCGCAGCACCTGTCGAGGTGCTGATCACCTCGCCGTTCTTCTCGAGCACCATGCCGGCCAGGGCCAGGTCGACGTCGCGCGGGTCGCGGCGCGTGCCGCCGAGCACGAGCACGCCGCAGGAGGCGTTGTCGGCCACGGTGTCCTGGATCTTGATCTTCCAGTCCCGGATGCGCGAGTCGACGATCTCGAAGCACGGCATCACGAAGGCGGTGACACGCAGCACGTCGGCGGCCGTCACGCCCGGGCCCCTCAGGTCGCTCTTCAGCACGAAGGCGACTTCGGCCTCGGCCTTGGGCGCGATCATCGCATCGATGCGGATCGCCTCGCCCTCGTTGACAACCATACCCGAGAGCAGCTGGCCGAAGTCCGGCTGGTCGACTTTCAGCATATCCATCACGACCCTGGAGGTCACGCCGATTTTCTTGCCGACCACCGTCTCGCCGGCGTCCAGGCGGCGCTGGATGAACCGCTGCTGGATGCGGTAGGCGTCGTCCAGCGTGATGGCGGGCTCGCGGTCGGTCAGCGGCGGCACCGGCTTGCGGTCGAGCAATGCCTGGTAGAGCTCGTCGCCGTACTGCTGGATCTGGTTGTCCTTCATTCCTGGTGCCTCAAAGCTTGACCATCACGTTGCGAAGCTCGGTGTAGAACTCGAGCGAATGCACGCCGCCCTCGCGACCGATGCCCGAGACCTTGCTGCCGCCGAAGGCGGTGCGCAGGTCGCGCAGGAACCAGCTGTTGATCCAGCACAGGCCGACCTCGACCTCACGCGCCATGCGGTGCGCGGTCGACAGGTCCTGCGTCCACACGGTGGTGGCCAGGCCGTAGTCGGTGGCGTTGGCCAGTGCAATGGCCTCGTCGACGGTGTCGAAGGGCGCGATGTGGCAGCAGGGGCCGAAAATCTCTTCGCGCACTATGGCCGAGGTCTCGGGCAGGCCGGTCCAGATCGTCGGCTGCACCCAGTGACCCTCGGCCAGCGCGCCGCCCATCTTCGGCACGCCGCCGCCTGTGACCACTGTCGCGCCCTCGGCCTTGGCACGATCGCAATAGGACAGCACCTTGTGCTGGTGCTCGCGCGAGATCAGCGGGCCCAGGCCCACGCCCGCCTCTTCGGACGGGCCGATCTTCAGCGCCTCGGCCTTGGCCTTGAGCGCCTGAACGAAGCGCTCGAAGATCGGTCGCTGCACGTAGACGCGCTCGGTGCCGAGGCAGACCTGGCCGCAGTTCTCGAAGGCGCTGCGCGTGATGCCGGCCACCGCCTTGTCGAAATCGGCGTCGGCGAACACGATGCCGGCGTTCTTGCCGCCGAGCTCGAAGCTGACCGGGCGCACGCCCTTGGCCGCGGCAGCCATGATGGCCTCGCCGGTGCGGGTCTCGCCGGTGAAGGTAATGGCGTCGACATCGGGGTGCTGGGTCAGGAAGGCGCCGGCCGAGTTCGGACCGAAGCCGTGCACCACGTTGTAGACGCCGTCGGGAATGCCGACCGTCTTCATCACCTCGCCCAGCAGCGTGGCCGTCGCCGGCGTCTCTTCCGAAGGCTTGACGATCACCGTGTTGCCGCAGGCCAGCGCCGGCCCAACCTTCCAGGTCATCAGCAGCAAGGGCAGGTTCCAGGGGCAGACCACGCCGACCACGCCGACCGGCGAGCGCAGCGCATAGCTGAGCGCGGTGCCGCCGTCGGGCGTCGCCATCTCGAAGCTTTCGGTCGGCACGTTCTTGACGATGTCGGCAAAGACCTTGAAGTTGGCCGCACCGCGCGGAATGTCGATGTGCGAGGCCAGCGACTTCGGCTTGCCGGTATCGGCGATCTCGGCGGCGAGGAAGTCGTCGAAGCGGCGGTTGATCTCGTCGGCCACCGCGTACAGCAACTCGACGCGCCGGTTGACGCTCATGCGCCCCCAGTCGCCCTTCAGCGCCGCGCGTGCCGCACGCACCGCGGCGTCGACCTCGGCGAGGCCGGCCTCGTGTACGAGTCCGATGACATGGTTGTCGACCGGGGCGCGATTCTCGAAGGTCTTCTCGGTGGCGACGAACTCACCGTCGATGAAATTGAGGAAGTGCTTCATGGTCAGGCCTTTCGATGGGGTGAACGATAGGAGCGCGTCTCGATACCGTCCAATACCGATTAATCTCCGCTGAATACCTTTCAGGTATTCGATATCGCCACCGGAGCTCTCCATGGACCTGCGACAGATGCGCTACTTCCTGGCCTTGGCCGAAGAGCGCAACTTCACCCGCGCTGCCGAGCGGCTGCATATGGCGCAGCCGCCTCTGACGCGGCAGATCCGGGCGCTGGAAGACGACCTCGGCACGCCCTTGTTCCTGCGCACCGCCAAGGGCGTCGACCTCACCGAGGCCGGTGCGGCGCTGCTCGAGGAGGTGCCCAACCTGCTGACATTGGCGCAACGCGCACGCGAGCGCACGCAACGCGCCGGCCAGGGGCTGGTCGGCCGGCTCGACGTCGGCACTTTCGGCTCGGGCGTCCTCGACGTGATTCCGCGCATGCTGGCGCGCTTCCACGCCGAGCGCCCCGACGTGCGCATCGTTCTCCACAACCAGACCAAGGCCGAGCAGATCGAGGCGCTGCGCGAACGTCGCATCGCGATCGGCTTCAATCGGCTGGTGCCGCCCGAGAGCGACCTCGTCGTCGAGACCGTGCTGCGCGAGCGCATGGTCGTGGCACTGCCCGAACGACATGTACTGGCCGCGAACAGGCGGCTGCGCCTGCCCGACCTCAACGATCAACCGATGATCCTCTACCCCAACCTGCCAATGCCCGGAATGGCCCAGCGTGTGGCCGGCGCCTTCGTGCGCGAGGGTGTGCGGCTGCGGATCGAGCAGGAAGTCGAGGACGTGCTGACCGCCACGGCGCTGGTGTCCGGCGGCTTCGGTCTGTGCATCACCACCGAGTCGAGCATGAACCTGCGCCTGCCCGGCGTGGCCTACCTCGCGCTGGACTGCGATTCGCTGCGCGACATCGAACTCGCGTGCCTCTACCGCAAGGGAGATGCCTCCCCGGTGCTTGCGGCGTTCCTCGCAGTGGTGCACGCATTTGCGCGCCAGCGTCGAACCCATCGGCCGCAATAGGCACTCTCGCCACCAACGATCGAAAGCCCCGCGCGCCGACGCCTCGCGGGGCTTCTTCGTTGCGCGGCGACCCTTCGCCGCCGCTGTCTTCAGCGCACGCCGAAGTCGATCACGATCGCGCCGGGCTCGCGTTGCCGGTATTCGATGCCGACGCCGTCGCCGTATCGCTGAGCGATCTGTGCCAGCAACGGCAGCGGGTCATGGTCGTTGACGAAGCGCATCGTCTCGCCCGGCTGCAGGCTGTCGAGCGCGCCGAAGATCGCCGCGTGCCGGAATCGCTTGGCCACGCCGCGCGCGTCGAAGGGGTAGATCGAATCGGGCGAGAGGTGCAGGTGCGGTTGTGCCATCGAATCTCCTGTGGGTCAGGGGTTGGAAGGATTGGTTCGCGGGCCCGGTCGCGCCTCACAGGCCCAGCGTCAGCAGCGCCGCTTCGGACATCATCGAGCGGTCCCACGGCGGGTCGAACACGATGTCGACCGTCGCCTCGCCGACGCGCGGCAAGGCCAGCACCTTGTCGCAGACGTCGTCGGCGATCGCTTCGCCCATGCCGCAGCCCGGCGCCGTCAGCGTCATCTTGATCGACACGCGGAACTCGCCGTCGTCCATCGGCAGCACGTCGCAGACGTAGACGAGTCCGAGCTCGACGATGTTCACCGGGATCTCGGGGTCGTAGCAGGTCTTGAGCGTCTGCCACACGAGGCCGCGCAGATCGTCGGGCCCGGCGTCGGCCGGCACCACGGCGGCAACAGGCGGCGGCTTGCCGATGGCGTCGGCATCGGCGCCGCGCAGGCGCATGAGCTGGCCATCGACGAGCAGCGTGAACGAGCCGCCGAGTGCCTGCGTGATCTGTGCCGCCGTTGCCGCCGGCAACTCGACCGGGTGGCCGTCGGGGATGCACTCGACGCGCACCGCGCGAGTCGTCGTCACCGCTTCGCGTGTCGACCTCATGACGACGCCGTTTCCACGGCGGCAGGCTCGGCATCACCAGCCGATTCCGCAGCCTCGCCCAACGCATGCATCAGCGCATGCCAGCCCAGCAGCGCGCACTTGATGCGGCTCGGATAGCGGCTCACGCCGGCCAGGCTGACGAGCTTGCCGAGCTGTGCGGCCTCGGGTTCGAGCCGGCCGGTGAGCACGGCGCGAAAGCGCTGCTGCAACTCGCGGGCGAATGCCGCGTCACGGCCGCGCACCGCCTCCGTCATCATCGACGCCGAGGCGATGCAGATCGCACAGCCCTGGCCGCTGAAGCGGATGTCCTGCACCCGTCCGGCTTCGACCGTCAATGCGACCTGCAAGTCGTCGCCGCACTGCGGGTTGTGGCCGCGCGCCTGGTGCGTCGGCGCTGCCAGCGTGCCGAAGTTGCGCGGCGCGCGCTTGTGGTCCATCACGACGTCCTGGTACAGCGCCGCTTCGGCGGACGTCGCGGCGTTCATCGCAGCACCTCCCGGGCCCGCGCCACGCCGGCCAGCAGCCGCTCGACCTCTTCGTGCGTGTTGTAGAGCGCGAACGAGGCGCGCGTCGTCGGTCCCAGCCCCAGATGCTCGAGCAGCGGCTGGGCGCAGTGGTGGCCGGTGCGCACGGCGATGCCCTGCTCGTCGAGCAGCGTGCCGATGTCGTGCGGATGCACGCCCTCGACGACGAACGACACGATGGCCGACGGGCTCGCCGCCCTCGCCAGCACGGTGACGCCGTCGATCGCCGCCAGGCCGGCGGCTGCATGCTCGCGCAGCGCGCAGACATGCGCTTCGATCCGGTCGCGGCCGACACCCTCGATGAAGGCTGCGGCCGCCGCCAGCCCCACGGCGCCGGCGACGTTCGGCGTGCCGCCCTCCAGCCGCGCCGGCAGCTCGGCGAAGCTCGCCTCCTGGTCGCTGACCCAGGCCACCATGTCGCCGCCGTAGCGCAGCGGCTCCAGGCGTTCGAGCGCGCTGCGCCGTCCGACCAGCGCGCCGGTGCCCATCGGCCCGTACATCTTGTGGCCGGAGCAGGCCATGAAGTCGCAGCCGAGCGACGACACGTCGAGCCTGCCGTGCCCCACGGCCTGCGCGGCGTCGAGCACGCTCAGAGCGCCGGCGCCGGCGGCCACTGCCAGCAGCGTCTCGAACGGCGGGCGCTCGCCGGTGGCGTTGGCGCAGGCCGTGAGCGCGAACACGCGCGTACGCGTCGTCAGCAGGCAGGCGAGGTCTTCGGCGTGGAGCCGGCCCCGCGCATCGGGCCGCAGGATGCGCAGCACGGCGCCGCAACGCCGTGCCGCCTGCTGCCACGGCACGAGGTTGGCGTGGTGCTCCAGTCCGCTGACGACGATCTCGTCGCCGGGCTGCAGGAACGGCGGTGCGACGCCTGCGGTCGACAGCCCGTGCGCCACCAGGTTCAACGCGTCGGTCGTGCCCGAGGTGAAGACGAGTTCGTGCTCCGGCCCCGCGCCGACGAAGCGCAGCAGTCCGGCGCGAGCGACTTCGTAGGCATCGGTGGCGCGCTGGCTCAGCGTGTGCACGCCGCGGTGGATGTTGGCGCGATCGCGCTGCTCGAAGGCCCGCATCGCGTCCTGCACCGGCAGCGGCGTCTGCGTCGTCGCCGCGTTGTCGAGGTAGGCCAGCGGCGCACCGCCGATGCGCTGGGCCAGCACCGGAAACAGGGCGCGCAACTCGCCCAGGGCGGCACGATCCGGCGCGATGCTCATATCACTCATGGCAGGCCTCGCGAGCTGTGGGTTGAGCGACAACAGGGTCGGCGGCGAGATGGCGCGCCACCGCAGTGCCGAGCAGCGTGTCGAGCCCCAGCGGCTGCTGCAGGTCGTCGTCGAAGCAGCGCGCCAGCACCGCGGCGGCCATGCCCTCGACGATCAGGGCGCGCGCCTGGCGCTCGTCGAGACCGCGCTGGCAGGCGAAGAACAGCGCGTCTTCGGGCAGCGCGCCCCAGGTGGCGCCGTGCGCGGCCTGCACCTGGTCGTGATGGATCTCCAGATGCGGCCGCAGCACGAGCCTCGGCTGGCCGCCGGTCGGGATGCCGGCGAGCCGCTGCCGCACCCGCGCGTCGGCGGCGCCCGGTGCGATCCGCGTGTGCGCATTGACGACGGCACGCGCCGCGCCGCTGGCCAGCGCCAGCGACTCGACGGCGCTGGCCGTCCGTTCGGCCCCGTGCGCGACCTGCACCTGCTGCTCCAGCGCCGAGCCGGCAGCGAACAGCAGGCCGGCCGTGCGGGCCGCCGCGTCGGCGCCTTCCAGCGCGACGATCTCGCGCTGCAGGTGGTAGCGGCTGCCCGTCGCGATCAGCGCCTGGTCGTAGCGGGCGCCGCGGCCGAGCTGCGCTTGCACGTGGTGCGCGACGCAGTCGTCGGGCGCCGGCGCGACGGTACGCAGATGCCGCAGCGTCGCGCCTTCGCCGAGGCGCACGTGCACCTGCAGGTTCTGCACCAGGGGGTGCCGGCAGTCCACCTGCTCACGGTCGTGCGTTTCCACCAGCACGCAGTGCACGCCGGCGAGCACGTCGATCACCAGCAACGGGGCTTCGACCGCGGCGCGCGGCTGGTGCTGCAGTTGCAGCCACACGGTACCGTCGCCGCTGCGCCGGACCCCCGGCGCGTCGCCGATGCGCAGGCGCAAGCCGCGCCGGCACAAGGCGCGATGCGCCCACGCAAACGGAGCGGCATCGCCGTCGGCTTCGGCGGCGTCCGCCATGCCGCCGGGCAGCGGCAAGCCGGCGAACAGCTCGGCGCGCTGGGACGGGTCGGCAGCATCCAGCCAGCGCGCGTCGACGCGGCCCTGCGGGCTCTCACCCACCGGATGAAGCGTCCAGCCGGCGCCCGCCAGCGGATGGAGTTCGCAGCCGGGTGCGGGTTGCTCGCCGTCGTCGCCGAGCCAGACGCCGGCCGGCGGCGGCGCAAGGTGGCGGAACGCCTCGGCGTTGCGCGGGATCCAGCCGCGCGTGTCGAGCCGATGCCGGGCCGCCAGGATGTCGGCGCGGGCGCTGTTCATGCCGCCTCCACCGCTTCGGGCGCACGCGCGTAGCCGCTGCGCGCGATCTCGCGCGCCAGCTCCAGGCCGCCGCTCTCCGCGATGCAGCCCTGCTCCAGCCGCAGCACGGCATCAGGCGCCAGCGACTCGATCAGCTGCAGGTAGTGCGACACGATGATGAAGGCCGTGCCCTGGGCGCGCAGCTCCTGCACGAGCTGCACGACGGCACGCACGCCGTCGACGTCGAGGCCCGAATCGATTTCGTCGAGCAGCGCGAGGCGCGGACGCAGCAGCGCGAGCTGCAGCAGTTCGTTGCGCTTGCGCTCACCGCCCGAGAAGCCGTCGTTGACGGGGCGGCTCAGCATCGCCTCGGGCAGACCCAGGCGCGCCGCCGCTTCGCGCGCGCCGCCGAGGAAGTCGAAGGCATCGAGGGGCGCTTCGCCGCGCGCCTCGCGCACCGCGTTGAGGGCGGTGCGGATGAACAGGTTGTTCTTGACGCCCGGGATCTCGGGCGGCGCCTGGAACGACAGGAACAGCCCGGCGCGGGCGCGTGCTTCGGGACTCAGCGCGAGCAGGTCCTGGCCGGCCAGGCGCGCACTGCCGCCGGCGACGCGGTAGCGCGGGTGCCCGGCGAGGGCCAGGCCCAGCGTGCTCTTGCCGCTGCCGTTGGCGCCCATCAGCACCAGCAGCGCACCTGCCGGCACGTCGAGCGAAACCGACTTGAGGACGTTGCGGTCGCCGACGTCGACGCGCAGGTCGCGCACCTGCAGCAGGGGTTCGGGATGGTTCATGAGCGTCTCCTGGTGTGGGGTGGATCCGGCGCTCAGCCGACGGCGCCTTCCAGCGACACGGCCAGCAGCGCCTTGGCCTCGAGTGCGAACTCCATCGGCAGCTCGTCGAGCACCGACTGGCAGAAGCCGCCGACGATCAGCGCCGTGGCTTCCTGCGGGTCGATGCCGCGCTGCTGGCAGTAGAAGAGGCGCTCTTCGGAGATGCGCGTCGTCGTCGCCTCGTGCTCGACGACGGCGTCGTCGCGCGCCGCGTCGATGTAGGGGTAGGTGTGGGCGCCGCAGTGCGGGCCGATCAGCAGCGAGTCGCACTGCGTGTGGTTGCGCGCGCCGGCCGCCGTGGGCGCGACGCGCACCAGCCCGCGGTAGCTGTTGTGCGCGTGGCCGGCGCTGATGCCCTTCGAGACGATGCGGCTCTTCGTGTTGCGCCCGAGATGGATCATCTTGGTGCCGGTGTCGGCCTGCTGGAAATGGTGGGTGACGGCGATCGAATGGAACTCGCCGAGCGAGTCGTCGCCGCGCAGCACCACGCTCGGGTACTTCCAGGTGATCGCCGAGCCGGTCTCGATCTGCGTCCACGCGATATGCGAGCGCGCGCCCGCGCACAGGCCGCGCTTGGTGACGAAGTTGTAGATGCCGCCGCGCCCCTGCTCGTCGCCGGGGTACCAGTTCTGCACCGTCGAGTACTTGATGTGCGCGTCGTCGTGAGCGACGAGCTCGACCACGGCGGCGTGCAGCTGGTGCTCGTCGCGCTGCGGCGCGGTGCAGCCTTCGAGATAGCTGACGTGGCTGCCGGCCTCGGCAATGATCAGCGTGCGCTCGAACTGGCCCGTGTTGCGCGCGTTGATGCGGAAGTAGGACGACAACTCCATCGGGCAGCGCACGCCCTCGGGCACGTAGACGAAAGAGCCGTCGGAGAACACGGCCGAGTTCAGCGCCGCATAGAAGTTGTCGCCGGGGGGCACGACGCTGCCGAGGTAGCGCTCGATCAGCTCGGGGTGGTGCTGCACCGCATGCGAGAACGAACAGAAGATGACGCCGACCTCGGCCAGCTGCTCGCGAAACGTCGTGCCCACCGAGACCGAGTCGAACACGGCATCGACCGCCACGCCGGCCAGCCGCGCCCGCTCGTGCAGCGGCACGCCGAGCTTCTCGTAGGTTTCGAGCAGCTTGGGGTCGACCTCGGCCAGGCTCTTGGGCCCGTCCTTCTGCGACTTCGGCGCCGAGTAGTAGGACAGCGCCTGGAAGTCGATCGGCTCGATGCTCAGCCGGCTCCAGGCCGGCAGAGGCATCTGCGACCAACGCTCGAACGCGGCCAGCCGCCACTTCAGCAGGAACTCGGGTTCGCCCTTGCGCCGCGAGATGGCGCGGATCGTGCCTTCGTCCAGCCCCGGAGGCAGCGTGTCGGACTCGACATCGGTGACGAAGCCGTGCTGGTACGGCCGCTCCAGCGCGCGCGCCAGCGGCGCGGCCTGCTCAACGGCCGGCACGGCGAGCCTCCGATGCGATGCCGTCGCAGGCATGCGCCCGATCGAAGCGGCCCTGGCGCGCGATGTTCATGGCGAGACCTCCTATAGGTGCATATCGTATGTACCTTTACAACGTTCGACAAGCACAATCTCGTTTCCGCGCCGACAGTGTGGAAATCGTCAGCATATTTCGAAACTCGATTCCAAATATTGCTTGTCGGGGGCGGGGTGACGTCCTATAGTCGTCTCGATCCCAGGCTTCACCGCAGTCCGCCCGCATGCCCGCCCGCTCCCCCGACGATGCCGATTCGGTGCGCGCGCTGGTGCGCGGCTTCGAGGTGCTCGACTGCTACGCCGCGGCGCGCCGGCCGCTCGGCACCAACGAGGTCGCCGAGCGCACCGGCATCCCCAAGCCGACCGTCTCGCGCCTGATCGCGACGCTGGCCGGGCTCGGCCATCTGCGGCCGGCCGCGCAGGGCACGGCCTACGAACTCGCCGCCGGCGTGGTGCGGCTGGCCGAGTCATTTCTCGGCGCGATCGACGTGCGCCACCACGCGCGGCCGCACATCGTGCAGCTCGCCGAGGAGTGCAACGCGAGCGCCTTCCTCGGCGTGCGCGACGCCGACGACATGCTCGTCGTCGAGGCCGGGCGCTCGCGCGCGGCGGTGGCGCTGCTCGGCTCCGACGTCGGCACGCGCATGTCGCTGTACACGTCGGCGCTCGGCCGCGCCTGGCTCGCCGGCGTCGACGAAGCGACCCGCGCCGCCGTGCTGGCAAACGGGCGCGGCGCGCGCACCAAGGCGGCGCGAGCGCTCGACGCGGCGCTGGCGGCGGCGCTGCGCAACGGCTATGCCGAGTCGATCGGCGAGTGGCACGCGAACATCAACGCCATCGCCGTGCCGGTGCGCACGCCCGGCGGCCAGGTCGTCAGCCTCAACTGCGGCGGCCCGTCGTTCCTGATGCCGCAGCAGCGCCTTGAGTCGTTCGTGCTGCCGCGTCTGCTGCGCGCCGCCGACGCGCTGACGCGCGATGTCGGCGGCGTCGCCGGCGCGGCGCTGACGACGCAGCATCTGCCGGCGTTGGCGCCGAAGCAGCCGGCAGGCGCGCACCGCGCCACCGCGCGCGCCCGCAGCGTCGCCAAGTCCTCGTCCCGCAAACCGTCGACCCTGGGAGCGCCCGCATGAAGCCGAACCACATACCCCTGCGCCGCCGCCTCGCCCTCGCCGCGGTGCTCGCCGTCGCCCCGCTGGCGGCGCTGGCGCAAGGCAGCGCCGAGCCCGCGTCGGCCTGGCCGAGCAAGCCTGTCAAGCTGATCGTGCCGTTCGCGCCGGGCGGGCCGACCGACATCGTCGCGCGGCTGCTCGCCGAGAAGATGCAAGGCGTGTGGAAGCAGCCCGTCGTCGTCGACTACAAGCCCGGCGGCGGCACCATGGTCGGCACGCAGTTCGTCGCGCGCTCGGCGCCCGACGGCTACACGCTCGGCATGGCGATCAGCGCGCACACGATCAATCCGAGCCTGCAACCCAACCTGCCCTACGACACGACGAAAGACCTGACCGGCGTGTCGCAGCTCGCGCTGGCGCACTTCGGCCTGTTCGCGCATCCCTCGCTGCCCGTCAACAGCGTCGCCGAACTGATCGCCTACACGAAGAAGCAGGCGGGCAAGGTGAGCTATGCGACGCCCGGCGTCGGCACCGGCACGCACCTCGCCGGCGAGATGCTCAACCACCAGGCCGGGCTCGACATGGTGCACGTGCCTTACAAGGGCAGCGCGCCGGCGCAGCAGGACGTGATCGGCGGCCGCGTGCCGCTGCTGTTCGACGTGCTGTTCTCCGCACAGCCCTTCGTCAAGGACGGGCGGCTCAAGGTGCTGGCGCTGGCCAGTCCCAGGCGCTCGGCCACCAGTCCCGAGATTGCGCTGATCGCCGAAACCGTGCCGGGCTTCTCGGCGATGAGCATCATCGGCGTCATCGCGCCGGCCGGCGTGCCGCGCGAGCTGCTTGTGAAGATCGGCGCCGACATCGCGGCCGGCGTCAAGTCGCCCGAGCTGACGCAGCGCATGGTGTCGCTCGGCATGGAGCCCGTCGGCTCGACGCCCGACGAATACAACGCCCTGATCCGCAGCGAGATCGACAAGTGGCAGGGCGTCGTCAAGAAGGCGGGGATCAAGCTTGACTGAAGTCGATATCGCCGTCGTCGGCGGCGGCCTCGCGGGCCTCACCGCCGCGCTGCACGCGGCGCGTGCCGGGCGCACGTGCGCAGCGTTCACCGGCGACGTCGCCGGCGGCCAGTTGCTGAGCATCGAATCGATCGAGGGCCTGCCCGAGCATCCGGACGGCGTGCCCGGCTACGACCTGTTGCCGATGACGCAGGAGGACGCGATGGACGCCGGCGCAACGCTGCTGCCCGAGGCGGCGACGGCGCTCGAGCACGACGGCAGCGCCTGGATCGTGCGCGGCGCCGCCGAGACGCTGCGCGCGCGCTGCGTCGTGCTGGCGCCGGGCGCACGGCTGCGCACGCTCGGCGTGCCGGGCGAGGCCGAGTTCGCCGGCCGCGGCGTCAGCCACTGCGCGAGTTGCGACGCACCACTGTTGCGCGGCAAGCCGGTCGCCGCCGTCGGCGGCGGCGATGCAGCCTGCCAGGAGGCGCTGACGCTGGCGGCGCACGCGTCGCAGGTGCACCTGCTGGTGCGTGGTGCCGCGTTGCGCGCGCGACCCGGCTGGCGCGAGCGCGTCGCGGCCGAGCCGAAGATCACCGTGCACCACGGCACGACGCTCGAAGCCGTCGTCGGCGACAACGCCGTGCGCAGCGTGCGCGTCGCCGGACCCGACGGCGCGCGCGAGATCGCCGTCGACGGCGTCTTCGTCTACGCCGGCCTCGTGCCCAACACCGAGTTCGTCGCCGGCGTCGCCCCGCTCGACGGCGCGGCGCGCATCGTCGTCGACGCCGCGCTGCGCAGCGCGCTGCCCGGCCTGCTCGCCCCCGGCTGCGCGCGCGCCGGCTCGGACGGCCAGGCGGCAGGCGCCACCGCCGACGGCGCGACGGCCGCCGCGACGGCGCACCGCCATCTCGACGGCGAGCCCTGGCCCGCCGCCTGAACGCACGACCTTCCCCCACCGACACCGGAGTTCCATGATGTCGACCCTGCTCACCGTCCACGACCCGCGCGGCTATCCGCCCAAGGTCACCGGCAAGCGGCTCGCGCCGCGCCTGCCCACGCTCGAAGGCAAGCTGATCCACCTCGTCGACTGCCTGTTCGACAACTCCGAGGTCTTCATGCAGCAGCTGCAGGCCTGGTTCGCCGAGCACATGCCGAGCGTGCGCACCGAGATCGTCAAGCCGCGCGAGAGCTGGGTCGACGACCCGGTGATGCGCGCCAAGATCGTCAAGGAAGCCGACGCCGCGCTGTTCGCCGTCGGCCTCTGAAGCACTTGCTGCCCGACGGTCGCCGGGCTCGCAATGGCGGTAGAGGCTGACGGGGTTCCGACCGTCGCCATCCACACCCACGTCTTCGCACGTCTTGCGCGCAACGCCGCGCGCGTCAACGGCACGCCCACGCTGCGACAGGCCTTCGTGCCGCAGCCGGTGGTCGGCGTATCGCCGCAGCAGCTTCGCGCCTATGTCGACGGCACCGATCCCGTCAGCAAGCGCCCGTTCATCCAGGAGGTGATCGAGGGCCTGACCGGCCCGCTGACGGAAGCAGACCTCGCCGGCGTCTCGTTCGAGCGCAACACGCCGCGCCTGCTCGACCCGGCGAGCGAGGAAGAACTGCACCGCCGCTTCGAGCAGGAGCGCTGGACCGACTACCTGCCGGTTGTGCTGCCGACCGAGGAGCGCGTCGCCGCGATGCTCGCCGGCACGAGCCGCAAGCCTGACGAGATCGTGGGTCGCATGCGGCCGACCAACTACCGCGAGTTCTGGGAGTTCACGGTCGAGAAGGTCGCGGTGAACGCCGTGATGGCAGGCGCGCGGCCCGAATACTTCTCCGTGATCCTCGCGCTGGCGGCCAGCGGCATGACGGCGCGCCAGAGCAGCACCACCTCATGGGCCGCGCCGGCGATCGTCAACGGCCCGATCCGCCAGCAGATCGGCATGCACTGCGGCATCGGCGCGATGGGGCCCTACAGCCACGCCAACGTGGCGATCGGCCGCGCCCACGCGCTGCTGTCGCAGAACCTGCAGGGCGGCTCTGTCGTCGGCGACACCTACATGGGCGCGATCGGCAACGTCTTCAACTACGCCTGCACCTGGGCCGAGAACGAGGAGCGCAGCCCGTGGGAGCCGCTGCACGTGCAGCACGGCTTCAAGGCCGAGGACAGCACCGTCACCGTGTTCCTCGGCGGCTGGTACACGATCAGCGGCTACGGCCCGCGCGACACCTGGGAGCAGCGCTTCCGCCACTGCCTCGCGGCCTGCGAGCCCTACAGCCCGCCGATCGTGCTGCTCGACCCGAGCGTGGCGCGCGGCTTCGTCGAGCGCGGCTTCGCCCAGAAGCAGCAGCTCATCGACTGGCTCGCCGCAAACGCGCAGGTGACGGCGCGCGAGTACTGGGACGACCCGTGGACGCAGACGCTGATCAAGCCGCATGCGGTGGCCGGCGTCGAGCCGTGGGCCAGCGTGCTGAAGGCCGCCCCCGACGAGATGGTGCGCAAGTACCGCGCCGAAGACATCAGCGTCGTCGTGCTCGGCGGCGAGACGCAGTCGGCGTGGAAGATGGTCGGCGGCAGCTTCGCGCGCGCGAAGACGGTGAAGATCGACGACTGGCGCTGACTTCGCCCCCTCTCCCGCCTGCGGGAGAGGGCCGGGGTGAGGGCCTGTGTGAGGGCCGCGATCAACGCTCGTCCGGCGCCGCCATCGTCCGCAACCCGCCCGCGAAGTGCGTGATGCCCGAGCGGTCGAAGAACTCGAGCACCTGGATCGACAGGTTGCGACCGATGCCTGAGCGGTCGCGAAAGCTCGCCGCGCCGAAGCGGCCGTCCGGCGCGGCGGCTGCCGTGTCGCGCGCCGCCTGCACGAGCCCCTGTACGGTTTCGGGCAGGAAGATGCGGTTCCTCGCGATCTGCACCAGATGGCCGAGCTGCGCCGCGCGCTGCACGAAGGCCGCCGTCGTCGGCAGGTCAAGGCCGAGCAGCGGCGCGATCTCTCCGACGGCCGGCGGGCGCAGGCCGTAGGGCTGGAGCGCGGACTTCAACTGGCGCAGCCGCGCTTCGTCTTCCGGCGCGAGCCGCGCCTCGTGCGTCGCCAGGCGCAGCACGAAGCCGTCGCGCGCCACGGCGCCGTCGCCGATGCGACGGCGCAGCGCGGCGCGCAGCAGCGGTGCGTCGGCGCGCGTCGCGCCGCAGGCTGCGAGCAGCGCCGCTTCGCCCAAGCCCAGACTGTCGGGGTGGCGCGCGTGCCAGTCGGCGAGCGCGGCATCGATGCGCGCGAGCAGCGCCTGCCAATGCGCCATGGCGACGAGACGCAGGCCGCCTGCATGAGCGACGCCTTCGGCCGGCAGTGCAGTGCGCAGCGCACCGGCCGCCGCATCGTCGAGGTTGCGTGCCAATGCGAACGGCGGCCACTCGACGCCCTCGGGGTGCGCGTCGAGCAGCCGGGTCAGCGCCGCGCGGGCATCGTCGTCCGCGAGCGCGTCGAGGTCGGCGAGGCGCTCGGGCCGCGCGCGCCCGCGCGCCGGCGCGAACGGGTCGATCACCCGGCCGCCGCCGACGAGGCGCTGCGCCGCGGCGTCGCGCAGCACGAAGCGGTCGCCGTGCCGCGCGTGCACCGGCGCGTCGAGCACGAGCTGCACGAAGCCGCGCGCGCCGGCGTCGAGCCGGCGGCCCTGCAGCGGCGTCGCGCGCACATTGCGCACGGCGGCGCCGAGATGCAGCTGCAGCGTCGCGCCGGTCGCCGGCGGCTGCGCCGGATCGGCGAGCACGCGCAGCTCGACATCGATGCGCGCCGTCGCCGCATGCGCGGCCGGCGCGACGATCCAGTCGCCGCGTTCGACTTCGGCGCGCTCGCCGCCGGCCGCCGCGACGTTGAGCGCGCAGCGCTGGCCGGCGCGTGCCTCGCCGGCGCTGGCGCCGTGGCGCTGGATCGCGCGCACGCGCAGCGGAGCGCCCGACGGCGAGACGCGCAACTCGTCGTCGACGCGCGCGCGACCCGACAGCACGGTGCCGGTGACGACGAGCCCGGCGCCCGCCCGCGCAAAGACGCGATCGACGACGTATCGAAAAAGGCCAGCGACAGGGCGCAGCGGCAGCGCGCGCTGCGCCGCCGCGAGTTGCTCGCGCAGCGCCGCGATGCCCTCCCCGCTCGCCGCCGACACGGCGAAGACGGGCGCGCCGGCGAGTGCGCTGCCGGCGAGCAGCGCGGCGACCTCGCTCGCCGCCTGCTGCACGCGCGCCGCATCCACCCGATCGATCTTGGTCAACGCCACTGCGCCGCGCGCGATGCCGAGGAGATCGAGCACGGCGAGGTGTTCCCGCGTCTGCGGCATCGGCCCGTCGTCGGCGGCGACGACGACGAGGGCGAAATCGACCGCCGCGACTCCGGCCAGCATGTTGCGGATGAAGCGCTCGTGCCCCGGCACATCGACGAAGCCGACCGGCTCGCCGACCCCGAAGTCGACATGGGCGAAGCCGGCCTCGATCGTCATGCCGCGCCGCTGCTCCTCGGGCAGACGGTCGGTGTCGACCCCGGTCAACGCGTGCACCAGCCGCGTCTTGCCGTGGTCGACGTGTCCGGCGGTGGCGACGATCATCGATAAGCGAGCAGCATCACGAGCCGGGCATTGTCTCCCGCAACGCCGACCGTGCGATTCGCCTTGCCCGACACCGCGTCGCGACGAGCTCTGATGGATGCCCGGCCGACAGCGCGCGACGGCGAGCAGGTACGTGAGATCGTCCCAGTCGGATATGGTCGAGTCATGCATTTGCGCGGCCCCGTTCTGCCCGCCTGCGGCTTACGCCGCCCGGGTCGGCGACGCGGGCGATGCTCGACATCGCGCAGAGCGTCGGGCCCGACGGCTCGGTGCTCGCGACCGACCTGTCGCCGGCCATCGTTGCGGCGGCGCGGGCGAACGCCGCGCGCGCCGGTCTGGCCAGCGTGCAGACGCTGGTCGCCGACGGCGAGCGGCTGCCGGTCGATAGCGCGAGCTTCGACGCCGCCGTCTGCCGGCTCGGCCTGATGTTCTTTCCCGACCCGTTGGCCGGCCTGCGCGAGATGCACCGCGCTCTGCGCCCGGGCGCCTGCGTCTGCGCGATGGTTTTCTCGCGCGCCGAGAAGTCGACGACCACGCTCGACGCTGCCTTCCGGTTGCCGTCGGTGCGCCGCTACCTCGACTTCGTGCGCAGTTCGGCAAGCCCGGTGCAGCAGATCCTCGACCGGCTCGCACCCGCTGCGGCGGACGCTGCGTGGGCCGAGATCGAGGAACGCCTCGCGGTGTTCACGACATCCGACGGCTGGGTCGGTCCCAACGAACTGCTGCTGACCGCGGGGCGACGCCGAGCCGCTCGCTCACCGCGACACCACAGCCGACAGCAGCGCGCCGAGCGCGGCCTCTCGGCCCTGCCGCTCAGACGGCGGGAGGCAGTGCGGCATCGCGCGCGAGCACGCGGCGCCAGCGCCATTCGGCCTCGGGCAGCAGCCAGTCGATGCCGAAGCGCGCGGCCTGCAGCTTGGCCGCAAGCCAGGGGTCGGCAGCGGCGCGCGGCGCCGCCGCGAGCGCGATGCGAGCCCAGGCCCACGCCATCCACGCCCAGCCGAAGCCGCGCAGATAGTCGTCGGCGACGCGCAGCGGCCATTCGGCATCGTCGGCGCGGCCTGTCTCCAGCGCAGCCGTCGCGGCGCGCAACGCGGCGGCCTGCCCCGCCAAGGCATCGGCGAACGGCTGCAGGCCGGGCACGACTGCGCAGTCGCGCACCGCAGCATCGAATTCGGCGAGCAGCAGTTCGAGCCGCTCGCCGCCATCGTCGAGCACCTTGCGCTGCAGCAGGTCGATCGCCTGGATCTCGTTGGTGCCCTCGTAGATCATCGCGATGCGGCTGTCGCGCACCGTCTGCTCGATGCCGTAGTCGTGCACGTAGCCGTAGCCGCCCCAGACCTGCAGCGCCTCGTTCGCGCCACGGTTGCCGTTGTCGGTGAAGAAAGCCTTGGCGACCGGCGTCAGCAGCGCGACCAGCGCGTCGGCACGCTGCCGGCGCGCAGCGTCGGGGTGATGCTGCAATTCGTCGATCAGCTGCGCCGTGCGGTAGGCGGCGACGCGTTCCGCCTCGGCCAGCGCGCGCAGGCTCCACAGCGTGCGCCGCACCGCCGGGTGCTGCGCGATCGGCGCGCTGCCGCCAGCCGCCGCGCGGCCCTGCACGCGCTCGGCGGCATAGGCCGCCGCGTTGCGCGCCGCGTTGTCGAGGTGGCCGAGCCCCTGCAGCGCGACGTGCAGCCGCGCCGAATTCATCATCACGAACATCGCGGCCAGCCCGCGGTTCGGCGCGCCGACCAGCCAGCCGGTGGCGCCGTCGAAGTTCATCGCGCAGGTGGCGCTGCCCTTGATGCCCATCTTCTTCTCGATGCCGGCGCAGCGCACGGCGTTGCGCGCGCCGTCGGGCAGGATCTTGGGCACGAGCACGAGTGACAGGCCCTTGCTGCCGCGCGGTGCGTCGGGCAGGCGCGCGAGCACGAGGTGCACGATGTTGTCGGTCAGGTCTTGCTCGCCGCCCGAGATGAAGATCTTCGAGCCGGTGACGCGCAAGCTGCCGTCGGCCGCCGGCTCGGCGCGCGTGCGCACCAGGCCGAGGTCGCTGCCGGCCTGCGGCTCGGTCAGGTTCATCGTCGCGAGCCATTCGCCGCTCGCAATCTTCGCGAGGTAGCGCGCCTGCAGCTCGTCACTGCCGTGCGCCTTCAGGCAGGCGTAGGCGCCGTGCAGCAGGCCGGCATACATCATCCAGCCGTGGTTGGCCGCGGCGAACATCTCCTGGATCGGCGCGTCGAGCAGCGCCGGCAGCCCCTGGCCGCCGTGCGCGGCGTCGCAGGCCAGCGCGGCCCAGCCGCCGTCGACATAGGCACGGTAGGCGTCGCGCCAGCCGTCGGGCGTCGCGACCGCACCGTCGCTCCAGCGGCAACCCTGCAGGTCGCCACTGGCGTTGATCGGCGCGAGCACACCGCCGGCGAAGCGCCCGGCCTCCTCCAGGATCTGGCGTGCGGTGGCGGCGTCGAGCTCGGCGAGCGCCGGCATCGCGGCCCAGCCAGCGGGCGCGTCGAGCACCTCCTCGATCACGAATTGCATGTCGCGCAGCGGCGCTTCGTAGGTCCACATGATGTCGCTGACTTCTCCAAACGCGAGGCTTCGATTGTCGGCGATGCTGCGCGGCAGGCGGCCGCACCGCCCGCTGCGAAGCAGTTCGAGCAGGGGAACTCCAGTGTATCGTCGCAAGTACAAAGTGAACGTCCGCGTGTTCATCGTGAACGTTCATTTGAACGCGATTCGGATCCGGTGAGGATCTGCGTCTCGCCCCGCCATCCAGTGGAAACGTGATGCTGACTGTGAGTGCCTGCCAATGGCACGCTTCTCGCGTCTGAAGCACTGGCGGACGCCGTCCCGTCGCGTCCGCACCTACCGAGGAGCGCAGATGAAGACCGTGATCACCGTTGCACTCGCCTGCTTCGCCACCGCCACCCTTGCGGCACCGCCGGCAGCGCAGGACCAAGTCGTCGCGAGTTTCCAGCGCATGCTGGATCACTCGCCGACGCCCGCAGCGCGAATCGATCTGAACGAGTTGCACAAATTCGGCTCGGACCCGCTGCAGGCCGCCGTCAATGGCGAACTCTGGAAGGCCGAGCCGGACTGGCACCACGTCAAGCCGCAACTGGCCAGCAGCGGGCGCATCGCGCGCTGAGCGGACGGCGCTCATAGGGCCTGCTGCAGGGCTCACGCGAACTCGTACCCGGGCAATGCCCGGGTGATCGACGCAATCAGCAGGCTACGAGTCGCCGCGCCGGGCCGCTCCCGAGCAAGGCCCGAATCCTCTCGGAGGGTCGCTCGCCGCAATCGGTGAGCGGAGTGTCGTCATTCCCGCGCCGCCGCGCCGGGCCGCTCTCGAGCAGGGCCCATCCGACTCGTTCGGAGGGTCGCTCGCCGGACCCCGATCACAGTCGCGCAGCGGCGCTTCTGGAACGAGCTTCCGGTCTCGCCGCGACGCACTGTCGGCGGCGCGCTGTTCACCGAGCCGCTGCCGCATCCCGTTCGAGGATCTGCCGCCTCGATGCCGGCCATCACCGTCGGCGGGAGTGCAGCAGAGCCGCACTGAAGATGCATTTGTGCCGCATGTTTGATTCAGATCATAACCGCGTCAAACGTCTTATCAGTATTCTGGTACCACAATACCGCTATTGCGGTACTCACAGGAGACGACATGAAGACTGAAGGACCCGACCGCGAGACCGAACTGGAGGAAATCCTCGAGTACTGCAACAGCCTCAGGCAGTCGCCCGTGCCGGACGACGATGCGCTGCCCGACGGCTTCACCGGCACGCTCGGGCACTTTCCCGTCTACTTCCCGGAAGAGATCGCGCACGCGGCGGGCTTGCTGCCGGTGGGGATCCTCGGCGGGGGCAACAAGCTCGAACTCAAGCACGCGGACGCCCACATGGGCTCGTTCATCTGCTCGATCTGCCGCTCGACCTCGGAGATGGGCCTCAACGGCTCGCTGCAGCCGCTCAAGGGCTTCATCACCCATCCGATCTGCGACGCGGCCAAGCATCTGGCCGGCATTTGGGCGCGCAACTTCCCGGAGCAGCTCGCGCAGATCCTGTACCTGCCGCAGAACCCGAATACTCCGGGTGCCGTTCGCTATGTGGCGGCCGAGTACCAGCGGTTGCGCGGCGAGCTCGAGCGCAAGTCGGGGCAGGAAGCCAGCGACGAGAAGCTGCGCGCCAGCATCGATGCCTACAACCGCAACCGCGCCCTGCTGCGTGAGCTTTACGCCGTCCGGCGCGACGAGCCCTGGAAGGTCAGCTGCACCGAGTCGTACCTGCTGGTGCGCGCGCGCACACGCATCCCTGTCGAGGCGCACAACGAGCTGCTCGAAAGCGCGCTCGCGGGTATCCGTGCACGCCGCCGGCAGGCCCAGGACAAGCCGCGCGTGGTGTTCGTGGGCGGCTTCTGCGAGCAGCCGCCGCTGGAGATGCTCGAAGCGATCGACGACAACTGCTATGTCGTCGACGACGACCTGCTGATCGGCCTGCGCTGGATCATCGAAGACGTGCCGGGGCAGGGCGACCCGATCTGGGCTCTGGCCGAGAGTTTCGTGGCGCGCTCGGCCGCGAGTCCGGTGCAGCACGACGAGCGCAAGACCAAGGAAGGCTATCTGATGGACATGATCGCCGGCAGCAAGGCCGAGGCGGCGATCGTGACCGCGGCCAAGTTCTGCGAGCCGGGGCTCGACGAGCAGGTCGCCTGGTCCAAGCACCTCGACGCGGTCGGCGTGCCGTACCTCGTGCTCGAGTTCGAGGAAAAGATGACCTCATTCGAGCAGATGGCGATGCAGCTCGAGACCTTCGCCGAATCCCTGCTCTTCGCCACCGCCTGACCGGAGCCCGCCCATGAACACGGCAACACTCGAACGGACCGCTGCGCAAGCGCCGGCGGATGAATTCAACCCGATCCAGGATGGCCAGCGCCTGATGAAGGCCTGGTACGCAGACCTGGAGCAGGCCAAGGCGCGCGGCCAGAAGGTGGCCAACGTCTTCGTGATGGGCAACGCCATCGAGATCCTGCGCACCTTCGACTTCCAGCTCGTCTTCCCCGAGATCAACTCGCTGCAGACCGGAGTCAAGAAGGTGTCGGAGCAGTACCTGCGCGAATCGGAGGACTACGGCTACTCGCCCGACGTGTGCTCCTACGTCAAGGCCGACGTCGGCCTGATCCTGCGCAACCAGAAGCACCCGGCGGGCACCATCCCGCACGCCGACATCGCCATCACGTCGAACATGTGCAGCACGTTCATCAAGTGGGGCGAGATCTGGGAGCGCATGCTCAAGACGCCCACCTTCACTCTCGATCTGCCCGGCCAGCGCGGCGCGAACTGGCAGGTGCGCCGCGGCGATGCCCAGCACATGGCCGACACCCAGTGGGTGGAGGCGCAGTTCCGCGACCTCATCACCCGCTGCGAGGCGATCACGGGCAAGCGCTTCGACCCCGACCGCCTGGCCCAGGTGCAGGACCGCGTCAACCGCACGGTCTACCACTGGAACAACGTGATGGCGCTCAACCGCGTGTGCCCGGCGCCCTACAACGCGATGCTCGACGGGCTGACCTATATCGGCATCATGAACGTCTACCGCGGCACCGAGGAGGGTGTCGAGTTCATGCGCCGCCTCGAAGAACAGTTGCGTGCGAAGGTGGCGCGCGGCGAGGGGCGGGTGCCCGAGGAACGCTTCCGGCTGCTGTTCTCCGGCACGCCGTGCTACGTGTCGATGCGCCGGCTGGTGGAGCTGTTCGAGACCTGGGGCGGCGTGTTCGCCTATTCCGACTACCTCACGTTCGCGGCGGGCGGCATGGATGCGGGCGAGCTGGCCTACGACACCTCGCGCCCGCTCGAAAGCCTGGCCGAGATCTCCGCGCTGGCGGCACAGCGCGGGCTGTCCAACCAGTTCTTCTCGCACGAGCGGCTGGCGCAACAGATCAAGGACTACGACGTCGACGGCGTCGTGTTCCACGGCATCAAGAGCTGCCGCTTCGTCTCGTCGGGCATGGCGGACACGCGCAACTACCTGACCCAGCGCTTCAACATCCCGAGCCTGTATGTCGAGTCGGACCTGATCGACCCGCGCTACTGGTCCGATGCGCAGATCAAGAACCGGGTCGACGCGTTCTTCGAATCGCTGCAGCAGCGCGGCGGGCCCGCGCCCACACCGGGCGGACGCCACGCCGCCGTCACCGCTGCCGAAGGGAGCAAGGCATGAGATACGTCGCAGGGGTGGACGTCGGGTCCACGCAAACCAAGGCACTCGTCCTCGACGAGGACGGCAAGGTCGTCGGGCGCGCACTGCTCGACATGGAAACCAGCATGGTCACCATCGCACAGGATGCGTTCAACGCCGCACTGGCCGATGCCGGGCTGGCCGAGGAGCAGATCGCGCGCATCGCCAGCACCGGCTACGGCCGCTACAACGTGTCGTTCGGCCATGAACAGGTGACCGAGATCACCTGCCACGCGCGCGGCGCGGTGGCGCTGTTTCCCGGCACGCGCACCGTGATCGACATCGGCGGCCAGGACACCAAGGCGATCGCCGTCAAGCCCGACGGCCAGGTGGCCGACTTCACGATGAACGACAAGTGCGCCGCTGGGACCGGGCGCTTCCTCGGCGCGGCCTCGTATGCGCTGGAGATGTCGCTGTCCGATCTCGGCCCGCTGGCACTGCAGTCGAAGAATCCGGTCCGCATCACGACCACCTGCACCGTGTTCGCCGAGTCCGAAATCATCAGCCACCTCTCCAAGGGCATCCTGCCCGAGGACGTGCTGATGGGCGTGCACCAGGCGATCACCAGCCGCTGCGTCTCGCTCGCGCGCCGCGTGGGCGTGCACCCGGAAATCACCTTCACCGGAGGCGTGAGCCGCAACGTCGCGATCGTCAAGCTGCTCGAGGAGTCCGTCGGGATGAAGATCAACGTCAGCCCCGACGCGCACTTCTGCGGTGCCTTGGGCGCGGCGCTGTTCGCCCGCGACCACGCCTTCGCCCCCGCGGCCGCACCGGCCGAAGCGCTCGCCTGAGGAGAAAGCATGATCTACGTTGTTGGACTCGACATCGGATCGACCTACACCAAGGCGATCGCGCTCGACGGCGATCGCAAGGTCGTCGGCACCGCCGTGAGGCGCACCGGCTTCAAGCTGGCGCAGGCCTCCGAAGCCGTATTCGAGGATCTGCTCGCCAACTGCGGGCTGCAGCGCCAGGACGTGATCTACGTCGGCGCCACCGGCTACGGCCGCTACACCGTGCCGTACCGCCATGCCCAGATCACCGAGCTGACCGCCCACGCCCAGGCCGCGGTGCACCTGTTCCCCGACACACGCACCATCCTCGACATCGGCGGGCAGGACATCAAGGCGATCAAGGTCGACGCCGAAGGCCGGGTCAAGGCGTTCCGCCTGAACGACAAGTGCGCCGCCGGCACCGGCGCCTTCCTAGAGAAGACGGCGCGCTACCTGGGCCTGACCACCGAGGACATCGGCCCCTACGCGCTGCGCTCGACGGCACCCAAGTCGATCAGCAGCGTGTGTGCGGTGTTCGCCGAGTCGGAGGTGATCAACCACCTCTCCAACGGCATCCCGGCCGAGGACATCATGATGGGCGCGATGGTCTCGCTCGGCGGACGCGCGATCCAGCTGATGCGGCGCGTGGGTCTGGAGCCCGGCTACATGCTCACCGGCGGGATGACGCGCAACGAGGCCATGGTGAAAGCGCTCGAGCAGGCGTTGGGCGAGCGCTTCCACGTGGCGCCCAACGGGCTGGGCCAGCTCAACGGCGCCTACGGCGCGGCCTACCTGGGACTGCGGCGGGTCGAGAAGCTGCTGGCCGAGGGCAAGCCGATCCCGCCCACGGCGGCGCAGCAGGGGCAGGCCGAGAGCGGCAAGGCGGTGCGCCGCTGGTCGGCGATGGCCGCCACGCGCAAGCGCTTCGAGCCCTGCGACAGCAACGGATGCCCGGTCGTGGTCACGAAGACGAAGCCGGTCTCCGCACCCCGCACCGTGCAGGCATCCGCCTGAGGCCCGGCGCCGGCAGCCCGCACTGGAGGCAGCCATGACTCATGTCGTGACCGAAGCGTGCATCAACTGCAAGCACACCGACTGCGTCGAAGCGTGTCCCGTCGACGCGTTTCACGAGGGACCCAACTTCCTGGTGATCGACCCCGACCTCTGCATCGACTGCATTGCCTGCGTCGCGGAGTGCCCGGTCAACGCCATCTTCGCCGACGGCGACGTCCCGGCAAACCAGAGCAAGTTCGTCGCGCTCAACGCGGAGCTGGCGCGCGACTGGCCGAGCATCGTCAAGAAGCGCGAGCCGCTCTCGGATGCCGAGCACTGGGCCGGCGTCGCCGACAAGTTCGATCAGCTGCGGCAGGCCTGAGCCGGCGCCGCAACCCACGAGGAGACCCCATGGAATCGATCAGCAGCTACATGCAGCAGGACCACGTCGTGATCGACGGCATCGGCGAGCGCGCCGTCGCGGCCGCCGATGCCGGTGCCGGGCCGGTGCTCGAGCGCGAGGGCAGCGAGTTCCTGCGCCGCCTGCGCCGGCACATCGGGATGGAAGAGCAACTGCTGTTCCCCGCCTTCGAGCAGCGCACCGGCATGACGCAGGCCGGGCCGAGCGTGCAGATGCGCGAGGAGCACGATCAGATGCAGCCGATCCTGGCGCAGATGCAGACCGCCGCGGCAGCCGGCGACGGCGCCGCCTACCAGCGGACGACCCGGGCGCTGCTGGAGATCCTGGTGCCGCACAACCAGAAGGAAGAGCAGATGATGTACCCCATGCTCGACGAGGCCATGGGGGCCGAGGCGCAGGCGCTGCTTGCGCAGGTCAAAGCGATGGCGGCCTGACAGCCGCATCCGGCCTTCGGTCGTCAGATCCAGGAGCGACTCGCGCCGATCGATCAGCAGCGGGAAGCAGCCGCTTTTCGCGCGAATCGAAGCCGTCGGCTGCATCGATCCTTGCGGGGACTCGTCCTACATCGATCATGCGGGCGACAGCCCCGGAGCATTCGTGGTCGATGCACATCCCTGCTCCAAGAAAAACCAACAATGAGAACGAACCTGCCCGTGAGCCAGCGCGAAGTCACCGTCGCGGACGGCATGACGCTGATGTCGACGACCGACTTGCAGAGCCGCATCACCTACGCCAACGGCGCCTTCGTGCAGGTGAGCGGCTACCCGCGCAACGAGCTGGTCGGCCAGCCGCACAACCTGGTGCGCCACCCCGACATGCCGCCCGAAGCCTTCGCCGACCTGTGGCGCACGCTGCGCGAAGGCTCGTCGTGGACGGCGCTGGTCAAGAACCGGCGCAAGGACGGCGACTACTACTGGGTGCGCGCCAACGTGACGCCGGTGCGTCGCAACGGCCAGGTGACCGGCTACATGTCGGTGCGCACCAAGCCCGCGCCCGACGAGGTCGCCGCGGCAAGCGAGATCTATGCGCGCTTTCGCGCCGGACGCGCCGGCGGCTGGGCGTTTCATCGCGGCCTCGTCGTGCGCAGCGGCTGGGCGCGCGCGCTGTCGGCGCATCAGGTGCTGCCGCTGATGCCGCGCCTCGCGCTCGGCGCTGCGCTGGCCGGCTTCGCCGCCGTGCTGCCGGCGCTGTGGTTCGGCCTGCCGGTCGCGCAGCTCGCGCTGATCGCAGGTGCCGCACTGGCTGGCGCCGCCGCCGGTGCGGCACTGCTGCGCCAGCAGGTGGCGCTGCCGGTCCGCGCCATCCTGGAACAGGCATCGTCGGTGGCGAGCGGCCAGCACAACCGCTGCGCGCGGCTCAACCGCGTCGACGAACTGGGACTGCTGATGCGCGCCGTCAACCAAGCGGGCTTGAACCTGCGCTCGCTGGTCGACGACGTCTCCGAGCAGGTCGGCGGCGTCGCGACGGCCAGCCGCGAGATCGCGGCCGGCAGCCAGGACCTGAGCACGCGCACCGAGCAGACGGCGGCCAACCTGGAGGAGACGGCGGCGTCGATGGAGCAGCTGACGCAGACGATCAGCCAGAACTCGGACTCGGCGCGCCTGGCCAACCAGCTCGCCGCCGAGGCGTCGGCAGTGGCGCAGCGCGGCGGCGTGGCGATGCACGACGTCGTCGAGCAGATGACGCAGATCAGCACCTCGAGCCGGCGCATCGCCGACATCGTCGGCGTGATCGACGGCATCGCGTTCCAGACCAACATCCTGGCGTTGAACGCAGCCGTCGAGGCGGCGCGCGCCGGCGAGCAGGGCCGCGGCTTCGCCGTCGTCGCCGGCGAGGTGCGCAGCCTGGCGCAGCGCAGCGCCGAAGCTGCCAAGGAGATCAAGGCGCTGATCGAAGAATCGGTCGAGACGATCGGCTCGGGCGGCGAGCGCGTGCAGGACGCCGGCCGCACGATGCAGCAGATCGTCGAGCAGGTGCGGCGCGTGACCACGCTGGTCGGCGAGATCACGCACGTGTCGTCGGAACAGGCCTCGGGCGTCGGCCAGGTGCACGAGGCCGTGACGCAACTCGACAGCACGACGCAGCAGAACGCCGCCCTCGTCGAGCAGAGCGCCGCCGCGGCGGCGTCGCTCAGTGCGCAGGCCGGCTTGCTGGCCGAAGCCGTGCGCGTCTACCGGGGCTGAGCGCGGCTCACGATCCCACGCGCTGGCGCAGCCAGGCGCCGACGCGGTAGCGTTCGCCGCGGTAGTGCGCGTCGAGGTGATCGATCAGTGCGGCAACGCTGCGCGCATCCCAGCGCGCCAGCCATTCGAACGGCCCGGCGGGGTAGTTGAGTCCGAGCTTCATCGCCGTGTCGGCTTCGTCGGGACCGCACACGCCCTGCTGCACCGCGTCGGCCGCCTCGGCGATGAGCATCGAGATGGTGCGCGCGACGACGAGGCCCGGCGCGTCGGCGATGCGCTGCGGCGTGAATCCGAGGGTGTGCAGCCAGGCGGGCGCGGCCTGCTGCCAGGCCGGCGACGCGGTGGCCGCGGCCGTCCACGCCAGCGTCGGCTGCGCCGCGTCGACCGGCGCGGGGAAGTCGAACAACGCCGTGTCGGCCACGCCGCTGGCGCGAGCCGCTTCGGCGGCACAGCGCCCGTCGGTCAGGCTCAGCCGGGCGCCGTCGATCGCCAGGCCGATCCAGTCGGCGGCGGCGTCGCGCTCGAATGCCAGGCCCGCGCGCTGCAGCGCGGCAGCGAGCCGCTCGGCCACCGGCCCGCTGCCGTGCAGCGCGACGCGCGCCGCGACCGGCCGCGGCGGCGCAGCCTCGGCGGGCAACTCGGCATCGACCGCCTTGCCGTCGACGTAGCGATAAAAGCCCTGCCCGCTCTTGCGGCCGTACAACCCGCCCGCGACCATCTCGCGCTGCACCAGCGACGGCAGGTAGCGCTTGTCGTAGAAGTTCGCCTCGTAGACCGACTGCGTGACGGCGAAGTTGGTGTCGTGGCCGATCAGGTCGATCAGCTCGCAGGGCCCCATGCGGAAGCCCGCGCCGCGCAGGCAGGCGTCGACGACGGCGGGCGTGGCGGCGCGCTCGAGCAGCAGCGCCAGCGCCTCGGCGTAATAGGGGCGCGCGATGCGGTTGACGATGAAGCCCGGCGTCGAGCGCGCATGCACCGGCACCTTGCCCCAGGCTGCGGCGAGCGCGTGCACGGCAGCCGCGGCGGCCGCGTCCGTCTGCACGCCCGACACCACTTCCACCAGCTTCATCACCGGCACCGGGTTGAAGAAGTGCATGCCGACGACGCGCCCCGGGTGGCGCAGCCCGTTGGCAATCGCGCTGACGGAGATCGACGAGGTGTTGGTCGCCAGCACGCAGTCGGCGCCGACGATGTCCTCGAGCTGGCGCAGCAGCGCGCGCTTGGCGTCGAGCTGCTCGACGATGGCCTCGACAACGAGGCGCGCCGACGCAGCGGCGTCGAGCGTCGCGATCGGCTCGATCCGTGCCAGCGTTGCGGCGGCGGCGTCGGCGCCGAGCTTGCCCTTGGCGACCAGGCCGTCGAGCGTCTTGGCCAGCTTGCCCTTGGCGTCGGCCGCGGCGCCAGGGCGCGCATCGTGCAGCAGCACGGCGTGGCCGGCCTGCGCCGCGATCTGCGCGATGCCCGCGCCCATGATGCCGGCGCCGACGACGAGGACCGGCGCGTGTTTCAGTTCGATCGTCATGGAGCTTGCTTGTCCCGTGGTGCATGCGCGCCACGCGGCACGCGGTCAATAGGTTTCGAGGTGCAGGCGACCTTCGCGCGCGAGCGCCGGGCCGACTGCGTCCCAGGCCAGTCCGGCCTGCTGCGCGATGTCGCGCAGTGCGAGCACGACGCCTTCCTCCATCGCCTTGAGCCCGCAGACATAGAAGTATGCATTCGGATCGGCGAGCAGCCCGGCGAGGTCGGCGGCGCGCTCGCGCATCGCGTCCTGCACGTAGCGCTTGGGCGCGCCCGGCGTGCGCGAGAAGGCGAAGTTGATGTCGATGAAGTCCTTGGGCAGGTTCTGCAGCGGGCCGAAGTAGGGCAGGTCCTGCTGGGTGCGCGCGCCGAAGAACAGCATCAGCTTGCCGCCCTCGAACTTGCCCGACTGGCGCAGCCGGCGCCGCCACTCCGTCATCGCGCGCATCGGCGCGCTGCCGGTGCCGGTGCAGATCATCACGATGTGGCTCTTCGGATGGTTGGGCATCAGGAAGCTGGCGCCGAACGGCCCGATCACTTCGACCTTGTCACCCTTCTTCAGGTCGCACATGTAGTTGCTCGCGACGCCGCGCACCGGACTGCCCTGGTGGTCTTCGAGCACGCGCTTGATCGTCAGCGACAGGTTGTTGTAGCCCGGCCGCTCGCCGTTGCGCGGGCTGGCCACCGAATACTGGCGTGCGTGGTGCGGTCGGCCCGAAGCGTCGACGCCGGGCGGCACGACGCCGATCGACTGGCCTTCGAGCACCGGGAACGGCATCGCGCCGAAGTCGAGCACGACGTGGTGCGTGTCGTAGTCGCGGCCGACCTCGGTGACGCGCACGTTGCCCGCGACCGTCGCCGTGATCGACTTCTGCGCCGCCTTCGGGCCGTAGAGGTTGGTGTAGGCATGCGCGGCCGACCAGGGCGGCATCTTCGCGCCGTATTGCGCCGTGTCGAAGACGGCGACGCCGGGCTCCGCGGCGACCGGCGCAGCGGTGAGCAGCGCGGCCGGCGCCTCGGCTTCGAGGACTGCACCCTCGGCCAGCTCGGCGGCGGGCAGCTCGCCGGGCAAGACGTCCCAGCCGAGCTGCGCCTCGAGGCTGTAGGCGCGGCCGCGCGGCACCAGGCGCCAGTGGTCGATGGCGCCGGTCGGGCACGGCGGGATGCAGGCGTGGCACTCCTTGCACTTCGCGACGTCGACGACGTAGTTGCGCGAGTCGTGCGTGATCGCGCCGATCGGGCAGGTGGCCTCGCAGGTGTTGCAGCGGATGCAGATCTCGGGGTCGATCAGGTGCTGCCTGACGATCCTGCTGTCGGCCATGTCCATGCCCGTCTCGTCTCGATGAAGGTCAGTTGAAGCGCACGTACTCGAAGTCCACCGACTGGCGGTTGATGCCGAGCGCCGGCGGCGCGATCCAGTTGGCGAACTTGCCGGGCTCGACGACGCGGCCCATCAGACTGGCGACGAAAGCGCGGTCCTCGTCGGTCGGCAGCCAGTGCTCGACGTTGGCGTTCCACTCGTGGTCGGAGACCGGGCGGCCGTCGGGCGCGACCTTGATGCCGGCCAGCGCGCCGATGCTGCGATGGAACGCCTTGTGCGGCACCTTGAGGCGAAACGGGATGCCGGCCTTCTCGATCACCTTGTTCCAGCGCTCGACGCCGCCGATCGAGTCCTTGATGTAGTCGTCGCGCAGCACTTCGTTGAGCGCGTTGAGCATCGGAACGTCCTTCTCGACGAGCTTGCCGCCATGCACTTCGAGCACCTTGTAGGTCTGGCCCTTGAGCACGTGGTCGTCGGCGCGCTTGCCTTCCTCGAAGCGGCCCTTCAGCCCGGTCGAGTAGAACGTAGCCGCATTGCTCGACTGGTCGGCGCCGAACAGGTCGATCGTCACGCTGAAGTGGAAGTTGAGATAGCGCTGGATCGTCGGCAGGTCGATCACGCCGGCGGCGCGCAGCTTCGCCGGGTCGTCCGTCTTCAGCTCGTTCATTGCCTGGCAGGTGCGCTGCACGACGCGCGAGACGCCGCTCTCGCCGACGAACATGTGGTGCGCCTCTTCCGTCAGCATGAACTTCGTCGTGCGCGCCAGCGGATCGAAGCTGCTCTCGGCGAGCGCGCAGAGCTGGAACTTGCCGTCACGGTCGGTGAAGTAGGTGAACATGAAGAACGCCAGCCAGTCGGGCGTCTTCTCGTTGAACGCCTGCAGGATGCGCGGGTTGTCCTGGTTGCCGCTGCGCCGCTCGAGCAGCGCCTCGCCTTCCTCGCGGCCATCGCGACCGAAGTACTTGTGCAGCAGGTAGACCATCGCCCACAAGTGGCGGCCTTCCTCCACGTTGACCTGGAACAGGTTGCGCAGGTCGTACTGGCTCGGCGCGGTGAGCCCCAGATGGCGCTGCTGCTCGACCGATGCCGGCTCGGTGTCGCCCTGCGTCACGATGATGCGGCGCAGGTTGGCGCGGTGCTCGCCGGGCACGTCCTGCCAGGCCGACTCGCCCTTGTGATCGCCGAAGTGGATCTTGCGATCGGCCTCGCCGGGGTTGAGGAAGATGCCCCAGCGGTAGTCGGGCATCTTGACGTGGCCGAACTGCGCCCAGCCCTGCGGATCGACGCTGACCGCGGTGCGCAGATAGACGTCGAAGTTGGTCGAACCCTCGGGGCCCATGTCCTGCCACCACTGCAGATAGTTGGGCTGCCACTGCTCGAGCGCACGCTGCAGAGTGCGGTCCTCGCTCAGGTTGACGTTGTTGGGGATCTTGTCGCTGTAGTTGATCGTGCTCATGAGATTCCTTGATTCCTAGACCCGGTTCCAGTCGAAAGCGGCTTTCTCGCCCTTGCCGTAGACCTTCAGCGCGCCCTTCTCGCCGACGGCGTTGGGGCGCTGGAAGATCCAGTTCTGCCACGCCGTCAGGCGGCCGAAGACGCGCGTGAACATGTTCTCGGGGCCGTTGAAGCGCAGGTTGGCCTCCATGCCGGTCAGTGCGTCGGGCGACATGGCGACGCGCTCCTCGATGGCGATGCGCACTTCATCGGCCCAGTCGATGTCGTCGGGCGCGCTGGTCACAAGGCCGAGCGCGTGCGCGGCGTCGGCGTCGAGCGGCTGGCCCTGACGAGCACGCACCGCGTCGAGCGCCGGCTGCTCGCCATAGAAGCGGCGCTCGAGCCGGCTCTGGCCGGTGACCATCGGGTAGAGGCCAAAATTGGCTTCGCCGACGGTGAGCTTCGGCGCGCGCGCCGCATCGTCGGGCAGCGCGAGCTGGTAGATGCGATCGCAGGCGAGTGCCGGCTCGAGCAGTGTGCCGGCGAAACACGAGCCCGGCTCGATCAGCGCGAACAGGCTGCGCGACGACACGTCCAGGCGCGACAGCGTGCGCCGCAGCAGGCCGATCGTCTCGCGCACCAGCCAGTGGCCTTTGTGCGCGAGCAGGGTCGCGTCCGTCGCGAGCACGGCCTGTGCGTCGCCGGCGGTCTTGATCAGCCAGGTACCGATGTCGAGTTCGTTGGTGCGCATCGACAGGATGGCGTCGTCGAGTTCGCGCGCCATGGCCAGCGGGTACCACGCGGCGCCGGCAGCCTCGATCGCCGCGATGTCGGCGGGCTGCGCGCCGGCGGGCGCGTGCACGGTGAACGTCGCAGTGCGCTTGGCGCGGTCGATCTCGACCGTGACATGCTTGTAGCGCAGCGCGTCGGCCTCGATGCGCCGATCCAGCGGCGTCAGCGCGACCCCCTTCGCATTCGCCGGGCGGTCGCTGCGCGCCGCCAGTTCGCGCGCGCGCTCCTGCACCTTCTGCGCGAAGCCGGCGGGCTTGGCGATGTCGTCGACGAGGCGCCAGTCCTTGGCCTTCTGGCCGCGCACGCCTTCCGTCGTGGTGCAGAAGATGTCGGCGAGGTCGTGTCGCACGTGGCGCTTGTCGGTGACGCGCGTCAGGCCGCCGGTGCCCGGCAGCACACCGAGCAGCGGCACCTCGGGCAGGCTGACGGCCGACGAGCGGTCGTCGACGAGGATGATTTCGTCGCAGGCGAGCGCAAGCTCGTAGCCGCCGCCGGCGCACGAGCCGTTGACGGCGGCGATGAACTTGAGTCCCGAGTTCTGCGAAGAATCCTCCAGGCCGTTGCGCGTCTCGTTGGTGAACTTGCAGAAGTTCACCTTCCA
>CAYJLV010000027.1:0-59868 GCA_964371405.1 uncultured Burkholderiaceae bacterium
CGCGCGACCAGTCGCGGCTGCGCGGGTCGCGCGCATTCCACGCCGCGCCGCCGACCGGCTGGCGGCTCGTCATCACCTGCGTCGGCACGAAGGTCACGGCGTGGTCGAGGCGGCGGTTGGCATAGTTCGTCCGCTGCACCACGGTATGAGGCGAATGGACGATCGTCGTCACGTTCGAGATGTGGGTGACGTGGCTGTGGTTGACCTTGTGCACGTAGCCGACGCTGACGCGGTAGCCGGGAACGTAGACCTCGCGCGGCGCAAGCGGGAACCAGCCCACCGTCGGCGCGCTGCCGATGCCGATCGACACGCTGACGTGCGGCCCGCCGATCCAGCCGACGAGCGCCGGTGCATACACCGGCCGCGCCACCCAGCGCCCCGGCGCCCAGCACCAGCGGTTGCGCACGTGGACCCAGCGGCCGTAGTGGAACGGCGCGAAGCCCCACGGCGCGTCGTCGACCCAGGTCCAGCCCCAGGGGTGCATGAAGACCCAGTGGCCGTAGCGGTACGGCGCCCAGCCGGCGACGACGACGCGCGGCACCCACAGCGCGCCGTGCTCGTCGTGCTGCTCCCAGCGGCCGTGGCGGTCGAGATCGTCGACGCCCGTCATCTCGGGCGAGACGTAGCGCGTCGACGCGCTGCGCGCATCGGCGCGGTCGCGGTCCTGCACCCAGGCGGCGAAGGCGTCGCGCACCGGCTCCGTCAACGCGTACTGCGTGCCGCCGTCGCGCCACATTTCGGCGCGCTGGCCGCCCGCCACGGTGACGGCGCTGCCCTCGCCCTGCAGCAGGCCCTGGCCGCGCAGCACGGTGACCTGCGTGCGCTCGTCGAAGCGGTCGTGGCGGTAGAGGCCGGCGCGGTCGGGGCGGAAGCGCGCCTCGGCCGTCAGCAGCTCGAACTCGCGCGCCGCCTCGCCGCTGCGCAGCCGCACTGCGACGCTGCCGTCGTGCAGCTCGACCTGCATGGCCTCGTCGTCCAGGCGCGCGATCTCGATCTCGGTGCCGCCGTCGAGCAGCAGCGTGGTCGAGCCGATGTCGATCTCGGCCTTGGCCGAGCCTTCAGTGGCGATGCGGTCGCCCGTCGTCACCGGCCGGTTGCGCGCCGCGGCGATCCATTCGCCGACATCGCCGCCGTAGATCCACACCTGACCCTGCGTCTGCCCGATGCGGCCGACGCGGCCGGGCGGGTCGACTTCAGCCGGCTGCGCCTGCAGCGCCGCTGCAGCGGTGTACAGCAGCGCCGCCGTCCATGCTCGCATCCAGGTCTTCATCACTCGCGCCTTTCGTTCATTCCCCGGTCAACGCGCCAGCGCCCCGCGCCGCTGACCCGTGCCCCGGGTCAAGTTCTGTAAAGCGCGTCACTCGTCGGCCGCGTCGAGCCCGGGAAACAGCACGCTGGTGTAGCCGAAGCGGGTGAAGTCGCGGATGCGCATCGGGTACAGCGTGCCGATCAGGTGGTCGCATTCGTGCTGCACCACGCGCGCATGGAAGCCCTCGGCCTCGCGCTCGATCGTCGCGCCCTGCGGGTCGGCGCCGGTGTAGCGGATGCGCGCATGGCGCGGCACGACGCCGCGTAGCCCCGGCACGGAGAGGCAGCCTTCCCAGCCCTCCTCCATCGCTTCGCCCAGCGGCACGATCGTCGGGTTGATCAGCACGGTGCGCGGCACTTCCGGCGCATCGGGGTAGCGCGGGTTGCGGTCGAAACCGAAGATCACGACCTGCAGGTCGACACCGATCTGCGGCGCGGCGAGCCCCGCACCCTCGGCCGCCGCCATCGTGTCGAACAAGTCGGCGACGAGGGCGTGCAGCTCGGCCGTGTCGAACTCGCGCACCGGCTGCGCGATGCGCAGCAGGCGCGGATCGCCCATCCTCAGTATTTCGCGAACGGTCAAGACGCACCCTTTCTGCAATAGCAATAGACGAACTGCTGCACCGTGCCGGCCGGCGTGTGGTGCGCCTCCTTCTCGTGGCGCAGCAGCGTGAAGGCGGCGCCGAACTCGGCGTGCAGCGCGTCGGCGCTGTAGCGCATCACCGGCAGGCCGCTGCATTCGGCGGGCCCGTCCTCGGCGAAGCTGGCGACGATGACGTGGCCGCCCGGGCGCACGGCGTGCAGCACGGCGCGGACATAGGCGCTGCGCGCCTCGACCGTCGTGAGGAAGTGGAACACGGCGCGGTCGTGCCACACGTCGCAGCCGTGTCGCGGCAGCGCGGCGCTCGTGATGTCGGCCTCGATCCACTGCACGCGCTGCGCGCGCTCGCCCAGCCGCTGGCGAGCAGCGGCGAGCGCCGCACCCGACAGGTCGAGCACGGTGATCGCCGTGTAGCCCGCGTCGAGCAGGTCGTCGACCAGCGTCGAAGCGCCGCCGCCCACGTCGATGATCGGCGCCGCGAGCGGCACGCCGGTGGCGCGGATCAGCTGCAGCGAATGCTCGGCGTGCGGCTGGTACCAGCTCACGCGCTCGGGCGGCTTCGTCGCGTAGACGCGTTCCCAGTGCTGCTTGGACTGCATCGTCGTCCTCCGTGCAGGGGGAGCCTGCATCATGCCTCGCCGAGCAGGCGCAGCAGCGCCGCCTCGTCGATGACTTCGACACCGAGCGCGCGCGCCTTGTCGAGCTTGCTGCCGGCCTCGTCGCCGGCGACGACCCAGTCCGTCTTCTTCGACACCGAGCCGGCGACCTTGGCGCCGGCGGCTTCGATGCGCTCCTTGGCGACATCGCGCGCCAGCGTCGGCAGCGTGCCGGTGAGCACGAAGGTCTTGCCGGCCAGCGGCCGCGGCGCGGCGTCGACGCGGCGGCCTTCGTGCTCCTCCCAGGCGACGCCGGCGGCGCGCAGCTGCTCGACGACTTCGCGGTTGTGCGGCTGGTCGAAGAAGGTGCGGATGCTCTGCGCGACGACGGGGCCGACGTCGGCGACTTCGAGCAGCTCGTCGACGCTCGCAGCGACGATGCGATCGAGCGCGCCGAAGTGCTTCGCCAGGTCCTTGGCCGTGGTCTCGCCGACGTGGCGGATGCCCAGCGCGTAGAGGAATCGCGCCAGCGTCGTGCGCTTGCTCTTCTCCAGCTGGGCGACGAGATTGCCCGCGCTCTTGTCGCCCATGCGCTCGAGCGCGACGAGCTTGGCCACGCCCAGCGTGTAGAGCTCGGGCAGCGTGCGCACCAGGCCGGCGTCGACGAGCTGGTCGACCAGGCGCTCGCCCAGGCCCTCGATGTCGATCGCGCGGCGCGACGCGAAGTGCAGCAGCGCCTCCTTGCGCTGCGCCGCGCAGTAGAGGCCCCCCGAGCAGCGCCAGTCGACCTCGCCTTCCTCGCGCGTGATCGCGCTGCCGCACACCGGGCAGCGGCCCTGCAGGCTCTGCAGCAGATCCCAGCGCTCGACGCCCGCCGGCCGCCGGCTCGCGACGACGCCGACCACCTCGGGGATGACGTCGCCGGCGCGGCGCACGATCACGGTGTCGCCGATGCGCACGTCCTTGCGGTCGATCTCCGACTGGTTGTGCAGCGTCGCGTTGCTGACCGTCGTGCCGCCGACGAACACGGGGGCGAGCCGCGCCACCGGCGTGAGCTTTCCGGTGCGCCCGACCTGCACCTCGATGCCCTGCAACAGCGTCGTCTGCTCCTGCGCCGGATACTTGTGCGCCGCCGCCCAGCGCGGCTCGCGCGTCTTGAAGCCCAGGCGCTGCTGCAGCGCAAGGTCATCGACCTTGTAGACGACGCCGTCGATGTCGAACGGCAGCGCGTCGCGCCGCGCCGCGATGCGCTGGTGGAACGCCACCAGCCCGGCCGCGCCCAGGGCGACGGCGCGCTCGTCGCTGACCGGCACGCCGAGCGCAGCCAGCGCGTCGAGCAGCGCGCCCTGGCGCGCCGGCACGTCCCAGCCCTGCACGTCGCCCAGGCCGTAGGCGTAGAAGGCCAGCGGGCGCTCGGCGACGATGCGCGCGTCGAGCTGGCGCACGACGCCGGCGGCGGCATTGCGCGGGTTGACGAAGGTCTTGTCGCCCTTGTCGCGCTGGCGCTCGTTGAGCGCGTCGAAGTCGGCGCGGCGCATGAAGACTTCGCCGCGCACTTCGAGCACCGGTGCCGCGACGCCGCGCAGCCGCTTGGGCACGGCGCGGATCATGCGCACCGTGTGCGTCACGTCCTCGCCGACCTCGCCGTCGCCGCGCGTCGCCGCCTGCACCAGCTCGCCGTGCTCGTAGCGCAGGTTGATCGCGAGGCCGTCGAACTTGAGTTCGGCGGCATAGGCGACGGGCGGGTCGGCGTCGCCCAGTTCGAGCGCGCGGCGCACGCGCGCATCGAATTTCCCGGCGCCCGCGGGCGTGGTGTCGGTCTCCGTGTGGATCGAGAGCATCGGCACCGCGTGGCGCACCGGCTTCAGACCTTCGAGCACGGCCCCGATCACGCGCTGCGTCGGCGAATCGGCTGTCGCGAGATCCGGATGGGCGGTCTCGATCGCCTGCAACTCGCCGAACAGGCGGTCGTAGTCGGCGTCGGTGATCTCGGGGTCGTCGAAGACGTAGTAGCGCTCGGCGTGGTGGCGCAGCTGCTCGCGCAGCGCCGCAGCGCGCCGTGCGGGCATTGCGTCGGATTCGTCGTCGTCGCGGCTCATGTGCCACATTGTCGGGCAGCACGAAAGGCTCGCATGGAACACGACTACGACCTCGTCACGATCGGCGCCGGCTCGGGCGGCATCGCGGCGTCGCGGCGCGCCGCCGCGCTCGGCGCGCGCGTGGCGATCGTCGAGCGCGGACGCGTCGGCGGCACCTGCGTGATCCGCGGCTGCGTGCCCAAGAAGCTGATGGTCTATGCCGCTGCCTACGGCGACGCACTGCGCGAGGCCGCGGGCTACGGCTGGCGCATCGACGGCGAGCCCGCCTTCGAGATGGCGCGCTGGGCCGACGCGAAGGCGAACGAGACGGCGCGGCTCGAGACGGTGTATCGCCAGATGCTCGAAGGCTCGGGCGTCGCGCTGGTCGAAGGCACGGCGCGCATCGACGGGGCACACACGGTGCGCGTCGGCGAGCGCGTGCTGAAGGCGCGCCACATCCTCGTGGCCACCGGCTCGGCGCCGGTGCGCGACAGCATCCCCGGCATCGAGCACTGCGCCACCTCCGACGACCTGCTCGACCTGCGCGAGCTGCCGCGGCAGGCCGCCGTGATCGGCGCCGGCTACATCGCCGTCGAGTTCGCCGGCGCGCTGGCGCGCTTGGGCGTCGAGGTCTGCATGTACTACCGCGACCGGCTGCCGCTGCGCGGCTTCGACGACGATCTGCGTGTGCGCGCCGCCGCCGCGCTGCAGGCCGGCGGCGTGGAACTGCACCCGGGCGCGGCGCCGCGCAAGCTGCAGCAGGCCGGCGACCGGCTGCTGCTGCTCGCCACCGATGGCCGCACGCGCGACTTCGGCTTCGTGCTCAACGCAACGGGCCGGCGGCCCAACACGGCCGGCCTCGGCCTCGAAACGCTGGGTATAGCGCCCGACGCGAACGGCGCGCTCGCCGTCGACGAGCGGCTCGCCACGAGCGCGCCGAACGTCTACGCCATCGGCGACGTGACGCACCGCAGGAACCTGACGCCGGTCGCGATCGCCGAGGGCCGCGCGCTCGCCGACTCGCTGTTCGGCCCGGCGCCGTGCAGCGTCGACCTGAGCCGCGTCGCCAGCGCCGTGTTCACGCTGCCGCCGATCGGCACCGTGGGCCCGAGCGAGGCGGAGGCGCTCGCCGCCGGGCACCGGCTGAAAGTCTACGAGGCCGACTTCCGGCCGATGCGCACCGTTTTCATCGGCAGCAACGAGCGCACCTACATGAAGCTGCTCGTCTGCGCCGACACCGATCGCGTGCTCGGCGTCCACATGCTCGGAACCGACGCCCCCGAGATCGTGCAGAGCCTGGCCGTCGCGCTGACCGCCGGCGCGACCAAGGCGCACTTCGACGCGACGATCGCCGTGCACCCGACGGCGGCGGAGGAGTTCGTGCTGCTGCGCACGCCGGCCCGGGTGGTCGAGCCGAAGGCGGCGGTGGTGGCGGCGCCGGCGGGCAGCGCCGCGGCTTAGCTGAACAACCGCCGCGCCGCCGCCGACCCCGCCGCCAGATCGCGCGCCAGCAGCGCGTCGTAGAGCCGCCCGAGCTCGCCGCCGATGTGCGCAAAGCCGGTGTCGGTGATCGGTTGACCGTTGTCGTCGACGATGGCGGCGTCGAGGTCGCGCGCGAGGGTGTGCGCGCTCGACTGCCACAGCGCGAAGGGGTCGGCTTCGCGCTCGGTCTGCGGCACGTCGAAGGCGAGCGTGGCGTCGCGCACGACGGCGCGCTCGGGCTCGTCGGCGAGCGCGGCCTGCGCGTCGAAGGCCAGCGTGAGCAACGGCGGCGCGCCTTCGGCCGCCGCCGGCAGCACCAGCCGGCCCGGCACGGCGCCGGGCACGAAGCCGTGGCGGCCGGCCTGCTGCAGCAGGTAGCCGACCGACCACGCCGCGCCGCGCGCCTGCAGCCGCACGGCGAGCTGCGCATCGTGCTCGCCTGCGAACGCGTCGAGCTCGCGCGAGCGCGCCACGACGTCGAGCATGTCGGGGAAGTCGGCCATCGCGCCGACGCTCTCGGCGTAGGCCTCGACCTTCTGCACGAACTCGGAGTACTCGATCTCGTTCAGTGCGCCGGCGCGGTTGGCGAGCTGCACGCCGGCCTGGAACTCGCCGTAGCGCTGGCTGAGCGTCGGCGGCTCCCACTCGCCGGTCTCGGCGTTCAGGCCCTCGATCATGAACGGCTTGCTGCCGGCGCGGCGCGACGGCGGCAGGTGCGTCAGCGCCAGTTCGGCGGCGACCGGCGCCTCGACGCGCAGCGGCACGATGGCGTCGATCAGCGCGTCGAGCCGCGCGCTGGCGCGCCGCGGCGCGCGCGCTGCGGCCGCGGGCAGGCCGGGGTCGGCGAGCGCGGGCTCTGCCGTCGCCGCATCCGGCGCGGCGCCGAGCGTGGGCTCGATCAGGCCGGGCTCGCGGCGCTGCTCGGGCGCGAGCGGCGGCTTGGGCTCGGCGCGCTTGATGCCGAGCTTGCGCGACTGCCACACGTTGTGCGCGATCATCGCGGCGAGCGCGAGCACGCCGACGATCGCGAGCGCCGTCATCAAATTCATGCCGCCTCGGCCAGCGTGACCGCTTCGTCCATGTCGACGGCCACGATGCGCGAGACGCCCTGCTCCTGCATCGTCACGCCGATCAGCTGCTCGGCCATCTCCATCGCGATCTTGTTGTGCGAGATGAAGAGGAACTGCGTGCTCTCGCTCATCTCCTTGACGAGCTTGGAGTAGCGGTCGGTGTTGGCGTCGTCGAGCGGCGCGTCGACCTCGTCGAGCAGGCAGAACGGCGCCGGGTTGAGCTGGAAGATGGCGAACACGAGCGCGATCGCCGTCAGCGCCTTCTCGCCGCCCGACAGCAGGTGGATCGTGCTGTTCTTCTTGCCCGGCGGCTGCGCCATCACCTGCACGCCGGCGTCGAGGATCTCGTCGCCCGTCATCACGAGCTTTGCGGTACCGCCGCCGAACAGCGTCGGGAACATGCGGCCGAAGTGCTCGTTGACCTGGTTGAAGGTCTGCGCCAGCAGGTCGCGCGTCTCGAGGTCGATCTTGTGGATCGCGTCCTGCAGCGTGTGCATCGCGTCCTTCAGGTCGGCGGTCTGCGCGTCGAGGAAGGTCTTCCTCTCGCGCGACGTCGTCAGTTCGTCGAGCGCCGCGAGGTTCACGGCGCCGAGCGCAGCGATCTCGCGGTTCAGGCGGTCGATCTCGCCCTGCAGCCCGTGCAGCTTGACGCCTTCGTTCTCGATCGACGCGGCCACCGCCGCCAGATCGGCCTGCGCCTGCGTGAGCTGCTCGAGGTACTGCGCGCCGCCGAGCTGCGCGGCCTGCTCCTCGAGCTGCAGCTTGCCGATGCGCTCGCGCAGCGGCTCGAGGCTGTGCTCATGCTGCATCCGCTGCTCGTCGGCCGCCTTCAGCCGGGCCGACAGGTCGTCGTAGCTGCTGCGCTGCGCGCCGAGCGCCTGTTCGCGCTGAAGCTTGAGCGCCAGCGCCTCCTGCAGGCCGGCCTGCGCCGAGGCGTCGGTGAGCTGCCCGAGTTCCTGCTGCGCCTGCGCGGCGCTCTGCTCGTTGGCGGCGATCTGCTGCGCCGCCGTCTCGATCGCGCGCTCGAGTTCGGCACGGCGCGCAATCTGCGTGCGCTCGGCGAACTGCGCCTCCTGCGCCTCGCGTTCGAGCATGCGCAGCTGCTCGCGCGCGTCGGCGAGGCGGCGCTCGGCCTGGATCACAGCCTCGTCGAGGTCGGCATGGCGCTCCTGCGTCGTCGCGAGCTGGCCGTCGAGCTCCTCGAAGCGGCCTTCGTCGACGGCGCGGCGCTCCTGCAGGCCCTCGATCTGCGCGTCGACTTCGCCGAGCTCGGTGTCGAGCTGGCCGCGCCGAGTGTTCGCGGCCTCGGCCTGCTGCGCGAGGCGCAGCGCGTCGACCTGCAGCACGTGGGCGCGCGCCTGCGCGTCGGCGGCCTCGCGCCGCGCGGCGGCGAGGCGCTGCGATGCGTCGTTGTACTGCGCGTCGGCGCGCACCAGCGCGCTCCTGGCCTCGTCGGCGATCAGCGACTGCGCGCGCCACTGACGGTCGAGGTTCTCGATCTCCTGTGCCCGCGCCAGCATGCCGGCCTGCTCGGAGTCGGGCGCGTAGAAGCTCACGGCGTACTGGCTGACGGCGTGGCCTTCGCGCGTCATGATCACTTCGCCGTGCGTCAGCTTGTCGCGCGCGGCGAGCGCGTCGTCGATCGACGCGGCGGTGTAGACGCCTTCGAGCCAGTCGCCGAGCAGCGCCTTCAGGCCGGCGTCGCCCAGGCGCAGCAGGTCGGCCAGGCGCGGCAGCGTGCGGTGCGTGCTGGCGATCGCGGCAGTCGGCGGCGTGTAGAACGCCAGCCGCGCCGGCGGCGCGTCGGCGGCGAAGGCGCGCACGGTGTCGAGGCGGCCGACTTCGAGCGCGGCCAGGCGCTCGCGCAGCGCGGCTTCGAGCGCCGTCTCCCAGCCCGGCTCGATGTGCAGCCGCGTCCACAGGCCCTGCAGGTTGTCGAGGCCGTGGCGCGCCAGCCAGGGCTTGACCTTGTCCTGCGCCTGCACCTTCTCCTGCAATGCGCGCAGCGCATCGAGGCGCGCGCGCAGCGTCGACTGCTGCGCCGTGTCGCGGTTGAGCGCGTCCTGCTGCGCGCGGCGCGCGTCGTCGAGCGCGGGCAGCACTTCCGTCAGCTCGTGCAGCCGTGCGTCGGCCTCGACCTGCGCCTCGGCGGCAGCCTCGTGCTGGCGCCGGATGTCGGCGAGCAGCGCGCTGTCGGGCGCGGCGAGGCCCTTGTGCTCCTGCGCGAGACGCTCGCGCCGCGTCTGCAGGCCGCGCAGCTGCTCCTCGACGCTGCGCTGCTCGGCGGCCAGCACCTGGATCTGCTGCTGCACCCCCGCGACGACGCCGCGCTGCTCGCTGCTCGCGGCCTGCGCGGCGCGCAGCGCTTCCTCGGCTTCGGGCAGGCGCGCAGCCTGCTCCTCGGTCTGCGCGGCGAGCGCCTCGCTGGCCTGCTGCGCTTCGGCCAGCCGCTCGGCGATCTGCCCGATCTCGGTGGCGGCCTCGTCGCGCCGCTCGCCCCATTGCGCGCTGCCGGCGTTCAGCTCGGCGATGCGCTGCTCGACGCGTTGACGCCCTTCGACGACGTAGCGGATGCGTTCTTCGAGGCGGCTGACTTCGAGCGCCGCCTCGGCAAGCGCCCCCTGCGCCGTGTGCATGCCGTCGCTGGCAGCGTAGTGCGCCTGGCGCAGCGTCTCGAGCTCGGCCTCGACGTGGCGCAGCTCGGCCAGCCGCGCTTCGAGCGCGGTGCCGGCCTCGGCGACCTCCTTGCGCACGCGCTCTTCCTCGGCGGCGGCATCGCGATGCTTGAGGAACCAGAGCTGGTGCTGGCGCAGCGTCGCGCGGTCCTGCAGGCTGCGGTACCGGCTCGCGACCTCGGCCTGCTTCTCGAGCTTGTCGAGGTTGGCGTCGAGCTCGCGCAGGATGTCTTCGACGCGCGTCAGGTTCTCGACCGTGTCCTTGAGCCGGTTCTCCGTCTCGCGCCGGCGCTCCTTGTACTTGGAGACGCCGGCGGCCTCTTCGAGGAACATGCGCAGCTCTTCGGGCTTGCTCTCGATGATGCGCGAGATGGTGCCCTGACCGATGATGGCATAGGCGCGCGGCCCGAGCCCGGTGCCGAGGAAGACGTCCTGCACGTCGCGGCGGCGCACCGGCTGGTTGTTGATGTAGTAGCTCGAGTTGCCGTCGCGCGTCAGCACGCGCTTGACGGCGATCTCGGCGTACTGGTTCCACTGCCCGCCGGCGCGCGCCGCCGTGTTGTCGAACACCAGCTCGACGCTGGCGCGGCCGGCCGGCTTGCGGTTGCCCGAGCCGTTGAAGATGACGTCCTGCATCGACTCGCCGCGCAGCTCGCTGGCCTTGCTTTCGCCGAGCACCCAGCGCACCGCGTCGATGATGTTGGACTTGCCGCAGCCGTTGGGGCCGACGACGCCGACGAGCTGGCCCGGCAGCTGGAAATGCGTGGGTTCGGCGAACGACTTGAAGCCCGAGAGCTTGATCGAGTTGAGGCGCATCGGCGGCAGAGCGGGCCCGGTGGCGGCGGCAGGACGTTGCTGGCGCTCTAAGTGCTTGATTTACATGAAGAAAACCGCCTCGCGGCGGCTCTTCTTCAACGAAGCGCGATGATACCATCGCGCCCTCTCTCGAAAGCCGCTTTACGGACCGTTTCCGCCATGCCCAAGACCGACCGCAAGACCCCGGCCGCAGCCCCCGCAGCGAAGCAGCGCCCGCTGCCGCCGAACCCGCCTTCGGCGCCGTCGAAGGAGCTGCACGTCTTCGACAACCCGAGCCCGGATCGCGACTACGTCATCCACTTCGAGATCTCCGAGTTCACCTGCCTCTGCCCGCTCACCGGCCAGCCCGACTTCGCCCACATCGCGATCGACTGCATCCCCGACCGGCTCTGCATCGAGCTGAAGAGCCTGAAGATGTACATGTGGAGCTACCGCACCGAAGGCGCGTTCCACGAGAAGGTGACGAACACGATCCTCGACGACATCGTGCGCGCGATCCGGCCACGCTATGCGCGCATCACGGCGCGCTGGAATGTGCGCGGGGGGATCTGTACCAACGTGGCGGCGGAGTATCGGAAGAAGGGGTGGAAGGCGCAGCCGGCGGTGCGACTGCCGCAACACGACCGGGAGGGCGGATTGCTGTCGTAGCCTGCGGCGGCATGTGACGCCGCAGGCACGGTGCGAGGCCCGCAGCCATGACCAGCGAACGCGCAAAGATGCTTGCGGGCGAACTCTACGACCCGCACGACCCCGAGCTCGTCACCGCGCGCGAGCGGGCGCGCGACCTCTGCCATGCGCTGAACCTCACGCGCGACGCCGATGCGCAGGAGCGCCGCCGCATCCTGTCGCACCTGTTCGGCAGCGGCGGCGGCAACGTCTGGATGCAGCCGCCCTTCTATTGCGACTACGGCTCCAACATCCACCTCGGCGAGCGCGTCTTCTTCAACTTCAACTGCACCGTGCTCGACGTGTGCGAGGTGCGCATCGGCGACTTCACGCTGTTCGGCCCCGGCGTTCAGATCCTGACGCCGCTGCACCCGATGGACCCCCGGATGCGGCGGCGCCAGGAGTACGGCGCGCCGGTCACGATCGGCGCCGACGTGTGGGTCGGCGGCGGCGCGCTGATCCTCGCCGGCGTGCGCATCGGTGCGCGCGCCGTCATCGGCGCCGGCAGCGTCGTCACGCGCGACGTGCCGGACGACGTCTTCGCGGCAGGCAGCCCCTGCCGCGTGATTCGACCGCTCGATCCGCCGCCTTGACGAACGCCGGCGCCCGCACAGCAGGGTCATCGTCGGTGCGCCGACGGCGAAGCTGCTACAGTGACGAGCTTCACGCCGTCGCGGCCCTCGGGCTTCGCCATCGACGACGGTGCACGATGTGATCCGGCCAGGCCCGCCATCGCGCTTGCGCCTCCGTCTCCTTCGAAGGTTGCCGCAAGCGTCTGCCCGGCGCACGGCCTCGGTGAGTTCGCAGTCGCAGCGAACACCCGGCCGAACCGCTTGCATCGACGTCGAACGAACACAGGAGTCAGCAATGGCCAAGGAAGATCTGATCGAAATGCGCGGCGTCGTCGCCGAAGTCCTGCCCGACTCGCGCTTCCGCGTGACGCTGGACAACGGACACACGCTGACGGCCTACACCGGCGGCAAGATGCGCAAGCACCACATCCGCATCCTCGCCGGCGACAATGTTTCGCTCGAGCTGTCGCCGTACGACCTGAGCAAGGGCCGCATCACGTTCCGCCACCTGGAGCGTCGCGGCCCGGAGGCGACGACGCCGCAGTCCGTCAGGCGTCGATGACGCGTCGGTAAAGGGCCCGCCCCTGCCGTTCGCGCGCGATCGCCATGACCTCCGCGGCGGGGCGATCGTGCCGCACCAGTTCGGCCATGATCCGCATGTAGGGATCGACGTGGCTGAAGAAGCGCTTGTACGCGGCGCACAGATAGTTCAGCCCGGGCTCGCCACCGGGGGTCTGCAGGAAGCGATGCTTGGGGCACCCGCCGTTGCACGCGAACAGCACTTCGCATCGACGGCAGTATTCGGGCAGGCTGTCGCGCTTGTCCGCTCCGAACTTGCGCTGCTGATCCGACTCGACCAACTGCGCGAGCGTCGACTCGCCCAGCTTGCCGAGCCGATGCTGCGGATAGACATAGTGGTCGCAGGCGTAGGCCGTGCCGTCGTGCTCGAGCGCGATGGCGCGCCCGCACGTGGGCGCGAAGACGCACAGCGACGCACCGAGCCCGAGCCAGCTGCCCAGTGCGCTGTCGAACAGCTGCACATAGGTGGAGCCGACATCGTGCCGCACCCACTCGTCGAAGATCTTGGCGAGAAAGTCTCCGTAGCCGACCGGCGTCACGCTCCACGGCGTGGGCTCGGCCCTCGCGCCCGGCGCATCCGGCGGCGGACCGGCGAGCGTCGCGCCGCCCGCCGAGCGCACCTTGCGCTCGACCAGCGGAATGAACTGCAGGAAGCGCGAACCGATCTGCTTGAGGAAGCGGTACACCTTCAGCGGGTGCTTCGCATTGAGGCGGTTGACGACGGTCAGCGTGTTGAATTCGACGCCGTGCGCCTGCAGCGTGCGCAGGCCGCGCAGCACGCGCTCGAAGCTCGGCGCGCCGTGCGCGTCGACGCGGTAGGCATCGTGCAACTCGGCCGGACCGTCGATGCTGATGCCGACGAGAAAGCCGTTGGCAGCGAAGAACCCGGCCCAGGCGTCATCGATCAGCGTGCCATTGGTCTGCAGGGCATTCGTGATCCGACGGCCGTTCGCATGGCGGCGCTGCAGGGCGAGCGCGCGCCGGAAGAAGTCCACCCCGAGCAGCGTCGGCTCGCCGCCCTGCCAGGCGAACTCGATCTCCGGCGCGTCCTGCGACTCGATGTGATCACGCACGAAGGCCTCGAGCATGTCGTCCGACATGCGAAGGCTGCGCCCCGCCCCGAACAGCTGCGACTTTTCCAGATAGAAGCAGTAGCTGCAACGCAAGTTGCAGGCCGGTCCCATGGGCTTGGTAAGGACGTGGTAGGCAGCCATGCGTCCTGAGCTTACGCGCTTGCGAGCGCGGCTCAGTGTTCCTCCAGTGACTGACGTTCGCCGCGGGGCGAATCAGGATCCGGGCGATGTCACCGCCACTGCAAGAGAGTCGCGACGGCGCACGCAACGTGCTCGTCATCATGTCGGACGAACACGACCCGCGCCACATGGGCTGCTCCGGCAACCCGATCGTTCACACGCCGAACCTCGACGCGCTGGCCGCCCGCGGCGTGCGCTTCAGCGCCGCCTACACGCCCAGCCCCATCTGCGTGCCGGCGCGCGCGGCCTTCGCGACGGGCCTGCGCGTCCACCAGTCCCGGCTCTGGGACAACGCGTCGCCTTACCACGGACAGCTGAAGGGATGGGGTCATGTGCTGCAGGAGCGCGGCATCCGGGTGGAAAGCGTCGGCAAGCTGCATTACCGTGCCGAGGGCGATCCCGCCGGGTTCGACGTCGAGCATCTGCCGATGCATGTGGCGGGGGGTCACGGCATGGTGTGGGGCTCCATCCGCGACCCGTACGTCCGTCCGCAGCCGGGACCGCGCATGCTCGGCGAGAAGATCGGCCGCGGCGAATCCTCCTACACGCGCTATGACCGGTCGGTCACGGACCGCGCCGTGCAGTGGCTGCACGAAGCGGCGCGGCAGCCGCGCTGGCCTTTCGTCCTCTACGTCGGACTGGTGGCGCCGCACTTTCCGCTGCTCGCGCCGCCGGCATTCTTCGACCTCTATGCCGGCAACGACGTGCCCGCGCCCAAGCTGCATCCGTCCACCGGCTACCGGCGCCATCCGTGGGTGCAGGCCCATGCGGACTTCGAGCGCAACGACGAGAGCTTTCGCGATGCCGAAGAGCGTCGCGCGGCGGTCGCCGCCTATTTCGGGCTGTGCTCGTTCCTCGACCACAATGTCGGGCGCCTGATGGAGGCACTGCAAGCGAGCGGGCTGGCGAGCGAGACCCTCGTGGTGTACGCCTCCGACCACGGCGACAACCTCGGCGCCCGCGGCCTGTGGGGCAAGTCCACGCTGTACGAGGAGTCGGTCCGCGTGCCGATGATCGCCGCCGGCCCGGGACTGGAGCCCGGCCGCGTGTGTACGACTCCCGTCGACCTGCTCGACCTGTTCCCGACCATCCTGCAAGGCGCCGGCATGGACCCGGCGCCGCACATGGGCGAGCGGCCGGGACGATCGCTGCTGGAGATCGCGGCCGCTCCCGTCGATGCGGACCGCCCGGTCTTCAGCGAGTACCACGCGGCCGGCAGCAACACGGCGGCCTTCATGCTGCGCCGGGGGCGCTGGAAGTACCACCACTACGTCGGCTTCCCGCCTGAGCTTTTCGACCTGGAGTCCGACCCGGAGGAACTGCTCGACCTCGCGCCGAACCCGGCGCACGCCGGCGTGTTGCAGCAGATGGAAGCCGCGCTGCGCCGCCTCTGCGGCGACCCCGAAGCCATCGACGCGGCGGCCAAGGCCGACCAGCGCGCGATCGTCGAGCGCCACGGCGGCGTGGAGGCGGCCTCGCGCGTCGGCCTAAAGGGGGCAACGCCGGCACCCCGCTTCGAACGAGCTTGAGCGGCATGACGGGAACTTGAAGAAGGGATGCACATGCGACGACTCGACCGAAGGAGCGCGCTCCTGGGCGCAGCTGCCGCCAGCGCCGCTCTCCTGCCGGGCTGTGCGGCGCCTCGTGCACCGCAGCCGGCAGCAGCGCGCCACTACGTGCTCGTGCACGGCGCCTGGCACGGCGCCTGGGCATGGAGCCGCGTCAGCCCGCTGCTGCGCAGCGCCGGCCACAGCGTCAGCACGCCCACGCTCGCGGGCCTGGGCGAGCGCGCCCACCATGCTCCGGGCAGTTGCGGGCTCGCGGTGCACGTGCGCGACGTCGTGCAGCACCTCGAGATGGAGGATCTGCGGCAGGTGGTGCTCGTCGGGCATTCGTATGCGGGCTGCGTGGTATCGGGCGTGCTGGCGGCGCGCACGGGCCGCGTCGGGCACGCCGTCTATCTCGACGCGTTCGCGCTGCGCCAGGCAGAGGCGCTGGCCACCTTCGTGCCGCCGGCAGTGAGGCAGGAATACGAGGCACTTGCCGCGCGCGATGCCTTGGTGCCGCCACCGCCGAAGGCCGCCTGGGCCGAGCGCTGGGGCATGAGCGACCCGGCGCTGCGCGAGTGGGCGGCTGCGCGAATCACGCCGCAGGCGGCGCGCAGTTTCGTCGAGTCCGTGACGGGCGATCCGGCGGCCGACGCCGGCGTGCGCGCGAGCTACCTCAAGTGCGCCCGGAACTCGAATCCCGGATTCGTGGCCCAGGCCGCGCGCGCGAAGCAGGACGCACGCTTTCGCTACGCCGAGCTCGACGCCCACCACAACGCGATGGTCACGCAGCCGGACGATCTGGTGCAGGCGCTGCTGGCCCTGGGTTGAACCCGAGCCCGCTGCGACCGCAGGTGCGCTCGCCATCTCATAATGAGCCTTCGTCCTGCCAGTTGCGCTGCCCTTGAAGACATCACCGCAGACCGACGCGGCAGCGCTGCGCATAGCGCTCGATCCCACGCCGAGCCGGACGCTGAACCGGCAACTCGTGGAACGCCTGCGCACCGCACTGCCGCTGTCGAGCCATCCGTTGTCGACCGCCGCCACTGGCCAGTGCCTGGCCTGCGCGGGTGAGCGTCTGACGCGGCTGCCGGTCGTCGAGGCCGGGTGCCTGGAGTTGCTGGTGCACATCGGCGAGCAGGGCCGGCAAGTCATTCCGGTCATCTTCGAGGCAGGCGAACTGGCGCTGAGTTCGGCGCTGTTCAGCACGGAACCGATCGACGCAGACCTCGTCGTCGGCGAAACCCTGACTGCGCGCTGGGTGCCGATCGGCGACATCGAGCGGTGCCTGCTCGGGAGTCGCGACATGCTCGTCCTGATGGTGCGCCTGCTGGCCCAGCGCCTGCGCGAAGTGCAGGCCCGGGAGCACGGCTGGCTGCAGCGCAGCGTCCACGAGCGAGTGCGCGCGGTGCTCCAGCGGATCGCACGCGACACCCCTGCGCAGCCCGATGGTCGCGTGATGCTCGGGGTGACCCATGAACACCTGGCGGTGCGCTGTGGCCTGAGCCGCCCCAAGGTTTCGCATGAGCTCAAGCGCATGGAGTGTGCGGGCCTGCTGAAGCTGCACCGCGGGGCGATCGAGTTCGTCGACCCGGCAGGTCTTGCACGCCCCTGAAAACGACGCACCGTACCCGGCGGCGCGGGGCTCGCGGATGACATGGACCGTCGAGTGTGCCCGTGGTGACTGACGAGCCACGATCCGTCGGAACAATGGAGACCGTGAGACATCCATGAGCACGATTCCTGCGGCACCGAGCCGACGCCGCGCACTGGCTGCCCTTGGCGCCGGCGCCGTCGCAGCCTTGTGGCATGCGCCGGCACGTCCGCAGGACCGGGTCGTGCGAATGCTCGTGGGCTACCAACCCGGAGGCGCCGTGGACGTCGTCGCACGCGAAATCGGCGAAGCCCTGCGCACGTCGGGCTTCAATGTCGTGATCGAGAACCGGACGGGAGCCGCCGGCCGGCTGGCCACGGAGCAGTTGCTGAGCGCGCCGGCGGACGGCTCGGTGCTGGTGTTCATGCCGAGCGGCAACGCGACCCTCCTGCCGCACATCTACCCCAAGCTGAAGTTCGACCCGTTGCGGGATCTGGCGCCCGTCGCCACGGTGTGCTCATTCAGCTTCGCGTTGGCGATCGGGCCCGGCCACCCCGCGAGAACACTCGAGGAGTTCGTCGCCTGGGCCAAGGCCCACCCCGACCAGGCGAGCTACGGCACGCCGGGCGGCGGCACCGCGATGCACTTCATGGGCGCGATGTTCGCGCGGGCGGCCGGCTTCGAGTTCACGCACGTCCCCTACCGGGGCGGAGCCGCTGCCATGGTCGACGTGCTGGGCGGCACGCTGCCGGCGCTGGCGACCACCCTGCCGTTTCTGTCGGGGCCGCACAAGCAAGGCAAGCTGCGCATCCTGGCCTTCACCGGAGACAGGCCGCTGTCCTCGCTGCCCGGTGTGCCGACCTTCAAGGAAGCAGGCTACCCCGACCTCGTGATCGGCGAACACTTCGGCATCTTCGCCCCGGCGCGCACCCCGGCGACCACACAGATCAGGCTGCACGCCGCGGTCCGGGCGGCGACCGACCAGCCGCGGGTCGAGGCCGCGTTGAAGAAACTGGAGTTCGAGCGTTTCGTCCTGAGCCAGGCCGAGTTCGCTGCGCTGATGAGAGCCGACCACGCGCGCTGGGGCCAGGTCGTGCGCGCGACAGGCTACCGCGCTGACAACTGATCGAAGCCTGAAGCACCGCGCGGCATCGCCTACCAGGGAATGTCGCGCCACCAGCGCCGGATGTCGCGGTTCCAGGTCACGGGCCCAGTGTCGCCGGCGTCGAGCTTGTAGCCGCAGTCGTAGACGTGGCCCGAGCGCTGCTTGCCGCTCGTGCTGTTGAGCGTGATCTCGCCCGTGGTGGTCAGGCGGCGCGGCTGCTTGCAGCCCACCAGGCCGAGTTGTTCGTCGAGGCCCTTGTCGCCCTTTTCGCCGATCAGCGTCGCCTGCACCCGGCCGTCGCAGTTCCAGTAGCCCTTGTCGCTCTGCCAGCAGAAGGCCAGCGCCTGCTTGCGCGCCGCCTCTTCGGCCTGCTTGCGTGCGGCCTCCTCGGCGCGCTTGCGTTCGGCCTCGGCCTTCTGGCGTTCCGCTTCGGCACGCGCCTGCGCGGCGCGCTCTTCCTCCTTGCGCTTGCGCTCGGCCTCCGCCGCCTCGCGCTGCTCCTGGGCGCGCCGGGCCGCGGCTTCCTGTTCGCGACGCGCCTGCTCGCGGCGCTCGGCTTCCTGGCGCTGCTGCGCGGCCTGCTGCGCTTGGGCGAGCTGCTGCGCCTGCGCAACCTGTTGTGCCTGCTGCGCCTGCTGCGCCTGCTGGGCGACCTGCTGGCTGCGTTGCGCGGCGGCGGCCTGGCGCCGGCGCGCCTCGTCGCGTTCGGCCTCGGCACGCTCGCGCTCGCGTCGCGCCGCGGCCTGGCGCTCGGCCTCGCGGTCGCTGCGCTCGCGGTTGGCCTGCGCGATCAGCTGCGCGGTGCGGCGGTCCTGCTCGCGCAACTGCGCCATGCTCTGCTGCAGGTTGGCCAGGCTGCCGCTGATCGCCTGCTGCATCGCGAGGCGACTCTCGGCTTCGTCGGCGCGGCGTTGTTCGGCTCGCTCCTCGGCCTCGCGGCGTGCGCGCCTGCGTTCGGCGGCCTCTTCGCGCCGCTGTTCGGCCTCGCGCGCGAGGCGCTCGGCTTCTTCGGCCGCCGCGCGGTCGAGGTGCAGCGCATCGACGCGCCGGCCCTGCGCGTGTTCGCAGCTCTCCCACTGGCCTTGGAACAGGCAGCGGCCCTTGCCCGCCTCCACGCCCTGCAGGCTGCCGTCGAAGACGTGGCGCCAGACGCCCTTCTTGTCGCCGCCTGCTACCGCGACGAACTGCTGGCCGTTCGTGAAGTCGCCCGGGCCGCGCGCCGTGCCCTTCGTCTTGATCGCATGCGTCGCGGCAAGCTCGTCCTGCTCGGCAATGCCGGCGGGCATACCGCCGCGGTAGGTCGCGACGAAGCGCTTCATGCCGTCGGGCGCGGCAAGCACGACGTCGCCTTCGAGTCCGGCGCTCGTGCAGGCGCCCTTGGCCAGCAGCCAGCCGGCGGGGACGGCGGCGCAGGTCGCGACCGAGGTACCGAGCGGGACAGCCACCATCAGGGAGTCGGCTCGGAGGAACTGGCGGTAGGCCTGCCCCTCTGCCTTGTTCATGAACCAGCCGAGACCGTCGCGCTGGTTGTCGACGATCGCGCCTTTGTATTCGTTCCCGCTGGCAAAGCGGATCGCGCCGGCCGAGTCGTTGCGCCGCCCGCCCGACCAGTTGCCGTCGTAGCGCGTGCCGTCGGCCCAGACGGCGACGGCGCGCCCTTCGGTCTTGCCGTTGCGATAGCTGCCGGTGCGCGTAGAGCCGTCAGGGCAGCTGAAGACGCCTTCGCCGTGCTGCCGGCCGTTGACCCAATCGCCTTCGTAGCTGCAACCGCTGTCCTTCCATACCTTGCGGCCCTTGCCGTGAGGATCGAAGTTCGGCGCAACCTGGCCGGTGTAGACGTTGCCGTCGCGGTAGGTCATCGTGCCCCGCTTCGGGCCTTCGTAGGCCACCCATTCGCCTTCGAAGCGGTCGCCGTCGGACCAGGCCATGACGCCCTTGCCGTCCTTGCGGTCGGCGAACTTGCCGCCGCTGTAGTGCCAGGTGCGGCCGTCGTCGTAGCGCCCGGAGTCGGTGCCCTGGTAGTTGACGGGCGTCAGCGCGCAGCCGGCAAGCAGAAGTGCAGCGACGGAGGCAATGCCGGCGGATCGGTAGATGGAGGGGTTCGACATCGGGACCTGGGGTTGCAGAGCGGTTGTAGAACGGACGACACCCCAAGCGCTATCGGCCGATCGGCCGATGAATTGAGCGCGCTCGGCCTGATACATGCCGACGGTGGGCGCGCGCGCCGATTCGTGGCATCGTCGGGCGTCATGGAACCGCCGCACCTCACGCACCCGGGCCCGTTGACCGACGAGCCGCGCGCCGGCACGAGCCGCTGCGCGCTGCCGCACCACGAGTGCCCGCTGTGCGGCGGCCCGAACGACTGCGCCGCCGCGTGCAGCGGCGACCTTGCGACGCCCTGCTGGTGCCGCGGCGCCACGTTCGCACCGAACTTGCTGGCGCGCATCCCGGCCGCGGATCGTGGCCGCGCCTGCATCTGCGCAGCGTGCGCCGCGGCGGGCACCTGAACGCGGATCAGCGTCGGCCCGGCCCCAGCCGCGCCAGATTCAGCGAACCGCGTTCGCTGAAGCGCAGGCCGCCCGGCACCGGCCCGGCGAGCTTGCCGCGCAGCAGGTAGGGCACTTCGTCGAGCGTCTCGCCCGCGGCGAGTCCGAGCGCCTGGCGCACGACGGAGAACGCCGACACCGTGACCGGCACCGACAGCACCGCCTCGCCGTAGCGCGGCACGCTGCCGCTGCGGTCGCTGACGCCGCTGGCCAGCGGCTGGCCGTTGACTTCGAGCTCCAGCGAAACGCCGTCGTACACGACCGGGGCGTCGTTCGGGTTCTGCAGCCGCAGCCGCACGGCGAAGCGCAGTTCCAGCCCTTCGCCGGTCAGCGGCTCGAAGCCGGCGACGTGCACGCGCAGCGGGTCGCGGCCGAAGCCCGCGCAGCCGCCGAGCGCCAGCGTCGCGCATAGCGCACCGGCAGCGGCGAGGAGGCGTCGGCGCGGCAGCGGTGTGGTCGGTGCAGGGGGCGATTTCATCGGTGGAACCTCGCGAACGGTAGGCAGCGCGGGTATCGTAGCGGTGCGCACGACTCGCCTGCCATCGCACGCATCATGAACGCCGCTTCCGAAGCCGACGCCGCTCGCCCGATCGCAGTCGTCACCACGGTCGCGACGATCGAAGAGGCGCGCCGCATGGCACAGACGATCGTCGAGCGCCGGCTCGCCGCCTGCGCGCAGGTGTCGCAGATCGAGAGCTGCTACCGCTGGGACGGCGAAGTGCGCACCGAACCCGAGTGCCGCATCGTCTTCAAGACGACGGCCGCCGCGTGGGAGGCGATCGAACGCGCCATCCGTGAACTGCACGGCTACGAGCTGCCGGCGATCCACGCGCTGGCGCTCGACCGCGTGGCGGCGCCGTATGCCGAGTGGATCGTCGACAACGTGGACCCCGGCTGAATAGATCGCGGTGCCGATCCTCGTCGTCAAGGTCAAGCCGAACGCGCGCATCTGCGCGCTGGAGCAGCAGGCCGACGGCAGCTGGCTCGCGCAGCTCAAGTCGCCGCCGGTCGACGGCCGCGCCAACGACGAGTTGATCGCGCTGGTGGCGCGCCGCTTCGACTGCCGGCGCAGCGCCGTCACGATCGTCAGCGGCGCCGGCACGCGCCTCAAGCGTGTCAAGATCGACACATCGCAGTGAAGGGAGTTCGCGAATGTCCAGAGTCCGCCGTCTCGTTCCCGCCTGCAGCGCCGCGCTGCTGCCGCTCGCCGCCGCCGGCCAGGGTGCGCTGCCCGGCGAGCAGGTGTATCGCGAGACCTGCGCCGCTTGCCACACGACGGGCGTCGACGAGGCGCCCAAGCTCGGCGACCGCAAGGCCTGGGCACCGCTGATCAAGGAAGGCCAGCATGTGCTGACGGCGCATGCCTGGGTCGGCGTGCGCAAGATGCCGGCGCGCGGCGGGCGACCCGAGTTGACCCTCGAAGATTTCTCGCGCGCCGTCGCCTACATGGCACGCACCTCCGGCGGACGCTGGTCCGACCCCGACGCGAAGCTGCTCGCACGCATCGAGCGCGAGGTGTCGAAGCGACAGGCGCAGCTCGCGCGCGACGACAAGTAGGCGCACCACGGCATGACGAACCCGCCGCCGCATGTCGCCGCGGCGCCGCGCGCGGGCTGGCGCGCGCTGCCCGGCGGCATCTGGGCGATGGGGCTGGCATCGATGTTCATGGATCTGTCTTCGGAGGCGATCCACAGCGTGCTGCCGCTCTACATGGCGACGGTGCTCGGGGCGTCGATGATGACGATCGGCCTGCTGGAAGGCATCGCCGAGGCGACCGCAGCCGCGACCAAGGTATTCTCGGGCACGCTCAGCGACCGGCTGCGCCGGCGCAAGGGCCTGATGGTGTTCGGCTACGCGCTGGCTGCCTGCACCAAGCCGGTGTTCCCGCTCGCCGGCACGGTGGGCTGGGTATTCGCGGCGCGCTTCGTCGATCGCATCGGCAAGGGCATTCGCGGTGCGCCGCGCGATGCGTTGATCGCCGACCTGACGCCCGCGCCGCTGCGCGGCGCCGCCTACGGTTTGCGCCAGGCGCTCGACTCGGTCGGTGCCTGCCTCGGCCCGCTGCTCGCCGTGGCGGTGCTGGCGGCCTTCGCCGACGACACGCGCGCCGTCATGTGGGCGGCCGTCGTGCCGGCGTTCGTCGCCGTCGCGCTGCTCATCGCCTGGGTGCGCGAGCCGGTGCAGGAAGGCGCCGCCGACTCGGCGCGGCCGCGGCCCACGCTCGCCGACGCGCGCCGGCTCCCGCCGCGCTACTGGGGCGTCGTCGCTCTCGGCGCCGTGTTCACGCTGGCGCGCTTCAGCGAGGCCTTTCTCGTGCTGCGCGGGCAGCAGGCGGGCCTCGAGCTGCAGTGGGTGCCGGCGGTGATGGTCGTGATGAGCGCGTGCTACGCCCTCGTCGCCTACCCGGCAGGCGTGGCGGCCGACCGAATCGCGGCGCGAACGCTGCTGCTCGCCGGGTTGGCGCTGCTGATCGCCGCCGACCTGGTGCTCGCGACGGCGCAGTCCGTCGGCGCCGTGTTCGCCGGCGCGGCGCTGTGGGGGCTGCACATGGCGTTCACGCAGGGCCTGCTGTCCAAGCTCGTCGCCGACGCCGCACCGGCGGCGTTGCGCGGCACAGCGTTCGGCGTGTTCAACCTGGCCAGCGGCGGCGCGCTGCTCGCAGCCAGCGTGATCGCCGGCGCGCTGTGGGACGCCGGCGGTCCGCGCGCCACCTTCATCGCCGGCGCGGCGTTCGCGGCGATCGCCGCGACCGGCCTGCTGTTGTGGCCGCCGCGCCCGCGCACAACGCGCAGCGGAGCCGATGCATGACGCCGACGTTGCCGCCCGCCTCCGACCTGCGCGGCGCCAGCCGCCTCGCCGTCGACGCCGTGGCCGGCATCGCGGCGCTGGTCGAGGAACTGCACCACGGCATCGCGAGCCTCGCGCCGATCGTCGGAGCGGCGCCGGCCGGGCGCACGCGCGGCATCACCGGTCTCGTCTACCGCAGCGTCGGCGGCATCACGCGCGCCGTCGGCATCGGCCTCGATGCCGCGCTGGCGCAGCTGACGCCGCTGCTCGGTGCACGCGCCTCGACGCCGCGGCGCGAAGCGGCGCTGGCCGCGCTCAACGGCGTGCTCGGCGACCACCTGGCGGCGTCGCGCAATCCGCTCGCGATCGCGATGCAGTTGCGCGTCGGCGGCCGGGCGCTGACGCTGGAGCCCGAGGCGCTGGCGGCCGCCCTCCCCGGCGCCACCGGCCGCGTGCTGGTCCTGGTGCACGGCCTGTGCATGAACGACCTGCAATGGCAGCGCGACGGCCACGACCACGGCGCGGCGCTGGCGCGCGACCTGCATTTCACGCCGCTCTACCTGCACTACAACAGCGGCCTGCACGTCTCGACCAACGGCCGCGAGTTCTCCGCACTGCTCGAACGCCTGGTGAGCGCATGGCCGGTGCCCGTCGACGAACTCGTCATCGTCGGTCACAGCATGGGCGGCCTGGTCGCGCGCAGTGCCTGCCATGCCGCGCGGCGCGCACGCCGGCGCTGGCCGCGCAAGCTCACGAAGCTCGTCTTCCTCGGCACGCCGCACCACGGCGCGGCGCTCGAGCGCGCGGGCAACCGCGTCGACCTGCTCACCGCGATCAGCCCCTACACGAAGCCGTTCGCGCGCCTGGGCCGGCTGCGCAGCGCCGGCATCCAGGACCTGCGCCACGGCAACCTGCTCGACGCCGACTGGCAGCCCCGGCCGGCGTCGCATCCGCATGACGCGCGGCAGCACGTGCCGCTGCCCGCGGGTGTTGCCTGCTGCGCAGTCGCCGCCACGCGGCGCGCCACGCCCCCCCCAACGAGCGGCCGGCTGCCGGGCGACGGACTGGTCTCGGTGCGCAGCGCGCTCGGGCAGCACGACGATCCGCGACGCACGCTGGCGATCGCGCTGGCGCGGCGCTGCGTATGCTACGGACTCGGTCATTTCGATCTGCTGTCGAGCCGCGAGGTCTACCGGCACCTGCGGCGCTGGCTGGACCGCGACGACGCCGCGACGGAGGACTGATGAAGCCCTGCATCCGCTGGCTCTGCGCCCTGCTCGCCGCGCTGGCCTGCGGCGCGGCGCTGGCGGCCGTCTGCCCCGCCGGCATGCGACCCTGCGGCAACGGCTGCTACAGCCCGTCCAAGGGCGAGAGCTGCCGCGCCGGCAGCGGCACCGTGTGCCCGGCCGGGCTGCAGGCCTGCGGCAGCGGCTGCTATGCGCCGTCGCGCGGCGAGACCTGCTCGGCCGGCGGGCTGGTCTGCCCGGCGGGCTGGCGGCCCTGCGGCTCGACCTGCTACCAGCCGGCCAAGGGCGAGACTTGCTCGCCCGGCGGTCCGCAGGCGCCGCTGCCGAGCTGTCCGCCCGGCTATGCGCTGTGCGGCCAGCTCTGCTACGTGCCCGCCGAGGGCGCGCGCTGCTTTCCGAACGGCCTGGTCTGCCCGGCCGGCGCGCTCGCCTGCGGCATGCGCTGCTACCAGCCGGCGCTGGGCGAAACCTGCCCCTGAAACCGGGAGACCGACCGTGGCCGAACTGCGCGCGATCCAGGCCGACATCACGACGCTGGCCGTGGACGCGATCGTCAACGCGGCCAACACCAGCCTGCTCGGCGGCGGCGGCGTCGACGGCGCGATCCACCGCGCTGCCGGCCCCGGCCTGCTGCTCGAATGCCGCCAGCTCGGCGGCTGCCGCACCGGCGAGGCCAGGCGCACGAGGGGCCATGCGCTGCCGGCGAAGTACGTCATTCACACCGTCGGCCCGGTGTGGAGCGGCGGCACGCGCGGCGAGCCCGAGCTGCTCGCGTCGTGCTACCGCAACTCGCTGGCGTGCGCGCACGAGGCGGGCGTGCGCTCGATCGCGTTTCCCGGCATCGCCACCGGCGTCTACGGATTTCCGGCCGACCACGCGGCGCGCATCGCCGTCGCCACCGTGCGCGACGCGCTCGCGGGCGAGCCGGGAGTGATTGACGAAGTGGTGTTCTGCTGCTTCTCGGCCGAGGCGCTCGGGCTGTACCGGGCGCTGCTCGGCCGGAACGAGGCATCCTGATGTTCATCGGCCACTTCGCGCTCGGATTCGCCGCAAAGCGGCTGGCGCCGACGGCATCGCTCGGCACGCTGTTCCTCGCCTGCCAGTTCGCCGACCTCCTGTGGCCGAACCTCGTGCTCGCGGGCGTCGAGCTGTTCGAGATCGCGCCCGGCGACACCGTCGTGACGCCGCTGCGCTTCGTGCACTACCCCTGGTCGCACAGCCTGGTCGCGCTCGCCGCGTGGGGCGCCCTGTTCGCCGTGCTGCACCGGGTGCTGCGGCGCGACAGCGCACCGGGCACGGCGCTCGTCGTCGGGGCGCTGGTGCTCAGCCACTGGCTGCTCGACGCAGCGACGCATCGCGCCGACATGCCGCTGGATCTGCGCGGCGAGGCGCTGGTCGGCCTCGGGCTGTGGAACTCGCTGGCAGCGACGCTCGTCGTCGAAGGTCTGCTGCTGGCGCTCGGCGTGGCGCTCTACGTGCGCGCGACCGAGGCCGTCGACCGCATCGGGCGCTACGCGCTCTGGGCGCTGGTCGCCTTCCTGTGCGTCGTCTACCTGATGAACTTGTTCGGTCCGCCGCCCCCCGGCGTCGCGGCCGTCACCTGGACGGCGCAGTCGATGTGGTTGCTCGTCGCCTGCGGCTGGTGGGTGGACCGCCACCGGCGCGCACGCACGCCGGCGTGACGCGGCACCGCAGCGCGGGCGCGGATAATCCGCGTCCATGAATCCGCTCCTGTCGCGCCTGCAGCCCTATCCGTTCGAGAAGCTGCGCGCGCTGACGGCCGATGTCGTGCCGTCGCCCTTGCACCGGCCGATCGGGCTGGGCATCGGCGAGCCCAAGCACCCGACGCCGCAGTTCGTGCGCGACGCGCTGGCCGGCGCGCTCGACGGCCTGGCCGTCTACCCGCCGACCGCCGGCAGCGCCGCGCTGCGCGAGGCCTGCGCCGCCTGGGTGCAGCGCCGCTACGGCGTCGCGCTCGACGCGGCGACGCAGGTGCTGCCGGTCAACGGCACGCGCGAAGCGCTGTTCGCGCTGGCGCAGGCCGTCGTCGACCCGACACGCGTGAACTCGGCGGCGCCGCCCGTCGTCGTGTGCCCGAATCCCTTCTACCAAATCTACGAGGGCGCGGCGCTGCTCGGCGGCGCGCAGGTGGCGTTCGCCAACAGCGACCCGGCGCGCAACTTCGCGCCCGACTGGTCGGCGATCGACGCGGCGACCTGGGCGCGCACGCAGCTCGTCTACGTCTGCTCGCCCGGCAACCCGACCGGCGCCGTCGCGCCGCTGGCCGAGTGGAAGATGCTGTTCGAGCTGTCGGACCGCCACGGCTTCGTGATCGCCTCGGACGAGTGCTACTCCGAGATCTTCTTCGGCGACACGCCGCCGCTCGGCGCGCTCGAGGCCGCGCGGCGCCTCGGCCGCGACGACCTGCGCAACCTCGTCGTGCTGACCAGCCTGTCCAAGCGCTCCAACGTGCCCGGCATGCGCTCGGGCTTCGTCGCCGGCGACGCACGGATCCTCGAGCCGTTCCTGCACTACCGCACCTACCACGGCAGCGCCATGAGCCTGGCGGTGCAGCAGGCCAGCATCGCGGCGTGGAACGACGAGGCGCATGTCGTCGCCAACCGCGAGCTCTATCGCGCCAAGTTCGCCAGGGTCACGCCACTGCTCACGCCCGTGCTCAACGTGAGGCTGCCCGACGCCGGCTTCTACCTCTGGGTCGCCACGCCGATCGACGACGTGGCCTGGGCGCGCGGGCTGCTGGCTCAATACAATGTGGCCGTGCTGCCGGGCAGCCTGCTCGCACGCGAAGCGCACGGCGCCAACCCGGGCGCGCGGCGCGTGCGGCTCGCGCTCGTCGCCGGCGTCGACGAATGCGTCGAGGCGGCCGAGCGCATCGTCGCCTACTCCAAGTCTCTCTGATCACTCACAGCCCCAACTCATGACCGCAGCATTGCAAGCCACCATCGACCAGGCCTGGGAAGACCGCACCAGGATCACGGCCGCGTCGGCGCCGCAGGTCGTAGAGGCCGTCGAGCAGGTGATTGCCCTGCTCAACGGCGGCCGGCTGCGCGTCGCCGAGCGCCAAGGCGTGGGACTATGGAAGGTCAACCAGTGGGTCAAGAAGGCCGTGCTGCTGAGTTTCCGGCTGACCGACAACAAGATCATGCGCGCCGGCGACCTCGGCTTCTACGACAAGGTGCCGACCAAGTTCTCGCACCTCGACGAGGCGCAGCTGCGCGAGGCCGGCGTGCGCGTCGTGCCGCCGGCGGTGGCGCGGCGCGGCAGCTACATCGCGCGCGGCGCCGTGCTGATGCCCAGCTACGTCAACATCGGCGCGTATGTCGACGAGGGCACGATGGTCGACACCTGGGCCACCGTCGGCTCGTGCGCGCAGATCGGCAAGAACGTGCACCTGTCGGGCGGCGTCGGCATTGGCGGCGTGCTCGAGCCGCTGCAGGCCAACCCGACGATCATCGAGGACAACTGCTTCATCGGCGCGCGCTCCGAGGTCGTCGAGGGCGTGATCGTCGAGGAGAACTCCGTCGTCTCGATGGGCGTCTACATCGGCCAGAGCACCAAGATCTACGACCGCGCGACCGGCGAAGTGTCGTACGGGCGCATCCCGGCGGGCTCCGTCGTCGTCAGCGGCAACCTGCCCAGCAGCGACGGCAAGTACAGTCTCTATTGCGCCGTGATCGTCAAGAAGGTCGACGCCCAGACGCGCGCCAAGACGAGCATCAACGAACTGCTGCGCGCCTGAAGCGGCGGCTCATCAGCGGGAGGACGGACGAAGATGAATGCGCCCAGCAATGGCCACATGGAGCGCGTGCTCCGCCTGATGGCCGAGAAGAACGCGTCGGACGTCTATCTCTCGGCCAACACGCCGATCCTGATCAAGATCAACGGCCAGATCCTGCAGCTCTCGGACCAGGCGCTGACGCCGATGCAGCCGCGCCAGCTGCTCGCCGAGCTGCTGACGCCCAAGCAACTCGAGGAGCTCGACGACTCCGGCGAGCTCAACCTCGGCATCGGCATCGCCAAGGTCGGCAGCTTTCGCCTCAGCGCCTTTCGCCAGCGCGGCAGCATCGCCGCCGTGTTCCGCTGCATCCCGCACGTGATCCCGGCGCTCGACACGCTCGGCCTGCCCGAGGTTCTGAACACGCTGGTGCTCGAGAAGCGCGGCCTGATCCTGATGGTCGGCGCGACCGGCACCGGCAAGAGCACGACGCTGGCCTCGATGCTGGAGCAGCGCAACAAGAACCTGACAGGTCACATTCTGACGATCGAGGATCCGATCGAGTTCAACTTCACGAACAAGAAGTCCGTCGTCAACCAGCGCGAGGTCGGCCGCGACACCGACTCGCTGCAGATCGCGCTGCGCAATGCGCTGCGCCAGGCGCCAGACTGCATCTTCATCGGCGAGATCCGCGACCGCGAGACGATGACGTCGGCGATCAGCTACGCGCTGTCGGGCCACCTCGTGCTCTCGACGATGCACGCCAACAACAGCTATCACGCGATGGGCCGCATTCTGTCGTTCTACACGCCCGAGGCGCGTCCTGCGCTGCTGTCGGATCTCTCGGCGGGGTTGCGCTCGATCGTTTCACAGCGCCTGGTGCGCTCGACGAGCGGCGGCCGCATCCCGGCCGTCGAGGTGCTGCTCAACACGAAGCTGATCTCCGAGCTGATCGAACAGGGCGACTTCACGGCGATCAAGGAAGCGATGGAGAAGTCGATGGCCGAGGGCTCGCAGACCTTCGAGCAGGACCTGGCGCGCCTGATCACGGAAGGCGCGATCACGCGCGAGGACGGGCTCGCCTTCTCCGACTCGCCCACCAACCTGATGTGGCGGCTGCAGAACGACATGACGGCGCAGTCGCGCCTGATCCCCAAGGCCGAGGAAGTCGACGACGGCGCCTCCTTCACCGAGATCACGCTCGACGTGCGCGAAGAGCGCAACACCGGGCTCGGAGCGCTGTGACGACGACGCTCGCGCTGCTCGAGTCGCTGATCGCCTGCCGCTCGACGACCCCTGAAGACGCCGGCTGCCAGACGCTGATCGCGGCGCGCCTCGCGCCGCTGGGCTTCGCCTGCGAGACGATCGCCGGCGGCCCGGCGGACTTCCGCGTCACCAACCTGTGGGCGCTGCGCCGCGGCGCCGGCGCGGGGCCGACCTTCGTGTTCGCCGGCCACACCGACGTCGTGCCGACCGGCCCGATCGAGCAGTGGACCAGCGACCCCTTCGTGCCGACCTGCCGCGGCGGCCGCCTGTACGGCCGCGGCGCGGCCGACATGAAGACTTCGCTCGCCGCGATGGTCGTCGCGACCGAGGAGTTCCTCGCCGCGCACCCACGGCCGGCGGGATCGATCGGCTTTCTGCTGACGAGCGACGAGGAAGGCCCGGCGCTCGACGGCACGGTGAAGGTGTGCGAGGCGCTGGCTGCGCGCGGCGAGCGGCTCGACGCCTGCATCGTCGGCGAGCCGACCTGCGCCGAGGCGCTCGGCGACATGGCCAAGAACGGCCGCCGCGGCTCGCTGTCGGGGCGCCTCGTCGTCAAGGGCGTGCAGGGCCACATCGCCTACCCGCAACTCGCGCGCAACCCGGTGCATGAGTTCGCACCGGCGCTCGCCGAGCTGGCGGCCACCGAGTGGGACCGCGGCAACGACTACTTCCAGCCGACGGCGTGGCAGGTCTCGAACCTGCACGGCGGCACCGGCGCCACCAACGTGATCCCGGGCGAGCTCGTCGTCGACTTCAACTTCCGCTACTCGACCGAGTCGACGCCCGAGTCGTTGAAGCGCCGCCTCGAAGCCGTGCTCGACCGCCACCGCGTCGAGCGGCACGTCGACTGGACGCTCGGCGGCGAACCGTTCCTCACGCCCGCAGGCAGCCTGAGCGAGGCGCTGTCGGCCGCGACCCTGGCCGAGACCGGGCGCCGGCCGCAGCTGTCGACGACGGGCGGCACGTCGGACGGGCGCTTCATCACGAAGATCTGCCCGCAGGTGATCGAGTTCGGCCCCGTCAACGCGAGCATCCACAAGGTCGACGAGCATGTCGAGGTGGCGAGCATCGAGCCGCTCAAGAATATCTATCGAGGCGTACTGGAGCGACTGGTCTCATGACCCTGATGGAACTGGTGGAAGCGCAAAGCGCCCGCCTCGAACAGGCGGGCGTTTCGTTTGGCCACGGCACGACGAACGCCTTCGACGAGGCGGCGTGGCTCACGCTGTGGGCGCTGCAGTTGCCGATCGACGCGCTCGACGAGCACGCCGGGCGCGAACTCAACGAGAAGGCGCCGGCGCTTGTCGAGGAGCTCGTCACGCGGCGCATCGAGACGCGCCAGCCCGCCGCCTACCTGACGCACCAGGCCTGGCTGCAGGGCGTGCCGTTCTACGTCGATCGGCGCACCATCGTGCCGCGCTCCTTCATCGCCGAGCTGATCGCCAGCGACGACTACGCGCCCGGGCTCGACGCCTGGCTGCCGCAGCGGCTGCGCCACGTGCTCGACCTGTGCACCGGCAACGGCAGCCTCGCCGTGCTCGCTGCGATGGCCTGGCCCGAGGTCCAGGTCGACGCCAGCGACATCTCCTCCGATGCACTGGCCGTCGCGCGCATCAACGTCAGGAAGCACCGGCTCGGCAATCGTATCCGGCTCGTGCACTGCCATCTGTTCGACGCGGCGCGCGGGCCTTACGACCTGATCCTGTGCAACCCGCCCTACGTCAACACGGCGTCGATGGCCAGGCTGCCCGCCGAGTACCGCGCCGAGCCCGAGCGGGCGCTGGCCGGCGGCGCCGACGGCATGGACCTGGTGCGCGAGCTGCTGTGGCGCGCGCCTTCACACCTGAATCCGCGCGGCGTGCTGGTGCTCGAGATCGGCAACGAGCGCGGGCACTTCGAGCGCGCCTTTCCGAAGCTCGAAGTCGTCTGGCTCGTCACCAGCGCCGGCGACGACCAGGTGCTGCTGACGACACGCGAAGCGCTCTACGCCGTGGGGCCGCCGCCATGATCACGATCCGCAACCTGACGCTGCGCCGCGGCACGAAAGTCGTGCTGCAGCAGGCGAACCTGACGCTCAACCCGGGCGAGAAGATCGGCCTCGTCGGCCGCAACGGCGCCGGCAAGTCGTCGCTGTTCGCGCTGCTCACCCATCGCCTGCAGGCCGACGCCGGCGACGTCGAGATGCCGCCGCGCTGGCGCATCGGCGAAGTGGCGCAGGCGATGCCCGAGACCGACGACGGCGCCACCGCCTTCGTGCTCGAAGGCGACACGCGCCTGATGGAGGCGCAGGACGCGCTCGACGCAGCGGAAGCGGCCGACGACGGCCACGCCATGGCCGAGGCGCACCACGAGCTGGCCGAGGCCGGCGCCTTCGACGCACGGCCGCGCGCGCAGGCGCTGCTGCTCGGCCTGGGCTTCAAGAGCGAACAGCTCGACGCCCCGGTGAACAGCTTCTCCGGCGGCTGGCGCATGCGGCTGCAGCTGGCGCGCGCCCTCATGTGCCCGGCCGACCTGATGCTGCTCGACGAGCCGACCAACCACCTCGACCTCGACGCCCTGGTCTGGCTTGAAGCCTGGCTGCAGCGCTACGAGGGCACGATGATCGTGATCAGCCACGACCGCGAGTTCCTCGACGCCATCACGCGTGTGACGGTGCACCTCGACGAGGCACAGCTCATGCGTTACGGCGGCAACTACAGCGCCTTCGAAGAAATGCGCGCCGAGCGAATGGTGCAGGCGCAGGCCGCCTTCGGCAAGCAGCAGGAGCGCATCGCCCACCTGCAGCGCTTCATCGACCGCTTCAAGGCCAAGGCGAGCAAGGCCAAGCAGGCGCAGAGCCGCGTCAAGGCGCTGGCCCGCATGGAAAAGCTCGCGCCCGTGCTCACGGCAGGCGACTTCGCCTTCGAGTTCCGCGAGCCGCAGAACCTGCCCAACCCGATGCTCTCGTTCGATGACGTCGCGTGCGGCTACGGGAAAACCGTGATCGTGCGCGGCATCCGCCGCTCCGTGCTGGCCGGCCAGCGCATCGGCATCCTCGGCGCGAACGGCCAGGGCAAGTCGACGCTGGTGAAGACGGTGGCGCGCATGATGCCGCCGCTCGACGGCCAGATCGTCGAGGGCAAGGGCCTCGTGATCGGCTACTTCGCGCAGCAGGAACTCGACGTGCTGCGTCTCGACGAAGGGCCGATGCAGCACATGATCCGGCTCGCCAGGGACGTGGGCCCGATGGCGCGCGAACAGGAGCTGCGCGACTTCCTCGGCAATTTCCGCTTCACCGGCGACATGGTGCAGCAGCCCGTCGGCTCGCTGTCGGGCGGCGAAAAGGCGCGCCTCGTGCTCGCCATGCTGGTGTGGCAGCGCCCCAACCTGCTGCTGCTCGACGAGCCGACCAACCACCTCGACCTGCAGACGCGCGAAGCGCTCTCGATGGCGCTCAACGAATACGAGGGCACCGTGATGCTCGTCAGCCACGACCGCGCGCTGCTGCGCGAGGTGTGCGACGAGTTCTGGCTCGTCACCGGCGGCGGCGTGCAGCCGTTCGACGGCGACCTCGACGACTACCAGCGCTGGCTGCTCGAGCAGTCGCGCGAAGCGCAGCGCGCGGCACGCGCGAGCCGGCAGGCCGACACACCGACACCGGCACCCGCGCCGGCGTCCGAGCCCGCGGCGGCGCCGCAACCCGCCGCGCGCAACGACGACCGCAAGGCCGCTGCGCAAGGGCGCAGCCGGCGCGCCGATCGCACGCGGCCGCTGCGCCGCGAGGTCGAGCGCATCGACGCGGAACTCGCCGCACTCGGCCGCGAGAAGGCGGCGCTCGAAGCCGCGCTGGCCGCCGGCACGCTGGCACCACCGGCGCTCGCCGAGCACGGCCGGCGCCTCAAGCGCATCGACGACGAGGCGGGAGCGCTGGAAGAGCGCTGGCTCGCGCTGCACGCCGAGATCGAGACGATCGAAGCCGCGGGCTGAACCCGGCCCGGCGAACTGGCCGCGCCCTTCAGGCCGCGGCGCGCCGCGCCAGCAACCGCAGCAGCAACTCGACGCGCGCCTGCGCCGGCGTGAGGCCGCTCGCGGCGGGCAGCGCGTCGTCGGCGCGCGGCAGCAGCGGGCCGGAGCCGACGCGCGTGGCGCGCAGCACGGCGACGCCGGCACCCTGCGCACGCATGAGCGCCGCCGCCAGCGCCTCGTGCACGCTGCCGCCTCCGGTCGCCGCGACGACGAGGCCGTCGACGCCCTGCGCGACGAGCGCGTCGACGACACGCCCGTCGGCGCCGGCGTGGCTGGCGACGATCTCGACGCGCGGCCAGCGCGCCGCGTCGCCGCCGAGCACATCGAGGCCGAGCGCCGTACCCGCGGGCCAGTCGCGCAGCCGGCGCAACCGCCCTTCCTCCACGCGACCGAGCGGCCCGGCGTCGCCCGACGCGAACGCATCGAGCGCATAGGTGTGCGCCTTGCGCACGTCGAGCGCGCCATGCACCGCGCCGGCCACCACGGCGACGACGCCGCGCGCACCGGGGTGCGCCGCGACGCTGATCGCGTCGCGCAGGTTCTGCGGCCCGTCGGCGAGCAGCGCGGTCGCCGGGCGCATCGCGCAGGTCAGCACCACCGGCTTGGCCGGCGCCAGCACGCGCTGCAGGAAGCAGGCCGTTTCCTCGAGCGTGTCGGTGCCGTGGGTGACGACGATGCCGGCGACTTCGGCGCGCGCCAGCTGCGCGGCGACGCGATGCGCGAGCGCCAGCCACACGGCATGCGTCATGTCCTTGCTGTTGAGCTGTGCGAGTTGCTCGCTTTCGAGCGTCACGCCGTCGGGCAGCGCGCCGCGCAAGGCGGCAACGAGCTCATCGACGCCGAGTTGCGCGGCGCGGTAGCCGACGTTGTCGTCGGCGCGCGCGGCGGTGCCGGCGATCGTGCCGCCGGTGCCGAGCACGACGACGATGGGGGGTTGGCTTTGCATTTTTCTCGTGGCTGGATGAAAATACAGTGACTGGATGGATGTTCAGCCCGCGCCGCGTGCGCAACCGCTGCCGAGGTTCCCGTGCAAGAGACACCCAAACTGACCGACCGTCAACAGCAGATCCTCGATCTGGTGCAGAGCGCGATCGAGCGCACCGGCGCGCCGCCCACGCGCGCCGAGATCGCCGCCGAGCTCGGCTTCCGCTCGGCCAACGCGGCCGAGGAGCATTTGCAGGCGCTGGCGCGCAAGGGCGTGATCGAACTGGTCGGCGGCACGTCACGCGGCATCCGCTTGAAGTCTGACACATTGCGCGCGCTCAACCAGGCGCGCGGCAAGCAGTTCTCGCTGCCGCTGCCGAGCCTGGCGCAGCTGTCGCTGCCGCTGGTCGGCCGCGTCGCCGCCGGCTCGCCGATCCTCGCGCAGGAGCACATCGACCACACCTATCTCATGGAAGCGAGCCTGTTCGCGCGCCGCCCCGACTACCTGCTCAAGGTGCGCGGCATGAGCATGCAGGGCGTCGGCATCATGGACGGCGACCTGCTCGCGGTGCAGAAGGCCAAGGACGCGAAGAACGGCCAGATCGTCGTCGCGCGTCTCGGCGACGACGTGACGGTCAAGCGCTTCAGGCGCACTCGCACCAGCATCGAGCTGATCCCCGAGAACCCCGACTTCAAGACGATCGTCGTGCCGTTCGGCGACGTCGACTTCGAACTCGAGGGCCTGGCCGTCGGTCTGATCCGCAACAACATGCTCATGTAGTGCGATGACCCCGACGAAAGCCCGCCGAGCCGACGACTGTGCGACGCTCGAGCAGCTGCCCAACATCGGCCCCGCCCTCGCCGCCGACCTGCGCCTGATCGGCGTCAGGCACCCGCGCGACCTCGCATCGAAAGACGCCTTCGTCCTCTACCAGGCGCTGTGCGCCAGGACCGGCAAGCGGCAAGACCCCTGCGTGCTCGACACCTTCATGGCCGCCACCGACTTCATGCGCGGCGCGCCGGCCGCGCGCTGGTGGAGCTACACGGCGCAGCGCAAGGCGGTGTACGGCGACGTGTGATTCATGTCGTGAGTTCGTCCCGAGCGACTCTTGCCTTCAGGAGGATTAAGCATGTTTGCTAGCCAGATGCCGCTGAACAAGACCGTTGTCGTCTCCCAGACGGAAGTCTTTCGCTCGACAGCTACACGGATCTCCGCTGACATAATCGAGCTTGTCTACCACCATCAACCATCAGACGACGTAGTGCTCCGGGTGTCGTCAAGAGTCGATGGATCACTTTCGACCATCAAGTAGGTCGATCCAGTCTTCTGGACCATATCGATTGATGGTCGCCCTGCAACGATCGACGATGTAGAGGACATCTCACGAAAGCAGGGATGCGGATTCACTGTGGACGGCGCGAGCAGGCAGTTGGTCATTCGCCAAGGAAGCGGCAAGGCTGCGAGCGGGTGGCCGGCGGGGCTTAGCTGAGCCGGTCGCCGCTGCGCGGCGACTGCCCTGCGCTGCTCGCGCTCGCAAGGCGGCTCAGATGCGCCCCGCCGGCCACCCGCCCGCAGCCTTGCGAACCGGCGGTGGCGTGTGCGGCGCTGGCAGGCCGCTGCTCCGGCCGGTGACGGGGTCGCCGACGGAGTGAATAAGAAATTTCCCTGAACGGAGTCGGCGACCCCGTCACCGGCCGCGCAGAGCATCGCGGCCGGAGCAGCGCGAGCGCCCCCACCGACGCCCTCCGCCGCGCAGGGACGCCCCACGCAGGACGATAGAATCGCGCTTTACCAGATCGGCATTCGCGTGAAGCGGATGCCGCGCGCAATGACCAAGTTCGTCTTCGTCACCGGCGGCGTGGTGTCCTCCCTGGGCAAGGGCATCGCGTCGGCGTCGCTCGCCGCGATCCTCGAATCGCGCGGCCTGAAGGTCACGCTGATCAAGCTGGACCCCTACCTCAACGTCGATCCGGGGACGATGTCGCCGTTCCAGCACGGCGAGGTCTATGTCACCGACGACGGCGCCGAAACCGACCTCGACCTCGGCCACTACGAGCGCTTCATCAGCACGCGCATGGCGCGCTCGAACAACTTCACCACCGGCCAGATCTACAAGAGCGTGCTCGAGAAGGAGCGCCGCGGCGACTACCTCGGCAAGACGGTGCAGGTGATCCCGCACGTCACCAACGAGATCCAGGAGTTCATCAAGCGCGGCGCCGGCTTCGGCACGCCGCAGGCGGCGCAGGTCGCGATCGTCGAGATCGGCGGCACGGTCGGCGACATCGAGTCGCTGCCCTTCCTCGAGGCCGTGCGCCAGATGAGTCTGCGCATGGGGCCGAACAACACGGCCTTCGTGCACCTGACCTACGTGCCGTGGATCGCCGCGGCCGGCGAGTTGAAGACCAAGCCGACGCAGCACACGGTGCAGAAGCTGCGCGAGATCGGCATTCAGCCCGACGCGCTGCTGTGCCGCGCCGACCGCCAGATCCCCGACGACGAGCGCGAGAAGATCTCGCTGTTCACCAACGTCGCCGAGACGGGCGTCATCTCGATGTGGGACGCCGACACCATCTACAAGGTGCCGCGCATGCTGCACGAGCAGCGGCTCGACGAGCTGATCTGCATGAAGCTGCAGCTGCTGACCAAGGCCGCCGACCTGCGGCGCTGGGACCGCCTCGTCGCCGCGCTGGAGAGCCCGCAGCACGAGATCACGATCGCGATGTGCGGCAAGTACACCGACCTGTCGGACTCGTACAAGTCGCTCAACGAGGCGCTGCGCCACGCCGGCATCCACAACCACACGCGCGTGAAGATCGAGTACGTCGACTCCGAGACGCTGACGCCCGAGACGGCCGGCCAGCTCGACCGCTACGACGCGGTGCTGGTGCCCGGCGGCTTCGGCGCGCGCGGCGTCGAGGGCAAGATCTGCGCCGCTCAATACGCGCGCGAGCACCGCGTGCCCTACCTCGGCATCTGCCTGGGCATGCAGGTCGCGACGATCGAGTACGCGCGCCACAAGGCCGGCCTCGCCGGCGCCAACAGCACCGAGTTCGACGCCGCGACGCCGCACCCCGTGATCGCGCTGATCGACGAATGGCAGGACCGCGACGGCACGATCCAGAAGCGCGACGCCGGCTCCGACCTCGGCGGCACGATGCGCCTGGGTGCGCAGAGCTCCGACGTCAGGGCCGGCACGCTCGCGCACGAGATCTACGGCAACATCGTCACCGAGCGCCACCGCCACCGCTACGAGGCCAACGAGCACTATCTCGAGCGCCTGCAGGAGGCTGGGCTCGTCGTCTCGGCGATCACGCAGCGCGAGAAGCTGACCGAGATCGTCGAGCTGCCCAAGAGCGTGCACCCGTGGTTCGTCGGCGTGCAGTTCCACCCCGAGTTCAAGTCGACGCCGTGGGACGGGCATCCGCTGTTCATCAGCTACGTCAAGGCCGCGCTGGCGCGCCATGCGCAGCGCGAGGGCGCCGAGAAGGAGGCCGCGTGAAGCTCTGCGGCTTCGACGTCGGGCTCGACAAGCCGTTCTTCCTGATCGCCGGGCCCTGCGTCGTCGAGTCCGAGCAGCTGCAGATCGATGTCGCGGGCCGGCTGAAGGAGATCACGGCCGAGCTCGGCATCCCGTTCATCTTCAAGTCGAGCTACGACAAGGCCAACCGCTCGAGCGGCACCTCGTTCCGCGGCCCGGGCAAGGACCGGGGGCTCGAGATCCTGGCCAAGGTCAAGCGCGAGCTGAAGCTGCCGGTGCTGACCGACGTGCACTCCGAGGCCGAGGTGAGCGCCGTCGCGGCGATCGTCGACGTGCTGCAGACGCCCGCCTTCCTGTGCCGCCAGACCGACTTCATCCGCGCCGCGGCGCAGAGCGGCAGGCCCGTCAACATCAAGAAGGGCCAGTTCCTCGCGCCGCACGACATGAAGAACGTGATCGACAAGGCGCGCGCGGCGGCCCGCGAGAATGGCCTGGACGAAGACAGCTTCCTCGCCTGCGAGCGCGGCGCGAGCTTCGGCTACAACAACCTCGTCTCCGACATGCGCAGCCTGGCGATCATGCGCGAGACCGGCGCGCCCGTCGTCTTCGACGCCACGCACAGCGTGCAGCTGCCCGGCGGCCAGGGCACGAGCTCGGGCGGCCAGCGCGAGTTCGTGCCGGTGCTCGCGCGCGCCGCAGTGGCGGTCGGGATCGCGGGGCTGTTCATGGAGACGCACCCCGACCCGGCGAAGGCGCTCTCCGACGGGCCCAACGCCGTGCCGCTCGCGCACATGCGCGCGCTGCTCGAGACGCTGGTCGCACTCGACCGCGTGACGAAGAAGAACGGTTTTCTCGAGAACGACTTCGGCGCGTGACTGCAAGCGCCAACGACCAAGGAAGAACAGCCCCATGAGTGCCATCGTTGACATCGTCGGCCGCGAGATCCTCGACAGCCGCGGCAACCCCACCGTCGAATGCGACGTGCTGCTCGAAAGCGGCACGATGGGCCGCGCGGCCGTGCCCTCGGGCGCGTCGACCGGCTCGCGCGAGGCCATCGAGATGCGCGACGGCGACACCGCGCGCTACGGCGGCAAGGGCGTGCTGCGCGCGGTGGAGAACATCAACACCGAGATCTCGGAGGCCGTGCTCGGTCTCGACGCCTCGGAGCAGGCGTTCCTCGACCGCACGCTGATCGACCTCGACGGCACCGACAACAAGCGCCGCCTCGGCGCCAACGCGACGCTGGCCGTCAGCATGGCGGTGGCGCGCGCCGCGGCCGAGGAATCGGGGCTGCCGCTCTATCGCTACTTCGGCGGCTCGGGCTCGATGCAGATGCCGGTGCCGATGATGAACCTGATCAACGGCGGCGCGCATGCCAACAACAACCTCGACCTGCAGGAGCTGATGATCATCCCCGTGGGCGCGCCGTCGTTCCGCGAGGCCGTGCGCTACGGCGCCGAGGTGTTCCACGCGCTCAAGAAGATCATCCATGACAAGGGCCTGAGCACCGCCGTCGGCGACGAAGGCGGCTTCGCGCCGACCGTCGCCAACCACGAGGCGGCGATCCAGCTGCTGCTCGACGCGATCGACAAGGCCGGCTACACGGCGGGCGAGCAGATCGCGCTCGGCCTCGACTGCGCGGCCAGCGAGTTCTACAAGGCCGGCGCGAACGGCGCGCTCGCCTACCAGCTCGAAGGCGAAGGGATGTCGCTGTCGGCCCAGGCCTGGACCGACATGCTCGCGACCTGGTGCGACAAGTACCCGATCCTGAGCATCGAAGACGGCATGGCCGAGGGCGACTGGGAAGGCTGGGCGCACCTGACCGAACGCCTCGCGAGCAAGGTGCAGCTGGTCGGCGACGACCTGTTCGTCACCAACACGAAGATCCTGCGCGAGGGCATCGAGAAGCGCATCGCCAACTCGATCCTGATCAAGATCAACCAGATCGGCACGCTCACCGAGACCTTCGCCGCGATCGAGATGGCCAAGCGCGCGGGCTACACCGCCGTGATCAGCCACCGCTCGGGCGAGACGGAAGATTCCACCATCGCCGACATCGCCGTGGGCATGAACGCCGGCCAGATCAAGACCGGCTCGCTGTCGCGCAGCGACCGCGTCGCCAAGTACAACCAGCTGCTGCGCATCGAGGAAGACCTGGGCGACGTCGCCAGCTACCCCGGTCGCAGCGCGTTCTACAACCTGCGCTGAAGCCCTCTGCCACGGCGCCCACCGCATGCGAATCGTCATCGCCGCCCTCGCCCTGCTGCTGCTGCTCGTGCAGATCGAGCTGTGGCTGGGCAAGAGCGGCGTGCCGCGCGCAGCCGAGCTGCGCGCCGACCTGCGCGACCAGCGCGCCGCCAACGACGCGGCGCGGGCGCGCAACCAGCAGGTGCAGGCCGAGCTGCGCGACCTGAAGGAGGGCCTCGAGATGGTCGAGGAGAAGGCGCGCGGCGAGCTCGGCATGCTGCGGCCCGACGAGATTCTCGTGAAGGTGGTGCCGCAGCAGGTCGTCGCCGCGCCGCCGCCGGGTCGCTGAGCGCTGGACGCCTTCGTCGACTTCCTCAATGCCTCGGCGCTGGCGTTCGGCAGCGGTGCCGTCGTCGTCAGCCGCGCCGAACTGCTCGGCGCCCTGCTCGGCCTGTGGATGGTGGCGTGCAACATGCGCGTGAACCCGCTCGCGTGGCCGCTGGCGATCACGAGCTCGGCGCTCTACCTGCTCGTGTTCTGGCAGGCGCGGCTCTACGGCGACAGCGCGCTGCAGCTGCTGTTCATCGCCGTCGCGCTCTGGGGCTGGCAGCAGTGGCTGCGCGGCACGCAGGCCGACGGCCGTGCCCTCGCCGTGCGCCACCTGACGCCGCGCGGCCGCGCCGCCGCGCTCGCTGCCTTCGCGCTGCTGTGGCCGGCGACGGGCCTCTTCCTCCATCGCGCGACCGACACCGACGTGCCGTGGTGGGACGCCTTTCCGACCGCGGGCAGCGTCGTCGGCCAGTGGCTGCTGGCGCGCAAGTACGTCGAGAACTGGCCGGCGTGGGCGGCGGTCAATGCGGTGGGCGTCGCCCTCTTCGCCTACAAGGGACTGTGGCCGACGACGCTGCTGTACGGCGTGTTCCTCGCACTGTCGTTCGTCGGGTGGCGCCAGTGGCGGCGGCTGGCGCTGCGGCGCGATGCGGCGCCGGAGGCTGCGCGATGAGCGACACGAACGACGCGGCCGTCGGCCGCGTGATCGCCATCGTCGGCGCCGAGAGCACCGGCAAGACGACGCTCGCCGCCGCGCTGCACGAGCGCCTGGCCGCCGAGGGCCGCCGCGTCGCCCTGGTCGCAGAAGTGCTGCGCGAGTTCTGCGCCCATCACGGCCGCACGCCACGCAGCGACGAGCAGGCCGCCATCGCCGCCGAGCAGACGCGGCGCATCGAAGCAGCGGCGCAGGTGCACGATATCGTCGTCGCCGACACCACGGCGCTGATGATCGCCGTCTACAGCGACTACGTGTTCGGCGACCGCAGCCTCTACGAACAGTCAGAGCGCGACCATGCGCGACTGGTGAGCTTCACGCTGCTGACCGCGCTCGACCTGCCGTGGCAGGCCGACGGCGTGCAGCGCGACGGGCCGCACGTGCGCGGGCCGGTGGATGCACTGGTGCGCGCTGCGCTGCTGCGCAGCGGCGTGAACCATGCCGTCGTGACCGGCAGCGGCGTCGCACGACATGACACGGCGCATGCGAGTGTGCGTCGAGCGCTGACAGCGACGAGGCGAACGGCCACCGACTAGGGCCCGACTTCCGACCCTTCGACAAAGCAGGCCTCTGCTCAGGGCGAACGGCTGAGGTTGGTCGCCAGTCAGGAGCCCGTGCCAGTGGCGACCGCGGGATTCGAAGGCCGCCGAGGCTCAGGCCGAGCGGTGCCAGTCGTGGGTCAACAGCGGAAGTTGGCCAGCGTTCAAAAAGCTGCCTTCGACATGCTGCTGTCAGTCATCATCGCCGTGGTGCCGGTCTCGCGAGAACTGCGCCGACCCCTGCGCCGCCATCAGTCCGCCCGGCGACTGCTGCCACTCCCAAGCGACAAAGGCCGCCACGCCCACCAGCAGCAAAGCAGCCAGCCACGCGTGGTTGCGCTTCGCCAGGTCCGGCCCGGCACCGTCCACGTGTCCCGTCAGCATCGGCACGGCCTGGTTCTTCTGCCTCAGGACGCTCAGCCCGGCGATCAGTCCCAAGTGGGCCAGCACCACCGCGAGGAACGCCTCGCCGAAGAACTCGTGCACGTCCTCCAGCCAGTCTCCGCCGAGGAAGTCGCCCCATTCGTTGTACGTGCCGTAGCCGCTCAGCGTCAGCGGTATCACCAGCACCAGCAGTGCCGCCACGGCCAGCGCCATCAACAGGTTCTGGCCTTGCCGCCAGTTGATGCCCCGGAACGTGCCGCGCCGGGTCGCGTCGGAGACAGACCGCAGCCACGCCGGCGCAGTGGCCAGCTTGCGAAACGTCAGGCCCAGCCGGGCATGGCGCGGACCGAACAGACCGTAGAGCACCCGAAACGCCAGCAGACCGGCGAGCGTATAGCCCAGGGTGACGTGCAACGCTCGCCAGCGCTCGCCGTCGGCAGTGAGGTACGCGCCGATGAAGCTCAACGCGAACAGCCAGTGGAACATGCGCGTGGGCGCATCGACGACACGGCGGCGTGGAGATGCGGTTGCGGCCGGCGACACAGCGCCAGCAGGTTGGTATGCAGGGGTGGTGTTCATCGGCGTCCTCTCTCGGTCAATCGGTCCAGGGGCGGCGCTGGCGTGCATCGAGACCTTGCGGCATGCGCAGGTCGTCGTCGTCGAAACGGCCGCGGTCGGCCCCGGAATGGCAGGCGGCACAATTGGCCGCGCTCTTGACGCTGGCCAGCTTCCAGACCGCGGCGTCGATCTTTCGGTGCTTGCGCTCGAACCAGGCCGATCGGGTGATGCGGTCCTCGGGCGGCTCCTCGACCACGCGCTTGTAAGTGCCGGCGTGGGCCTGCAGCCAGGTATCGATCTGCTGCAGCGTCTTGGTGTCCAGCGAGGCGTCGCTGCCGTAGTGCCGGTCGAGCCCGCCCATGAGGCGCTGCCACGAGCGCTTGGGCAGCATGCCGGGCGGGTAGGCCGCATGGCACGACGCGCACTCCTGTGTGTACGCAGCGGGCATGCTCGACGGCATCCGCCGGCCGTCGTCGGCCCGGGCGGCCGACGCCAGCACGACGCCGAGCAAGGCCGCGATCATCCAGAGTAAAGGTGTCGGCCATCGTGTCATCGCGCTCTCCTGGTGGACGGGGTGTTGGTCATTGCTGAATCGGAAACCTTCAGCCTGACGGCCTGCGGAATTCGCCTTCAGGCGGTTCATGGCTCGAGGCTCAGCAGCCAGGCGAGCACGTCGGCCTTCTCGCCGGCGCTGCACTCGCGCTGCAGAACGTCGTTGCAATTGCGGCGAAACCACTTGTCGACCTTCGCGGTGCCGGTGAAGGCCCGCGGGTTGAACGACGGCGCCATCGGATCGATCGCCTTGCCGGTGCTCGCATGCTTGCCGGCGGAAGTCGGCGGATTGCCGTGACACGACGCGCAGGACCACTCGCGGCCATGGCGGCTGGTGAAGAACACACGTCCGCGGTCCGCCTGGCCCGGCGTACCGGCTTGGGCGCTCCAATGCTCGAGTTGCCGCGCCGCAGAGGTGTCCGCGGCCCGCGCGGCATCGAGCGTCGTCGCAAGCGCTGCAGCGCTCAGGAGGCCGACCCACAGCCTGCGCCGACGCGCTGACGACAAGGACCGACGGGTGACATTCATGAAGACTCCTGGGAATCGTTGCGGTGATTCTTCGACTGCCGCCATGAACCCGGGCTGAAGGGCGCGTTCATGCGCAGTTCAGCTTCGGGCGCCGACAATCGGGGTGTATGCCGTCCTCTCGCCTGCCCCCCTCCCGCAGCCGTCCCCACATCCGGGTCGTGCTGCACGCCCTTCTTGCGGCCGGACTCGCGACACTGATCGGCCTGCCCGTCGCCACGGCCGGAGATCAACGCGACCACGAGCGCGCACGCGCCGCCGTCCAGGCCGGCGAGGTGCTGCCGCTGCAGACGCTGCTCGAGCGTTTGCGGCGCACGCATCCGGGACAGGTGCTGGAGCTGGAGCTGGAACGCGAAGACGGCCGTTGGATCTACGAGGTCAAGCTGCTGCAGGCCGACGGGCAATTGCTGAAGCTCGAACTCGACGCGGCGACGGGGCAGGTGCTCGCAGCCAAGCGCAAGAAAGCCGGGAAGCTCAGCCCCGCGAAGGACTCCTCGAGATGACCGTCCCGCTGCGACACTGCACCGCATGAGACTGCTGCTCGTGGAAGACGACCCGACGCTGCGTGCCCAGCTGCGCGCCGGCCTGTCGGAAGCAGGCTATGCCGTCGACGCGGCCGACAACGGCCGCGACGCGCATCACCTTGGCGCGCACGAACCCTTCGACGCCGTGATCCTCGACCTGGGTCTGCCGCAACTCGACGGCCTGAGCGTGCTCAAGCGCTGGCGCGAAGAGGGACGCAACACGCCGGTGCTCATCCTCACCGCTCGCGACAGCTGGCACGAGAAAGTGGCCGGCATCGATGCCGGCGCCGACGACTACCTGGCCAAGCCCTTTCACATGGAAGAGCTGCTGGCGCGGCTCAGGGCGCTGATCCGCCGCGCGCAGGGCCTGGCCTCGCCGCTGCTGCAACACGGCGCGCTGGCGCTGGACACGCGCAGTGGCCGCGTCACCTGCAACGGCCAGCCTGTCGGCCTGACGAGCCACGAGTTCCGCCTGCTCGCCTACCTGATGCACCGGCCTGGCATGGTGGTGTCGCGCACCGAGCTGACGGAGCACCTGTACGCGCAGGACTTCGATCGCGACTCCAACACGATCGAGGTCTTCATCGGCCGCCTGCGCCGCAAGCTCCCGCCGCAGACCATCGAAACCGTGCGCGGCATGGGCTACCGGCTGGCATCCCCGGGGTGACCACCGTGGCGAGCCGACGCGCGCGGCGCTCGCTGCGATTCAGGCTGCTGGCCGCCACTTTGCTGGCGATGCTGGTGGCGCTGGCGCTGGCGGGCCTGCTGCTGTCGGGCCTCTTTCGCGATCATGTGATGCGCCAGTTCAGCCGCGCCTTGACGGATCAACTCGATCAGGTCACGGCACGCCTCGAGTTCGACCCCGCAGGGCAGCCGCAACTCGATGCGCGGCTGCTGACCGACCCGCGCTGGTCGCGACCCTACTCAGGGCTCTACTGGCAGATCGATCGCGCCGACGCCACACCGATGAAGGGCGTGCTGCGTTCCAGATCGTTGTGGGACGCCACGCTCGAGCCGCCCACCGACGCGCTGGCGGATGGCGAGGTGCACCTGCATGAAGTGGCGGGCCCCGACGATTCAACGCTCATGCTGGTGGAGCGCACCGTGGCGCACGACGGCCCGAAGCCCGCATCGTGGCGAGTGAGCGTCGCGGCCGACACGAGCGAGACGGCGGAGGCGGTTTCGCGCTTCACCGGCGTGCTCGCCGCCTCGCTGGCCATCCTGCTCGGCCTGCTCGGCGCAGCGGCGGTGGCGCAGGTGGCCGTGGGCCTGGCGCCGCTGCGGGCGCTCCGGCGGGCCTTGATTGCTGTACACGAAGGTCGATCGCAACGGCTCGATGAAGCGTTTCCGGCCGAGGTTCAACCGCTGGTGGACGATTTCAACCGGGTGCTCGACCGCAATGCCGAGATCGTGACGCGGGCGCGCACGCAGGCCGGCAACCTGGCGCACGCCATCAAGACACCGTTGACCGCCCTGTCGCAGGCGGCCGCATCGGCCATGCGCAGTCCGCAAGCCGGCACCGACCTGGCGGTGCTGGTCGACGAACAGGTGAGCGTGGCCCGGCGCCACATCGACTGGCACCTGGCACGGTCGCGGGCCGCTGCCGCGCACGGCATGCCCGGTGCACGCGCAGCGGTTCAACCGGCAATCGATGGCCTGATCCGGGTGATGCAGCGCATGCATGCCGAACGCGGCCTGGTCATCCGGTGTGATCCCATCGAGGCCGACCTGGCCTTCGCAGGCGAAGTCCAGGACCTGCAGGAAGTGGTCGGCAACGTGATCGACAACGCCTGCAAGTGGGCGCGAAGCTCGGTTCACGTGGCTGCCTGGCCGGAGCCCCGCCCCGACGGCCGCCGGCTGCGCATCGCCGTCGAGGACGACGGCCCGGGAATCGACGCGGACCACCGGGCGAGCGTGATGGCCCGCGGCGCACGCCTGGATGAATCGGTGCCGGGCAGCGGGCTGGGCCTGGGCATCGTGCGTGAGCTGGTTTCGCTCTATGGCGGCAGCGTCTCGCTGGGATCCGCGTCCTCGGGGGGCTTGCGGGTCGATTTGGAGCTTCCCGGCGGCTGATGTCGCAGCGGCGCGATCGCAAGGCCGCACCCGGGCTCGATGCCGGCACCGGCCCCGCACGGCAGCGCGGGTTCGCGCCGACGCTCGGTGACGACGCCGACAGACTCGAGGTCCGCGAACTTGCGAGGTTTGACGACCCGCACACGGGTCATCACCAGCGACTGCATGGCTATGAACGCGAGAGTCAGTGGCCGGCTGCAAAGAGTCCGGAACCGCCAGCACAGCCATCCGCGCACGTTGAAGCAGCGAACGGCAACAACGGGTCGGCCTCTGTCTCCAGATACCTGCCGCGTCCCTCAGTGCCTAGCCTCCGACCCCGGCGGCTGATCCCTCCCCGGCGTGAACAGCCGCCCGACGTCCACCGCGTCGAAGCGGTACTTGACGCCGCAGAACTCGCAACCGATCTCCACCCGACCCTGCTCGGCCACGATGCCGTCGACCTCGGCGCGGCCCAGGCCTTCGAGCATGCGGCTGACGCGCGGGCGCGAGCAGTTGCAGGCGAAGTGCGGCTGCGGCGCGCCGGGCTCGGGCGCGAAGCGCAGCAGCCTCTCTTCCCAGAACAGGCGGCGCAGCACGGTCTCGGCGTCGAGCGTCAGCAGCTCGGCGGGCGTCAGCGTCGCGGCCAGGTGCGCGATGCGGTTGTAGTCCTCCGAGCGGCCGATCGCGTCTTCATTGCGCTGGTGCGCGCCGCCGCCCAGGTTGCCCTCGCCCGCGACCGGCAGGCGCTGGATCAGCAGTCCGGCGGCGATGTCGTCGTTGGCCGCCAGCACGAGGCGCGTGTCGAGCTGCTCCGATTGCAGCATGTAGTGCTCGAGCACCTGTGAGAGCTGCTGCAGCGGCTCGCGCCGATCGCCGTGCAGCGGCACGACACCCTGATACGGCTGCTGCCCGGGCAACCGATCCTTCGGGTCGAGCGTGATCGCGCAGCGGCCGCGGCCGTGCACGTTGAGCATCGCTTCGAGGCGCGCGTCGGGCGGCACGGCACCGGCAACGGTGGCGGTCGCGCGGAACGCCAGGTCGGGCTGCGCCTCGGCCACCGCCAGCTTGACGGGCCCGTCGCCCGAGATCTGCAGCACGAGCGCGCCATTGAACTTGATGTTGGCCTGCATCAGCACGGCCGCCGCCGACATCTCGCCGAGCAGCGCGCGCACCGGCGGCGGGAACGCGGCGCCGGCATCGGCGCGCCGCAGCAGCACTTCGCGCCAACCGTCGGTCAACCGCACCAGCATGCCGCGCACCGGCATCCCGTCGAACAGGAACTTGTGCAGTTCGCTCATCCGACCTGCTTCAGCCCCGCCGTATAGCGCCGCGCGTTCTCGACGTAGCCCTTCGAAATGCTGCGGATGCCTTCGATCTGCTCGGGCGTCAGCATGCGCACCACCTTGGCCGGCGAGCCGACGATCAGCGCGCCGTCGGGGAACTCCTTGCCCTCGGTGACGAGCGCGCCGGCGCCGACGAGGCAGTCGCGGCCGATCTTCGCGCCGTTGAGCACCACGGCCTGGATGCCGATCAGCGCGCCGTCGCCGACGATGCAGCCGTGCAGCATCGCCTGATGGCCGACGGAGACGCCAACGCCCAGCCGCATCGGCACGCCCTCGTCGGTGTGCAGCACGGCGCCGTCCTGGATGTTGCAGCGCGCACCGATCACGATCGGGTCGTTGTCGGCGCGGATCACGGCGCCCCACCACACGCTGGCCTCGGCGCCGAGCTCGACGCGGCCGATCAGGGTCGCGCTGGGCGCGACCCACGCGCCTTGCGCCAGAAGCGGCGCGCGCTCGCCGAGCCGGTAGATCGCCATCGCAGAACCTCGCAATCGAAAGTGCAGAATTCTAGGGATGAACCCGCGACGCCGCGCCCTCGAGGTCTTGTGCATCACCGACCCGGCGGCCAAGGCCACGGCGGCGCGCGAGCTGTTTGCATCGCTCGCGCCCGCCACGCCGATCGACATGGCCGAGACCTTCGACGAGCCGCCCGCCCTGCCCGGCCGCCCCGAGCGCCCGCGCCTCGTGCCCGCGACCGAGGTGCCGCGCCGCTCGCCATTCACGCCCGAGGGCCGCGCCGCGCTGCTGCACTCGCTCGCGCACATCGAGTTCAACGCGATCAACCTCGCGCTCGACGCGGCGTGGCGCTTCGCCGGCATGCCCGCCGACTACTACCGCGACTGGCTGCGCGTCGCCGGCGAGGAGGCGCTGCACTACACGCTGCTTGCCGACCACCTCGCGACGCTCGGCCACGCCTACGGCGACTTCGACGCGCACGACGGCCTGTGGTCGATGACGCTGCGCACGCGCCACGACGTCGTCGCGCGCATGGCGCTGGTGCCGCGCACGCTCGAGGCGCGCGGCCTCGACGCCACGCCGCCGCTGCAGGCCAGGCTCGGCAGCGCCGGCGACGCGCGCGCCGTCGAGATCCTCGGCGTGATCCTGCGCGACGAGATCGGCCACGTCGCCATCGGCAACCGCTGGTACCGCTGGCTGTGCGAGCAGCAGGGGCTCGACCCGGTCGCGCACTACGCGCTGCTGACGCGGCGCCACGAGGCGCCGCGCCTGCGCCCGCCGTTCAACCGCGAGGCGCGGCGTGATGCGGGGTTCAGCGACGAGGAACTCGCATGGCTGATGAGCGGGGACTGACGGGCAGCGCATGACTCCCTCACCCCAGCCCTCTCCCGCCAGCGGGAGAGGGGGCAAGGACATCCGCGCCGCGGACTACTCGCGCACCGGCTCGATCTGCAGCGTCTCGACCGCCGCGCCGCCCCACAACGGCAGGTACTCGACCTTCGCCCAGCGCGCGACGAAGCTGCGATAGAGCGGCGAGTGCACCAGCCCCGACTGCCCCGTCGAGTGCATGTAGCGCGACTGCGCCGGGTCGGCCACGTCGTACAGCGCGCGCAGCGACGGGCCGTGCTCGTCGAGATAGATCTCGCCGGTGCGCGCGTCGGGGCGCAGGCCGACGCGCGAGACGTTGACGGTGTAGGTGTCGCCGCCGACCGGCGTGCGCAGCTCGAACAGCCCGGCCAGCGCGCCGACGCGGCTGAACGGCCGGTGCTCCGAACGTGCGACGTGCGCGTCGCCCCAGCGCCAGCGCCCGATGTCTTCGCCGTGGCGCGCCGCCAGCTCGTCGAGCGCGCGCGTCAGCGCCGCGCCCGACTGTGCGGCGCAGGTCTCGGACTCGGGCGTCGCCTTGTCGTCGCACCACCAGGCGTCGTCGCGTTCGAGCACGCCTTCGAGCGCGTCGCGGAAGCTGCGGCTGCCGAGCGAGCGCTCGTACAGCGGCGCGCCCACCTCGTCGGCGAACACGCCGGCCGCGAGCTGGCGCACCCAGGCATAGAAGACGAGCGGCGCCGCGTCGTCGGCGGCCATCGTGCCGTCGAAGGCGGCGAGGCGCTGCTGCGCGGCGACGGCGAGCCTGTGCATCGACTGCGCGCGCCGCGCGTGCGGCAGCAGGCGTTGCGTGGCCAGAGACTTCACGTCGGCATGCATCGCCGCCATGTCGTCGAGCGTGTGCTTCGGCCTCGCCGCGAGCAGCTGTTCGATGCGCTGCTGGCGATACGGCGGCGCCCATTCACTGGTCAGGTAGTGCGGGTAGTCGGCGCCGTGGATGCGCTGGTTGGACGTCGCGATCCAGCCGCGCGGCGGGTCGAGCTCGCGCGGCGTCGCCGCGGCGTCGATGAAGCCGGCCCAGTCGTAGCGCGCGTTCCAACCCGGCGCGGGGAACTGGCCCTTCAGCTCGTTGTCGGCGCGGCGCAGCGGCACGCGGCCCGCGGCGATGAAGCCGATGCGCCCGGCACGGTCGGCGACGGCCATGTTCTGCATCGGCGCGACGTGGCGTGCCGACGCGGCGATGAACTCGTCGACGCTGCGCGCGCGCTGCATCGCCAGCGACGCGTCGAGCGTGCCGGGCCCGCCTTCGAGCGCCGTCCAGCGCATCGCCAGCAGCGGCCCGCCGGCGCCGAAGAGGCCCTTGCCGACGCCGGCGTCGGAAATCACCGGCCCGTGGCGCGTGCGGCGCGCCGTCAGCTTGACGTCGGGCGAGCCCTTGACGCGGATCGTCTCGTCGGCGCTCTCGAAGGGCGCGCTGCCTTCGGGCGTGTGGTAGCGCGCCGGGTCAGCCGGATCCACGCGCTCGAGGTAGAGGTCCTGCACGTCGGGGTTGGTGTTGGTGTAGCCCCAGGCGACGTGCTCGTTCTGGCCGAGCACGACGCCGGGCAGGCCGGGCAGCGTCGCGCCGGCGACCTTCAACTCGGGCGTATCGATGCGCGCGAAGTACCACAGCGCCGGTGCGCTGAGCTTCAAGTGCGGGTCGTTGGCGAGCAGCGGCCGGCCGGTCGCGCTGCGCGAGCCGGCGAGCACCCAGTTGTTCGAGCCGGCGCCTTCGACGCCCGAAGGCGGCGCGGCGCGCTCGAGCGCCGCCAGCGCGCGGCCGTCGAGCGCGTGGCCGGCAATCTGCCAGTCACGCAGCAACGCCGCGTAGTCGGTGGTGACGAGCGGCCGCTCGCCCGGGTACGGCGGCAGCAGTTCGTTGATGCGCGCCGCGGGCAGCTTGGCCGCGAGCTGCAGCCGCAGCAACTCGCTGCCCCAGTTGCCGCCCAGATCCCACGCCATCATGATCGCCCAGGCCAGGCTGTCGACCGGATCCCAGGGCTCGGGGTGCAGGCCCAGCAGCACGAACTCGGGCGGCCGCGCGCGCATCTCGCGCTCGATGAATGCGTTGATGCCGGCGGCATAGGCGAGCAGCGCGCTGCGCGTCGGGCCCGCGGCCTCGGCCCACTGCGCTGCGGCGGCGCGGCGCACGCCGAGCACGCGCAGGAAGCGGTCGTTGTCGAGCGCCGCCGGCCCGAAGGCCTCGGCGAGCCGGCCGGCGCCGATGCGCCGGTGCGTCTCGAGCTGCCACAGCCGGTCCTGCGCATGCACGAAGCCGAGGCCGAACATGGCGTCGTCGATCGACGCGGCGCGAATCGTCGGCACGCCGTGCTCGTCGCGCTCGATGCGCAACTCGGCCTGCGGGCCGGGCAGCGCGATCGCGCCGTCGGTGCGCGGCAGCGCGCGCTGCGCGTACCAGGCCAGCGCCGCAGCCGCTGCGGCCAGCGCGAGCAGCAGTGCGAGCCCCAGGCGCCGCGCCCAGCGGCCGGCGCCCGCCCTGTTGAATCGTTCACTCATCGCGGCCCCTGCGTAACAACGGCGAGCAACTGTACCGCTGCGGCGCCGCTGTTCGGCCTTTAGGCGGCCCGGCGCGCTGCCGACAATGCCGGCATGCCTTCGAGCGGGTGACCGCGATGACGATGAACAACTTGATGCACGCCGGCCCCGACCTCGCCTTCCCGCCCATCGTGGCGCCGATCGACGACGATCTCGAGTTCGGACTGCCGCACGAGCGCGCCGCACGCATCGCGGCGCGCCGCATCTTCGTCGCAATGAAGCGCGTTTACCTCGACGCCGCGTCGCCGCTGCCGGGCAGCGAAGGTGCGCGGATGCGCCGGCGCATCCGCAACGCCGTCGAGCCGGCCGACCTGCTCGCGGTGCACACCGAACTGCTCGACGCGCTGGCGCCGCTCGAGGACGACGCGGTCACGCAGCGCCACGCGCTGCACCGCCAGCTGGGTGAAGCCTTCGTCGACGCGGCGCTGACCGGCTTCGTGCCGCTGTAGCCGCCGCCCGCGAACCCCCTCAATGGCCGAGATAGTCGGCCTTGCCCAGCGGCACGCCGTTGTGGCGCAGGATGGCGTAGACCGTCATCACGTGGAAGAAGAAGTTGGGCAGCCCGTGCTGCTGCAGGTAGCCGAGGCCGTTGTACTGCAGCGGGTCGCGGTTGCGCACCGGCACGCTGACCGGCGCCTCCTCGCGGCCCTCGAAGCGTGACGCCGGCACGCTCTCGATCCAGGCGATCGTCTTCGCGATGCGTGCCTTGAAGTCGTCGATCGTCGCCTCGTTGTCTTCGTACTTCGGCGCCTCGTCGCCGGTGATGCGCGCGACGCCGAACTTGGCTGCGTCGCAGGCGATCTGGATCTGCTTGGACAGCGGCAGCATGTCGGGGTACAGGCGCGACGCGAGCAGCACCGCCGGGTCGTAGTTCTTCTCCCTGGCTTGGGCGGCGGCCCGGTCGAGCCATGCCGAAAGGCCGTTCAACATGCGGGCAAAGACGGGCACGCTCATCGTGTGCATCGAGATCGGCATCGCGGGGACTCCTGGACTTCAGTTTCGGTGGCGGGACGCGCATGCTACGCCGGCCGCGCGCCGCGTGCACAATGCCGGGGCCCAGAGGACGCCCCGAGCCGACGTGAACATCATCATCCTCGACGACTATCAGGACGCGGTGCGCAAGCTCAAGTGCGCGTCGCTGATGCAGCCGCTCAACGCCAAGGTCTTCACCAACACCGTCAAGGGCATCGGCCAGCTGTCGGTGCGGCTGCGTGACGCCGAGGTGCTGGTGCCGATCCGCGAGCGCACGCAGTTCCCCAGGCAGCTGCTCGAGAAGCTGCCCAAGCTCAAGCTGATCGCGCAGACCGGCCCCGTCGGCCCGCACATCGACGTCGATACCTGCACGCGGCTGGGCATCGCCGTCGCCGAGGGCGTCGGCTCGCCGGTCGCGACGGCCGAGCTGACCTGGGCGCTGATCATGGCGGCGACGCGCCGCCTGCCGCACTACATCGCCAGCCTCAAGCACGGCGCCTGGCAGCAGTCGGGGCTGAAGGCGGCGTCGATGCCGCCCAATTTCGGCCTCGGCACGGTGCTCAAGGGCCGCACGCTCGGCGTCTGGGGCTACGGCCGGATCGGCCAGCTCGTCGCCGGCTACGGCCGCGCGTTCGGCATGCACGTCACGGTGTGGGGCAGCGCGGCGTCGCGCGAGAAGGCGCGAGGCGACGGCCACGTCGAGGCGCCGTCGCGCGAGGCCTTCTTCGAGGCCGCCGACGTGCTGTCGCTGCACCTGCGCCTGAACCACGAGACGCGCGGCATCGTCAAGGCCGACGATCTCGCGCGCATGAAGCCCACCGCGCTGATCGTCAACACGTCGCGCGCCGAGCTGCTCGAGGAAGGCGCGCTCGTCGCCGCGCTCAACCGCGGCCGCCCCGGCATGGCGGCGGTCGACGTCTACGAGAGCGAGCCGATCCTCGCCGGCTCGACGCTGCTGCGCCTGGAGAACGCCGTCTGCACGCCGCACATCGGCTACGTGGAGCAGGACAGCTACGAGATGCTCTTCGGCGCGGCGTTCCAGAACGTCGTCGCCTTCGTCAGGCAGAACCCGATCAACATCGTCAACCCGGAAGCGCTGAAGGTGATGCGTTGACCGGCGCGGGCGCAGCGGGCGAGAGGCTCGCGGCGTCGCGCTGGTCGCTGCTGGCCGGCAACTTCGCGATCGGCTGCGGCGTGATGGTCGTGCCGGGCGCGCTCGTCGATCTCACGCGCTCGCTCGGCGTGAGCGTCGCGCTCGGCGGCCAGCTGATCACGATCGCCGCCGTGACGATGGGCATCGCGGCGCCGCTGCTCGCCGCCGTCGTCGGCGGCTGGGACCGGCGCCGCCTGCTGACGCTCGCGCTCGCCTGGTTCGCCGTCGGCCACGCGCTCGCCGCGCTGACGACAAGCTACGCCGTGCTGACGCCGCTGCGCGCGATCGGCATGCTCGGCGCCGCCGTGTTCACGCCGCAGGCGGCGGCGGCGATCGGCCGCCTCGCGCCGGCCGAGTCGCGCGGCAGCGCGATCACCTTCGTCTTTCTCGGCTGGTCGCTGGCGTCGGTGCTCGGCCTGCCGCTGCACAGCTGGATCGGCGAGGCGTTCGGCTGGCGCTGGGCCTTCGCCCTCGTCGCCGTGCTGTCGGCAGCGGCGGCGCTCGGCGTGTGGCGCACGCTGCCCGACGGCCTGCGTCCGCCGTCACCCGACCTGCGCGGCTGGGGCGAGTTGTTCAGGCACCCCGCGCTGATGGCCGTCGTGCTCGTCACGGCGCTGTCGGCCGCGGGCCAGTTCAGCGTCTTTTCCTACTTCGCGCCCTATTGCCGCGAGGTGATCGGCGCCGACCCGACCGAGACCAGCCTGTTGTTCGCCTGGTTCGGTGCGTTCGGCCTCATCGGCAACGTGCTGCTGGCGCGCCACATCGATCGCGTCGGCACGGCGCGCTCGGTGACGGTGCTGCTGGCGCTGATGGCCGTTTCGCTGCTGGCCTGGCCGCTGGCGGCGACGCCGCTGGTGCTCTCCGCCGTGCTCGTGCCCTGGGGGCTCGGCTGCTTCGCGTCGAACTCGGCGCAGCAGGCGCGGCTCGGGCTCGCCGCGCCGCGCCTCGCGCCGGCACTGCTCGCGCTGAACACGTCGGCGATCTACGTCGGCCAGGCGATCGGCGCGGCCGGCGGCGGCATGCTCGTCGCCGCGGGCGGCGGCACGCCAGCCGCCTACCGGCCGCTGTCGTGGGTCGGGCTCGCCTGGCTCGCCGCCGCCCTCGTGCTCAGCGTGTGGGCGACGCGGCGCATGCAGGGCGCCGTGCGTGCCTGAAGCGATCGAGGCCTGCGCGCCGCGCTCGCTGCGCGAGCTGTTCGTCGTCTTCAACCGCATGAGCCTGCAGGGCTTCGGCGGCGTGCTGCCGGTGGCGCAGCACGCGCTCGTCGAGCGCGAGCGCTGGATGACGCGCGAGCAGTTCGTCGAGACGCTGGCGCTGGCGCAGGTGCTGCCGGGGCCCAACATCGTCAACCTCGCACTGATGTTCGGCGACCGCCATTTCGGGCTGCGCGGTGCGCTCGTCGCGCTGGCCGGCCTGCTGGCGGTGCCGGCGATCATCGTGCTCGCGCTGGCCGCGCTGTACGCCGGGTTCGCGCATGTGCCGCGCGTCGCCGGCGCGCTGCGCGGCATGGGCGCCGTCGCCGCCGGCCTCGTCATCGCGACGGCGCTCAAGCTGTGGCCGACGCTGCGCGCCAACGCGCTGGGCCGCCGCGCGGCAGCGCTCGTCGGCGCGGCGGCCTTCGTCGCCGTCGGCCTCATGCGCTGGCCGATGTGGTGGGTCGTCGGCGGGCTCGGCACGGCGGCCGTGGCCGCTGCGTGGTGGCGGCTGGGTCGGCAGTGAGCGGGGCGATCATCCTGACGTGGAGCGACTGGCTCGGCCTGTTCGCCCACTTCCTGATGCTGTCGCTGCTCGCCGTCGGCGGCGCGATCGCGATGGCGCCCGAGATGAACCGCTACCTCGTCGGCGACCGCGGCTGGCTGACCGACGCGCAGTTCACCGCGTCGGTCGCGCTGGCGCAGGCCGCGCCGGGTCCGAACATCCTGTTCGTCGCCGTGCTCGGCTGGAACATCGCCGGCCTGCCCGGCGCGCTCGCGACGATGGCCGGCATCCTGCTGCCGAGCACGACGCTGGCGATCGCCGCGGCGCGCTGGGGCACGGCACGCCGCGAGCACCGCTTCGTGCGCGCCTTCCACGCCGGCATGGCGCCGCTCTCGCTCGGCCTGCTGCTGGCCACCGGCTGGGTGCTCGCCGAGCCGTCGCGCGGCAACGCGGCAGCGCTGGTGCTGGTCGTCGCCACCGTGGTCGTCATGGCGGGCACGCGGCTGAGCCCGATCTGGCTGGTCGGCGCCGGCGCGGCGATCGGCGCGCTGGGAATGGCGTGACGGGCCGCGGCTACTGCAGAGCGTCTGCGACGAGCGCGGGCAGCGCCGCGAGGTCGGCCGCCACCTCGTCCGGCAGTGCGCGCCAGCCGTCGGCGTAGTCGCGCCCCGACGCGATCAGGACTTCGCTCGCGCCGCCCGGCGCCGGCCGCACGATCAGGCTGAGCGGCGCATCGGCCTGGCCGCCCCGGCCCTCGCCGCGCATCACGACCGGAGTGCCGCCCTGCGACGCCTCGATCACGATGAAGAGCCGGCCGGGCTGCTCGATGCGCGCGAACACGACGAGCCCCTTGCGCTGCGCCGAATCCTCGATGCGCCGCGCCGTCTCGCGCACGCTCCAGCGGCTGGCGCCCGCGAAGGCGTGCGGCCAGTCTTCGGCGGCAGCGACGGTGGCACCGACGACGGCGCGGGCGCGCGTCATCCAGAAGCGCGATTCGGCGGTACGGGCGGGGGAGAGTTCGGCTTTCATGGCACGACGGAGCAGCGGCGACAGCGCCACTGTGCACCGCCCGCATGACACGGCGATGAACCCGCCGCGCTGCGCGCGTCCCCTCAGCCGCCGCGCTGGCGCAGCGCTTCGTAGAGGCAGATGCCGGCGGCAACCGATACGTTGAGGCTCTCGACGGCGCCCTTCATCGGCAGGCGCACGAGAAGGTCGCAGTGGCGCGCCGTGAGCTGGCGCAGGCCGTGGCCCTCGGCGCCGAGCACGAGGGCGACCGGGCCGCGCAGATCGGCTTCGTAGAGCGACTGCGGCGCCGCGTCGGAGGTGCCGACGACGACGATGTCGCGCTCCTTCAGCTCGCCGAGCGTGCGCGCGAGGTTGGTCACCATGAAGTACGGCACCGTCTCAGCCGCGCCGCTCGCCACCTTGGCCACCGTGGCGTTGAGGCCGACGGCGTGGTCCTTGGGCGCGACGACGGCGTGCGCGCCGGCGCCGTCGGCGACGCGCAGGCAGGCGCCGAGGTTGTGCGGATCGGTGACGCCGTCGAGCACCAGAACGAGCGGCGCGCCGGCCACGGCGTCGAGCGTGTCGTCGAGCGAGTTCGAGCGTGCGACCGGCTCGACGCGCGCGACGACGCCCTGGTGGCGGCCCGAACTGCAGAGCTGCGCGAGGCGCGCGTCGTCGCTCTCGACGATGCGCACGCCGGCGCCGCGCGCGCGCTCGACGAACTGACGCATGCGCGCATCGCGCCGCGCCGCGTCGACGTGCACTTCGCGCACCGAGGCCGGTGCCGTCTTCAATCGCACCGTGACGGCGTGGAATCCGAACAGGGTCTGCAGCGCCATGGTCATGTCCCGTCAGGTGGCGCCGCGCAGCGCGACGTACGCCGCGACGAGGCCGATCAGCACCGGCTGGTGCAGCATGTAGAAGCTGAGCGGCCAGCGCCCGAGCGCGGCCAGCGGCCGCAGCGTCGGCGCCAGCGGCGCGGCGAGCCAGTCGCGGCGCCGCAGCAGCAGCCAGCGCCCGCCGGCCAGGCTCCACCACATCACGCCGAGCCACGGCAGCAGCGGCACGTAGTCCTCGGTCGCGGGCTTGCGCGTGACGAGGCCGACCCAGTTGGTCCAGCGCGTATCGAACAACGGATGCGCGACGAACTGCGGCAGCAGCAGCGCGGCCAACCCCAGCGGCCAGAGCCAGCGGCCCCACCCCGCGGTGAGGCGCAGCACGATCAGCATCACGGCGATGCCGTGCAGCACGCCGAACGAGATCCAGCGCGACGGGAACATCCACCACGAACCGAGCGACACCAGCACGGCGCAGCCGGCGACCTGCATCCAGCGGCGCGCGAAGCGGCGCGCGCTCTGCCCCTGCTCGATCGCGATCGCCTGGCCGGCGCCGGCGCACAGCAGGAACAGCGAGACGATCGCAGTGCGCTGGCCGGTCCACAGCGGGTCGGCGTAGAAGTTCTGCCGGATCAGGCCGAAATGGTTCAGGTCGAAGGCGAAGTGGAACGCAGCCATCCACAGCATCGCGAAGGCGCGCAGCGCGTCGAGGCGGTCGTGGCGTGCGGAGGGCATCGTCGTCGTGGGCACGGCGCGACGATAGCGCATGCGCCGGCGCGTTCGCTGCGGTCCGAACGGATATGCTCACCGCCATATGCTGCCCGAGTCGACGACGGAATCCTCCGTACAACGCGAGCTGCTTCGGCTGGCCCTGGACAACTCGGGGCGCAGCGTTCCGCTGCTGGTGGTGGCCTTCGCCTACATCGCGCTGCTGGGTTTCGACGTCGAACGGCCGCTGGCCGCCTGGCTCGTCATCGCGATCGGCTCCGTGGCGGCGGCCTGGCGCCATCTGATCACGCGCCGCTACCGCGACGGCGCCGACTCGACGGCCGAAAGGATCCGGCGCGCCCGGCTCGAGCTCGAGGCCAACGCCGCGCTGACCGGCGCGATGTGGTGCATCGCCACCTTCCTCATCTATCCGCACCTGCGCGGCGGGCTCGCGTCGACCTACGTCGCGATGATCGTCGGCTCGATCACGATGGCCGCCTTCTTCATGACGCTGGTGGGCCGATCGTTCGCGATCCTCGCCGCGCTGCAGCTCGGCGCGCTGATCGGCGTGAGCCTGCTGCACGAAGAGGTTCGCTCCGTCCCGCTGGCCGTGCTGGCCGCCATCTTCGGCGTGGTCACGCTGGGCGCGGCGCGCGAGTTCACCTCGACGACCACGCGCGCGGTGCGCCACGGTTTCGAGGCCGAGGCCGCCAACGCCTCGCTGCAGCAGGCCAAGGAAACGGCCGAGAACGCCAACCAGGCGAAGTCGGAGTTCCTCGCCACGATGAGCCACGAGATCCGCACGCCGATGAACGGCGTGCTGGGCGCACTCGATCTGCTGCGGCGCTCCAAGCTCGACGACGAGCAGCGCCTGCTTGCGCGCACCGCGGCCTCGTCGGGCGAGTCGCTGATGGCGATCCTCAACGACGTGCTCGACCATTCGAAGATCGAGGCCGGCAAGCTGCAGCTCGCGCACGGGCCTGTGGCGCTGCACCGCACGGCGTCGTCGGTCGCGGCGCTGTTCCGCACCAACGCCGAGGCCAAGGGCATCGCGCTCGATCTCGAGATCGGCGAAGGCGTTCCCGAGCGCGTGCTGGGCGACACGCAGCGCCTCAAGCAGGTGCTGATGAACCTGGTCGGCAACGCCATCAAGTTCACCAAACGCGGCGGCGTCACGCTGCGCCTGGGCGCAGGCGCAGCGTCGGGCGCATCGGCGGCCGTGAGTTTCGAAGTCATCGACACCGGCGTCGGCATCGCCCCGCAGGCGCTGCCGACGCTGTTCGACCCGTTCCAGCAGATCGAACGCGCCGGCCAGCGCCGGCACAACGGCACGGGGACCGGCCTCGGCCTGGCGATCAGCCAGCGCATCGTCGAGGCGATGGGCGGCCGCATCGAAGTCGACAGCCGGCCCGGCGGCGGATCGCGCTTCCGCTTCACGCTGTCGATGGTGGTCGACACCTCGCCGGCGCCGCCGCTGCCGCTCGACTCGGCGCTCGGCGGGCTCTACGAGGAACCGCCGCGCACCGCGATCGTGCTGCTGGTCGAGGACAACGCCGTCAACCGGCTGGTCGGCAGCGAAATGCTGCGCTCGTTCGGCTACGAGGTCGTCGAGGCCGAAGACGGCGCCGAGGCGCTCGACCATGTCCAGCGCATGCCGGTCGACCTCATACTGATGGACTGCCAGATGCCGGTGATGGACGGCTACGAAGCGACGCGCCGCATCCGCGAGCGCGAGGTGCGGCTCGGCCTGGCGCACACGCCGATCGTCGCGCTGACCGCCGACGCCTTCGACGAAGACGTGGCGCAGGCGCTCGCGGCCGGCATGGATGCGCACCTCGCCAAACCTTACACGCGCAACCAGTTGCGCGAGACGCTGTCGAACTGGCTGTGACGCGGCGGCCGGGGCCTGCCGCCGATCGATGCTTCATACCATTTTGCGTTCAATGATTTAGATATCATGTCATTCCACGGACTACCGG
>CAYJLV010000028.1:0-55789 GCA_964371405.1 uncultured Burkholderiaceae bacterium
GGCGTGCAGCAGCCGATGGACGACGACGCGGGGCGCATTCGCGCCGCGCAGGACGGTTCCGGTAGTCATGGGCGACGGCCCGATTGTCGACCCGCCACGAAGAAAAACACCGCCGCGGGCCGCAGAGGGTCCGGGCGGTGAAGGTGACCGGCGATCGAGGAGGGAGGAGGAGACGTGCCGGCCACAGGGAGACTCGCGGCGCGTCGTCAATTGCGCTTGATGAGGCCCATCAGCAGCGTGACGACGAAGATCGCCAGGAAGATGAAGAACAGGATCTTCGCGATGCCCGCGGCGCCGGCGGCGATGCCGCCGAAGCCGAAGATGGCCGCGATGATCGCGATGACGAAGAAGACGGCAGCGTAGTGCAGCATGGTGTCAGCCCTTCAGCCGGATGTCGTTCTTGACCGACTTCACGCCCTTGATGCCGCGCGCGAGCTCGACGGCTCGGCTCATCTCGGCGGCGCTGTTGGCGAAGCCGCTCAGCTGCACTGTGCCCTTGTAGGTCTCGACGTTGATGTTCATTGCGGCGACCGCCTTGTCCTCGACGAAGGCCGCCTTGACCTTGGTCGTGATGACGCTGTCGTCGATCACTTCGCCGGCGCTGGACTGCGTCGGCGAGCTGGCGCAGCCGGTCGTGACGAGGGTGCCGCCCAGCGCGGCAGCGAGGGCGACGGCAAGTGCGATGCGGGTGGCTTGCATGGAAGACTCCTGGAGTTGTGATGTCACATCGGCAACCGGCGTGCCTGCAAGGGCGGCCGATGCCGTGCGTCGCACTGTACGAAGCCCGCGTCCAGGCGGTCTGTCGTCCGGCGCCGAATCGACCGGATGGTTTTTCGCAGCGTGCTGTCAGCGTCGTCTGACAGCGTGGCGCCGGTTCAGCCGGCGTGTCGGCCGATGAACGCGAGGCTGCGCTCGCGCGCCAGGCCTGCCGCCGTCGCATTCCAGGCGCCGCGCTGATCGCAGTTGAAGCCGTGGGCAGCGGGGTAGAGATGGATCTCGACGCCGGGCTGCGCCTGGCGCAGCGCCTCGACGCCCGGCAACGGGATGTGCGCGTCGCGCTCGCCGAAGTGCATCAGCACCGGGCAGCGCGGCACGAGATCCTTGTGCTCGGGCACGCCGCCGCCGTAGTAGGCGATGGCCGCGGCCAGGCCGTCGAGCTTCGCCGCGGCGAGCCAGGCGAGCAGACCGCCGTAGCAGTAGCCGACGATGCCGACCTTGCCGGCGCTGGCAACGCGCTCGATCGCCGCTGCGATGTCGGCGAGCGGCTGTTCGTTGCCGAGCGCCTGGCGGATCGCCATGCCGCGCTGGATGTCGGCCGGCGCGTAGCCGGTCTCGACGCCGCGCTCGACCCGGTCGAACAGTGCCGGGGCGATGGCGAGCCAGCCGTCGGCGGCATAACCGTCGGCGACGGCGCGGATGTGCGAGTTGACGCCGAAGATCTCCTGCGCGACGACGAGGCCGCCGCGCGGCTGGCCGTCGGGCGTGGCGAGATAGGCGGCGAAACGGTGGCCGTCGGCGGCCTGCAGCTCGATCGTCGTGCCGGTCATGGCGGGTACCTCCAGAAGGAATGCGTCAGCGCGCCAGCCGGCGCTGCACGAAGTCGAGGCGGTCCTGGCCCCAGAACATCTCGCCGTCGACGATGTAGGTCGGCGCACCGAACACGCCGGCCGCTATCGCGCGCTGCGTGTTCGCCTCGTAGCGCACGTGCGCTGCCTGCGAATGCGCATCCTCGATGCGCGCCGCCGGCAGCCCCTGCCCGGCGAGCAGCGCCGCGAGCGTCGCTTCGTCGTCGATGTTGCGGTCTTCGGCCCAACAGGCGCGCAGGACGGCATGCGCGATGCGCAGCGCCGGCCCGGTGCCGTCCTTCATCTCGACGGCGACGATCAGCCTGGCGGCGTCATCGCCGTGGCACGGGAAGTAGCGCGGCTGCACGTTGAGCGGCAGGTCGAGCCACTCGCTGAAGCGCTTGAGTTCCAGCAGCCGGTAGGCCTGGCGCTGCGGCGCGCGCTTGGACAGCGGCAGTCCGCCCGACACCGGGAACACCTTGCCGCCGAGGTCCACCGGCAGCACGTTGACCGTCGCGCCGGCGTCGGCGGCCATGCGCACGAAGCGGGCGTGCCCGAAGTAGACGTAGGGCGACTGCGGCGCGAAGTAGTAGTCGATCGAGTGCGGCATGGGCTCGGCTCCGGTTCGGCGCAACGGCGAGCGCGGAGTCTAGTGCGGCGCGATGTCCGCTGCAGGGCAGGGTTACGGCGGGGCCGCTGCTGCCAGCAGCGTGGCGAGATAGCGGCCGGTGTGGCTGGCCGGGTGCGCCGCCACCTCCTCCGGCGTGCCGCAGGCGACGACACGCCCGCCGCCGGCGCCGCCCTCGGGGCCCATGTCGATCAGCCAGTCGGCCGTCTTGATCACGTCGAGGTTGTGCTCGATCACGACGATCGTGTTGCCGGCGTCGCGCAACTGGTGCAGCACGCGCAGCAGCATGCCGATGTCGTGGAAGTGCAGCCCGGTCGTCGGTTCGTCGAGGATGTAGAGCGTGCGGCCGGTGTCGCGCTTGGAGAGCTCGAGCGCCAGCTTGACGCGCTGCGCCTCGCCGCCCGACAGCGTGGTCGCGCTCTGGCCCAGCGTGATGTAGCCCAGGCCCACGTCGAGCAGCGTCTGCAGCTTGCGCGCGATCGCCGGCACGGCCGAGAAGAATGCATGCGCCGCCTCGACCGTCATGCCGAGCACCTGCGTGATGTTGCGGCCCTTGTAGAGGACTTCGAGCGTCTCGCGGTTGTAGCGCCGGCCCTGGCAGACGTCGCAGGCGACGTAGACATCGGGCAGGAAGTGCATCTCGACCTTGATCACGCCGTCGCCCTGGCAGGCCTCGCAGCGACCGCCCGCCACGTTGAACGAGAAGCGGCCGGCGCCGTAGCCGCGCTCGCGCGCCGCCGGCACCTCGGCGAACAGCTCGCGGATCGGCGTGAAGAGGCCTGTGTACGTCGCCGGGTTGCTGCGCGGCGTGCGGCCGATCGGGCTCTGGTCGACGGCGATCACCTTGTCGAAGGCTTCGAGCCCCTCGATCGCCTCGTGCGGCGCGGTGTCGACGTTGCTCTGGTACAGCTTGCGGGCGACCGCGGCGTACAGCGTGTCGTTGACCAGCGTGCTCTTGCCCGAGCCCGACACGCCGGTCACGCAGGTGAAGAGGCCCACCGGGATCTCGGCCGTCACGCCCTGCAGGTTGTTGCCGCTCGCGCCGACGATGCGCAGCCAGGCGTGCTCGTCGGGCGAGCGGCGCTCGGCCGGCAGCTCGATGCGTCGCCGCCGCGCAAGGTACTGGCCGGTCAGCGACGCATCGCTCGCCGCGACCTCGGCGGCCGTGCCCTGCGCGACGACGCGACCGCCATGCACGCCGGCCCCCGGCCCCATGTCGACGACGTGATCGGCGGCGTGGATCATGTCCTCGTCGTGCTCGACGACGAGCACGCTGTTGCCGAGATCGCGCAGGTGCTCGAGCGTGCCGATCAGGCGCCGGTTGTCGCGCTGGTGCAGGCCGATGCTCGGCTCGTCGAGCACGTACATCACGCCGGTGAGCCCCGAGCCGATCTGGCTGGCGAGGCGGATGCGCTGCGCCTCGCCGCCCGACAGCGTGTCGGCGTTGCGGTCGAGGCTGAGGTAGGTGAGGCCCACGTCGACGAGAAAGCGCAGCCGCGATCCGATCTCGCGCACGATCTTGTCGGCGATGCCGGCCTTGGCGCCTTCGAGGCGCAGTGCGTCGAAGTAGTCGCGGCACTCGGCCAGCGTCGCGTGCTCGATCTCGAAGATGGCGCGCCGCGAGGCGCCGCCCTCGGCGCTCAGGAACACATGGCGCGCCTCGCGGCGCAGCCGCGTGCCGCGGCATTCGGGGCAGGGCTGTGCGCTCTGGTAGCGCGCCAGCTCCTCGCGCACCGCGGCCGAATCGGTCTCGCGCCAGCGCCGCTGCAGGTTGGGCAGGATGCCCTCGAACGGATGGCGGCGCCGGACGCTGCGCCGCCGGCCCTTCGCCCCCTCGGCCTCGTAGACGAACTCGATCTCGTCGCTGCCCGAGCCGTGCAGCAGCACGCGGCGCGCGGCTTCGGGCAGCGCCTCGAACGGCGCGTCGATGTCGAAGCCATAGTGCGCGGCGACGCTCTCCAGCATCGAGAACGTATAGGCGTTGCGCCGGTCCCAGCCCTTGACGGCGCCCGCCGCGAGGCTGAGCGACGGGAACGCGACGACGCGCTCGGCGTCGAAGGCCGTCACCTCGCCCAGCCCTTCGCACGCCGGGCAGGCGCCCGCCGGCGAGTTGAACGAGAACAGGCGCGGCTCCAGCTCGGGCAGCGCGTGGCTGCACACCGGGCAGGCGAACTTGCTGCTGAACAGGTGCTCGCGCGGCGCGGCGCCCGGCGCGGCGTCGGCTGCGTCCAGCTCGTGCGCGATGGCGCGCCCGTCGGCCAGCCGCAGCGCGGCCTCGAAGCTCTCGGCCAGGCGCTGGCCGATGTCGGGCCGCACGCGCAGCCGGTCGACGACGACGTCGATGTCGTGCTTCTCCGTCTTCTTGAGCTTGGGCAGCTCGGCGGCCTCGACGATGCGGCCGTCGACGCGAAAGCGCACGTAGCCCTGCGCCTGCCACTGCTGGAACAGCTCGGCGAACTCGCCCTTGCGCTCGCGAACCACGGGCGCCAGCACGAGCAGCCGCGTCTCGGGCGGCAGCGCGAGCACGGCGTCGACCATCTGGGCCACGCTCTGCGCCTCGAGCGGCAGGTCGTGGTCGGGGCAGTAGGGTGTGCCGGCGCGCGCGAACAGCAGGCGCAGATAGTCGTGGATCTCGGTGACGGTGCCCACCGTCGAGCGCGGGTTGTGCGACGTGGCCTTCTGCTCGATGCTGATCGCCGGCGACAGGCCCTCGATCACGTCGACGTCGGGCTTGTCCATCAGTTGCAGGAACTGCCGCGCATAGGTCGACAGGCTCTCGACATAGCGGCGCTGCCCTTCGGCATACAGCGTGTCGAACGCCAGGCTCGACTTGCCCGAGCCCGACAGCCCCGTGATCACGACGAGCCGCTGGCGCGGAATGTCGACGTCGATGTTCTTGAGGTTGTGCGTGCGCGCGCCGCGGATGCGGATCGCGGGCGTCTCGGCGGCAGCGTCGGAAGGCAATTTGTGAGACATCGCAACAGCGGTGCCCGCAGCCGCGGGCAATCGATCATTATCCCGTCTCGCCGCTGCGCTGCCTTGCGCCGCCGCCGTGCCGGGATGCCGGCGCTTCGCGGGGCTTTTCGTCCGATCCCGCAGGCGTCGCGCGCGTCATGCTCTCGACCATCGCTTCCGACTCGCACGCACCCATGCCTGCCCGCACACCGACCGATCCGCGCCTCGAAGGGCGGCTCCTCTACATCGAGCACCTCGCCCAGCGGCTGCAGGCGATGGAGGCGGGCGAGGTGCCGATCGCGCCGATCGCCTACCGGCTCTATGCGCGGCGGCTGCGCGCTGCCGCCGCCGGCTGCCCGGAGCGAAGCCTGGCGTTGCGCCTGGCCGCAGCCCCGCCGGCGGTGGCCGAGATTCTGGCGGTGCGCCACTTCGACGAGCACGGCATGCTGCCGGGCGCCGGTGCGCGCGAGGCGCGCAGCGCCGCCGACGCGCTGCTGCGCCGGCTGCGCGCGCCGAGCTGAGGCTGACGACACCCCGCTCGCCGGATACGGCGAGCGGCCCGGGCGCCGTCAGCGGCGCACCGGGATCGGCGTTGCGCGGTCGACCGGTACCGCCGTCACGCTGTTCTGCGGCGAGCCTTCGATGACGCGGTCCGAGTAGGTCATGTAGACCAGCGTGTTGCGCTTGGCGTCGACCATGCGCACGACGGTCAGGCGCTTGAAGACGAGCGAAATGCGCTGGCTGTAGACGTCTTCCTGCGCGCGCAGCGCTTCCTTGAAGGCGATCGGGCCGACCTGGCGGCAGGCGATCGACGCCTCGGCGCGGTCTTCGGCGACGCCGATCGCGCCCTTGATGCCGCCCGTCTTGGAACGCGACACGTAGCAGGTGACGCCGTCGACCTTCGGGTCGTCGTAGGCCTCGACGACGATCTTGTGGTCGGGGCCGATCCACTTGAAGACGGTGTCGACGTCGCCGATCGTTTCGGCGCGGGCGGTCGTTGCGGTGATGAGCAGCGTCAGCGACAACGACAGCGCGGCGGACGATCGGTTCATCGCGCCAGTATGACGGACGCTGCGGCGCTCAAAAGGCAACCTCCGCACTGCGTGCTCCGGGATGAGCGCTTGGGAGCGGCCCGGCGCGCTCATGGCCCGGCCCACGCCGCCAGCGTGCCGCGCAGCCGCTGCACCGCCTCGGGCGGCAGGTCGGCGCGCCAGCCCAGGCGCGGCGCGGCGCCGGCGTACCACAGCACGCCGCCGTCCACCAGTTCGAGGCGGCCGACGACGCCGGCCTCGTTGCTGAGCACCAGCGCCTGGCCGGTCAGCGTCACGCTCGCCTGCGGCTGCCATGCGCTGCCGGCCGCGCGCTGCACGTCGGCGAACCAGTTGCGCGACGCCGCTCCGTCGCCGCGCGGCTCGGCCGTGCCCCATTGCCAGCGGTGCGGCGCGCGCTGCAGCGTGGCGAGCACGTCGGCCAGCGGGTCGGACGGCGGCGCGCTCATCGCCGCTGCGACGGCCGCCTCGGTGCGCTCGCGGGCCGCACTCTCGGCGCGCTCGGCGGCGGCGCTGCGCGCGTCGGCGCGCACTTCGGCGATGGTCGCCTTGCCTTCGGGGGTCGGCACCGTCGGCAGGCCGGTCGAAGCCACCTCGGGCACGACGCTCGGCGGCGCGCCGGCGGGGGCATCCGCGACGCCTGCCGCGCTGGCCGCGTCACTGCCGGCGCGCGCGCGCGCCGCAGCGCCGCGCGGCGGCGAGGCCGCGTCGGCCGGCTCCGCCGCCGTGGCGGGCCCGGCCGTCTCGGCCGGCGGCTGCGCCGTCGTGGCGGGGCGTTCGGTGCGATCGGACCAAACGACGACGCCTGCGGCCACGGCGAGCAACAGCGCCGCGAGCACCGCGACCGCAGCGACGCGACCGCGCCGCGACGTTGCATCGGGGGTGTCGTTGCGCTGGCTCATCGCGTCGCTGCTGCAGCAAATGGAAGGCCCGTGATCCGGCGCCCAGTCTGCCACGCCGCAGCAGCGTTGCGCCGCCGTTCGCCGCTACGATGGCCGGCATGCCGCTCGCGCTCCGCTCCCCCGGCCCGCGCCTCGTCGCCGCGGCGTGCGCGCTTGTGCTGGCGGGCTGCGGTGGGGGCTTCTTCTTCAGCGTCGGCGACGGCTTCGACGGCAATCCGCCGAGCGTCAGCCTTGCCGCACCGGCCACCGCTTCGGCCGGCCAGACGATCCGGCTCACGGCGGCGGCGGCCGACGATGTCGGCGTCGAGCGTGTCGTGTTCCATCGCGTCGACGGCACGAACGTCGTGCAGCTCGGCACCGATTTCCGGAGCCCCTACGAGATCGACGTGGCGATCACCGCTGGTGCCGGCGGCAGCGTCGAGTTCTTCGCCAGCGCGACCGACGTCGAGGGCCACGTCAGCGAGAGCACGCATGTCGTCGTGACGATCGTGCCTTGAAGCGACGGCTGGTCCGTGCGCCGGTGTGTGCGGCGCCCAGAACCAGCGCGCGCTGAAGGCGGATGCTCGCGACGGCTGCGCGGCTGTACTGCGTCGCGCGGGCGATCGATGACGAAGGCAACCTGACGACTTCCGGTTGGCACAAAGACGTCCAGACGTCTAGAATGTCAGTGAACCACGGAGGAGTCGATGCGACGAAGGCCCGGAGAGATCCGCGATGCGATCGTGCAGGTGCTGGAAGGTCGGCAGCATGGCGCGAATGTCCAGACGATCACCAGCGAGGTGATCGAGCTGATCGGCGACGTGCCGCCGTCGTCGGTGCGCTCTTACCTGAGGCTCAACACGCCCGCGCTGTTCGCACGCATGGATCGGGCGCAGTACGCGCTGAGCGGCATGGAGCCGGCTGCGCGAGCCGCCGTCCCGGCGCCCGTGGCTGCTCCCGTCACGTTCCGTCACGGCGAGGCGACGCTCTTTCTCGACGACTGCAACGCTTGGCTGGACCGTCAGCCGCCGAACTCGCTGCACGCCGTCGTGACGGATCCGCCCTATGGTCTGATCGAGTATTCCGACCTTGAGCAGAGCAAGCTGCGCAAAGGGCAGGGCGGCGTCTGGCGCATCCCGCCGAGCTTCGACGGCAGCAAGCGCTCGCCGCTGCCGCGCTTCACCGTGCTGAAGGCGACCGATCTCGACGCGCTGGAGCAGTTCTTCCTGGCTTGGGGCCGCAGCCTCGTGCGCGTCCTCGTGCCGGGCGCGAACGTCGTCGTCGCGAGCAACCCGCTGCTGTCGTATCTCGTGTCGGGAGCGTTGTCACGCGCGGGGCTCGAACGCCGCGGCGAGCTGGTGCGGCTGACGATGACGATGCGCGGCGGTGACCGCCCCAAGGCGGCGCACGTCGAGTTCAACGACGTGAGCGTGATGCCGCGCTCGATGTGGGAGCCGTGGCTGCTCTTTCGCAAGCCGATCGAGGGCCGTGTGCAGGACAACTTGAGGCGCTGGGGCACAGGCGGCTTTCGCCGTGTTTCGGCGAGCAAGCCGTTCGGCGACGTGATCGAGTCGGCGCCCACGCGTGCGGCCGAGCGCCGGATCGCGGCGCATCCGAGCCTCAAGCCGCAGGCATTCCTGCGCAAGGTCGTGCGCGGCGTGCTGCCGCTCGGGCGAGGCGTCGTGCTCGACCCGTTCGCGGGTTCGGGTTCGACGCTCGCTGCGGCCGAAGCGGTCGGCTACGAGAGCATCGGCGTCGAGCGCGACAGGACCTACTTCGACCTGGCCCGCGAAGCGCTGCCACGGCTGGCCGAATTGCGCGTCGAAGGCTGATTGGCTTCGAGATAGATCCAGTTGCGTCGCAGCTTGGCGATGCCTTCAGCATGCAGCGTGGCGGTGCGCGTCCCGAGTTCGCCGCGCGCATTGCGACGAAAGTCGTCGACGCCGACCTGACCGAGATAGACCTCGGTGAACTTCGTCGCGGCGCGGTCGATCGCCGGCTCCGTCGCGCCATCGACGGCGTAGACGGAGACGCACATCCACTGGTCGCGTGCGCCGTGCGTGTCGACGGCGCCGCCGGCCTTGCGCGTCGTCTTGATCTCGACGCCTTGCTCGCCCGCCCTGACGGCGTCGTTCGCATAGACGCCCTTCGCGACCAGATCGGGGTGGCCGTTGAAATGCCTGTTCGCGACCAGGCTGCGGCTGTGCTTGGCGACGCTCGCCGTAAGCATGTCGGACAGCACGCCCGACATGATGGCGGGGCGCAGCATGTCGTCGAGCCGTTCGAGACCCTTGGCGACAAGGTCGGTGTTGACGTCGTAGAAGAAGTCGTAGACGTCCTGCATCGCCTGTCGGAAGTCATCGAGCCGCAGGTTGTATGGAAGCACCGCGGCGGCGTTGAACTTCATTGGGTCGGGGCGATTGCGTGTCACAGGCATGGCCCGCGATTGTGCGCAACTTCTTGTCAGCCGGCCAGCACGCGCAGGATCTCGCTCCCGTAAGCGTCGAGCTTCTTCGCGCCGACGCCGCTGATCGCTCCGAGCTCGGCCAGGTCGGCGGGGCGGCGGCGCGCCATCTCGGCCAGCGTGGCGTCGTGGAAGATGACGTAGGCCGGCACGTTGTGCTCGCGCGCGACCTCGCCGCGCCAGGCCTTCAGCGCGGCCATGCGCTGCTGGGCCGCGGCGTCGAGGTCGGACGGCGGCGGCTTCGCGCCGCCGCGCGCCGAGCGGGCCGCGCGGGTGCGCGTCGGCGCCTCGGCCGGCACGCGCAGCAACAGCTGAACCTCGCCCTTGAGCACGGCGCGCGCGCTGTCTTCGAGCACCAACGTGTTGAACTCGCCCTCGGTGCCGACGTGGCCGAGCGCGACCAGCTGGCGCAGCACGCTGCGCCACTGCGCTTCCGACAGGTCGGCGCCGACGCCGAAGGTGGAGAGCGACTGGTGGCCGAACTGCGCCACCTTGTCGGTTGCCTTGCCGCGCAGCACGTCGATCAGGTGCCCGGCGCCGAAACGCTGGCCGCGCTGCTGTGCAAAGCGGTAGATGCACGACAGCGCCTTGCGCGCCGCTTCCGTCGCGTCCCAAGTGGCCGGGGGCTGCAGGCAGTTGTCGCAGTTGCCGCAAGCTTCACTGCGCTCACCGAAATAGCCGAGCAGCCGCACGCGCCGGCAGTCGTGCGCTTCGCACAGCGCGAGCAGCGCGTCGAGCTTGGTGCGCTGCACGCGCTTGAACTCGTCGCCGGCCGGACTGTCGTCGATCATGCGGCGCTGGTTGACGACGTCGGCGAGTCCGTAGGCGAGCCAGGCGTCGGCGGGCTCGCCGTCGCGGCCGGCGCGGCCCGTCTCCTGGTAGTAGCTCTCGATGTTCTTGGGCAGGTCGAGGTGCGCGACGTAGCGCACGTCGGGCTTGTCGATGCCCATGCCGAAGGCGATCGTCGCCACCATCACGACGGCGTCGTCGCGCAGGAAGCGGTCCTGGTGGCGCTTGCGCACGTCGGCATCAAGGCCGGCGTGATAGGGCAGCGCGGCGTAGCCCTCGTTTTCGAGCCAGGCTGCGGTCTCGTCGACCTTCTTGCGTGTCTGGCAGTAGACGATGCCGGCCTCGCCGTCGTGCTCGCGAACGAGGCGCAGCAGTTGCGCGCGCGGGTTGCCGTCCTTCTCGACGATGGTGTAGCGGATGTTCGGCCGGTCGAAGCTGGAAACGAAGCGCCGCGCGTCCTCGAGTTGCAGCCGCTCGACGATGTCGGCCCGCGTGTGCTCGTCGGCGGTCGCCGTCAGCGCGATGCGCGGCACGCTGGCAAAACGCTCGTGCAGCACGGTCAGCGCGAGGTACTCGGCGCGGAAGTCGTGGCCCCACTGGCTGACGCAGTGCGCCTCGTCGATCGCGAACAGCGCGAGCTGGCCGCGCGCGTGCAGCGCGTCGAGCTGCGCCAGAAAGCGCGGCGTCGTCACGCGCTCGGGCGCGGCGTAGAGCAGCGTCAGGCGGCCGTTCATCAGGTCGCGTTCGACGCGCTGCGCATCGCCCGGCGACAGGGTCGAATTGAGGAACGCCGCCGCCACGCCGACTTCGTCGAGCGCGCCGACCTGGTCGTGCATCAGCGCGATCAATGGGCTGACGACGACCGTCATGCCGCGGCCGGCGCGCTGGCGCGCGATCGCCGGCACCTGGTAGCACAGGCTCTTGCCGCCGCCGGTGGGCATCAGCACGAGGGCGTCGCCGCCTTCGATCACATGCCCGATCACGTCGGCCTGCAGGCCGCGGAACGCCGGGTAGCCGAACACCTGTTGCAGGATCGGCAGGGCGGCGGTCGGCTCGGTCATCGAAGGCGGCTGGGCAGGCAAGTCGGCGATGGTACGGGAGGCGCGCGGCAGCGCCCCATCCCTCCAGGCGCAGCCGGGCGGCGCGCTCGATCGGGCACAATTCCAGCCCGACTCTCACCCTTGCCGGAGCGCCCCAATGGCCTCGATCAACAAAGTCATCCTCATCGGCAACCTCGGCCGCGACCCCGAGGTGCGCTACACGGCCAACGGCGCCGCAATCTGCAACGTGACGATCGCGACTTCGCGCAACTGGAAGGACAAGAACTCGGGCGAGAAGGTCGAAGAGACGGAGTGGCATCGCGTCGTCTTCTACGACCGCCTGGCCGAGATCGCCGGCGAGTACCTCAAGAAGGGCCGCTCCGTTTACGTCGAGGGGCGCCTGAAGACGCGCAAGTGGACCGACAAGGACGGCGTCGAGAAGTACACGACGGAAGTGATTGCTGACAACATGCAGATGCTCGGTGGTCGTGAAGGCATGGGCGGCGGCCACGACGAGGGCGGCGGCAGCGGTCGCAGCTACGGCCGCGACAGCGGCGGCGGCTCCGAAGGCGGCGCCGAGCGCCCGGCGCGCGCACCGGCCGGCACCAAGCCCGCGGCGAGCAAGCCGGCGACCGGCTTCGACGACATGGACGACGACATTCCGTTCTAGAAGCACGCTGCACGACCGGTTACGCCGGCGATACGCACTCGGCCGCGCAGCACGCGCGGCGCATGACATAAACGGCGTCTTCCCCCGAAGGCGCCCATGACACCTGCTCCCCAAGACCGCCCGTCCGGCGGCGGCGTCCAGACCCACACCTGGGCACTGGCACTCGGCGCCCTGCTCGGCTGGGCCGTGCACGGCATGGCAGGGCAGCGCCCCGGCGACGTTTACACCGCGCTGATGGCCGTCGTGATGATCGGCGCAGCCGCCGCCGCGTTTGTGTTCGCCATGCTCGGGACGCGCCCGGCACGCCCGCGCGGACCGGCCGTTCGCGGCTGGCTCGCGACGATCGGCGCCGGCCTGCTGCTCGTGCTCGGCGGTACGCTGCCGTAAGCGGGTCGCGCCCGCGAGCGGTGGGTGAAGTCGACACTGTCGCCCGCGCGCTGAACGCGCTACCGGCGCGCCCGCAAGCGATGGACCTCGAACTCGCCGACCGGCGCGGCGGCGTTGCCCCAGCTCGTGCGCACGTGGCTGAGCACGGCGGCGATGTCGGCGTCGCTCAACTCCGCTGCGAAGGGCGGCATGCCGAACGGCCGCGGCCGGCCCGCGGTGGCCGGTGCGAAGCCGCCGGCCAGCACGATCTGTACCGTATTGGCCGGCGGATCGAGCGTGACGCCGCGGTTGCCGGCCAGCGCGCCGTAGAGGCCGGGCACGCCTTCGCCTTGGTCGCCGTGGCAGCGCGCACAGTGCTGCTCGTAGAGCTTGGCGCCGCCCGGAACGGGCGCGGCAGGCGCCGTGGCCTCGTTGCGCCGCGCCGGCACCGGCGGCAGCGCCTGCAGGAACACGGCGATCGCGCGCAGGTCGGCGTCGGCGAGATGCTGCGTGCTGCGGGCAACGACCTCGGCCATCGGACCGAGCGTCGTTGCGCCGTCGGTCGCGCCTGTCTTCAGCAGCGCTTCGATGCGCTCGACGCTCCAGGCCGTGACGCCGGCCTCGGCGTCCGAGTTCAGCGACGGCGCGTACCAGTTGCGCACCGGGATCAGGCCGCCGCTCAGGTCGAGCGGCCCGGCCGCAGCGCCGAACAGGTTGCGTGGCGTGTGGCAGGCGTTGCAGTGGCCCAGTCCCTCGACGAGATAGGCGCCGCGGTTCCAGTCGGCGCTGCGTGCCGCGTCGGGCTGCCAGCGGCCGGGCCGGAACCAGATCGTGCGCCAGACGGCGAGCGCCCACTGCTCGCGGTACGGCCAGCGCAGCTCGTGCGAGCGGTTCACTTGGCGCACCGGCGGCAGGCTGCGCAGGAAGGCATGGATCGCATCGGCGTCTTCGCTCGTGACACGCGTGTAGTTCGGGTACGGGAACGCCGGGTAGAGCAGCCGGCCGTCGCGCGAGCGGCCTTCGTGCAGCGCGCGCCGGAACTGCGCCGCCGTCCACGCGCCGATACCCGTCGCGACATCGGGCGTGAGGTTCGACGCGTAGACGGCGCCGAACGGCGTCTCGATCGCGCGCCCGCCGGCATAGGCCGCGCCGCCGCGCGTCGTGTGGCAGGCGGCGCAGTTGCCGGCACGCGCGAGGTAGGCACCGCGGGCGACGAGTTCGGGCGGCGCGGGCGCCGACGCCGCCGAAGGCGCATCGTCATCGGCGTCGTCGATGCCGCCGCGCGGCAGCATCAGCGCCAGGAGGGCGGCTCCCGCCAGCAGCGCGCCCAGCGCGGCAACGCGGCGCGGCATCATCGCGCGGCGGCGCCCGTCGCCGGGTCGTCGACACTACCGCAGCGCAGCGGCAGCGGCGCCGGCAGCGCGGTCGCGGGCCGGCCGCCGCCGGGCACCGGCTGCGCGGCGAGCCAGTGCGACAGCGCGCCGATGTCCTCGGGCGCGAGGCGCCGCGCCACGCGCGCCATGCAGTCGGGCTCGCGTGCGCGCCGGTTGCCGCTGCGCCAGGCGCCGAGCTGCGCCACGACGTAGTCGCGCGGCAGGCCGACGAGCCCCGGCAGCGCCGGCGCGACGCCGGTCAGCCGCTCGCCGTGGCACTGCACGCAGGCCGGGATCGCGCGCGCCGCATCGCCGCGCAGCGCCAGCTCGCGGCCGCGCGCCATCGCCGCCTGTGGCGCGGTGGCCGGCTGCGGGGCCGCATGCGGCAGATCGAGCCCGGCGAAGTGCTCGGCGATTTCGCGCAGGTAGTCGTCCGACAGCGGATCCAGCAGCGCCGTCATCGGTGCATAGCTGCGCCGGCCGTCGCGAAAGGCGAGCAGCTGCTGGTAGAGGTAGCCGGCCGGCTTGCCGGCGATGCGCGGGTAGTAGCCGTCGCTCGCGGCGCGGCCTTCCTTGCCGTGGCAGCCGGTGCAGGCCTGCATGCGCTGCGCCATCGTGTCCTCGGGGCGTGGCGGTGCGGCCTGCGCGGTCAGGCCGATCAGGACACAGGCGAGCGCCGCGATCCGGCGCGTCATCAGGCGGCCACCGGCACGATGCGCACCGCCGTCTTCACCGAGTTGGCGATGAAGCACGCGTCGTGCGCGGCATGGTGCAGGCGCTCGACCTCGGCCGCGTCGGGGCGGCGCACGCCGCTGAACGCGGCGGCCGGGCGCAGCGTCACCGTCGTCATCGCGACGCGCCCCTCGGCGTTGCGCGCCAGCGTGCCTTCGGCGTCGTCGTGATAGGTCTCGACAGCCCAGCCGGCGGCGGCGGCGAGTGACAGGAACCACAGCATGTGGCAGCTCGCGAGCGATGCGATGAATGCCTCCTCGGGGTCGACGCAGGCCGCGTCGGACCAGGGCAGCGGCACGGTGTGCGGCGACGACGAGGCGCCGACGCTGGCGCCGCCGTCGAAATGCCAGGCGTGGCGGCGGCTGTAGTGCCCGTCGGTGAACGCCTGGCCGTGGCGTGCCCATTCGATGCGGGCGCTGTGGATCGAAGACATCGCGGACTCCTCGCGCCGTGCCGTGAGCGCGGCAGCCGTCATCCTAGTGCGCGCGCCGTTCGCTTGCCGCGAAGCCGCGCCTCGCGCACAGTGGGCGCATGGACGAACTCGAACGCCTGCGCGACTGGGTCGGCCGCAGCGAGAAGCACCGCGACACGATCGGCGCGACGCCGCTGGCCGCGCTGGCCGCCACGCTCGATCGTGACGATCCCGCGCCCGTTGCCGGCACCGAGGTGCCGCCGCTCTGGCACTGGCTCTACTTCACGCCGCTGGCGCGCGCCGGCGAGCTCGGCCCCGACGGCCACGCGAAGCGCGGCGGCTTCCTGCCGCCGGTGCCGCTGCAGCGGCGCATGTGGGCCGGCGGACGGCTCGAGTTCCGGCATGCGCTGCGCGTCGGCGACGCGGTGAGCCGCATTTCGCGCATCGCCGACGTGCAGGTCAAGCGCGGACGCAGCGGCGCGCTCGTCTTCGTCACGGTGCGCCACGAGATCGCCGACCCGCGCGGCGTCGCGGTGGCCGAGGAGCACGACATCGTCTATCGCGATCCGCCGCAAGCCGATGCGCCCGCGCCCGTGCCGCAGCCCGCGCCCGCCGATGCCGTGTGGTCGCGCGAGATCCGGCCCGACCCGGTGCTGCTGTTTCGCTATTCGGCGCTGACGTTCAACGGCCACCGCATCCACTACGACCACCCGTACGCCACCGAGGTCGAAGGCTATCCGGGCCTCGTCGTGCACGGGCCGCTGATCGCGACGCTTCTGCTCGACCTGCTGCGCCGCGAGCAGCCCGCGGCACGCGTGCGCCGCTTCGCCTACAAGGCGCTGCGGCCGCTGTTCGACATCCACCGCTTCGCCGTCTGCGGCCGGCCTGACAGCGCCGGGCGCGTCGCGCTATGGGCGCGCGACCACGAGGGGGCACTCGCGATGCAGGCAGAGGCCTGGCTCGACTGAGCATCGCCCCCACCGCCACGGTGCGCGCGCCCGGCGCATCAGCCCGGCGCGCGCCAGCCTGCGACGGCGGCAGCCACGGCGGCGGCCTGCGCGTCGCCACACCGAGCCGCATCGTCGCGCAGCCCGGCGACGACGCCGTCGCGTTCGGCAGGCGTGCGGTTCTGGCTCAGCTTCCACTTGCCCGCCAGCGAGCTCAGCTCGATCTCGATGCCGACGATGGCGCGCAGCATCGCCGCCGTGTAGTCGGGCGGCGCGTCGTCGATCGACCAGGACGCAGTGCGATCGGACTCGAAGCGCGCCGTCAGGCGGCCGACGAAGTCGCGCAGCCAGGCCGCGTCGTCGATCGCGCGCAGCGTGCCGCGCGCCTGCACGACGATGTAGTTCCAGGTCGGCACGACCTTGCCCGTCTCGGCCTTGGTCGGGTACCACGACGGGCTGACGTAGGCCTGCGGGCCCTGGAACAGTGCGAGCACCGGCGTCTCGAAGCGCGTGTCGCGCCACAGCGGGTTGGCGCGTGCGACATGGCCGCGCAGCGTGCCGTGCGGCGTCGCACCGGCTTCGAGCAGCATCGGGACGGCGTCGGCCTGCAGATCACCCGCTGCGTCGAGCCTGACGAGCGTGGCCAGCGGCCGGGCGCGGATCAGCTCGTGCAGCACGGCGCTGCGGGGCTCGACGAAGTGGCTCGGCTGGTACATGGCGCTTCCCTTGGGATCGATGCAGCGTAGCAGCGCCCGGACGGCTGCGCCTGCGGCACACTGCGACGACCCGCCCCAGCCCGACGACGAGGAGAGCGCGATGCATCTCGAAGGGTCCTGCCACTGCCGCGCCGTGTGCTTCGATGTCGAGGCGCGCGCGCCGGTGCCGTTCATGCACTGCCACTGCGGCATCTGCCGCAAGACGGCGGGCAGCGGCGGCTACGCGATCAACCTCGGCGCCGACGCCGCGACGCTGCGGGTGCGCGGCCGCAAGAACGTCGGCGTCTACCGTGCGCTGCTGCGCGAGCCGGGTGCACGCACGCGGCGCTCGCCGGCGAGCCGCCACTTCTGCCTGCGCTGCGGCAGCGCGCTGTGGCTGTGGGATCCGCGGTGGCCCGAGCTGGTGCACCCGCACGCGTCGGCCATCGACACCCCGCTGCCGCGGCCGCCCGAGGTCGTCGAGGCCGCGCTCGACTTCGCGGCCGGCTGGGTCGACGTACCGAAGGGCCGCGGCCACGTGCAGTGCCGGCGCTGGCCCGACGAATCGCTCGCCGACTGGCACGCGCGCCACGGCCTCGCCGCGTGATCGGCGCGCGCGCCGTCGTCGCGCCCGCTGCGCCGCTCGCGGCCATGACGGCTGGCGCCGCGCGCTCTAGCCGGCCGCACTACGATGCGACACCATGCTGCGCCAATGCTGCACCACGCTCACGGTCGCGACGCGCGGTCGCGAGTTGATCGAGATCACGGCCGAGGTCGAGCGTTGGATCGCCGCGCAGTCGATGCGCGACGGCGTGCTGACGCTGTTCGTGCGCCATACCTCGGCGAGCGTGCTGATCCAGGAGAACGCCGACCCGGCGGTGCGCAGCGACCTCGAACGCTGGTTCGCGCGCCTGGTGCCCGATGGCGACTCGATCTTCGAGCACCGCGACGAAGGCCCCGACGACATGCCTGCGCACGTGCGCGCCGCGTTGCTGCCGACCTCGCTCGCGGTGCCGCTGGCGGCAGGGCGGCTCGCGCTCGGCATCTGGCAGGGGATCTATCTCTATGAGCACCGCACGCGCGGCCACCGCCGTGAAGTGGCGCTGCAGTTGACCGGTGACTGATCGGCAACCGAGCGAGCCATGGCGGTCGACTCTGCGCGCCTCTTTCTTGCGCTTTGGCCCGGTGCGGCGGCGCGCGACGCGCTGGTCGCCGCGCGCGATGCCTGGGTCTGGCCTGCCGGCGCGAAGCCGGTGGCCGACGCCAGTCTGCACGTGACGCTGCACTTCCTTGGCGCCGTGCCGCGCGGGCGCGTGCCGGAGCTCGATGCCGAGTTGCGCGGCGTGCCGTGCGCACCATTCGAGCTGCGCCTGGCGCGCGCCGCGCTGTGGCCGCACGGCATCGCCGTGCTGCAGCCGCGCGAGCCGCCGCCGCGCCTGCTCGAGCTGCATGCGGCGCTCGGCGCGGCGCTGCAGCGATTGGCGCTGCCGGTCGAGACCCGGCCGTATCGCCCTCACGTCACGCTGGCGCGCCACGCAGTCGGCGCCGTGCCGCCCGCGGAGTCGTCAGCGCTGCACTGGCGCGTGCGCGGGCATGCGCTCGTCGAGTCGCGCGGCGGCGAGTACCTCGTGCTCGGGCGCTACGGCTGATCGGAGCGGCACTCGAATGCGCGCCCGTCCGGGCGCGCGGCGCTCAATACGTGATCTCGAAGCGGTGGCCCTGGAAGCCGAACACCGCCGACTTCAGGCGGATCTGCTCCAGCACCAGCCCCGGCGCGACGTTGCCGCGTTCGTGCAGCAACTGGCCGTTGACGATCAGCATGCGGCTGGACGGCTCCACGGAATACATCGAGCCGCCGATCTGCAGCGGCGGCAGCTGGCGGCGGATCGCATCGGGCAGCTCGCCCATCGGCGTGATGCGGGCATCGGCCTGCGGCGCTGCATCGGCCGTCGCGGTGCGCGGTGCCGGACTCGCGCCAGCCTTGGTGGCCCCGGCAGGCACCGGCCTGCGCGGCGCGGGGGCGTCGGCCGTCGGCGGCGCTGTCGGGCGCAGCGGCGGGGCGGCCGGCGTGGCAGGCGGGGATGGTGCGGCCGCGACGATGGCGGGCGCTGCTGCTGTGGCCGGGGGGGGCGCCGGCGCGATCGACGGTGCGATCGGCTCGGGCGCCGCTGCGGGCGGCGGCACCGGCGCGGGCGCGATCGCCCGCGGCACCGGTGCGGAGCGCTGTGCCTCTTCGCCGCCGAGCATCCACAGCGCCAGCGGCATGGCCAGGCCGAACGCCGCGCCCAGTCCGATCCAGCGCCACGGCACGCCGCGGCGCGCCGCCGATGCAGCGTCGGCCGAAGTCGGCGGGAACGGTTGCGCGTGCAGGCCGGGCACGCCGCCGCGTTCGCGTTCGGCGTCGGCGCGGCGCAGGGCGTCGAGGATGTACGACATCAGTTCTGCGCCTGCAGGCGCTGCGGGACGAGCGCCGCGGCGGCCGAAGCCGCCGGTGCCGCGGACGATGCCGCTGCAGCCGGCGACGAAGCCGCAGCCCATGGCGCAGCGGCCGCCGACGCCGGTGCGGCGTGCGGTGCGGCCGCCGACTCCGTGGTCGATGACGCGACGCGCCAGCCGCCTTGCAGGGCGAACGCGACGAGGCCGGCCACGGCCGCACCGGCGACGGCGCCGGCGCCCAGCCAGACAGCCGCGGGTCTGGGCGCGCCGCCTCGCGCCGCCCCGTCGTCGGCACCGAACACTTCGCGCGCCGCCTGGTTGACGATCGTGCGGTCGACGCGCGCGCGCCCCTCGGCATAGGCGCCGAGCAGCGCGCGGTCGGCCAGCAGGTTGATGCGCCGCGGCACGCCGCGCGCGAGCTTGTGGATGCGCGCGCGCGCGTCGCGGTCGAACGGCATCGGCCCGCTGCGCCCGGCGACGGCGAGGCGGTGGCGCAGGTACTGCGCAGTCTCCTCGGCGCCGAGCGCGTCGAGGTGGTAGCGCGCGATGACGCGCTGCGCCAGTTGCTCGAGCTCGGGCCGCGCCAGCATCGCGCGCAGCTCGGGCTGGCCGATCAGGATGATCTGCAGCAGCTTGCGCTCGCTGGTCTCGAGGTTGGTCAGCAGGCGCAGCTGCTCGAGCACGTCGGGTGAGAGGTTCTGCGCCTCGTCGATGACGAGCACGTTGTTCTGCCCGACGGCGTGCGTCGCGAGCAGGAAGGCGTTGAGCGCGTCGACGTAGTCCTTGACCGTCGGGACGCCCGGCCCCGCGTGCTCGTAAGGAACGCGGAACTCCTCGCACACCGAGGCCAGCAGCTCCTCGACGGTGAGCTTGGGGTTGAAGATGTAGGCGACATTGCAGCGCCGCGGCACCTGTTCGAGGAAGCAGCGGCACACGGTGGTCTTGCCGGCGCCGATCTCGCCCGTCAGCAGCACGAAGCCGCCGCCGCCGCCGACGCCGTAGAGCAGGTGCGCCAGCGCCTCGCGATGGCGCTCGCTCATGAACAGGTAGCGCGGGTCGGGAGCGATTGAGAACGGCTCCTGCTTCAGCCCGAAGAACGGCGCATACATGGGCGCCAAGGATAGCCCTCCGCCGCCTGCGATCCGACGCGGTGCGCCTGCAGGTGCACAGGCCGCGAGGAAGAGCACCGGCGCAGCGGCGCGTCGGTGAAGTCGAAGACAGGCGCGCATAAGCAAAGTCGAAACACTTCGTTCCGTCGGCGCCGGGCCGTCCCTACCATTCATTCATCGCATTTCGAGCTGGTCGTGTCATGAGGATTACGTTCATCGGGCGCCGTGAGCTGCTCGCGCTGGCGCTCGCCGCCGCATCACCGTTCGCGCTGGCCGCGCCGCCGCTGCTCAACGTGAGCTACGACGTGGCGCGCGAGTTCTACAAGGACTACAACGCCGCCTTCGTGCGCCACTGGAAGCAGACGGCCGGCGAAGACCTCGCAGTGAACCAGTCGCACGGCGGCTCGAGCAAGCAGGCGCGCGCCGTGCTCGACGGCCTGGAGGCCGACGTGGTGACGATGAACCAGTCGAGCGACATCGACGTGCTGGCGACGCGCGGCAAGCTGATCCCGGCCGACTGGGCCAAGCGCCTGCCCGACAACGCGGCGCCGACGACGTCCGTCACCGTGATCCTGGTACGCAAGGGCAACCCGAAGAAGATCGCCGACTGGGCCGACCTCGGCAGGCCCGGCGTCAGCGTCGTCATCCCGAATCCCAAGGTCACGGGCAACGGGCGCTACAGCTACGTCGCCGCCTGGGGCTCGGTGATCAAGGCCGGCGGCACGCCGGCGCAGGCGCGCGACCTCGTGACGAAGATCTTCTCCAACGTGCCCGTGTTCGACGGCGGCGGCCGCGCTGCGACGACGACGTTCGCCCAGCGCAACATCGGCGACGCGCTCGCCACGTTTGAAAGCGAGATCAACCTGATCAAGGGCGAGTTCGGCGATCACTTCGATGTGGTGTATCCCAAGGCGACGATCCTCGCCGAGAACCCGGTCAGCGTCATCGACAAGGTGGTCGACAGGAAGGGCACGCGCAAGCAGGCCGAGGCCTACCTGAAGTACCTGTGGTCCGACGAGGCGCAGGCGATCGCGGCCAAGCACCAGTTGCGCCCGCGTTCGGCGGTGCTGCTTGCCAAGCACGCGAAGGACTTCCCGAAGGTCGCCACGTTCACGATCGACGAAGTGTTCGGCGGCTGGACCCGGGCGCAGAAGGAGCACTTCGACGACGGCGCGATCTACGACCAGATCCTCGCCGCGCGCAAGTGACGCGAGGGCGAGCGTGTTCCTTTCGCGCACCCTGCTGCGGCGCCACAGCGTGCTGCCGGGCTTCGACCTGGCGCTCGGCTTCGCCCTGCTGTATCTCGGCTTCATCGTCCTGATCCCGCTCTCGGCTGCTTTCCTGAAGACGGCGACGATGACGTGGCCCGCGTTCTGGGACGCGGTCGCGTCGCCGCGCGTCGTCGCCTCGTACCGGTTGACCTTCGGCGCCTCGCTCGCCGCGGCGCTGCTCAACGCCGTGTTCGGCCTCGTCGTGGCCTGGGTGCTGGTGCGTTACGACTTCCCGGCCAAGCGCATCGTCGATGCGCTGGTCGACCTGCCTTTCGCGCTGCCCACGGCCGTGGCCGGCATCGCGCTGACGGCGCTGTACGCGGGCAACGGCTGGATCGGACAGTGGTTGCCGTTCAAGGTCAGCTTCACGCCGCTCGGCGTGTTCGTCGCTCTGACCTTCATCGGCCTGCCGTTCGTCGTGCGCACGCTGCAGCCGGTGCTCGAAGACCTGCAGCGCGAGCTGGAGGAAGTGGCGGCGACGCTCGGCGCCACGCGCGCGCAGACCTTCGCGCGCGTCGTCTTCCCGATCCTGACGCCGGCGCTGCTGACCGGCTTCGCGCTCGCCTTCGCGCGCGCGCTCGGCGAATACGGCAGCGTCATCTTCATCGCCGGCAACATGCCGATGGTCAGCGAGATCACGCCGCTCTTGATCATCACCAAGCTCGAGCAGTACGACGTCACCGGCGCGACGGCGATCGCCGTCGTGATGCTGGTCGCCGCGTTCGCGATGCTGCTCGCGATCAATCTGCTGCAGGCCTGGGCGCGCAAGCGCCAGGGCCGCTGAATCCCCGCGCGCCGATGTCGACCGCTTCGATCGCCGTCCGCGTCGCCGCGCCGTCCGCGCCCGTGGCTCCGCGTGCAGTGCGAGCCGCCACCGCCGAGCCGCCGTGGGTGCGACGCACGCTGATCGGCGTCGCGCTCGCGTTCCTCACGCTGTTCCTGTTCGTGCCGCTGGCGGCGGTGTTCTGGGAAGCGTTGCGCAAGGGCTGGCAGGTCTACCTGGCAGCGATCGTCGAGCCCGATGCGCTGTCGGCGGTGCGCCTGACGCTCGTCGCCGCGGCGATCTCGGTGCCGCTGAACCTCGTCTTCGGCTTCGCCGCGGCCTGGGCGATCGCCAAGTTCGACTTTCGCGGCAAGAGCCTGCTGCTGACGCTGATCGACCTGCCGTTCTCGGTCTCGCCCGTGATCGCCGGCCTGATCTACGTGCTCGTCTTCGGCCTGCAGGGCTGGTTCGGCGAGACGCTGCGCGACCACGACCTGAAAGTCATCTTCGCCGTGCCCGGCATCGTGCTCGCGACCGTGTTCGTCACCTTCCCGTTCATCGCGCGCGAGCTGATCCCGCTGATGCAGGCGCAGGGCACGGAGCAGGAAGAGGCGGCGCGTGTGCTCGGCGCCTCGGGCTGGCAGATCCTGTGGCGCGTCACGCTGCCCAACGTCAAGTGGGCGCTGCTCTACGGCGTGATCCTGTGCAACGCCCGCGCAATGGGCGAGTTCGGCGCGGTCAGCGTGGTCTCGGGCCACATCCGCGGCCAGACCAACACGATGCCGCTGCACATCGAGATCCTCTACAACGAGTATCAGTTCGCGGCGGCGTTCGCCGTCGCGTCGCTGCTTGCCGGCCTCGCGCTGGTGACGCTGGCGCTCAAGGCCCTCGTCGAGAGACGCGTGCGCCGGCAGATGCGCGCAGCAGGAGAAGACGCATGACGATCGAAGTCCGCGGCCTCAACAAGCGGTTCGGCAAGACGGTGGTCTGCGACGACCTGAACCTCGACATCCCGTCGGGCGAGCTGGTCGCGCTGCTGGGGCCCTCGGGCTCGGGCAAGACGACGCTGCTGCGCATCATCGCCGGCCTCGAAGTGCCCGACTCGGGCAGCGTGCTGTTCCACGGCGCGGACGCCACCGGCACCGACGTGCGCGACCGCAACGTCGGTTTCGTGTTCCAGCACTACGCGCTGTTCGGCCACATGAGCATCTTCGAGAACGTGGCGTTCGGGCTGCGCGTGCGGCCGAAGGCCACGCGGCCGGGCGAAGCGAAGATCCGCGAGAAGGTGATGGAGCTGCTGAAGCTGGTGCAGCTAGACTGGGTCGCCGACCGTTTCCCGCACCAGCTCTCGGGCGGCCAGCGTCAGCGCATCGCGCTCGCGCGCGCGCTGGCGGTGGAGCCCAAGGTGCTGCTGCTCGACGAGCCGTTCGGCGCGCTCGACGCCAAGGTGCGCAAGGAGCTGCGGCGCTGGCTGCGGCGGATGCACGACGAGATGCACGTGACCAGCGTCTTCGTCACGCACGACCAGGACGAGGCGATGGAAGTCGCCGACCGCATCGTCGTGATGAACCGGGGCCGCATCGAGCAGCAGGGCACGCCCGACGAGGTCTACGACCATCCGGCGACGCCCTTCGTGCTCGAGTTCCTCGGCGACGTCAACCTGTTCCACGGCCGGCTCGGCCAGGGCCGCGGCGGCGAAATCGGCTACGTGCGCCCGCACGAGCTCGAGATCCTGACGGCGCCCGTCGAGGGCTCGCTGCCGGTGACGCTGGCGCAGGCGCTGACCGTCGGCCCCAACACGCGGCTCGAGTTCAGGCGCAGCGACGACGCGAGCTATGTCGACGTCGAACTGCCGCGCGCCGACTACCTCGCGCTCAAGAGCCGGCTCGACCTGCGCCCCGGCGCCGCCGTGCACCTGCGTCCGCGCCGCGTCACGCGCTTCGCTGCCGAGCCGCTGGCCGACCCGGCGGCGATGATCTGACGCTGCTCGGGCTTCGAGCGGCTCGCTCGTCCGCACGCAGCGGTGCATGCCGCGGCGGTGAATCGGAATCCTCGTCGATGCGGCAACCAAACACCGCACTCAACGTCAGCCACGGCTGGCATAAAGTGTCTGCGTCACTGCGAGGAACGCCGATGAACACGCAACGCCCTGTCGCTCTGGTCTGCGCCGTCGCGGCGCTGCTCGCGTCGTGCGGAGGCGGCGGTGACGGCGGTGCGCCGGCCGCACCGACCATCGCACTGACCGCGCCGGCCGCCTTCGCGAGCGGCCTGGCCGGCACACTGGCGCTTGCAGCGACGGCGACTGCTGCGTCGGCATCCGCACCCGTCGCGCGCGTCGAGTTCGAGGTCGACGGCATCGCGGCCGGCAGCGACACGCTGGCGCCCTACGAGGCCAGCGTCGACACGACGCTTCATGCGTCGGGCCAGCATGTCGTGCGCGCGCGCGCCGTCGATGCGCTCGGGCAGGCGTCGGCCTGGTCGTCGGCGACGGTGCAGTTCGGCGGCAGCCGGCCGCTGCCGGCGGGCTTCACGAAGAACGAGAGCCACGTGACGGGGCTCGTCGGCGCGACGGCGTTCGTGCAGACGCCCGACGGCCGTTGGCTCGTCGCCGAGCAGGGCGGCGCGGTGCGCGTTGTCAAGAACGGCGCGCTGCTGATCGCGCCGTTCCTTCAGCTCGCGGTCGACTCCAGCGGCGAGCGCGGCCTGATCGGCATCGCGCTCGACCCGAACTTCGCCGTCAACGGCCACGTCTACCTGCACTACACGACGCCGGTCGCAGCGCCGGTCGGCGGCATCCACAACCGCATCGTGCGCGTGACGGCGAACGGGGATGCAGCGTCGACCGGCAGCGAGGTGCCGCTGCTCGAGCTGCCGGCGCTGTCGACGGCGCAGAACCACAACGGCGGCGCGCTGCACTTCGGCGCCGACGGCAAGCTCTACGTCGGTGTCGGCGACAACGCAAACGGCGCGCGCGCGCAGGATCTCGGCGACCCGTTCGGCAAGCTGCTGCGCCTCAATGCCGACGGCAGCATCCCCGCCGACAACCCCTTCGTCGGCCGTGCCGGCGCGCATCCGGCCGTCTGGGCATCCGGCCTGCGCAACCCCTTCACTTTCGCGGTGCAGCCCGGCACCGGCCGGCTGCACATCAATGATGTCGGCCAGGACACCTGGGAAGAGGTGAACCTCGGCGCCGCCGGCGCCAACTATGGCTGGCCGGCGTCGGAAGGGCCCGACAACGCGGGCGCCGGCGTCACTGCGCCGATGTTCGCCTACAAGCACAGTGCCGCTGTGCCGCCCGGCAGCGGGCCGGGCGGTTTCTTCACCGGCTTCTCGATTGCAGGCGGCGCGTTCTATCCGGCCGGCGGCGCCTACCCGGCGGCTTACCGCGGCAGCTACTACTTCGCCGACTTCGTCAGCCGCTTCGTCGCGCGCATGGACCTGGCGAACGGCAACGCCGTCTATGCCTTCGCGCAGGTGGCCGACATGCCGGTCGACCTGCGCGCCGGCGCCGACGGCGCGCTCTACGTGCTCGGCCGCAGTTCGGTGACGCGCATCGCCGCGCTCTGAACGGCGCGGTTGCACTTCGTCACGCCGCCCGGCGCGGGCTGAGGCAGGCTGTCGGCATGAAGCCGGCAGTTCCTTTCCTGACCTCCTCCGTGTTGCGCGCAGTCGCCGTTTTCGGGCTCGCTGCGATCGTCGCCGCGTGCGGCGGTGGCGGTGGCGGCAGTGACGGCGCCACGCCGAGCGGCGTCGCCGACGACGGCGGTTCGCCGTCCACCCCGGCGCCGACGCCGCCTGCGGCCACCGACATGGCCTGCGGCGATGCGGCGTTCCGCGGCACGGCGCTGCGCCTCCTCAACGAGCATCGCGCCGCCGGCGCGAGCTGCGGCAGCGCGGGCAGCTTCGGCGCCGCGCCCGCCGTGGCCTGGTCCGACACGCTGATGCAGGCCGCGTGGCTGCACAGCGCCGACATGGCGGTGCGCAACTACTTCTCGCACACCAGCCCCGAGGGCGGCACGCCCGGCGCGCGCGCGACGACGGCGGGCTACGCCTGGTCGTCGGTGGCCGAGAACATCGCTGCGGGCCAGGCCGACGCGAGCGCCGTCGTCGCCGGCTGGATGGCGAGCCCGGGGCACTGCCGCAACATCATGACGGCGGCGCTGCGCGACATCGGCATGGCCTGCGCGCGCAACGACGCGAGCACCTACCGCCGCTATTACACGCTGGTGCTCGCGACGCCGCGCTGATCGTCACGCAGCGGCTGAGGCGATCACGCCGCCGCCCAAGCACACCTCGCCGTCGTAGAGCACGGCCGACTGGCCCGGCGTGACGGCCCATTGCGGCGCGTCGAAGGCCAGCGCGAAGGCTTGTGCCGACGCGCTGAGAAGGCGGCAGTCCGCGTCGGCCTGGCGGTAGCGCGTCTTCGCGGCGAACGCGCCGTCGGCGGGCGGGCGGCCGGCGACCCAGCTCGCGTCGTCGGCCTGCAGCGTGCGCGACAGCAGCCACGGGTGGTCGTGCCCCTGCACGACGACGAGCGTGTTGCGCTCGATGTTCTTGCGCGCGACGAACCACGGCGCGTGCTCTCCGCCGGGCCGTGCGCGCTCCTTCACGCCGCCCAGGCCGATGCCCTTGCGCTGGCCGATCGTGTAGAAGCTCAGACCCACGTGCTCGCCGACGCGGCGCCCGCCGTCGTCGACGATCGGGCCGGGCTCGTTGGCGAGGTAGCGCTGCAGGAATTCGCGGAACGGCCGCTCGCCGATGAAGCAGATGCCGGTCGAGTCCTTCTTCTTCGCGTTGGGCAGGCCGATCTCCTCGGCGATGCGGCGCACCTCCGTCTTCCTCAGCGCGCCGATCGGGAACAGCGTGCGCGCGAGCTGCGCCTGATTGAGCCGGTGCAGGAAGTAGCTCTGGTCCTTGCTGCCGTCGAGCCCCTTGAGCAGCTGGAATGCGCCAGTCGCCTCGCGCACGCGGGCATAGTGACCCGTCGCGATGCGCCCGGCGCCCAGCCGCACGGCATGGTCGAGGAAGGCCTTGAACTTGATCTCGGCGTTGCACAGCACGTCGGGGTTCGGCGTGCGGCCGGCCCGGTGCTCGCGCAGGAACTCGGCGAACACGCGGTCCTTGTACTCGGCGGCGAAGTTGACGTGCTCGACCTCGATGCCCAGCACGTCGGCCACGGCGGCGGCGTCGATGAAGTCCTGGCGCGACGAGCAGTACTCGTCATCGTCGTCGTCTTCCCAGTTCTTCATGAAGAGGCCGACGACTTCGTTCCCGGCTCGCTTGAGCAGCCAGGCGCTGACGGCCGAGTCGACGCCGCCGCTCAGGCCGACGACGATGCGCTCCTTCTTCGTAGTCGTCATTCGAGGAAGATGGGCGCCGTCACGCTGGGGTCGGTGTAGACCGCGTCGAGCGGATGGCCGCGCCCGGCGGCGTGGTCCTCGATGCAGCGCAGGACGAGCGCGCTGCGATGCCGCTCGCGGCTGGCACGCACCTCGTCGAGCGTCAGCCACAGCGTGCGCACGATGCCCTCGTCGAGCGCGCGCGCCGGATCGGGCTCGCCGATGCTGCCGGCGTATGCCAGGCGCAGATAGGTCACGTCTTCGTCCGTCGCCGGCCGTTGAAAGCGCGCCAGGTAGACGCCGACCAGCCGCTCGGGCGTGAAGCGGCGCGTCGTTTCCTCGAGCGCTTCGCGCGCCGCGCCGTCGGCCGGCGATTCGCCGGGGTCGAGATGGCCGGCCGGGTTGTTGAGCTTCAGGCCCTCGGGCGTGTGCTCCTCGACCAGAAGGTAGCGGCCGTCGCGCTCGACGATCGCGGCGACGGTGACGCTCGGGCTCCAGCGTGCGGGCATGGCGGCAATTTGATCGATATCAATGGTGGCGTGCCATTGTCGGGTCTCATGCGTTCTCGCGGCCGGAGCGCGGTTGAATCTTGTGTAAGCTATAAGTCAGATAACCCAGAACCAACCCCATCCCGAGGAGACCTCCGATGCAGATCGGCGTGCCGCTCGAAACGGTGGCGGGCGAAACGCGCGTGGCCGCGACTCCCGAGACCGTCAAGAAGCTCAAGACGCAGGGGCACACGGTGCGCGTGCAGTCCGGCGCCGGCGTCGCCGCCAGCGTGACCGACGAAGCCTATGCCGCCGTCGGCGCCGAGATCGTCGACCGTGCCGGCGCCTTCGCCGCCGAGCTGGTGCTCAAGGTGCGCGCGCCGCAGCGCGACGAGCTCGGCCTGATGAAGCCGGGCACGGCGCTCGTTGGCATGCTCAACCCCTTCGATCGCGACGGCCTGCAGGCGATGGCCGGCGCCGGCCTGACGGCGTTCGCCCTCGAAGCCGCGCCGCGCACGACGCGCGCGCAGAGCATGGACGTGCTGTCGTCGCAGGCCAACCTCGCGGGCTACAAGGCCGTGATGATCGGCGCCGACCGCTACCAGCGCATCTTCCCGATGCTGATGACGGCGGCCGGCACGGTGAAGGCGGCGCGCGTCGTGATCCTGGGCGTCGGCGTCGCCGGGCTGCAGGCGATCGCCACCGCCAAGCGGCTGGGCGCCGTCATCGAGGCCAGCGACGTGCGGCCGAGCGTGAAGGAGCAGGTCGAGTCGCTGGGCGCCAAGTTCATCGACGTGCCCTACGAGACGGCCGAGGAAAAGGAAGCGGCCGAAGGCGTCGGCGGCTACGCGCGGCCGATGCCGCAGAGCTGGCTCGACCGCCAGAAGGTCGAGGTCGCCAAGCGCGTCGCGGCCGCCGACATCGTCGTCACGACGGCGCTGATCCCGGGCCGCGCCGCGCCGGTGCTGGTCACGGAAGACATGGTCCGCGCGATGAAGCCGGGCAGCGTCATCGTCGACATGGCGGCGCCGCAGGGCGGCAACTGCCCGCTCACCGAGGCCGGCAAGACGGTGGTCAAGCACGGCGTCACGATCGTCGGCGAGACCAACCTGCCGGCGCTCGTCGCTGCCGACGCGAGCGCGCTCTACGCCCGCAACGTGCTCGACTTCCTCAAGCTCGTCATCACCAAGGAAGGCGCCTTCCAGGTGCCGATGGACGACGACATCGTCGTGGCCTGCCTGATGGCGCAGGGCGGCGAGGTCAAGAGGGCGGCATGAACACGCGGATGATGCTGCGCGCGAAACTGCATCGCGCGACGGTCACCGAGGCCGACCTGCACTACGAGGGCTCGTGCGGCATCGACGAAGACCTGCTAGCCGCCGCCGACATGCGCGAGTACGAGCAGATCGACCTCTACAACGTGCAGAACGGCGAGCGCTTCTCGACCTACATCATCAAGGCGCCGCGCGGCTCGGGCGCGATTTCGCTCAACGGCGCCGCGGCGCGCAAGGCGCATGTCGGCGACCTGCTGATCATCTGCACCTATGGGCCGATGACCGACGACGACGCGAGTGTCTGGAAGCCCAAGCTGGTGCTGCTCGACGAGCGCAACCGCGTGCGCGAGATCCGCAAACTGTGAGGAGACAACGGCGATGGATTTCGTCAGCCCGACCATCATCAACCTGATCATCTTCGTGCTGGCGATCTACGTCGGCTACCACGTCGTCTGGACCGTCACGCCGGCGTTGCACACGCCGCTGATGGCGGTCACCAACGCCATCTCGGCGATCGTCATCGTCGGCGCGATGCTCGCCGCGGCGCTCACCGAGACGACGCTCGGCAAGACGATGGGCGTGCTGGCCGTCGCGCTGGCCTCCGTCAACATCTTCGGCGGCTTCCTCGTCACGCGGCGCATGCTCGAAATGTTCAGGAAGAAAGACCGGCCCGCCAAGCAGATCGAGGGGAAGAAGTGATGAGCCTGAACGTCGTCACCCTGCTGTATCTGGTCGCGAGCGTCTGCTTCATCCAGGCGCTCAAGGGGCTCTCGCACCCGACCACCTCGATCCGCGGCAACCTGTTCGGCATGATCGGCATGGCGATCGCCGTGCTGACCACGGCGGCGCTGATCGTCAAGCTCGCCGGCGGCAACGCCTTCGGCATGAGCTGGGTGCTGCTCGGGCTGGTGGTCGGCGGCGCCTATGGCGCCTGGCGCGCCAAGACGGTCGAGATGACCAAGATGCCCGAGCTGGTCGCCTTCTTCCACAGCATGATCGGCCTGGCGGCGGTGTTCATCGCCGTCGCCGCGGTGGCCGAGCCCTGGGCCTTCGGCATCGTCGCCAAGGGCGAGCCGATCCCGGCGGGCAACCGGCTCGAGCTGTTCCTCGGCGCGGCGATCGGCGCGATCACCTTCAGCGGCTCCGTGATCGCCTTCGGCAAGCTCTCGGGCACCTACAAGTTCCGCCTGTTCAAGGGCGCGCCGGTGGTGTTCGCGGGCCAGCACATGCTCAACCTGGTGCTGGGCATCGCCACCATCGGGCTCGGCCTGGCGTTCATGTTCACCGGCAGCTGGCCGGCGTTCTTCGCGATGCTGGCGCTCAGCTTCGTGCTCGGCGTGCTGATCATCATCCCGATCGGCGGGGCCGACATGCCCGTCGTCGTGTCGATGCTCAACAGCTACTCGGGCTGGGCGGCGGCCGGCATCGGCTTCTCGCTCAACAACAGCATGCTGATCATCGCCGGCTCGCTGGTCGGCAGCTCGGGCGCGATCCTGAGCTACATCATGTGCAAGGCGATGAACCGCTCGTTCTTCAACGTCATCCTGGGCGGCTTCGGCGCCGAGCCGGGCGCGGCGGTGCAGGGCGCGCAGGAGCAGCGCCCCGTCAAGAGCGGCAGCGCCGACGACGCCGCCTTCGTGCTCGGCAACGCCGAGACGGTGGTCATCGTTCCGGGCTACGGCCTGGCGGTGGCGCGCGCGCAGCACGCCGTCAAGGAACTGGCCGAGAAGCTCACGCACAAGGGCATCACCGTCAAGTACGCCATCCACCCGGTGGCCGGCCGCATGCCGGGCCACATGAACGTGCTGCTCGCCGAGGCCGAGGTGCCCTACGACCAGGTGTTCGAGATGGAGGACATCAACGGCGAGTTCGGCCAGGTCGACGTGGCGATCGTGCTCGGCGCCAACGACGTCGTGAACCCGGCCGCGCTGACCAAGGGCACGCCGATCTACGGCATGCCCATCCTCGAGGCCTACAAGGCCAAGACGATCATCGTCAACAAGCGCTCGATGGCCGCCGGCTACGCGGGCCTGGACAACGAGCTGTTCTACATGGACAAGACGATGATGGTGTTCGGCGACGCGAAGAAAGTCGTCGAGGACATGGTCAAGGCGGTGGAGTAGGCCCCGGCGGGGCCTCGGGAGTGTTCCGCCTCGAGCGGGACTCGATATCCGCCCCCGAGGCCGCCCCGGGCGGCTCCGATGGCTTTGACAAGGAGGCCCTCGCGACCTCTTTGCAAAAATTTCTGCCGCTTTTCTTTAACATGGCATAGACTCCAGCGCCCTTGTTAAAGAATCTGGCGATGTCTACTCCGCATCGGGCCGGCCGCTACATCCAGCAGACCACAGGCTACAAGGCCTTCGTGCCGGCGCCGCTGCCGCCGCAGCCGCCCATCGCCTACAGCGGCGAACTGCAGACGCTGCTGTCCAGCGCCGACCGCGACCTCGCCCGGCTCGACGCCATTGCGGCCCTGCTGCCCAACCCCGACCTGTTCGTGGCCATGTACGTGCGCCACGAGGCCGTGCTGTCGTCGCAGATCGAGGGCACGCAAAGCAGCCTCGAAGACGTGCTCGCCTACGAGGCCGACGCGATGCGCGACGACACCCCGAAAGACGTCGAGGAAGTCGTCAACCATGTGCGGGCGATGAACCACGGCCTGGCCCGGCTGCCCGAGTTGCCGCTGTCGCTGCGCCTGCTGCGCGAGATCCACGCCGAGCTGATGCGCGGCGTGCGTGGGGGCGACAAATCGCCCGGCGAATTCCGCACCTCGCAGAACTGGATCGGCGGGCGCGGCAGCACGCTGGCCAGCGCCGCCTTCGTGCCGCCGCCGCCGCACGAGCTGATGGCGGCGCTCGGCGACCTCGAGCGTTTTCTCCACGACGCCCGCGACAGCGTGCCGCTGCTCGTGCGCTGCGGTCTGGCCCATGCGCAGTTCGAGACCATCCACCCGTTCCTCGACGGCAACGGCCGCGTCGGCCGATTGCTCATCACCCTGATGCTGTGCGAAGACGGCGCGCTGTCGCGCCCGCTGCTCTACCTCTCGCTCTACCTGAAGGCGCACCGTGCCGAGTACTACGACCGCCTGACCGCGATCCGCAGCCAGGGCCACTGGGAGCCGTGGCTCGAATTCTTCCTGCGCGGCGTCAGCGTCACGGCGCGCGTGGCCACGCAGACGGCGCGCGACATCGTGGCGCTGCGCGAGGCCCACCGCTCGGCGGTGTTCAAGAACGCCAAGGCGCTGGTGCTGCTCGACGCCCTCTACCGCCAGCCCACGATCACGGTCAACAAGGCGGCGCAGATCGTGTCGTCCACCTTCCCGACCGCGACCAAGCTGGTGCGCGACTTCGAGGCCCGCGGCTGGCTGAAGGAGCTCACCGGCTACGGGCGCAACCGGCTCTGGCGCTACCAGCCTTACGTCGATCTGTTCCACCGCGAAGCGCTCGATGCCATGGTCGGCACGCCGCCGGTCATGCCCACTCCCACCTGACCGATGCCCACGCTCGACTGGCTCGACCGCGAAGACGCGTTCCGTATCGCCCAGCGCGTGCCCACGCGCGTGCTGCGCCCGCATGCCGCGGGCGGCGTGCAGGGCGACGCCGCGCAAGGCAACCTGCTGGTGCAGGGCGACAACCTCGAGGCGCTGAAGGCGCTGCTGCCCTTCTACCGCGGCCGCGTGAAGTGCATCTTCATCGACCCGCCCTACAACACGAAGAGCGCCTTCGAGCACTACGACGACAACCTCGAGCACAGCCAGTGGCTGACGATGATGCTGCCGCGGCTGCAGCTGCTGCGCGAATTCCTGCGCGAGGACGGCTCGATCTGGGTGACGATCGACGACAACGAGGGGCACTACCTCAAGGTGTTGATGGATGAGGTGTTCGGGCGCAGGAACTTCATCGCGAACGTAGTCTGGCAGAAGAAGTATTCAAAGCAGAACGACGCTCAGTGGTTAAGCACCAGCCACGATCATCTGCATGTCTACGGGCGAAAAGCCATCGAATGGCGCCCAAACAAGGTGACGAGATCCGACGCTCAACTGAAGGGATTCTCGAACCCGGACAACGATCCACGAGGCGTGTGGCAGTCGGTGGTTTACACCTGTGCGAAGACAAGAACTGAGCGTCCGAATCTGTTCTATCCAATCAAGCATCCCAAAACGGGCTTGGACGTTTGGCCTCTGGAATCGCGAGTGTGGGGGTATGACGCTACTCGGACGGAGCAGCAAGTTTGTGAGAACCGGCTTTGGTGGGGAGCGGAGCAGGAGAAGGACAAACCAAGATTGAAAGTCTTTCTATCGGAACTTTCCAACGGGGTCGTGCCGGATACCTTGTGGCTCCGCGAAGTCGCAGGTGACAACCAAGACTCGAGACGCGAGGGCATTGCGCTCTTTGGGGGACTTCCCTTCGCAACGCCCAAGCCCGAACGACTGATGCAACATCTGCTTGGCATTGCCACTGGTCGAGGCGACCTCGTCCTCGACTCCTTCCTCGGCAGCGGCACGACCGCCGCCGTCGCGCACAAGATGGGCCGCCGCTGGATCGGCATCGAGGCGGGCGAGCACGCCGTCACGCACTGCCTGCCGCGATTGAAGAAGGTGGTCGAGGGCGAGCAGGGCGGCGTCAGCAAGGCCGTCGGCTGGCAAGGCGGCGGCGGCTTTCGTTTCGCGACGCTCGGCGCGCCGATGTTCGACGCCGATGGCGAAATCAACGCCGACGTGCGCTACGCCGACCTCGCCGCCTTCATCTGGATGCGCGAAACGGGCACGGCGCTCGACGCGGCAGCCCCGGCCACCGGCCTGCCGCTGATCGGCATCCACGCGCCCGAGCCCGGCGTGCCCGGCACAGCCTGCTACCTGCTCTACAACGGCATCCTCGGCGACCGTCGGCCGGCTGGTGGCAATGTGCTCACCAGCGCGGTCCTGGCCGCGCTGCGCGAGCTTTGCTGGCACGCCGGCCCGAAGGTCGTCTACGGCGAAGCGTGCCGCCTCGGCGAGGCGCGGCTCGCGGCCGAAGGCATCACGTTCAAGCAGTTGCCGCACGCGGTGCCGCGGTGACGGCGAGACGCCGCAATCCTGCTGTTGTGCTGCGGTGCAAGGGCGTCGCCGCACCACAGCAGGCGTGCCGCGTTAAGCTTGCGCACCTGTTCGAACTTAGCCTGGGAGGTTGCCCATGAACCCGACCATCGATGAACTCGTTGCCCAAGCCGAGCAGCTTTCCGAAGATGACCGTGAGTTGCTGTTGATCAGGTTGCAGCAAGCGCTGGCGCCGCCTGTCGATCCAGCGATCGAAGCGGCCTGGATCGAGGAAGTGGAGCGGCGCCTGGATGCGGTCGATCGCGGCGAGATGCGCTCCATCCCGTGGGACGAGGCGAAGAAGCGTTTGGGCCTTTGATGCGGCTGGTGATCGTCGAGCAGGCGCTGGACGAGGCCGACACCGCGCGGCGCTACTACGCAAGCATCAACACCGAACTGGGTGACGACTTCGCTCGCGATCTCGAGCGTTCGATCGGGTGGGTTGTTTCGCAACCGCTGGCCTGGGCCGGTATCGGCAGGCGCGCTCGCAGGCGGCTGTTGAATCGGTTCCCGTATGCAGTGATCTACCGCGTTGAGCCGGAGCTGATTCGTGTGGTGGCCGTGATGCACGAGCGACAGCGCCCAGGCTACTGGCGCAGCCGCTGACGCGATGCCCGCCTTCACCCTCAAGCGTTACCAGGACCAGGCGCTGCTCGCGTTGCAGACCTATCTGCGCGCCGCGCGCCTGACGGGCGCCCGCGCCGCCTTCGAGAGCGAAACCGGCTGCGGCTACAACCCGCAGCCGTTCGGCGAGGTGCCCTGCGTGTGCCTGCGCATCCCCACCGGGGGCGGCAAGACGTTGCTCGCGGCGCATGCCATCGGCCGGCTGGCGGCCGAGTGGCCGTCGCTCGCGCCCCGGCCGCTGGCGCTGTGGCTGGTGCCCAGCGAGACGATCCGCGCGCAGACGCTGGCCGCGCTCGGCACCGCCGGCCACCCCTTCCGCGAGGCGCTGGCCCAGGCCTGCGGCGACAGCGTGCGCGTGTGCGATCTCGAAGAAGTGGCCACGCTCTCGCCGCAGGACTTCGATGCGCGCGCCGTCGTCGTCGTGGCGACGATCCAGAGCTTTCGCGTCGAAGACACGGAGCAGCGCAACGTCTATGCGTTCTCCGAGGCCTTCGAGCCGCACTTTCGCGGCCTGCCGGCGGCGGCGCTGCACGCGCTGCACGGCCTACCCAACGCGCTCGTCAGCGCTGAAGAGGCGGCCGGCGAGAAGGTAGGGCGCGCCATGCTCGCGCGCTTCGTCGGCCAGCCGCGCTGGTCGCTCGCCAACTGGCTGGCGCTGCGCCAGCCTTACGTGATCGTCGACGAGGCGCACAACACCAAGACGGAGCGCAGCTTCGAGGCGTTGCAGCGGCTGAACCCGGCGGCGATCCTCGAACTCACGGCGACACCGGTGCCCCGGCACACCAACGTGCTGTTCCACGTGTCGGCGCAGCAGTTGCAGGCCGAGCACATGATCAAGATGCCGATTGCGCTGATCGAGCACACGCGCGGCTGGCAGGCAGCGGTGTTCGACGCGGTGCAGACACAGCGCCTGCTCGAAGCCGAGGCGCAGCAGGAAGAGGCGGCGACCGGGGCCTACATCCGGCCGATCGTGTTGCTGCAGGCGCAGAACAGCACCGAGCCGGTGAACGTGGACGTGCTGCGCGCGCACCTGATCGACGAGCTGCACATCCCCGAAGCGCAGGTCAAGGTGGCGACGGGCACGCAGCGCGAGCTCGACGGGCTGGACCTGGCTTCGCGCGACTGCGCGGTGCGCTACATCATCACGGTGCAGGCGCTGCGCGAGGGCTGGGACTGCCCGTTCGCCTATGTGCTGTGTTCGGTGCAGAGCATCCGCTCGGCCACCGCGATGGAGCAGTTGCTCGGCCGCGTGCTGCGCATGCCGTATGCCGCGCGGCGCGGGCGGCCCGCGCTGAACAAGGCCTATGCGCACGTGACGGAGGCCGAGACCGGCATGGCCGCCAACGCACTGGCCGACCGCCTGATCGACGGCATGGGGTTCGACCCGCTCGACATGGCGTCGATGATCGCGCCGCAACTGCCGCTGGAGGGCGGGTCGCCGCGCGACGACGGGCCGCTGTTCGCGGCGGCTGCCGCGCCGTTGCCCGTGCTGGCGGTGGACCTGCCGGCGAACGCCGCGTTGCCGGCTTCTGTGGTCGAGGCGCAGGCCGCGGGGCACGTGACGGTGTCGACCGACGGCGCGCGCCAGCGCGTGCAGGTGCGCGGCGTTGTGTCGGAATCCTTGAGCAACGACCTGATCGCGGGGCAACGCGGCAAACAGCGCGAGCAGGTCGGCCAGCAGATCGAGCGGCACAACGCGCTCGTGTCGGCAGCCCAGGCGCCGGCGCATCGCGGCGTGGTGTTCAAGGCGCTGCCCAGGCTGTGCTACCGGTCGCCGGCGGGTGCAGGGCAACAAGGCGAAGGGCAGCAGGGCGAACTGACGCTGCTGGAGCGCGACGCGGTGTTCGAGCAGGCAGAGCTGAACTTGCTGGCCGAGCCGGTCGATCTGCCGGGCTTCACGATGGCCGAGCAGGGCACTGCGTGGAATCTCTACCTCGACGGACAGAAGCTGCGCGTCGCGCACGGTGACGCCGCGCAACTGCCGCTCGATACCGTGCGCGGCACCATTTCCGAGGCCGACCTCGCGCGCTGGTTGTGCGCGCAGCTCCAGCACCCGGCGCGCAATGTGGCGCAGGACATCGTCCCCGCCCACCTGCGGGCCTTCGTGCTGGCCTCGGTGCGGCACCTGGTGCACGAGCAGCACGTTCCGCTCGAGCAGCTCGCGCGGCACCAGTACCCCCTGATGCAGCGGCTCGCGGTGCGCATCGCCGAGTTGCGCGACCGGGCATCGCGCGGCGCGTTCAGGCAACTCGTGCTGGACGGGGGCTGGGTGGTCGAGACGAGCGCCGCGCACGAGTTCCGCTTCGACCCGGCGGCGTATCCGGTGCCGGCCAACAAGCGCTATCGGGGCAAGTTCAGCTTCGGCAAGCACTACTACCCGGTGGTCGCCGACCTCGAAGACGGCGGCGAGGAATGGCGCTGCGCCCTGGCGCTCGACGAACACGCGCAGGTGCGGCACTGGGTGCGCAACCTCGACTCCGACCCGGTCGCCGGTTTCTGGCTGCCGACTTCGTTCGGGCGCTTCTATCCCGACTTCGTCTGCGAGCTGACGGACGGGCGGCTGTTCGTTGCCGAGTACAAGGGCGAGCACTTGCGCGGCGTGCCCAAGGAGATCGAAAAGGGCGAGGTCGGCCGCTTGTGGGCCGAGCGCAGTGGCGGCCGGTGTCGCTTTGCGATGCTGTTCAGGCAGGAGGCCGGCTTGAACCTCGCGCAGCAGATCGACGCGGCGCTGCGGTAGCCGGCCGCTACTTCGCCGCCACCGGCGTCAGCCCGTGGTCCCACTTGGTGTCGACCCAGCGCTCGCCGCGCCACGTCTCGCGCCGACCGCCGCTGCCGTCGTTGCGGATCACGTAGCGGAAGCGCTCGCAGCCGCCCACCGGCGCCTGCGGCTCGATGATCGTGCTGTCGGCCGTCTTCTCGACCAGCGCCGGCAGTTCGCCGCGCAGACAGACGTCGAGGGTGCCGGCGCTCATGCGGAACCACGACTTGCCGTCGCGCTCGGCGACCGAGATCGTGCCGGGGATGAAGTTGGCCTTGTCCCACTGACCGGTCGACGTCTTGCGGTACGACTTGTACTCCCAGGTCTGGCCGGCGACCGTCGTCGCGACGATGGCAAGCACCATTCCAACGACCAGTCCGATGACGAGCACGGCCCGCCGGCGATGCAGTCGCACATCCATGTGCCGCTCCTCGTTTCGCCTGTCCGAAGTTGAACTTAGCTGCCGCCTCGGCCGTTGTCCAGCGCGGCCGGCGCGCCGCTACAGCCCGCTCTCGACCGGCGGCTCGTCGAACGCGCTGGCTGCCCCCGCGAGCCACTGCGCGCCGCGCGCATACAGCGCCTGCACCACCGGGCCCTTGAGTCCGGGCATGTCGCGCTTGATCTTGAAGCCGACGCGCGACTGCAGGTAGGCCAGGTGCCGGTAGCCCTCGGGGAACTGGCCGAGCAACCCGGCATCGAGCTCGAGCGTCGCCGACGGGTCGAGCAGGTCGATGCGGTCCTTCTCGTAGATCGGCTGGCGGCGCACGATGCGCCACTCGGGCGCGCCGCCGACCGGGCGCTTCTCGAAGAAGTCGTAGAAGCGGCCCGTGCAGAGCACGTCGACGAGCGCTCCGTCGACTTCGGCGCGCTGGCTGATCGTCATCTTGGTCTGCGCGACGGCGCGCGTGCCGCGCACATCGACGCTGGTGCCGCCGAGGAAGTGCAGGATCGACACGCCGCGCTCGAAGCCGGCCTTGCTGACGGCGATGAACTTGGGCGCCGGGCCCTGGAACCACGTCGCCGACATCCAGCCGTCGTCGTGCCAGACGCCGGCAAAGCGCTCCCAGTCGCCGGCGTCGCGCCAGACGGCCCAGTTGTGCGTCACTTCGGCGATGGTCAGTCTTTCGATCAGTTCGGAGGACATGGCGGGATCTCTCGAATTGGAGGGGCGTCTCCAGCGCAGATTGTGCGCTGTACGGTGCTCCAGCCTATGATCCGCCCGCTCTTGCTCATCTATCGAATCCCCTGATGCCGCGGCGCCGCGCCGCGCCGCAGAATGCCCGCGGGAGGCTGCATGGAAAAGACCTGGCTCAAGCAATACCCGGCGGGCGTGCCTGCCGAGATCGACGTCGCGCAGTACAAGTCGCTCGTCGAGCTGTTGGAGCACAGCTTCAAGACGTTCCGCGATGCGCCGGCCTACCGCTTCATGGGCAAGTCGTTCAGCTTCGGCCGCATCGACGACGCCTCGCGCGCTTTCGCGGCGTATCTGCAGGGCCTGGGGCTCGACAAGGGCGACCGCGTCGCGATCATGATGCCCAACACGCCGCAGTACCCGGTGGCGGTGGCGGCGATCCTGCGCGCGGGCTACGTCATCGTCAACGTCAACCCGCTGTACACGCCGCGCGAGCTCGAGCACCAGCTCAAGGACTCGGGCGCCAAGGCGATCGTCATCGTCGAGAACTTCGCGCACGTGCTGCAGCAGGTTCTCGGCGCGGTGCCGACGAAGCACGTTCTCGTCACCGGCCTGGGCGACATGCTCGGCTTCCCGAAGGCGACGATCGTCAACTACGTCGTGCGCAACATCAAGAAGATGGTGCCGGCGTACCAGCTGCCCGGCGCCGTGCGCCTGATGGACGCGATCGCGCAGGGCGCGGGCAAGGCCTATCGCAAACCCGACATCGGCGCCAACGACATCGCCGTGCTGCAGTACACCGGCGGCACCACGGGCGTCAGCAAGGGCGCGGTGCTGCTGCATCGCAACCTGGTCGCCAACGTGCTGCAGTCCGAGGCGTGGTACCAGCCGGCGCTCAAGAAGGTGCCCGCCGGCGAGCAGATCATGACGGTGTGCGCGCTGCCGCTCTATCACATCTTCGGTTTCACGGCCAACATGATGCTGAGCATGCGCATGGGCGGCTGCAACATCCTGATCGCCAATCCGCGCGACTTCAAGGCCGTGCTCAAGGATCTGTCGCAGTACAAGGTGCACAGCTTCCCGGCCGTCAACACGCTGTTCACCGCACTGGCCAACCATCCGGACTTCGGCAACGTGGACTGGAGCAGCCTGGTCATCTCGGTCGGCGGGGGCATGGCGGTGCAGAGCGCGACGGCCAAGCTCTGGCTCGACAAGACGGGCTGCCCGATCTGCGAGGGCTACGGCCTGTCGGAGACGTCGCCGTCGGCGAGCTGCAACCCGGTCGACACGACTGCCTACAGCGGCACGATCGGCCTGCCGCTGCCCAACACCGAGATGACGCTGCTCGACGACGAGGGTCGCGAGGTGCCGATCGGCACGCCGGGCGAGATCGCGATCCGCGGTCCGCAGGTGATGGCGGGCTACTGGCAGCGCCCCGACGAGACGGCCAAGGTGATGACGGCCGACGGCTTCTTCCGCACCGGCGACATCGGCGTTGTCGACGAGCGCGGCTACTTCAAGATCGTCGACCGCAAGAAGGACATGATCCTCGTCGGCGGCTTCAACGTCTACCCGAACGAGGTCGAGGACGTCGTCACGCAGATGGAGGGCATCCTCGAATGCGCGGCGGTCGGCGTGGCCGATGCCAAGGCCGGCGAGGTGGTCAAGCTGGTGATCGTCAAGTCCGATCCCGCCGTCACCGAGAGCGACGTGCGTGCCTATTGCGAGGTCAACCTCACCGGCTACAAGCGGCCGAAGATCGTCGAGTTCCGCAGCGACCTGCCGAAGACGCCTGTCGGCAAGATCCTGCGCCGCGAGCTGCGCGACGGCAAGTAAGCCGCGGCATGCCGCCGCGCCTGCACGTCGGTCGCCCGCTGCCGCCGGCGGTCGGCAACGTCGAGCTCGATGCCGGCGCCGCGCGCCACGTACAGGTGCTGCGCCTGCAGCCGGGCGACGCGCTCACGCTGTTCGACGGCACGGGCGGCGAGTGGTCGGCGCGCGTGGCGCGCATCGGCCGCCGCGACGTGCACGCCGAACTGCTCGCGCACCACGGCATCGAGCGCGAGCTCGGGTTGCGCATCACGCTGGCCGTCGGCATGCCGGCCAACGAGCGCATGGATGCGCTGGTCGAGAAGTCGACCGAGCTCGGCGCGGCGGCGATCCAGCCGCTCGTGACCGAGCGCTCTGTGCTGCGGCTGGCAGGCGCGCGCGCCGAGCGCAAGCGCGCGCACTGGCAGGCGATTGCCGTCGCGGCCTGCGAGCAGTGCGGCCGCAACCGGGTGCCCGTCGTCGCGCCGGTGCGCGCGCTGCACGACTGGCTCGCCGACGACGGCGCGCAGGGCGCCGCTGCACGGCTGCTGCTGAGCACCGGCGATGCGCCCGCCCTCACGGCGACGAGCTGGCGCGGCGCGCCCGCGCTGGCGCTGTTGAGCGGTCCCGAGGGCGGCTTCAGCGACGCCGAGCGAGACAGCGCCGTCGCTCGCGGCTGGCAACCCGTGTCCCTCGGCGCGCGCGTGCTGCGCGCCGACACGGCGCCGCTGGCGGCGCTGGCCTGGCTGGCTCTGTCCTGATGCGCGCCGGGGCGCTCGAGCTTGCTCCCACGGCAAGGTATAGGCTGCGCGCTTCGCCACGCCCGAAACCCGTGAAGGCATGAACCCGCAACTGCTGCTGCTGACGCTGTGCCAGGGCCTGTTCCTGACCAACAACGTCACCTTCATCGCGATCAACGGCCTGGTCGGCCTGGCGCTCGCGCCCGCGCCGTGGATGGCGACGCTGCCGGTGGCGGGCTACGTCGCCGGCGGCGTGATCGCGACGCCGTTCGTCGCGCGCCACCAGCGGCGCTGGGGACGGGGGCGCGCGTTTCAGCTCGGCATCTGCGTTGCCATCGTCGCGACGGCGCTGTGCGCATGGGCGGCCATGGCGGGCAGCTTCTGGCTGCTCGTCGCGGCGACGCTGCTGGCCGGCTACTACAACGCCAACGCCGGCCTCTACCGCTTCGCCGCGACCGAGCTGGTGACGCCGGCCTACAAGGAGCGCGCCATCTCGTGGGTGCTCGCCGGCGGCATCCTCGGCGCTGTCGTCGGGCCCAACCTCGCCAACCTGACGCGCGACGCGCTGGCCGGCGCGCCGTTCGCCGGCGCCTATGCCGCCCTGGTCGGCGTCGCGCTGCTGGCGCTGGCCGTCGTGTCGGTGATCGACTTCCCGCCGCTGCCGCCGCCGGCGGCGGCAGGGCATGGGCGCAGCCTGCGCGAGATCGCGCGCCAGCCGACCTTCATCGTCGCCGTGGCCGCGTGCGCGCTCGGCTACGGCGTGATGAACCTGCTGATGGCGGCGACGCCGATCGCGATGGCGCAGCACGCCCACCCTTTCAGCGACGCGGCGCTGGTGCTCGAGTGGCACGTGCTCGGCATGTTCGTGCCGAGCTTCTTCACCGGGGCGCTGATTCGGCGGCTGGGCGTGTTGCCGATCCTCGCCGCAGGCGTCGCGCTCAACCTCGGCTGCGTCGCGATCGCGCTGGCCGGCGTCGAGCTGATGCACTTTCTGGGCGCGCTGTTCGCGCTCGGCGTCGGCTGGAACTTCCTCTACATCGGCGGCACGACGCTCGCCACCGAGACCTACCGGCCCGAGGAGCGCACGACGGCGCAGGCGGCGATCGACTTCTGGGTCTTCCTGACGATGACGCTCACGTCGCTGGGCTCGGGCGCGCTCGTCACGACGGGCGGTTGGACGTGGATGAACCTCGGCACGCTGTTGCCGGTGGCGCTGCTCGCCGCAGCGATCGGCTGGCTGGCGTGGCTGCGCCGCGGCGGCCGGCCGCGCACGGCCGCCGGCACGTAGCTGCCGCGCCCGGCTCGCAGCGAGCCGGCTTGCCTTGCCGCGGGACGGCGCACAGAATGACCGCGCCGACCCGCCGCCCAGGCTTGCGATGACGCCCAACCCGTTCTATGCGGAATCCGGTGCCGCCGTCAGCGGCATCCTCGGGCTGCTGTTCCTGTGGATGTGGTGGCGCCACCGCGATCCGGGCGCGCAGTGGTTCGCAGCCGGCCTGTTGCTGCTGTGCGCGATCTATGTCTTCGACCTGCGCCTGCAGTCGGGCCAGCCCAATGTCCACCGCGGCGGCGCGGTGCTCGGCGCACTGGCGCTCATGGCCATCGGCTGGGGCATGGCCGAGTGCTTTGTCGTCGCGCGCCGACGCTGGCTCTGGCGCGGCGTGGTGGCGGCGCCGGCGCTGCTCGGCCTGCTGTGGATGGCGGTCGCTGCGCTGCCGCGTGTCGCGTTGCACTTGCTGGCCTCGGCGTCGTTCCTGTCGATGGCGCTGATGGTGGCATCGACGTGGCGCGGCCAGCAGCGCCAGGGGCGTGTCGTCGTCGTGGTGGCGCTGCTGCTGCATCCGGTGCTGCTGGTCGTGCTGCTGGCGACCGGCGGCGAGGTCTATCAGCTTCGCTACCTGATGTTCGTGCCGATCTCGGTGCTGGGCGCGGCGCTGTTCGCGATGTCGCTGACCGATGCGCGCAGCCGCGTCGAGCGTGAACTCGCCGCGCGTCGCGGCGCCGAGGCCGAGCTCGCGCGCGTCAACGCCTCGCTCGAGCAGCAGGTCGCGGCACGCACGGCCGAGCTGCACGAGATGATCGACAGCCTGCACAGCTTCAACCGCAGCGTGTCTCACGACTTGCGCGGGCCGCTGGGCGGCATCGCCGGAGTCGGGCGGCTGGCGCAGCAGGCCATCGAGCGCGGCGACGCGGCGCGCGCGGCAGCGATGCTGCGCGCCATTTCGGAGCAGGCGCAGCACCTGGCGACGCTGGTCGACGACCTGCTGCGGCTGGCGTGCGTGAGCGACGCGGTGCTCGAGCGCCGACCGCTGTCGATGGCAGCGTGCGCGTGCGACGCGCTCGACCAGTTGCGCGTCGCCGGCACGGCCGGCGTGGGCGACGTGCGCATCGACGACAACGCGCTGCCGGAGGTGCGCGCCGACGGTGGCCTGATGCGCCAGGTGTTCGTCAACCTGATCGGCAACGCCATCAAGTTCACGCGCGGTTCCGCGTCGCCCGACGTGCACGTCGAGCTGCGACACGAGGACCGCGAGACGATCGTTGCGGTGCGCGACAACGGCGTGGGTTTCGATGCGGCGCGCTCCGGCGAGCTGTTCCAGCCGTTTCGCCGTCTGCACGGCGAGCAGCATCCGGGCAGCGGCGTCGGGTTGACGATCGTGCGCCGCATCGTCGAGCGCCACGGCGGGCGCGTCTGGGCCGAGGGCCGGCCGGGAGCCGGCGCGAGCTTCTACTTCACGCTGCCCGACTGAGCGCCGCCGCGCGCCGACCCGGCGACCAGCTCGAAGCGCAGCAACCGGCATTCGATCGGCCCGTTCCACAGCGGCACGCGGCGCGATTCCTTGAGCCGCATGCGCGACGGCAGCTTGGCGTCGGGGCTGAGGATCCACGCCGTCCAGCCCGGCTGCATGCCGGTGTAGGCGCGCTTCCAGTGTGCGGCCAGGCGCGGAAAGAAGTCGTCAGGGGCGTCGCGCTGGCCGTCGCCGGCGGGGGCCGCCGCTGCGCGGGCCTTGCCGCGCACTTCGATGCGCTCGCCGTACGGCGGGTTGAGCATCAGCGTGCCGGGCAGGCCGGCGGGCAGCGCCGGCGCGGGCCGCTCCAGCGCGTCGCCGCCGTGGAACTCGATGGCGTGCGCGACGCCGGCGCGTTCGGCGTTGCGGCGCGCGAAGTCGACCATGCGAAACGCCACGTCGCTGGCGTGCACCGGCACGCGCGGCGCGTGGATGCGCGCCTGCGCGTCGGCCTGCAGCTGGCGCCACGCCGCGCGCAGCGCCGGGGTGGCGAACGGCGCAAGGCGCTCGAAGGCGAAGCGCCGGTTCAGGCCGGGCGCGACGCCGCAGGCGATCTGCGCTGCTTCGATCGCGATCGTGCCCGAGCCGCAGCAGGGGTCGTGCAGCGCGCCGCCGGCGTCCGGTCTGCCGCGCCAGCCGGCGGCGGCGAGCATCGCGGCGGCCAGCGTTTCCTTCAGTGGCGCATCGCCCTTGTCGACGCGCCAGCCCCGCTTGAACAGCGGCTCGCCCGAGGTGTCGACGTAGAGCGTCGCGCGCTCGGGGCCGAGGTGCAGCACGAGCGGCAGGTCCGGGCGCTGCGTGTCGACGCTCGGGCGCTCGCCGGTGGCGTCGCGCAGCACGTCGCAGACGGCGTCCTTGACGCGCAGCGTCGCGAACTGGAGGCTGCGCAACGGCGAGCGCTGCGCCGTCGTGTCGACGCGCAGTGTCTCGCGCGGCGTCAGCCAGGCGCTCCAGTCGACGCCGCGCGCCAGCGCGTAGACGTCGTCCTCGTGGCGATAGGGCCCCTCGGCGACGACGACGAGCACGCGCTGGGCGAGCCGGCTTTCCAGGTTCAGCCGCATCACGGTCGCCGCGTCGCCGCCGAGCGCGACGCCGCCGCGTACCGCGCGCGGCCGCGCGTCGGGCAGCAACTCGCGCAACTCGGCGTCGAGCAGCGCCTCGACGCCGCCGGCGCAGGGCAGGAAGATGTCGAACCTCGACGCCGGGCGGGGCATCACTCGAGCGAGCGCCGCAGGTTGGCCGGAGCGATCTTCAGCGCCTCGCGGTACTTGGCGACGGTGCGGCGCGCGACCTGGATGCCCTGCTCCTCGAGCATCTTGCTCAACTGGCTGTCCGACAGCGGCCGGGTCGCATCCTCGGCGGCGACGAGCTGGCGGATCAGCGCGCGCACCGCCGTACTCGACGCGTTGCCGCCGGCGTCGGTGGCAAGCGACGAGCCGAAGAAATACTTCAGCTCGAAGGTGCCGTAGGGCGTCGCCAGGTACTTGGCCGTCGTCACGCGCGAGATCGTCGACTCGTGCAGGCCGAGCTCGTCGGCGATTTCGCGCAGCACGAGTGGCTTCATCGCGATCGCGCCGTGCGAGAAGAAGCTCTTCTGGCGCTCGACGATGGCTTTCGAGACGCGCAGGATGGTGTCGAAGCGCTGCTGGATGTTCTTCATGAACCAGCGCGCCTCCTGCAGCCGCGTCGAAAGGCTGCCCGCACCGCTGCCGCGCTGCTGGCGCACGGCGTTCGCATACAAGTCGTTGATGCGCAGGCGCGGCATCACGTCGGGGTTGAGCGTGACCTTCCAGCCGCGGCCCGACTTCTGCACGATGACGTCGGGCACGACGATGTTGGCCTCGGCGCGCGCGAACGGACGGCCGGGCTTGGGCTCGAGCGGCACGATCAGCGTCTGCGCCTGCTTGAGCAGCGACTCGTCGGCGCCGGTGGCGGCCATCAACTTCTTCAGGTCGCGCCGCGCCAGCAGGTCGAGGTGATGCTTGCACACGATGATGGCGACCGCTTGCGCCTCGCAGCGCGGCAGCGTGCGCAGCTGCAGCACGAGGCACTCGGGCAGATCGCGCGCGCCGACGCCGATCGGGTCGAGGTTCTGCAGCCACTTCAGTGCGCACTGCAGCCGCTCGAGCAGCTCGACGCGCGCTTCGCCCTCGTCGGCCAGGCGCTCGACGATCTCGTCGAGCGAGTCGGCAAGATAGCCGTCCTCGTTGAGCGACTCGATCAGCACCATCACCGCCGCGCGGTCCTCGGGCGACAGGCGCATGCACACGAGCTGCGCGCGCAGGTGCTCCTGCAGCGTCGGCAGCGTCGAGCTGCGGTCGTGCGCCTCGAAGTCGTCGCCGTCGGGGTCGGCGCCGCTGCGCGGGCCGGGGCTTTCGAGGATGCCGTCGAAGTCGTCGCGCTCGGTGCCGTTCTCCCAGTCGTCGCGCTCCGTCGCGCCGAACTCGGCGGTGTCGACGCCGGCGTCGGGCTCGGCGCTCTCGCCGTGCGCCGCGTCGTCCTCCGCGCGTTCGGCCGGGCTGGTCGTGCGCTCGGGCGCGGTCGGCACGTCGTAGGGCGTCGCCGTCTCCTCCTCGGGCTCGAGAAAGGGGTTCTGCTCGAGCATCTGCTCGACTTCCTGCTGCAGCTCGAGCGTGGAGAGCTGCAGCAGCCGGATCGACTGCTGCAGCTGCGGCGTCAGCGCCAGGTGCTGGGACAGGCGGACCTGCAGCGAGGGCTTCATTGCGCGATGTCCATTCGCGCGCGCGCCGCAGCGCCGGGCCGCTCCCAAGCGAAGGCGCGACCCCCGCGGGGGGTCGGGCCACGGAACGTGGACCGGGGGGTCGACATGTCACATGCGGAAGTGTTCGCCGAGGTAGACCTTGCGCACGTCCGGGTTCTCGACGATCTCGCGCGGCGTGCCTTCGGCGAGCACGGTGCCGTCGCTGATGATGTAGGCGCGGTCGCAGATGCCCAGCGTCTCGCGCACGTTGTGGTCGGTGATCAGCACACCGATGCCGCGCTCCTTGAGGAAGCGGATGATGCGCTGGATCTCGATCACGGCGATCGGGTCGACGCCGGCGAACGGCTCGTCGAGCAGGATGAAGCTCGGCTGCGTCGCCAGCGCGCGCGCGATCTCGACGCGCCGCCGCTCGCCGCCCGACAGCGCCGGCGCCGGGCTGGCGCGCAGCTTGTCGATGGAGAGGTCGTGCAGCAGGCCGTCGAGCAGTTCGTCGATGCGGCGTGCCGGCAGCGGCCTACGGTCGCTGCCGACCTGCAGCTCGAGCACGGCGCGGATGTTCTCCTCGACCGTCAGCTTGCGGAAGATCGATGCCTCCTGCGGCAGGTACGACAGCCCCATGCGCGAGCGCGCGTGGATCGGCAGCCGCTCGACGCGCTCGTCGCCGATGCGGATCTCGCCGGCGTCGGCGCGCACCAGGCCGACGATCATGTAGAAGCTCGTCGTCTTGCCCGCGCCGTTGGGCCCGAGCAGGCCGACCACCTCGCCGCCGCTGACGGCCAGGTGCACGTCCTTGACCACCTTGCGCACGCCGAAGCTTTTCTGCAGCCCCTGCACATCGAGGCGGCTCGGCGCGCCGGTGTGCGGACCGATCGTCGTGGCGGCGCTCAATGCCGCCCCCCCGGCGGCGCGGGGGTCGAGGGTGCCGAGGCCGGCGCCGACGCGGCGCCGGCCTCGCGCGGCGTCAGCACGGCGCGAACGCGCCCGTCGGGGCTGCCCGGCACGACGCCGCCGCCCGAGACGCTGAACACCTCGGCGATGTTGTCGTAGGTGATCACGTTGCCGGCGGTCTCGTCTGCCAGCGTGCTGCCCCGGTAGCGGCGGATCACGGCGCGGCCGATGAAGCGCACGGTGTCGGCCTTGCTGTCATATTCGATGCGCTCGGCCAGGCCCTCGATCGTCTCGTCGATGCCCTCGCGCTTTTGGCGAAAGCTCGCCGGCTTGTCGGCGCTGCCCGTGAGCACGCCGAACTGGTAGCCGTCGGGGCTCTGGCGCACCTCGATCTGCGCGGCGCGCATCTGGATCGTGCCCTTGCTCACCTGCACGTTGCCGCTGAAGGTGCCGACCTGCTTCAAGTCGTCGTAGCGCGCCGCGTCGGCGTCGACCGTCATCGGCTTGCCGCGGTCGGCGCGCTCGGCCTGCGCCGGCACGGCGGCCAGCGCGACAGCCAGCGCGAGCAGCAACGAGGGGATCCGGGGGGTAGACGGCATGAGAGGCACAAAACTTGCAGATCATTCTAGCCGCAAGATGCACCATGCCGAGGCGCGGCGGCTACCTCAGCACGCCGAGCAAGTCGTTGCGGTCGTCGGTCCAGGCGCGTGCCGCGGCGGGCGTCTCCGGCTGTGGCGGCGCGCCCGGAAGCCGGGCGGCGTCGCGGCTCATCAGCACCCAGTCGGTGGCGCGCAGCTCCGAGTCCCGCGCGTCGTCGTGCACCAGCCGGGCGGCGAGCCCGCGCGCTTGCGCCGCGGCGAGCAGCACCGGCGGCAGGTCGAGGTGGCGGTTGGTGACGTGGAAGGCGAGCACCCCGTCGGGCGCGAGGTGGCGCAGGTAGAGATCGAGCGCTTCGAGCGTCAGCAGGTGCACGGGAATGGCGCCGCCCGAGAAGGCGTCGATCGCAAGCACGTCGTAGTGCTGTGGCGGCTCGCGCTCGAGCGAGAGCCGCGCGTCGCCGGGCACGTCGTGCAGCGTCGCGGCGCTGTCGGCGAGGAAGCTGAACTCGGCGCGCGCGAGCTCGAACACCTGCGGGTCGATCTCGTAGAGCCGGTAGGTGTCGCCCGGGCGCGCATAGGCGGCCAGCGTGCCGGCGCCCAGGCCGACGATGCCGACGCGCGCTGGCCGCGGCGGCAGCGCGGCGAGCACACGGCCGATGCCCGAGGTCGCGCCGTAATAGGCGGTCGGCTCGCGCCGGCGCGCCGGATCGAGGTACTGCTCGCCGTGCTTGACCGAGCCGTGGTGCAGCTCGCGCACGCCCTCGCGCGGCGAATCGGCGTCGCGATCGTAGGTGGCGAGCGTGCCGTAGAAGTTGCGGCTGATGCGGCGCGCCCCTTGCTGGTCGTCGACGATCTGCCAGGCGAGCAGCGCCGCGCAGGCCAGCGCGGCGGCGACGCTGGCCGGCACGCCGCCGCGCAGGCCGCGCAGGACGACGCTGCCGAGCGCGGCCGTCGCGACGAGGCCGAGACCGAGTTCGTAGTAGCCGTCGAGCACGAACGGCGCGATGAGCCCGACCGCGACACCGCCTGCCGCGCCGCCGACCGACAGCAGCAGGTAAAAGCGCGTCAGGTGCTGCATCGCCGGGCGCAGCCGCGCCGTCTCGCCGTGCAGCGTCATGCACAGCACGAACAGCGCGCCGAGGTAGAGCGGCACGGCAGTCTTCACCTCGGTGCCGACGGAATGAACCAGGCCGATGCCCCCGAGCAGCAGCGCCGCGCCGGCAAGCGGCAGCCACAACGCGCGCCGGTACCAGCGGTCGCTCTCGAAGCACAGGATGAAGCTCGCCAGGTAGACGGCCAGCGGCAGGATCCACAGGAACGGGATCGACGCGACATGCTGCGTGATGTGGTTCGTCACCGCCAGCAGCAGCCACGAGCCGAGCGCCGGCAGCGCCAGCCACAGTGCGTGGGTGCGCCAGCCGGGCGCAGCGGCAGCGGCGGGCGCAGCCGGCGCAGTGGCGAGCCGCGGCTTCAGGCGCAGCGCGATGACCGTCGCGCCGAGACCCAGCAGCACGAAGCCGGCGTAGCCAGCCGACCAGCCGATCGCCTGCCAGCGCAGCAGCGCCCAGGGCTCGAGCGCGACCGGGTAGGCCAGCAGCGCCAGCAGCGACGCCAGGTTCGACAGTGAGAAGTAGCGGTACACGCGCAGCCCCCAGGGCGCGCGCGCCAGCCAGGCCTGCAGCAGCGGCCCCGTCGTCGACAGCAGGAAGTAGGGCAGGCCGATCGTCGCGGCCAGCAGCCCGAGGATGGCCAGCGTCGGCTCCGACGCCTCGACGGGTTTCCAGCGCTCGCTGGCGACGATCGGCAGCGTCGCCAGGCTCACGACGAGCAGCGTGCCGTGGACGACGGCCTGCATGCGCGCACCGACGCGGCGCACCAGTGCGTCGGCATAGGCGTAGCCGGCCAGCAGCAGCAGCTGGAAGAAGACCATGCAGACAGCCCATACGCCGGCCGCGCCGCCGAACCACGGCAGGATCTGCTTGGCGACGATCGGCTGGACGAGGAACAGCAGGAAGGCGCTGCTGAAGATGGTGGCGGCGAACAGCAGCTGCGGACCAAGCGCGGTCATGGGCAGGGGCACGGGGGTTGGGGCGGCGGCCGGACGGCCGCGACCGCGGCGTGGCGCCCGGCCAGGGCGCGCGCAGTATCGCCTCCCGAGCCGGGGCGCGCCTGCGGGTTTACCGTGAGCAGCGACGCTGCCCGCTGCGTCAGCGCTTGCGCGCCAGGCCGATCAGGTGGTCGGCCACGGCCAGCGAGCGGTCGAGCGAGCCGGCCAGCGTGCCCGAGGTGAACCAGCGCCCGTTGATGCCGAGTGCCGGCACGCCGTCGATCTTGTAGGCGTCGCCGAGCTGGCGCGCCTGGCGCTGCTTGGTCTGGACGCCGAACGAGTTGTAGGCGTCGAGGAACCTGGCACTGTCGACGCCGTTCTTCGCCATGAAGGCGGCGATGTCCTGCGGCTTGTCGAGACGCTGGCGTTCGTTGTGGATCGCGAAGAACACCTTGCGGTGCATCTGCTCGAGCATGCCGAGCGCTTCGAGCGCGTAGTAGATGCGCTGGTGCGCCGCGAAGGGCTCTTCGCGGAACGCGACGGGCACGCGGCGGAACGCGACGTCGGCGGGCAGCTTCCTGGCCCAGGCGTCGAGCATCGGCTCGAACGAGTTGCAGTGCGGACAGCCGTACCAGAAGAACTCGATCACCTCGACCTTGCCGTCGGCGGGCGCGGCGAGCGGCTGTGACAGCCGCACGTAGTGCGTGCCTTCGACGAATGCGGCGCGCTGCTGCGCGCGCGCGAGCGGCGCGAGCCCGAGGGCGGTTGCGCCTGCAATGGCCTGCGCCGTGAATTGGCGACGCTTCATCATCGTGATCCTTCTCGTTTCGGGGCGGGGCTGCGGGTGGAGTCGGCGCGCAGCTGGAAAGTTCAAACGCGGTGCCGGCTACTTCTGCACGCGCACCAGTGCGGCTTCGACGCCGCCGCCTTCGAGCTTGGCACGGCCGGCCTCGGCGTCCTCCTTGCGGTCGTAGGGACCGACGCGCACCCGGTAGACAGTGCGGCCGGCCTGCTCGCGCTCGGTGATCCGGGCCGCGAGGCCCAGCATCGCCAGCCGCGCGCGTTGCTGCTCGGCGTCTTCGGCGCGACCGTAGGCGCCGGCCTGCACGAAGTAGATGAACGGATCGCTGCTCGCGCGCGCCGACGCAGCGGCCGGCGCCGGCGCGTCGCCGACCGGCCGTCCGGCGAGGATCGCCGCGGGGTCGCGCAGCGGCGGCGTCGCTGCGGCCGGCGCGGCCGGTGCGCTGGCCGGCTCGGCCGGGTGCATCGGTGTCTTGCCGGCCAGCGGCGCGTTGGCGTCCCAGTTCTTGTTGCGCTCGGCCTCGGCGGCGTCCTGCGCGGCGCTGCGTTGCGGCACCTTGTTGACGAACGGCGCCGGCACCTTGTTGACGTAGATCGCGACCGCTGCCGCCAGCACCAGCCCGAGCAGCACGCCGAGCCCCAAGCCCAGCACGAAGCGGCCGCGTTGTTGCTTGTTCATGCAAGGTCCTTGTTCGGCGCGCCGGGTGCGCCGCGGTTGGCCAGAAAAGCTGTCATCGGGACTCCAGGGTGAGGAGGGCTACATCTGCTCGGGCGCTCCGACGCCGAGGATCGCGAGGCCGTTGGCCAGCACCTGGCGCGTCGCCGTCAGCAGCGCGCAGCGTGCGCGCGTCAGCGCGGCGTCGTCGGCGACGAGGAAGCGCTCGGCCGCGTAGTAGCTGTGGAAGCTGCCCGACAGGTCGCGCAGGTAGAAGGCAACGTCGTGCGGCGCCAGGTCGGCCGCGGCGCGCGCGAGCAGCGCCGGGTAGTCGGCCAGCCGGAGCATCAGCGCGGCCTCGGTCGGCGCGACGAGGCGCGCCAGGTCGGCCTGCGCCAGCGACGCGGCGCCGCCCCCGCCCTCGGCGAACTGGCGCAGCACCGAGCAGATGCGCGCATGCGCGTACTGCACGTAGTAGACCGGGTTCTCGTCGTTGCGCTTCAGCGCGAGGTCGACGTCGAACACGAACTCGGTGTCGGCCTTGCGGCTGATCAGGAAGAAGCGGACCGGGTCGCGGCCGGTCCAGTCGATCAGGTCGCGCAGCGTGACGTAGCTGCCGGCTCGCTTGGAGATCTTCACCTCCTCGCCGCCGCGCATCACGGTCACCATCTTGTGCAGCACGTAGTCGGGGAAGCCCTCGGGGATGCCGACGCCGACGGCCTGCAGCCCGGCGCGCACGCGCGCGATCGTGCCGTGGTGGTCGCTGCCCTGCACATTGACGACCTGGGTGTAGCCGCGCTCCCACTTGTTGATGTGGTAGGCAACGTCGGGCACGAAGTAGGTGTACTGCGCGCCGTCGGGGGATGACGGGTCGGCGCCGGCCGGGGCCGACTTGCGCATCACGCGGTCCTTGTCGTCGCCGTAGTCGGTGCTGCGCAGCCACAGCGCGCCGCCTTCCTCGTAGGTCTTGCCGGCGGCGACGAGGCGCTGCACCGCGGCTTCGACGCGGCCCGTCGCGTACAGGCTCGACTCGAGGAAGTAGCTGTCGAAGCGCAGCCCGAACGCCTGCAGGTCGAGATCCTGTTCGCGGCGCAGGTACGCGACGGCGAACTGGCGGATGCCGTCGAGGTCATCGACGTCGCCGCTGGCGGTGTATTCGCGGTCGTCGGCCCGGACCGTCTCGCGTGCGAGGAAGGCGGTCGCGATGTCGGCGATGTACTCGCCGTTGTAGGCCGCCTCGGGCCAGCCGCCGTCGCCCGGTTGCAGGCCCTTGAGTCGCGCCTGCGTCGAGACGGCCAGCGTCGCGATCTGCGCGCCGGCGTCGTTGTAGTAGAACTCGCGCGTCACCTCGGCGCCCTGGCTCGCGAACAGCTTGCACAGCGCGTCGCCGAGCGCGGCCTGGCGGCCGTGGCCGACGTGCAGCGGCCCGGTCGGATTGGCCGACACGAACTCGACGAGCACGCGCCGGCCGTTCGGCTCGCGCATGCCGAAGCGCTCCCCGGCGGCAAGCACCTCGGCGACGACGGCCTGTTTGGCTGCCGCCTTCAGGCGCAGGTTGATGAAGCCGGGGCCTGCGATGTCGATCGCCTCGACCCAGCGCTCGGTAGCGGGGCGGGCGCGCAGCGCCGCGATCAGCGCCTGCGCCAGCTCGCGCGGGTTCTTCTTGAGCGGGCGCGCGAGCTGCATCGCCGCGGTGCAGGCGAGATCGCCGTGCGCGGCCTGCTTCGGCGACTCGAACGCCGGTCGCACCGCGCTGTGCGGGTCGATGTCGGCGATCGCTTCCCCCAGCGCTTGCAGCAACTCCTGCGTGGCTCGAATCATGGCCGCGATTCTACGGTTCGATGTCGGGCGCGGCGGGCGGTCCCCGGCGGGGCGCACGGTCGCAATTGCATACACGCCGCGGTGCCGAAAGGATGCAAGATGCAACCACCAGCCACCGTCGGTGGCCCGCCGCGTCATGCCGCCTCCACCGCCCGCCGAACTCGAAGCCGCCGACGCCGAGCCGCTGCCCGCGCAGATCGGCAAGTACCGCGTGCTGCGCCGGCTCGGCGAGGGCGCAACCAGCGACGTCTTCCTCTGCCGCGACGACTTCCACGACCGTGACGTCGCCATCAAGCGGGTGCGCGGTGGCGCTTTCGGCGAAGCCGGCGGACACTATTTCGAACGCTTCTTCGCCGCCGAGGCGGCGCTCGTCGGCCGGCTGAACCACCCGAACGTGGTCCAGATCTACGACGCCGTCGCCGACCCGGCCGAGCCCTACCTGGTCATGGAGTACGTCGGCGGCACGACGCTGCGGCGCTTTTGCCGGCCCGACCGTCTGCTCGCGCTCGACGTCGTCGTCGAGATCGGCTTCAAGTGCGCGATGGCGCTGGGCTACGTGTTCCGGCAAGGGTTGATCCACCGCGACGTGAAGCCCGCCAACATCCTCGTCGAGCTCGACGCCGGCGCGATCACGGCGCTCAAGATCACCGACTTCGGCAGCGTGCTGAACCTTCGCGCCGACACGACGCAGATCTTTCGAGTCGGCTCGCTGGCCTACATGTCGCCCGAGCAGCTCGACGGCGGCACGCTCGACTGCCGCGCCGACATCTATTCGCTCGGCGCCGTGCTCTACCACCTGATCACCGGCCGGCCGCCGTTCGAGGCGCAGACGCAGGCCGCGCTGGTGAACCAGATCTACACCGCGGCGCCGGTGCCGCCCGGCCGGCTGCGCGCCGGCGTCGGCCCGGGCGTCGATGCGCTCCTGATGCAGGCGCTTGCCAAGTCGCCCGACGAGCGCTGGGCCGACTGGGACTCCTTTGCGCAGGCGCTGTCGGCCTTGTTCTCTGGCCACCAGGTGCCGCGCGGCGACCAGCAGGCGGTGCTCGACTCGGAGCGCTTCACGCTGCTGCGCAGCCTGGAGTTCTTCGCGAGCTTCGGCGACATCGAGCTGTGGGAAGTGGTGCACCGGGCGCACTGGGAGCGCTTCGGCTACGGCCACGCGCTGTACCGTCGCGGCGAGGAGGGGCGCAGCTTTCACATCATCGCGCGCGGCGAGGTCGAGGTGTTCCGCGACGGCCAGCGCGTCGCCCAGCTCGGCGCCGGCACTTCGGTCGGCGAGATGGCCTATCTGGCGCCCAGCCCCGAGCTGCGCCGCCACAGCACGGACATCGTCGTCTCGCAGCCGGCGACGACGCTGTCGTTCACGCCCGAGACGCTGGCGCAGCTCGGCGCCGGGACACGGCACCGCTTCGACGAGGCCTTCATCCGCGTGCTGGTGCGCCGGCTGCATGCCGCGCACGAGACGCTCGCGCATCCGCGGCGGATTCTCTAGGGCTTGTTCACACTACGCAGACCCGTGCGAACGGGTCTGCGTAGTGTGAACAGGCCCTAGCCTTGTCGGCGCATCTGCGCCGTGCCACGTTGAAGGGCGGGCACTCCGCCCGACCACCCACCAGGAGCTCTGATGAAGCAATGGATCACCGTGCTGGCCCTCGCCGTCGCCCCGATGCTCGCCGCGGCGCAAGCCGCCGAGGCGAAGAAGGACGCCGCCCCGACCGCGCAGCAGAACAAGATGAGCAGTTGCAGCGCCGAGTTCAAGAAGACGGGCAAGCCCGGCGGCGAGCGCAAGGCCTTCATGTCGGACTGCCTGAAGAAGGAGTCCGACGCCAAGACGACGCAGCAGAACAAGATGGGCACCTGCAGCGCCGAGTTCAAGAAGACGGGCAAGCCCGGCGGCGAGCGCCAGGCCTACATGAAGGAATGCCTCAGCAAATGAGCTGACGGGCTGCGGCCCGGTGTCCGGACTCCGGCGTCGTCAGGCCAGGCGCGCGCCGGGGCTCCAGTACGCCGCGTCGCCGTAGGTCAGCTTGAGGAAGTCGATCCACAGCCGCACGCGCAGCGGCAGGTGCTTGCGCTGCGGGAACACG
>CAYJLV010000029.1:0-53857 GCA_964371405.1 uncultured Burkholderiaceae bacterium
CCGGAGCACTCGAAGTTCGCGATCTGGGTCGGCGGCAAGAACTCCAACGCGCGCGGCAAGCCCACCTTCATGAAGATGGTGGCGTCGGGGATTCCGAACAATCCGCCGCGCTGGCCCGAGGTGTCGGAGATCGTCAAGAAGATCCTCTACACGTACAAGGCCGATGCCCGCTCGTGGGAGCGCCTGTCCGACTGGGTCGAGCGCATCGGCTGGCCGCGCTTCTTCGAGAAGTGCAACCTGCCGTTCACCAAGTACCTGATCGACGACTGGCGCGGCTCGCGGGCGAACCTGAACGCGTCGACCCACATCCGCTTCTGATCCGGCGAAGGCAGTTCGATGAAGTTCGGCATCCTCGTCAGCGAAGGCCCCTACACGCACCAGGCCAGCGACACGGCATACCAGTTCTGCGTCGCCGCGCTGGCCAAGGGGCACGCGATCCAGCGCGTCTTCTTCTATCACGACGGCGTCTACAACGCGACGAAGCTGACCGAGCCGCCGCAGGACGACCGCCACATCGTCAACCGCTGGTCGGCGCTGGCCTCCGAGCACGGCGTCGACCTCGTCGTCTGCGTCGCCGCGGCGCTGCGCCGCGGCATCAAGGACGAAGTGCTCGCGCCGGGGTTCCGCATCTCGGGGCTCGGGCAGCTGGTCGACAGCGGCATCAAGACGGACCGCCTGGTCACGTTCGGCGACTGATGAGGGACATGAAGCCATGAAGAAGTTCATGTTCGTCAACCGCAAGGCGCCCTACGGCACGATCCACGCGCTGGAGAGCCTCGAAGTCGTGCTGATCGCGGCGACCTTCGACCAGGACGTGAGCCTCGTCTTCCTCGACGACGGCGTCTACGAGCTTGCCAAGGGGCAGGACACGCAGGGCATCGGCGTCAAGAACCATTCGAAGACATACCGCGCGCTCGACGGCTACGACGTCGAGAAGCTCTACGTCGAGCGCGAGTCGCTCGACGCGCGCGGCCTCGCCGAGAGCGACCTGATCGTCGACGTCGAGGTGCTGTCGAGCGCCGAGATGGCGGCGCTGATGGCCGAGCAGGACGTCGTACTGAGCTTCTGAAATGCTGCACATCGTCAACAAATCGCACCGGCAAACAACTTCGCTGCAAAGCTGCCTGCGCCTGGCGCAGGACGGCCACGCGCTGCTGCTGATCGAGGACGGCGTCTACGCCGTGACGCGCGGCGGCGCCGCATCGGCCGGCATGGCCGATGCGCTGCGCCGGCTCAAGGTCTATGCGCTGGCGCCCGACCTCGCGGCGCGCGGCATGGCCGCGCAGATGATCGACGGCGTCACGGCCGTCGACTACGGCGGCTTCGTCGACCTCGTCGCCGAGTACCCCAACTGCCAGAGCTGGCTCTGACAAGACCCACCCCGCACCAGGAGAGAGACGCATGGGCATCGAAGTGAACGGCCAGAACTACGACACCGACGAGGAGGGCTACCTGGTCAACCTCGCCGACTGGAACGAGGACATCGCCAACGTCATCGCGCAGACCGAGAACGTCGAGATGACGCCCAGCCACTGGGAAGTCGTCAACTTCCTGCGCGAGTACTACAACGAGTACCAGATCGCTCCGGCAGTGCGCGTGCTCACCAAGGCGATCGGCAAGCAGCTCGGCCCGGACAAGGGCAACAGCAAGTATCTCTACGAGCTGTTCCCCTACGGCCCGGCCAAGCAGGCCTGCAAGATAGCCGGCCTGCCCAAGCCGACCGGCTGCGTCTGACCGAGGGCTCCTTCTCCCGCCCGCGGGAGAAGGCGGGGGATGAGGACGGCCCGCGCCTTCCCTCACCCCTACCCTCTCCCGCAAGCGGGAGAGGGAGAACGTACACGCCACTGACATGACCGCGCTGACCATCGCCTACGCCCTGCTGTTCTACGCGGCAACCGCGATCCTCGTCGTCGGCGTGGCGATGAAGATCCGCAGCTACCTGCGTACGCCGGCGCCGCTGAAGATCCCGACGACCCCGGCGCCGACCACCGGCGGCGGCGTCGCGTTGCGCATGGCGCGCGAAGTGGTGCTGTTCGAGAGCCTGTTCAAGTCGAACAAGTGGACGTGGATCTTCGGCTGGACCTTCCACGCCGCACTGGCGCTGGTGCTGCTGCGCCATGTGCGCTACTTCCAGCAGCCGGTGTGGGACGTGATCGCGTTCATCCAGCCGTTCGGCACCTATGCGGGCTTCGCGATGGTCGCCGGGCTGGCCGGGCTGTGGGCGCGGCGCTTTCTCGTCGACCGAGTGCGATACATCTCGACGCCGTCGGATCACCTGCACCTCGCGCTGCTGGTCGCGATCGGCGCGTCGGGCCTGGGCATGCGCTTCGCCGCGCACACCGACATCGTGGCGCTGAAAGCCTTCATGCTGGGCCTGATGCGTTTCGACTGGCAGCCGTTGCCCGCAGATCCGGCGCTGCTCGTCCACCTGACACTGGTTGCGCTGCTGATGATCGTGTTCCCGATCAGCAAGCTGATGCATGCGCCGGGGCTGTTCTTCAGCCCGACGCGCAACCAGGCCGACAACGCCCGCGAAGCGCGCCACATCGCCGCCTGGGCGGCGGCGCTGCCGGCCAAGAAGTAAGCAAGGCAGCCGCGCCATGGCCACCGCCGCATTCGAGACCCCGAAGCTCAAGCCCTACCCGGTGATCCCGCTGGTCGCCGAGGGGGCGATGGGGCACAGCAAGCCCTACGTCGCGTCGGCCAAGATCCAGGAGGCGATCGGCTTCCCGGGCGAGCTGACCGAGGGCTGGGAGCAGCGCGTCATCGCCAAGATGGGCGAGCTGCTCGACAAGTACCGCAGCTTGCGCGTCTACATGGACGCCTGCGTGCACTGCGGGGCGTGCTCCGACAAGTGCCACTACTTCCTCGGCACCGGCGACCCGAAGAACATGCCGGTGGCGCGCCAGGACCTGATGCGCGGCGTCTACCGCCGCTACTTCACGTTTGCCGGCAAGCACTTCCCCAAGCTGGTCGGTGCGACCGACCTGACGAAGGACGTGCTCGACCAGTGGTGGAGCTACTTCAACCAGTGCTCCGAGTGCAGGCGCTGCAGCGTGTTCTGCCCCTATGGCATCGACACGGCCGAAGTGACGATGGCGGCGCGCGAGATCATGGACTCGGTGGGCCTGGGACAGAAGTACGCCAACGAGATCATCGGCAAGGTGCACCGCATCGGCAACAACCTCGGCATTCCCGGGCCGGCGCTGGAAGACACGCTGCTCGGCCTGGAGGAAGACACCAAGGAAGAGACCGGCCTCGACGTTCGCTTCCCGCTCGACCAGGAAGGCGCCGAGGTGCTGCTCGTCACGCCGAGCGCCGACTTCTTCTCGGAACCGCACGTCGAGAGCCTGATCGGCTACGCCAAGGTGTTCCACGCCGCGGGCATCAGCTGGACGCTTTCCTCGCACGCCTCGGAGGCAGGCAACTTCGGCCTGTTCATCGGCAACTACGAGCAGATGCGCAACATCTCGCTGCGCGTGCGCGAGGCCGCCGAGCGGTTGCGCGTCAGGCGCATCATCGTCGGCGAGTGCGGCCACGCCTGGCGCGTCGCCTACAGCTACTGGAACACGCTGATCGGCCCATTCGACTGGCTCGACGCGCGCTACCCGGTGCCGCAGCACATCTGCGAGTTCACGCACGACCTGATCCGGCGCGGCGCGCTGAAGTTCGACAAGGAAAGGAACGACGACCGCATCGTCACGTTCCACGACTCGTGCAACGTGGCGCGCGCGTCGCGCATGGGCAGCATGCCCGGCGGCCAGTTCGTGATACCGCGCGAGATCATCAAGGCGGTGGCGAACCGGTTCCACGACATGGCGCCCGAGACGATCCACGAAGCCACGTTCTGCTGCGGCGGCGGCGGCGGCCTGCTCACCGACGACCTGATCGAGCTGCGCGTCAAGGGCGCGCTGCCGCGCATGGAGGCGCTCAAGCACGTCGTCGACCAGCACGGCGTCAACTTCATGGCGACGATCTGCGCGATCTGCAAGGCGCAGTTCACCAAGGTGCTGCCGTACTACGGCTTCGACATGAGCATGGTCGGCGGCGTGCACCAGCTCGTGAGCAAGGCCATCAGGCTCGGCGAACCGCAGTAAAGAGATACGAGGAGACTCCAATGTCCAGTCAAGCCGATACGGCGCAGGTGCAGCCGCTGAACTTCCGCCGCTACAAGGACGGCGACCACAAGCCGCTGGCGTGGCAGCAGGAGATCTTCGACGCCGACCATTCGCACAAGTGCCCGACCTACATCCAGAGCACGCCGCCGTGCCAGGGTTCGTGCCCGTCGGGCGAAGACATCCGCAGCTACTTGAATATCGTGCGCGGCATCGAGAAACCGCCCGCGGGCATGGCGTGGCAGGAGTATGCGTGGCGGCGTTTGACCGAGGCCAACCCGCTGCCCAGCGTGATGGGCCGCGTGTGCCCGGCGCCCTGCGAGTCAGGCTGCAATCGCAATGAGGTCGAGGACTTCGTCGGCATCAATTCCGTCGAGCACTTCCTCGGCGAGTACGCCATTGCCAACAAGCTGCAGTTCCCCAAGCCCGCCAAGCAGAGCGGCAGGAAGGTCGCCGTGATCGGCGGCGGGCCGGCCGGCCTGTCGGCGGCCTACCAGCTTGCGCGCAAGGGTCACGCCGTGACGATCTTCGACGAGCGCGCCGAGCTGGGCGGCATGATGCGCTACGGCATCCCGGGCTTTCGCACGCCGCGCACCGTGCTCGACGCCGAGATCGGGCGCATCCTCGAGCTGGGCGTGCAGACGCGCATGACCACGCGCATCGGCACCGACGTGACGATGGAGCAGATCCGCGCCGAGTTCGACGCCGTCTTCCTCGGCCTCGGCGCACAGAGCGGCCGGCCGCTGCCGGTCGAGGGCTGCGAGGCGCCCAACGTCGTCACGGCGACGGCGTTCCTCAAGGCCTTCAATGACGGGCGCATGCGCCACGTCGGCAAGCGCGTCGTCGTCGTCGGCGGCGGCGACACGTCGATCGACGTCGCGACCGTGGCGCGGCGCCTCGGTCACATCGACCAGGCGCGCGAGAGCGACCGCCCCGAGCACGCGATCGCCGGCTACGTCGCGCACGACGTGGCGTCGGTGTCGGCGCGCCAGGGCGCCGAGGTGACGCTGACCTCGATCTTCGCCGTCGACAAGATGCAGGCGAGCAGGCACGAGGTGGAGCACGCGCTCGCCGAAGGCATTTCGATCCGCGGCGGCATGGCGCCGGTCGCCGTGGTGCGCGACGCCTCGGGCCGCGCCGTCGCGCTCAGGGTCGTGCGCTGCGAAGCGAAGATTGCCGGCGGCAAGCTCGAGGTCAAGACGATCGAGGGCACGGAGGAGGACATCCCGGCCGACCTGATCGTCTCGGCGATCGGCCAGGCGGTCGACTTCACCGGCCTCGAATCGCTCAACAACGGCAAGGGCGGCATCGCAACCGACAAGAACTATCAGGTGCAAGGCCAGCCCGGCATGTTCGTCGGCGGCGACGTGGTGCGCCCGCACCTGCTGACCACCGCCATCGGCCACGGTGCGATCGCCGCCGAAGGCATCGACCGTCACCTGCAGGGCGAACCGCTCGAAAAGCGCCCCAAGATCGACGTCCACACCTGGGACATCAACCGCAAGCTCATCGAGAAGGGGCTGACGCTGACCGAGGTGCACGAGCCGATCCATGGCACCGACACCAGCACGGCGGCGATCCACAACTTCGACAACCGCTCCGACCGCTACGTGATTCCGCACGAGGAACTGTTCCTCGGCCACTTCCCGTACACGGCGCGCCACAAGCGCAAGGTCGTCACGCTCACCGCCGAGCAGGCGCTCGACAACTTCGAGGAACGCGTCATCGCGCTGACGGAGGCCGAGACCGTCGCCGAGGCCAAGCGCTGCATGAGCTGCGGCCTGTGCTTCGAGTGCGACAACTGCGTCGTCTACTGCCCGCAGACTGCCGTGTTCAAGGTGAAGAAGTCGCAGTCGACGACGGGGCGCTACGTCGACACCGACTACACCAAGTGCATCGGCTGCCACATCTGCAAGGACGTGTGCCCGACGGGCTACATCCAGATGGGGCTGGGCGAATGAAGTCGATGCAGCGCAGCGCCCTGGCGCGCCGCGCTGCGGCGGCGCTCGCGCTCGCCTGTGCTGCCGCTTCGCTGCCGGCGCAGGCTGCCGACGCGACGGCGGGCCGCGTGCCCAAGCCGGCGATCGGCGCGGCGCGCGGCGAACAGTGCGTTGCCGAGCCGGCCTTCATGCGCCGCAACCACATGGACCTGCTCAAGCACCAACGCGACGAGACGGTGCACCGCGGCGTGCGCGACGCGCGCGCCAGCCTGAAGGGCTGCATCGAGTGCCACGCCAGCGCCGAGACGGGCAGCGTCGCCGTCGCGAAGACGGACTTCTGCGTCTCGTGCCACAGCTATGCGGCGGTCAAGGTCGACTGCTTCGAGTGCCACGCCAGCAAGCCCGCCGCCAAGACGGCGTTCCTGCCGCTGAACCATCCGCACCCCGGCAACGAGGGCGTCACGCGCCTCGTGGCGCAGTGGCGCCGCCTCCTGGCCGAACCGGCGATGACGAGCGCGCGATGAAGCCCGGCACCCCGGCCCCCGACAGCGGCGCGCGCGAGGCGCTCGCCGGCCGCCGTGCCTTCCTCGGGCTGGCGGCGGCGGGCGCGGGCGGCGCGCTGCTCGCACCCGGCATCCACCTGATCGAAGTGGCGCAGGCCGCGGAGCCGGCCGGCGCAGCCAAGGGCGTGAACCCGAAGGTGCGCTGGGGCCTGCTGGTCGACACGACGAAGTGCGCCAGCGGCTGCACCGAGTGCGTCACGGCCTGCCAGACCGAGAACGGGCTGGGCAGCGGCACGAGCCGCACCGACCCGCAGTGGATCCGCAAGGTCGAGATCAAGGAGATCAGCACCGGCCGCACGGCGTCGCTGCCCGTGATGTGCCAGCACTGCGCCGAGCCGCCCTGCGTCGACGTCTGCCCGACCGGCGCGTCGTTCAAGCGGGCCGACGGCATCGTGCTCGTCGACCGCCACACCTGCATCGGCTGCCGCTACTGCATGATGGCCTGCCCGTACAAGGCGCGCTCGTTCGTGCACGAGCCGCTCACCGGCCAGAAGCCCGACGTGCCGCGCGGCAAGGGCTGCGTCGAGGGCTGCACGCTGTGTGTGCACCGCGTCGACCGCGGCGGCCAGCCGGCCTGCGTCGAGGCCTGCGCGAAGGCGGGGCATCACGCGATGCTGTTCGGCGACCTGAACGATCCGGCGAGTGCGATCTCGGTTCGGGTGCGCGAGATCGCGACGAAGCAGTTGCGGGCGGATCTGCGGCTCGATCCGGGGGTTCGATATGTGGGGCTCTGATCTGTCAATGCTCGTTGCAGCCGGCCACCCCCGCGGCCGCCGCGCACGCGCAGGCGCTGACCTCGTTCCACCTCAACTTCACCCTCACCCCAACCCTCTCCCGCGCGCGGGAGAGGGGGTGGAGCTTGCGGCATGAACAAGACGCACGGCTACTACGCCCTGCTCGCCCTCGGCGGCCTGGTCACGCTCGCCGGCCTCGGCGCCGCGCACCTCATGGACGAGCACGGTCACGTCGTCACCGGCATGACGAACCAGATCGTCTGGGGCCTGCCGCACGTGTTCGCCATCTTCCTGATCGTCGCCGCGTCGGGGGTGCTCAACGTGGCCTCGATCGGCTCCGTGTTCGGCGACCCGGTCTACAAGCCGCGCGCGCGGCTGTCGGCGCTGCTGTGCGTGGCGCTGCTGGCCGGCGGCCTGATGGTGCTGATGCTCGACCTGGGGCGGCCGGAGCGCCTCGTCGTCGCGGCGACGCACTACAACTTCAAGTCGGTGTTCGCGTGGAACGTGTTCCTCTACTCGGGCATGTTCGCCATCGTCGCGCTCTACCTGTGGACGATGTTCGAGCGCCGCTACGCGAAGCACTCGAAGGCGGTCGGCCTCTTCGCGCTGGTGTGGCGCTTCGTGCTGACCACCGGCACCGGGTCGATCTTCGGCTTTCTCGTCGCGCGCCAGGCCTATCAGTCGGCGCTGCTGGCGCCGCTGTTCATCGTGCTGTCGTTCGCCTGGGGGCTGGCCGTCTTCCTCGTCGCGCAAGCGGCGATGTATGCATGGAACGGCGCCGAGCTGCCCGACGCGGTACGCCGCCGGCTGGCGCGGCTGCTCGGCGTGTTCGTCGGCGCGGCGCTGTACCTGGTTGCCGTCTACCACGCGACCAACCTCTACTTCGCGCGCCAGGGCGAATTCGAGGCCTTCATCCTGCGCGACGGCGGCGTCTACCCGTGGCTGTTCTGGGTCGGCCACGTCGTGCTCGGCGCCGTGCTGCCGATGCTGCTCGTGTTCCACCCCAGGCTCGGGAGGCCGCGCTGCGTGATGGCGGCGTCGTTGCTCGTCATCGCCGGCGCATTCGCGCTGCTCTATGTCTTCATCATCGGCGGGCAGGCGTTCCCGCTCGACATCTTCCCCGGCCACACGGTGACGAGCACCTTCGCCGACGGTGCGATCGAGACCTATCGCCCGAGCTGGCCCGAGCTGGCGCTGGGCCTGGGCGGCGTCGGTGCAGCCTTCGTGCTGACGACGATCGGCGTGCACGTGCTCGACTTCCTGCCGCGCGACGACGACGCGGCGAAGGCATAGGATGAAGACGGCCCGTCACCCCGGTCCTCTCCCGCAGGCGGGAGAGGGAGTGCTCGCCCTGCCCCGACTGCTTGTCTCGGCGGCGCACAAGTCGTCGGGCAAGACGACGCTGACGCTGGGCCTCGCGGCAGCATTCGCGGCGCGCGGCCGGATCGTGCAGCCGTACAAGAAGGGCCCCGACTACATCGACCCGATGTGGCTAGGCCTCGCCGCCGGCCGGTCCTGCATCAACCTCGACCCGCTGCTGATGCACGCCGGCGAGATCGACGCCGTGTTCGCGCGCCACGCCGCCGGAGTCGACCTCGCGCTCGTCGAAGGCAACAAGGGCCTCTACGACGGCCTCGCGCTCGACGGCAGCAACAGCAACGCGGCGCTGGCGCACCGCCTCGCGCTGCCGGTGCTGCTCGTCATCGACGCGCGCGGCATGACGCGCGGCATCGCGCCGCTGATCCTCGGCTACCAGGCGTTCGACCGCGGCTTGCGCATCGGCGGCGTGATCCTCAACCGCGTCGGCGGCTCGCGCCACGAGGCCAAGCTGCGCGCCGTGATCGAGCACTACACCGACGTGCCCGTGCTCGGCGCCGTGCACGACGACGAGCGCCTCGCCCTCGTCGAGCGCCACCTCGGCCTGATGCCCGACCGCGAGATCGACGACGCCGGCGCGCGCGTGCGCAAGATCGGCGATCGCGTCGCCGCGCAGGTCGACCTCGATCGCGTGTTCGCGCTCGCGTCGAGTGCAGCGCCGCTGCCCGCGCTGCCGCAGCCGGCGGTGGCCGCCGATGCGCCGCAGCCGCGCGTGCGCATCGGCATCGCGCGCGACAAGGCCTTCGGCTTTTACTACCCCGACGACCTCGCGGCGCTCGAGGCCGCCGGCGCCGAGTTGCTGCCCTTCGACACGCTGCGCGACGCGCGGCTGCCGCCCGCGCTCGACGGTGTGTTCATCGGCGGCGGCTTTCCCGAGCTGTTCATGGGCGAGCTGGAGGCCAACGTCGCGCTGCGCACGGCGCTGCACCGTGCCATCGCCGACGGCCTGCCGGTCCACGCCGAGTGCGGCGGCCTGATGTACCTGGCGCGCACGCTGAACTGGAACGGCCGCAGCGCACAGATGGTCGGCGCGATCCCGGGCGACGCCGTGATGCACGCCCGGCCCGTCGGCCGCGGCTATGTGCGGCTGGCCGAGACGGCCGACCACCCGTGGCCGCACGCCGGCGCGCCGGCGATTCTCGGCCACGAGTTCCACCATTCGAGCCTGGAGAACATCGACCCCGGAGTGCGCTGGGCCTATCACGTGCTGCGCGGCCACGGCGTCGACGGCACGCACGACGGCGTGTGCGTGCACAACGTGCTCGCGTCGTACGCCCACCTGCGCCACACCGGCGGCAACGACTGGCCGCAGCGCTTCGTCGGCTTCGTGCGGGCCTGCCGCGCGCACGCCGCTGCGACGCCGCCGCCGCGCGCCATGACGAAAAGAACCAGCACCAGGAGGATTGCGCGATGACGAACACGCCGACGCAGGAGCACAGCGTGCTGGTGCACGGCCGGCCGGTCGCCGTCGATTCCGAGGGCTACCTGCGCAACCTGGCCGACTGGTCGGAGGACTTCGCGCGTGCGCTCGCCGAACGCGAGCAGCTGGTGCTGACGCCGGCGCACTGGGAGCTGATCCGCTTCCTGCGCGAGCACTACGCCGCGCACGGCGTGCAGGCGCAGGTGCGCGTGATGATCCGCCACTTCACGCGCGTCTGGGGCGCCGAGCGCGGCAGCAACCACCACCTGCACGAGATGTTCCCGCGCGGCGGGCCGCAGAAGCAGGGCAACCGCCTCGCCGGGCTGCTGCGCACCAAGGGCGAACACTGATGAAATCGAAGGGCTCGACATGAACGCATCGGTGGCGTTGCCGCGCAGCAGCGGCCGCGTCAGCCTCGTCGGCGCCGGCCCCGGCGACCCCGAGCTGCTCACGCTGAAGGCGTTGCGCGTGCTGCGCAGCGCCGACGTCGTCGTGCACGACCACCTGGTCTCCGGCGGCGTGCTCGATCTGATCGGCGAACGGGTACAACGCATCTACGTCGGCAAGCGGCGCAACCACCACACGATGCAGCAGGACGAGATCAACGACCTGCTGGTCGCGCTGGCGCGCCGCGGGCGTCACGTCGTGCGCCTGAAGGGCGGCGACCCGTTCGTGTTCGGCCGAGGCGGCGAAGAGATCGAGCAGCTCGCCGCCGCCGGTGTGCCGTTCGAGGTCGTGCCCGGGGTCACGGCGGCGTGCGGCGTCTCGGCTTACGCCGGCATCCCGCTGACGCACCGTGATCATGCGCAGTCGTGCACCTTCGTCACCGGCCACCTGAAGGACGGCACGGCCGAGCTCGACTGGACGGCGCTGGCGCGGCCGCGCCAGACCGTCGTCATCTACATGGGCCTGTCGGGGCTGGCGTCGATCTGCGAGCGCCTGGTCGCGCACGGCCTGCCGCCCGAATGGCCGGCCGCCGTCGTGCAGCAGGGCACGACACGCGAGCAGCGCGTCGTCACCGGCACGCTCGCCGATCTCGCCGCCCGCGTCGAGGCCGCGGGGCTGCAGTCGCCGTGCCTGACGATCGTCGGTGAAGTGGTGCGGCTGCGCGAGCGTCTGGCCTGGTTCGAACGAGAAGCGCACGACCGAGTCTCGACGCACGAACCCTCCGCAGCCATCGTCACCGGAGACTGACAGATGACACGACATGCCGCCGCCCTGCTCGCAGGGCTCGCCATCGCCTTGCCCGCACTCGCCCAGCCGGCCGCGCCCACCGCCATGTCGCCGCAGTGGGCGCAGGCGATGTGCACGGCGTGGAACGCCGAGCCGGTGCTCACCGACAAGCTCGTCGAGTCGGGCTGGATCCGCAACGACGCGGGTCGCGGCCACAAGACGATGCAGATTTACCGGGCCGACTGCGCGAGCAGCGATCGCATCGAGATGCGCATCGTGCTCCAGGGCGACAAGGCGCAGTGCGCCGCCGGCGGACCGGCGACGACGAAGACGCTGGACCGCGGGGCCGACTACCTGATGTGGGCCGACTCGGCGCGCTGGCGCGAGATGGGCGCCGGCGACTACGGCCCGATGCGCGCCATGATGTTCGGCCGCCTCAACTTCGACGGCCCGAAGATGGAGGCAATGGGCAACATGGGCCCGTTCGAGAGCTTCCTGCGGCTCGTCGGCAAAGTGCCGGGGGACTGGAGCGCCTGTCCCTGAGGCCGGTCGGCGTCGATCCCGCGACGCTCAGCGCGCCGCCGCGCTGCGCTGCTCGACGGCGAACACTGCCGCCTCGACGCGCGAGCTGAGGTTGAGCTTGGTCAGGATGTGGCGCACGTGCAGCTTGACGGTGTCGTGGCTGATGTCGAGCGAGCGCGCGATCGTCTTGTTGCTCTCGCCGCGCGCCAGGTGCGAGAGGATCTCGCGCTCGCGCTCCGTGAGCGAGGCCAGCAGATCCTTGCGCTCCGGGCCGCTGTGGCCGGCCTGCAACATCTGCGCCAGCTTGAGTGTGAGCGCCGGCGCGACGGCCAGCTCGCCGCGCGCGGCGCGATCGATCGCGGCGATGACGTCGTCGGGCTCCATGTCCTTCAACAGGTAGCCCTTCACGCCGGCGCGCAGCGCGGCGGCGAGGTCGTCCTGCGAGTCGCTCATCGTCAGGATCAGCGCCGGCGTGTCGATGCCCTCGCTGCGCAGTTGGCGCAGCAGCGTCAGGCCGTCCGTCGTCGGCATGCGCAGATCAAGCACGACGAGGTCGGGCAGGTGCTCGCGCAGCAGGCCGGCGACCTTGGTCGGGTCGCCCGTCGCGGCGCAGACCTGCATGTTGCCGCGCTGCTGCAGCAGATCGGTCAGGCCGTTGCGGCACAGCGAGTGATCGTCGACGAGGACGATCTTCAACACAGCTTCCTCACCCATGGCCGGACCCCGTCGCAGCCGGAAACGCGAGCCGCACGCGCGTGCCGCCGCCGGGACGCGGCGCGACGCTCAGCTCGCCGCCCAGGCGCAGCGCGCGCTCGCTCATGATGCCGATCCCGTAGTGCGCCGCTTCGTCGGCGGGGCGGCCGGGGCCGCTGCCGTCGTCCTCGACCAGCAGTTCGACGCCGGCCGGCGTCGGCTCGACGGTCAGCCAGGCGTGCCGGGCTCCCGAATGGCGCTCGACGTTGGCCAGCGCCTCCTGCGCGATATGGAACACGTCGCTCTCGAGCTCGGCCGGCAGCCTGAGGCCGGGTGCGCGGTTGGCGAACGCCAGCTCGATGCCGGTGCGCCGCGGGAAACGCGCCGCCAGCGCGTCGAGCGCCGGCACGAGGCCGCGCGGATCGATGCGCGTGCGGTAGTGGGTGACGATCTCACGCAGGCTGGCGTGCGCCTCGCCGACGGCGTCGCGCACGTCGTCGAGGTACTTCAGCGCGCGCCCCTCGTCCCGCACGAGCACCGCGTCCTGCAGCAGCGGCAGGCGCATCTTGACGTAGGTCAGCGTCTGCGCGATCGAGTCGTGCACCACGGCGGCCATCGCCTGGCGCTCGTGGACCACGGCGGCGCGCAGGTTCTCGGCCTCGAGGCGCGCGTTGTGCAGCGCCAGGCCGAGCAGCTCGCCGACCGCCTTGAGCAGCGCGGCGACGCCGGGCGCGGGCTCGGCTGCACCGCTGTCGAAGAACAGGTTGTAGACGCCGAGCATGCGGCCGCGGTGCTGCAGCGGCACGACGAGCATGCACCGGCAGTCGTCGCCGAACCAGGCGTCGTGCGTGCGGTCCGAACAGCGGCTCAGGTCAGAGGTCCAGACGACGCGCTGCGCATCGGCGGCCTCGCCGCAATGGCCGCAGTGGCGGTCGACCGACTCCTCGGCGCCGCACACGCTGCCCGGCAGGCCGACATCGCTGACGATGCGCAGGCGTTCGTCGTCGTCGCTGAGCACGCGCACCACGCCGGCCTGCGCGCCCGAGAGCCGCACGATCGGGTCGAGGAAGCGGTCGAGCAGCAGGCGCAGATCGCCGCCGGCGGCGAGGTCGGCCGCAAGCTCGGTGAGCAAGCCGGCGCCGGCGGGCGTGGCCCCGCCCGGGCTTGGTGCGTGCGTCGTCGCTCGATTCGGGTTCATGCAACCTCACCCGGAGTGCGCTGGAATGGTACGCCGTCGCCGGCGCGATGCATCGGATTGGAAACTGCGCAGGCGCGGTTCACCATCGGGACTTTACCGTATGCTTATATAACAGTGTGTTGTCGCCCGCCGATCGTGCGCGGCGGCACGGTCGGGTGCCTTGATGCCAGTCAACAAGGCGGCACCGGGCGGTTGTCCTCGCGCCCTGTCGACACCAGCACGTCGGCGCTCCCTTCGGCGAGCACGTGCTTCGTCGTGCTGCCCAGCAGCAGGTCGACCGTCGCCGACCGCCCTTGCTTGCCCATCACGACGAGGTCGCAGTCGAACTCCTGCTCCTTCTCGACGATGCGCAGCGACGCGTCGCCTTCGACGATGCACGGCTGCCAGTGCCCCGCCTTCAGCCCGGCCTGCGCGGCCAGCGCGTGGGCGCGCTGCGTGGCATCGGTGCGCGCCCGTTCGCGATAGTGCTCGATCATCGCGGGCTCGATGCCGGCGAAGCGCAGCTTGCTTTCGAACGGCACCTCGAATGCCGACATCACGACGAACTGCGCGTTCGGCGCGACGCGCCGCGCGATCGCCAGCGCGTCCAGCGACCACGGCGAGAAGTCGACCGGCACGAGCACGCGGCGGTACGGTTCGTGTGCCGTCTGGCGCACGACGAGCAGCGGGCGCGTCGTCCGGTTCATCAGGCGCTCCGACGTCGTGCCGAGCACCAGCCGGCGCAGGAAGCCGGCTCCTCGGGCGCCCGTCACGATCAGGCCGGCCTGCAGCGCCTCGGCCTCGCGCACGATCTCGTCGAGCACGGCGCCGGCGGCCTCGTGCAGGTCGACCGCCACGTGGCGCGACGCGCGCAGCTCGTCGGCGAGCTGCCGAAGCTGCCGCTGCGCTTCGTCGCGCATCAGCTGCTCGGCGACGCCGGCTGCACCGAGCCAGCCCCTCAGCTGCGCCAGCGCGTCGCCGGCCAGCACGTGCATCAGCGTGAGCGGCGAGGACGCCTCTTGGGCGACGCGCGCCGCGCGATCGGCTGCGTGGCGCGCGTGCGCCGAGAAGTCAGTGGCGACGAGGACGGGGCCAAGGACGGTCATGCGCTTCCTCCGTGTGCAGCGGTGCGTTGGCAGCCCCGAGCGTAAGGCACAGGCGCGCCTGCACATAGACTCGGGGGCATGCCACTGCTGCTGATCCTCCTCGTGCCTTTCGTCGGCAGCGTCATCGCGGCGCTGCTGCCGACCACGGCACGCAACCTGGAGTCGCTGTGGGCGGCAGCGGTCGCGCTGGCCGTCGCCGTGCCGCTGGCGCTGCTCTGGCCCGAGGTCGCCGCCGGCGGCGTCGTCGAGCAGCGCCTGGCCTGGCTGCCGAGCCTCGGCGTCGACGTCGTCGTGCGCATCGACGGCTTCGCATGGATGTTCGCGATGCTCGTCAGCGGCATGGGGCTGCTCGTCATCGTCTATGCGCGCTACTACCTGTCGCCCGAGGACCCGGCGGCGCGCTTCTATTCGCTGCTGCTCGGCTTCATGGGCGCGATGCTCGGCATCGTCGTGTCGGGCAACCTGGTGCAGCTCGTCGTGTTCTGGGAGCTGACGAGCGTGTTCTCGTTCCTGCTGATCGGCTACTGGACGCACCGCGAGGACGCGCGCCGCGGCGCGCGCATGGCGTTCACCGTGACCGCCGCCGGCGGGCTGGCGCTGCTGGCCGGTGTGCTGCTGCTCGGCCACATCGTCGGCAGCCACGACCTCGACGCCGTGCTCGCCGCCGGCGACCGCGTGCGCGGCCACCCCCTGTACACGCCCGCGCTCGCGCTCGTGCTGGTCGGCGCGCTGACCAAGAGCGCGCAGTTCCCGTTCCAGTTCTGGCTGCCGCACGCGATGGCCGCGCCGACGCCGGTGTCGGCCTACCTGCACTCGGCGACGATGGTCAAGGCAGGAGTGTTCCTGCTTGCGCGGCTGTGGCCGGTGCTCGCCGGCACCGACGCCTGGTTCTGGATCGTCGGCGGCGCGGGCCTGGCCACGCTGCTGCTCGGCGCCTACGCGGCGATGTTCCAGAACGACCTGAAGGGCCTGCTCGCCTACTCGACGATCAGCCACCTCGGACTGATCACGCTGCTGCTGGGCCTGAACAGCCCGCTGGCCGCCGTCGCGGCCGTCTTCCACATGATGAACCACGCGACGTTCAAGGCGTCGCTGTTCATGTCGGCGGGCATCATCGACCACGAGACCGGCACGCGCGACATGCGCCGGCTCGACGGCCTGTACGGCAACATGCCGATCACCGGCACGCTGGCGATCGTCGCCTGCGCCGCGATGGCCGGCGTGCCGCTGCTCAACGGCTTCCTGTCCAAGGAGATGTTCTTCGCCGAGACGGTGTTCGTCAGCGCACATCCGTGGGTCGAAGCCGCGCTGCCGCTGGCCGCGACGCTTGCCGGCGTGTTCGCCGTCGTCTATTCGCTGCGTTTCGGCCACGACGTGTTCTTCGGGCCGCCGGCGCGCGACCTGCCGCGCCGGCCGCACGAGCCGGTGCACTGGATGCGCGTGCCGGTCGAGTTGCTGGTGCTGGCGTGCATCGTCGTCGGCATGGCGCCGGCGTGGTCGATCGGGCCGATGCTGGCGGCGGCGGCGCGCCCCGTCGTCGGCGGCGTGCTGCCCGAGTACAGCCTCGCCGTGTGGCACGGCTGGACCACGCCGCTGCTGATGAGCGTGGTCGCGCTGATCGGCGGCATCGCCGTCTACCTGCTGTTCACGGCGCACTTCAAGCGGCGCCGCTCGCCCATCGCGCCCTGGACGCTCGACGGTCAGCGCTGGTTCGTGACGGGGGTGGCGCTCGCCACGGCGCTCGCGCGCCGGCTGCTGCGGTGGCTGTCCACGCGGCGCCTGCAGCCGCAGCTGCTGGCGATGATCGTGATCTCGGGGCTCGCGGGCCTCGGCTCGGCGCTGATCGTGCCGCTCGAATGGGGCGACCGCGCGCGAGTGCCGGCGACGCCCGAGTTCGTGCTGCTGTGGGCCGTCGGCGGCGCCGCCGCGATCGGCGCGGCCTGGCAGGCCAAGTTCCACCGCCTCGCCGCGCTGACGATGCTGGGCATCGTCGGCCTCGTGCTGTGCATCACCTTCGCCTGGTTCTCGGCGCCCGACCTCGCGCTGACGCAGCTTGCCGTCGAGGTCGTCACAACGGTGCTGTTCCTGCTCGGGCTGCGCTGGATGCCCAAGCGCGTCGCGCAGGACGACCCGCGCACCGCGACTCGCGCCTGGTGGCGGCGCCGCCGTGACCTCGTGCTCGCCGTGCTGGCGGGCGCCGGTCTCGCGGCGCTGTCGTATGCGCTGCTGACGCGCCAGGCACCGATGAGCATCTCGCCCTTCTTCCTCGAGCGCGCGCTGCCCGACGGCGGCGGCACGAACGTCGTCAACGTGATGCTGGTCGACTTCCGCGCGTTCGACACGCTGGGCGAGATCACGGTGCTGGGCATCGTCGGCATCAGCGTCTTCGCGCTGCTGCGGCGCTTCCGGCCCCCGCGCGAAGCGATCGACGAGCCGGCGCAACAGAGCGCCGTGTCCACCGATTCAGTCAGCGACCTGCGCCGCGGACGCGGCGACGACGCCACGCAGCGCTACCTCGACGTGCCGGCCGTACTGGTGCGGCTGCTGCTGCCGGTGGCCGGCGTGTTCGCCGTGCACCTGTTCCTGCGCGGCCACAACGAGCCGGGTGGCGGCTTCGTCGCCGGGCTGGTGCTGGCGATCGCCTTCATCGCGCAGTACATCGTCGGCGGCACGCGCTGGGTCGAGGCGCACATGCGGCTCGTGCCGCCGCGCTGGATCGCCGCCGGCCTGCTGCTCGCCCTCGTCACCGGCCTCGGCTCGCTCGTCGTCGGTCATCCGTTCCTCACGACGCACACGGCGCACGTCACGCTGCCGTGGATCGGCGAGCTGCACCTGCCGAGCGCAACCTTCTTCGACCTGGGCGTCTTCGTCGTCGTCGTCGGCTCGACGCTGCTGCTGCTGACGGCGATCGCGCACCAGTCGCTGCGCGTGCACCGCCGTCCCTCCGGCGCCGACGACGGCGAGGGAGCGAACTGATGGAAGTCGTGATCTCGCTGGCGATCGGCGTGATGGGCGGCGCAGGCATCTGGCTGGTGCTGCGCCCGCGCACGTTCCAGGTGCTGATCGGCCTGTCGCTGCTGTCCTATGCCGTCAACCTGTTCATCTTCAGCGTCGGCAGCCTGTCGATCGACAAGGAGCCGATCGTTTGGCCGGGACGGCCGGGCGACCTGCTGCACTACACCGACCCTCTGCCGCAGTCGCTGGTGCTGACGGCCATCGTGATCGGCTTCGCGACGACGGCGCTGTTTCTGGTCGTGCTGCTCGCGCTGCGCGGCCTGAGCGGCGGCGACCACGTCGACGGCCAGGAGGAGGCACCTCCATGACGATGCCGCACCACCTCGTCGTCGCGCCGGTGCTGCTGCCGCTCGCCACCGCGGCGGCGATGCTGCTGCTGGGCGAAGGCCGCCGCCCGCTCAAGGCCATCGTCAACCTCGCGTCGACGGCCGCCGGCCTCGCGCTCGCCGTCGCGCTGTGGGCGTGGATCGACGCGCGCGACGCGGCGGCGGCGTTCGGCGCCTACCTGCCGGGCGACTGGCCGGTGCCGTTCGGCATCGTGCTCGTCGCCGACCGGCTGTCGGCGCTGATGGCCGTGCTCACGGGCATCGTCGGGCTGGCGGCGCTGCTGTATGCGACGGCGCGCTGGCAGCACGCCGGCGCCTACTTCCACGTGCTGTTCCAGCTGCAGCTGATGGGCCTCTACGGCGCGTTCCTGACGGCCGACCTGTTCAACCTGTTCGTCTTCTTCGAGGTGCTGCTGGCGGCCAGCTACGGCCTGCTGCTGCACGGCGGCGGAGCGGCACGCGTGCGCGCCGGGCTGCACTACATCGCGATCAACCTCGTGGCGTCGCTGCTGTTCCTGATCGGCGTTGCGGTACTGTACGGCGTGACGGGCACGCTCAACATGGCGGACATCGCGCACAAGCTGCCGGCCGTGCCGGCGAGCGACCGCGGCCTGCTGCATGCCGGCGCGGCGCTGCTGGCGATCGCCTTCCTCGCCAAGGCGGCGCTTTGGCCGCTGAACTTCTGGCTGCCGCCCGCCTATGCGGCGGCCAGCGCGCCGGCGGCGGCGTTGTTCGCGATCCTCACCAAGGTCGGCGTCTACGCCATCCTGCGGCTGTGGACGCTGTGCTTTCCGTCGACCGCAGGCGCATCGGCGCTGTTCGGCGCCGACGCGCTGGTGTGGGGCGGGCTGGCCACGCTCGCCTTCGGCTCGGTGGGCATGTTCGCGTCGCAGCGGCTGGCGCTCCTCGCCGGCTACAGCGTCGTCGCGTCGTCGGGCACGCTGATCGCGGCGATCGGCTTCGACGCGCCGGCGCTCTCCGGCGGCGCGCTGTTCTACCTCGCCAGCTCGACGCTGGCCGGCTGCGCGCTGTTCCTGCTGGTCGAGCTGCTCGAGCGCGCGCGCGAGGTCGAGCTGGGGCCTCAGCAGATCGACGACGGCTACTACGCGCTGCCGGCCTTCATCGACGCCGAACCGTCGCCCGGCGCCAACCTCGACGACGACGAGCAGGCGCTGATCGGACGCGCGATCCCGGCGGCGCTCGCCTTCCTCGGCGTGGCGTTCGCCGTCTGCGCGCTCGTCGTCGCCGGGCTGCCGCCGTTGTCGGGCTTCGTCGGCAAGGTGGCGATGCTGACGGCGCTGATCGACATCGGCGGCCGCGCGGCGTGGGCGCTGTTCGCGCTGCTGATCGCGTCGGGCCTGCTGGCCGCGCTGGCATTGGTGCGCGTGGGCATCCGCCACTTCTGGACCACGCAGGATCGCCCGGCGCCGCGCCTGCGCGTGATCGAAACGCTGCCGATCGGCCTGCTGCTGGCCGCCGCGTTGCTGCTCGTCGCGCACGGCGACCGCGCGCTGAGTTACGCACGCGCGACGGCCGACGCGCTGCATGAGCCCGCCGGCTACATCGAGGCCGTGTTCGGCGCGCGCACCGTAGGGAGCGGAGCGGAGGTTCCCAGATGAAACGACTGCTGCCCGCGCCCTGGCTGTCGCTGGGTATCTTCGGCGGCTGGTTGCTGCTCAACCGAAGCCTCGGCGCAGGCCACCTGCTGCTGGCCGCGTTGCTTGCCGTCACTGTGCCGCTGGCCATGGCGCCGCTGCGCCCGGCGCCCGGGCCGCTGCGGCGCTGGGGCGTGCTCGCGCGCCTGATCCTGCGCGTCGGCCGCGACGTCGTCGTGTCGGCGCTGACCGTCGCGGGCGGCGTGCTGCGCGCGAAAGCGCGGCCGCCGCGCGGCAGCTTCGTCTTCATTGCGCTCGAGCTGAGCGACGCGCACGCGCTGGCCGCACTGGCGATGATCGTCACCGTCGTCCCCGGAACGGTGTGGGCCGAACTGGCGCCCGACCGCAGCGCGCTGCTGCTGCACGTGTTCGACCTCGACGACGAGGCGCGCTTCATCGAGCACTTCAGGAACGACTACGAACGGCCGCTGAAGGAGATATTCGAATGAGCACCGCACGACCGCCCCGAAGGTGCTCGCTCCCCAAGGGCCGCGAAGCGGCCCCTTCGGGTCCGCGTGGGACGGGCCGCAGGCCCAAGGGGGCGCGATGAGTTCCCTGCTCCCGACGGCGATCGGCCTGACGCTGGTGCTGTATGCGCTGGCGATGGGCATCGCCCTGCTGCGCCTGATGCGCGGGCCGAGCGCGCAGGACCGCGTGCTGGCGATGGACTTCATGTACGTCGTCGGCATGCTCGTGATGCTGGTGCTGGCGATCCGCTACGACAGCCGCATGTACTTCGAGGGCGCGCTGCTGATGGTGCTGTTCGGCTTCGTCGGCTCGATGGCGCTGGCCAAGTTCCTGCTGCGCGGCGAGGTGATCGAATGACAGCAACCGAGTGGGGCGAAGCCGTCGTCGCGGCGCTGCTGCTGGCCAGCGGCGGCCTCGTGCTGACTGCGGCGCTCGGCCTGTGGCGGCTGCCCGACTTCTTCCTGCGCATGCACGCGCCGGCGCTGGCGTCGACGCTGGCGGCGTGGGCCGTCGCGCTGGCGTCGGTGGTGCACTTCTCGGCGCACGAGGGTGCGCTGTCGCTGCACGCCTGGCTGATCATCATCGTGCTGTCGATCACCGCCCCCGTGACGACGATCGTTCTCTCGCGCGCAGCGCTGTTCCGCCGGCGCCGCGCCGGCGACGCCGCGTTGCCGCCGGCACTCGGTGGTCGTCCGTAGCTCCGGGCTCGCAGACAGGATAGCCCGGTGCTTCGCTCCGCGCTGACCAAGCTGCCCGAGGTCCTGCGGGCCATCGCGCCGCTGGTGGGCACGGTCTGCGTCCTTCAGGTCGCCGTCGTCCACGCGCCGCTGCCGCAGTTCCTGCAGTTCCTCGCCGGGTCGCTGCTCGCCGTCGTCGGCATGCTGATGCTGTTCGCCGGCATCGAGTACGGCATCCTGCCGATGGGGCGCTACATCGGCGCCGAGCTGCCGCGCAAGGGCTCGATCTGGTGGATCGTCGCCGTCGCCGCGGCGATGGGCTTCGCCACGACGCTGGCCGAGCCCGACGTCCTCATCCTGGCGGCCCAGGTCGAGCGGATTGCGGGCAGCGATGTCTCCGGCCAGGCCCTCGTCTACCTCATCGCCGCCGGCGTGGGGCTGTTCGCTGCCGCCGCGCTGGCGCGCATCGCCCACGGCCGCTCATTGACGCTGCTGCTGGCCGTCACGTTTGGCTCGATGGCCGCGCTGTCGCTGGTGGCGCCGCCACAGTTCATTGCGCTGGCCTACGACGCCGGCAGCGTGACGACCGGCGTGCTGTCGGGACCGGTGCTGCTGGCGCTCGGGCTCGGATTGAGCGCCGTGTTCGCCCGCCATGCCGGCACGCTCGACGGTTTCGGCCTGCTTGGCCTGGCGTCGACCGGGCCCGTCATCATCGTCCTGACCGTCGGGTGGCTGCGGTGACCGAGCCGCCCTTGCTCGAACTGCTCGCCGACACCGCTCGCAGCGTCGCCGGCGCCGTGACGCCGCTGGCGCTGCTGTTCCTCGTCTTCCAGGCCTTGCTGCTGAAGCTGCCGAGCCGCGAAGTCGCGCGCATCCTGGGCGGAACGCTGCTGGCCGCCGCGGGCCTGTTCCTGTTCCTGACCGGCGTGAGCCTGGCGTTCCTGCCGTTCGGCTCACTGATCGGCCGGGCGATCGCCGCGCTGCCGCATCCCGGTCTGGTGCTGGCCGTCGGGCTCGTCCTCGGCTTCGTCACCACCTGGGGAGAACCGGCCGTGCGCATCCTCGCCGATCAGGTGGAAGAGGCGTCGGGCGGCTCGATCCGCCGTTCGATGGTTCTCGTGACCGTCTGCGTCGGCGTCGCAGTCGCCGTCGGCGTCGGGCTGCTGCGCATCGCCTGGGACGTCCCCATCGGCTGGATCCTCGTGCCCGGCTACGTGCTCGCGCTGGCGATCATGCGTTTCAGCGACAAGGCTTTCGTCGCGATCGCAGCCGACGCCGGCGGCGTGGCGGCGGGCCCGCTGGCCAACAGCTTCCTGCTGTCGCTGGCGCTGGGCGTCGCGTCGGCCATGGAGGGGCCGGACCTGCTGCTCGACGGCTTGGGACTGGTGTCGCTCGTGACCCTGGCGCCCATACTGTCGATCATGACGCTCGGCCTCCTCGTCCGTCGACGGAGGCGACCGACGCAAACCGGAAAGCGAGCCGCACCATGAACACTTCGCTCATCGTCACCATCGTGCGCAAGGGCTGGGGCAGCACCGTGCTCGAAGCCTCGGTCGACGCGGGCGCGCGCGGCGGCACCGTGCTCGGCGGACGCGGCGCCGGCATCAACGAGAAGGAGAAGATCTTCGGCCTGTCGATCGAGCCCGAGAAGGAGATCGTGTTGACGCTCGTTCCGTCGCATCGGGCCGACGCCATTCTCGATGCCATCGTGCGCGCCGCCGACCTCAACGACGTCGGGCGTGGCATCGCCTTCGTGCTGCCGGTCGACAAGGTCGTCGGCGTCGCGCACTTCCTCGGTCAGGCGCAGCCCTGAATGCCGGCCGCGGACAACGCGACCGCGACGCCGGAGGCCGCGCCTTCGTACACTGGCGCAATGGCGACGAGACTCGATGCGATGCGCAGCGCCCTCGTGCTGGTCGACTATCAGCAGCGCCTGCTGCCGGCCATCGACGGCGCCGAGGCGGTGCTGCGCGACGCGCTGTTCCTCGCGCGCGTCGCGCGCGCGCTCGATGTGCCGGTGCTCGGCACCGAGCAGAACCCGGCCGGCCTCGGCCCCAATGAAGCGAGGGTGCGCGCCGCCTGCGACACCACGCTCGCCAAACGCCGCTTCGACGCTGCGGCCGACGGCCTGGCCGACGCGCTGCGCGCGCGCCGGCCCGGCATCGAGCACGTCGTCGTCGCCGGCTGCGAAGCGCACGTCTGCCTGCTGCAGACGGCGCTCGGGCTGCGCCGCGCCGGGTTCTGCGTCGCCGTGGTGCCCGAAGCCTGCGGCAGCCGGCGGCGCGACGACAAGGCGCTGGCAATGCAGCGACTGGCGGCCGAAGGCATCGTGCTGGTCGGCGCCGAGATGCTGGCCTTCGAGTGGCTGCGCAGCTGCGACCACCCGCGCTTTCGCGACGTGTTGGGCCTGGTCAAGGAGCGGCCGGCGGCGTGAGGCGGCCGCCGGCGCGGCTCGCCGCGCTCCGGAAGTCGCTGGCCGCGCCTTCCATACTTCTCTGTATGCTTATATTTGACTATTAATTGCACCCTCGCAACGGGCAAGCTCCTCTTGACCGGCATCAAACCAGTGTGCAGGCTGCGTCCCTAACGTTCGCTGGAGCTTCGACTCGCGGTGCCGGGTCGAACCACGGGGAGGGATACGGACCATGGATCTGCTCGATTTCGCCCGCGGCCCCGCGCTCGCGTTCGCCCTCGCCGTCTTCGTGATGGGCACGCTGTGGCGCCTCGTCGGCGTGCTGCGCCTGCCGCGCCGGCCCGACCTGTCGCCCGCGCGCGAGGGCGCGCCGGGCAACGCTGCGGCCGCGTGGCACGCCATCGTGCGCGGCATGTGGCCGCGCCGCGACTTCGTTCCCGCGACGCGCGTCGCCTCCGTCAACGGCTATGTCTTCCACATCGGCCTGGCGCTGGTGTTTCTCGGCTATGCACCGCACATCGCCTTCATCCGCCGCATCACCGGCCTGTCCTGGCCGGCCCTGCCCGACCCGGTGATGTACATCGCTGCCAGCGTGACGATCGTCTCGCTGCTGCTGGCGCTGTGGGCGCGGTTCGACGATCCGGTGCTGCGCAAGATCTCGCGCGCCGACGACTGGATCAGCTGGACCGTCACCTTCCTGCCGCTCATCACCGGCATGGCGGTGGCCACCGACCCGTCGGCAACGCTGCTCGCACGCGACCACGTCATCTACCGCACGCCGCTGGCCGTGCACCTGCTGACGCTGGAGCTGCTGCTGGTCTGGTTTCCGTTCGGCAAGCTGATGCATGCCGTGCTGTTCGCCTTCTCGCGCGGCGCGACGGGCATCCGCTTCGCCCACAGGGGGGTCAAGGTATGAGCACCGCTGCCGCGAAAGCGCCCGCCTTCGACAAGCAGGGCCAGCTCAGCGACGAGGCGCGCGTCGACGCCGCGATGAAGAGCTTCGTCTCCGAATTCGGCGTCACCGCTGCGCTTCACATGGAATCGTGCGTGCGCTGCGGCCTGTGCGCCCAGGCCTGCCACTTCCACGTGACGACGGGCGAGGCCAAGTACACGCCGGTCTACAAGCTCGAGCCCTTGCGCCGCGCCTACCTGCGCGAGGCCGGCCCGTTCGCGCCCGTCGTGCGCGCGCTCGGCCTGGTGAGGAAGCCGACGCTCGACGACCTGCAGCAGTGGCAGGAACTGCTCTACGACTCGTGCACCATGTGCGGCCGCTGCACGATGGTCTGCCCGATGGGCATCGACATCGCCGAACTGGTCAAGGAGGCGCGCCACGGCATGTTCAAGGCCGGCCTCGTGCCCGAGCGACTGGCGCTGATGGACCGCACAGCGCGGCAGTGGGGCAGCACGGCGACGCCGGGCGAGGATCTGCCCGACATCCTGGCCGAGGTGGTGCAGGAGCACGGCGTCCCAATCCCCTGCAACCTGGACCGCGCCGACTTCCTCGTCACCGCCGCGCCGGCCGAGCTCGGCGAGCACACCAAGGCGCTGGCCGACGCGGCCAGGATCCTCAATGCCGTCGGCGCGAAGTGGACGATGCACGCAGACGGCTTCGACGCGGCCAACATCGGCTTCAACAACGGCGACCTCGAGCTGCAGGAGAGGCTCACGCGCTCGCTGGTCGACACCGCGGTGAAGATCGGCGCCAAGACGGTGCTGCTGCCCGAATGTGGCCACGCCTACGGCGCAGCGCGCTGGGAGGCCGCCAAGTGGTACGGCCGGGCGCTGCCGGTGCGCATCATCCACATGACGGAGTTCCTCGACGAAATGATCGCGACGGGCCGAATCCGCGTCAACAAGATCGGCGAGTCCGCGACCTTCCACGACCCCTGCCAGATCGTGCGCCGTGGCGGGCTCGAGGCGGCGGCACGGCGGGTGCTCGCGGCGCTGGGCTTCGAGCTGATCGAGATGCAGGACCACGGCGTCACCGGCTATTGCTGCGGCGGCGGCGGCGGCGTGGTGTCGAACCAGCGCGCGACGCCGCTGCGCCACATGGTGTTCGAGCTCAAGAAGCAGCAGATCGAGGCCACCGGCGCGAAGCGCTTTGTCACGAGTTGCGGCCAGTGCCGCATCACGTTCGAGATGGGCGCCAGGCACGCCAAGTGGGACAAGCCGACCGAGAGCCTGCTCGAACTCGTGGCCGACAACCTCGCCGACTGAGACCGGCAGCGTGCGCCTCGGCAACGACTCCAGCGGAGCTGCCGGCGCGGCGCAGGCGATCGAGCGCGTGCTGCGCGCCGAGAGCGACGCCGAGGCGCAGCTTGCCCTGGCGCGGCAGCGGGCCCAGGCGCTGCGCGACGGCGCACGCGGCGAAGCGCTCGCGATCGTCAACAGCGCCCTCGAGCGCACCGCACGCTGGCAGCGCGAGCACGCCGCGGCACTGGAGCGGCGCCTCGACACACTGCGCGCCCAGGCGGCCGCGGCCACGCCGCCGCCGCCCGACGAGGCCGCAATCGCCGCTGCCAGCGAGCGCGTCGCGCAGCGCATCACGACGGCCGGCGACGGATGACGCCGCGCACCGGGTTCGCCTATGCGCAGGCGCGCCTGCAGGCGCGCTACGGCGGTCGCCCCGACGACGTGCTGTGGCGCACGCTCGAAGCCAGCCGCACGGCGGCGCACGCACTCGCGCTGACGCGCGGCGGGCCGCTCGCGTCGTGGACCGACGGCCTGGCCGAGGCCGCCGACCCGCACCGCATCGAGCCGCACCTGCGCGCGCGCTGGCGGCAGCAGGTCGAGACGATCGCAAGCTGGTTGCCGCTGCGCTGGCAGCCGGCAGCGCGCTGGTTCGCCGCGCTCGTCGAGCTGCCGCTCGCCGATGCGCCCGCGGCCGGCGAGCGCGCGGCCCAATGGCGGGACGAATGGCACCGCCGCCTGCCCGCCGATGCCGGCGACGCGGCACGGCTCGCCGAGCCGGCCGCGCTGCTGATGCCGCGACTGGCCGACGCCACGGCCTTGCGCGCCGCCGGCGCCGAGCCGACGCGCCGCGCGCTCGAGCGGCTGCTGCGGCGCCAGGCCGGCACGGCGGTGGCCGTGTTCGCCTGCCTCGCGCTGCTCGCGCTCGAACTCGAGCGCCTCTGCGCGGCATCCTCGTCGTGCGCGCACTGTTCGACCGCGCAGCGCGGGCTGCCTGATGCTGCGCCCGCAAGCCTGCCGCTGGTTCGAGCTCGTCACCTCGCGCGACGACCTCGCCGCGCTGCTGGCCGCGCTCGCCCGCACCGGCGCCGTCGAATTGCAGACACATGAAGGGCGCGCGGCGCCGCTCGTCATCGAGGGTGCCGCGCACGGGCTCGAGCGCTTTCACGAACTGGCGCGAACCCATGGCGACCGCTGGCCTGCGGCGCGAAGCGCCGGCGCGGTGCGCATCACCGACCCGGCGGCCGTACTGGCGGCGCGGCTCGCGCAGATCGAGGCCTGGCGCGTCGAGGCCGACCCGCTGATCGCCGACGGCGAGCGCCTCGCGGCGCAGCGCCGGACGCTGGCCGACCTCGCTGCGCTGCTCGGCGCCGACCCGGCGCTGCTGCCCGAGCCGGGCCTGCTCGCCACGGCCGGGCGCTTTCTGGTCGATGCGCGTGTCTATGCCGTAGCCTCGCACGGCAGCGCGTCCGAGCTGTCGGCCGAACTGCTGCGGCAACACATCCCCGGCGGCGCGCAGGACTTCGTACTCGTCGTCGGCCGGCGCGAACAGATGGCCGCCGTCGACGAACACTTCGCGGCGCGCAAGGCGCGGCGCGTCGCCTGGCCGGCCGACCTGCGGGGCAGCGTCGCGCAGGCGGCGCGCGATGTCGCTGCACGCCAGGCCGCGCTCGAACAACGCCTGTCCGAGCTCGACGGCCGGATGCAGGCGCTGGCCGAGCGACACGATCTCTGCGCCGCGCTCTCCGACATCGACGTCGTCGAGTGGCTGATCCGGAACGGCTCGGAGCTTGCGGCGAGCGAGCGCCTCGTCTGGGTCACCGGCTGGACCCCGGCCGACGACGAGGGCGTCTTCTGCGCGCCGCTGCAGCGCGAGGGCCTGCGCTGCGTCGTGCAGTTCTCCGCGCCGCCGGCGGGCAGCGAGCCGCCGTCGCTGCTCGCCAATCCGCCATGGGTGCGCGCCTTCGAGGCCTTCGCGCACATGCTCGGCCAGCCCGGGCGCGACGAGGCCGATCCGAGCACACTCGTCGCCGTGATCGCGCCGCTGCTGTTCGGCTTCATGTTCGGCGACGTCGGCCAGGGCGCAGTGCTGTGCATCGCCGGCTGGCTGCTGCGCAAGCGCGCACCGATGCTCGTGCTGCTGATCCCTGGCGGCGCGATGGCGATCGTCTTCGGCCTGCTGTTCGGCAGCGTGTTCGCGCGCGAGGACCTGATCCCCGCGCTGTGGATGCACCCGCTGCACGACCCCGTCGCGCTGCTCGTCGCAGCGATCGCGCTGGGCGCCGCGATCCTGCTCGGCGGGCTGGCGCTCAATGCGCTGCAGGCGCACTGGAGAGGCGCGGCGCGGCAGTGGTGGGCGCGCGACGCGGGGCTCGCCCTCGCCTATGCGTCGCTGCTCGCGGCGGCGATGCGGCCCGCCGCGCTGTGGCTCGCGCTCGCCGGCGCGCTGTGGTTCGTCGCCGGCTCGGCGGGCACGGCAAGCAGCGCGCGCTTCGCGGCGCTCGTCGGCGGCCTCGCGCAGTTCGTCGAGCAGGCGCTGCAGATCGTCGTCAACACGGTATCGTTCGCACGAGTCGGCGCCTTCGCGCTCGCTCACGCCGGGCTGTCGGTCGCCGTCATCGGCATCGCCGAGGCGAGCGGCGGCATCGGCTACTCGATCGTGCTGCTGCTGGGCAACGCGCTGATCCTCGTGCTCGAAGGGCTCGTCGTCGGCATCCAGACAACGCGCCTGCTGCTGTTCGAGTTCTTCGTGCGCTTTCTCAAGGGCGGCGGCCGGGCCTTCAGGCCGCTGCCGCCGCCTCTCGCCAGTTCCGTACCTGCATCCGGGAGTCCACCATGAAGACCGGCCACAAAGCCGCCACCTCGATCCTGCTGCTCATCGCCGCCACCGTCGCGGGCACGGCGCTGTTGCTCATCTCGTCGATGCCAGCGAGCGCGCAGGCGCAGGCCGCGGCCGCCGCTTCGGGCGCCGACCCCGAAGTGCTGCGCTGGGCCTTCATCTCGGCCGCCGTCGCCGCGGGCCTGTCGACGCTGGCGGCCGGCTATGCAGTCGCCGTGGTCGGAAGCGCGGCGGTCGGCGCACTGGCCGAGAAGCCCGAGCTGCTCGGCCGCGTGCTGATCCTCGTCGGCCTGGCCGAAGGCATCGCGATCTACGGCCTGATCGTCGCGATACTGATCCTGAACCGGACCTGAGATCGTGGCCGACATCGTCGTGATCGGCGACGAACTCGACTGCGCGGGCTTTCGCCTCGCCGGCGTCGAGATTCGCAGCCCGCCGCCCGCCGGGCTCGACGCCGAGTTCACACGCGCGCTCGAGTCGGCACGCCTCGTCGTGCTCGGCCGCCGTTGCGCCGACGCCTTGCCGGCGCAGACGCTCGCTCACGCGATGGCGCGTGAGATGCCGCTCATCGTCGTGATGCCCGACATCGCCGCGCCGCGCGCCGACACCGCCTTCGAGCGCCGCATGCGCGCCGTGCTGGGGATCGAATCGTGAACACGCCGGCACAACTGCAGGCCGACGTGCTCGTGCAGGACATCCAGGGCAAAGCCGATGCGCAAGAGCTCGAGCTGCTCGCCGCCGCCGGGCGCGAGGCCGACGACATTCGCCAACGCGCGCGCATCAAGGCGCGCCGCCAGTTGCGCCGCGCGATCGACGAGATGCGCGCCATGGAGCGCCAGCGCCTGCAGCAGTTGCGCGCCGAGATCGAAACGCGCAATCGCCGGCAGGCCTCGCGGCAGGCGACCGGAGCGCTCGCCGTCGCGTGGCCGCGGCTCGCCACTGCACTCGAACGCCGTTGGCGTGACCCGGCCGCGCGCAGGCGCTGGATCGACGCGCAGCTCGCGATCGCGCACGCGCGCCTGCCGGCGCAGGGCCGGCGCATCACGCACCCGGCGGACCTCGCCGCCGAGGACGTGGCGCTTCTGCGCGCACTCGGCAACGCCGTGCTGCAGCCCGACACCTCTTTCACCGCCGGCCTCGTGATCGAAGTCGGCGGCGCGCGGCTCGACAGCCGCCCCGAGGCATTGCTCGCCGACCGCGCCCAGGTCGAGTCGGCGCTGCTCGCCGCGATCGAGAGACCATGAGCCGCGCCGCGCCGGGCCGCCCCAAGCCAGAGGCCGTCCCCCCGGGGGACCGGCTGCGCGGCGGCGCAGACGAGGGGCAGTCATGAGCGAAGCCGTCATCCGATCGATCGGCGGGCCCGTGCTGCACGCAGCCACGCGCGGTGTATTCCGCGTCGGCGAAGCCGTCGAGGTCGGCGCCGCGCGACTGCCCGGCGAGATCATCCGCATCGACGGCGACACCTTCGTCGCGCAGGTCTACGAAGACACGACGGGTCTCAAGCCCGGCGATCCGGTGCGCGGCACCGGGCTGCCGATGTCGGTGCCGCTCGGCCCCGGGCTGCCCGGCGGCATCTACGACGGCCTGCTGCGCCGGCTCGACACCGATTCGCACACGGCGCCGGCGCGCTTCGTGTTCGCGCCGTCGGTGGCGGTCGGCGACACGCTGGTGCCCGGCAGCGCAGTCGGCGAGGTCGAAGGTACGGCGCACGCGCGGCTCGTGCTGCTGCCGCCCGATGTCGGCGGCGTCGTCACGAAGATCTCAGCGCGCGGCGAGGTCGAGGCCGACACCATGCTCGGCACGCTGCGTGACGCGTCGGGACGCGAGCACCGCATCGCCCTCTTCCATCGCTGGCCGGTGCGCCGGCCGCGCCCGGTGGCGCAGCGCCTGCCGGCCGACGAGCCGCTCGTCACCGGCCAGCGCATCCTCGACACGCTGTTTCCGGTGGCGCGCGGCGGGCGCGCGGCGATCCCGGGCGGCTTCGGCACCGGCAAGACGGTGCTGCAGGAGACGCTGGCCAAGTGGTGCCACGCCGACATCATTGTCTACGTCGGCTGCGGCGAGCGCGGCAACGAGATGGCCGAGGTGCTCGACGAGTTTCCGCAGCTCGTCGACCCGCGCACCGGCCGCGCGCTGATGGAGCGCACCGTGATCATCGCCAACGCGTCGAACATGCCCGTGGCGGCGCGCGAGGCAAGCGTCTACACCGCGGTGACGGTGGCCGAGTACTTTCGCGACCAGGGGCTGCACGTCGCGCTGATGGCCGACTCGACGAGCCGCTGGGCCGAGGCGCTGCGCGAAGTCTCGGGCCGGCTGGGCGAGCTGCCCGGCGAGGCCGGCTACCCGGCCTACCTGAGCTCGCGCCTCGCCGAGTTCTACGAACGCGCGGCGCGCGTCACCACGCTGGCCGGCCGCGAAGGCTCGCTCACGATCATCGGCGCCGTCAGTCCGCCGGGCGGCGACTTCTCCGAGCCGGTGACGAGCCACACGAAGCGCTACGTCGGCTGCTTCTGGGGGCTGGACCGCGAGCGCGCGCAGGCGCGCTTCTACCCGGCGATCCATCCGCTGCAGAGCTATGCCGTCGATGCCGCGCGCTTCGCGCCGTGGTGGACGGCGCACGGCAACGCCGACTGGCCGCGCCAGCGCGAGAAGCTGCTCGCGCTGCTGGAGGAGCAGGCGCACCTCGAGCGCATGGCGCGCATCGTCGGCAAGGACGCGCTGCCCGCCGCACAGCAGTTGACGCTGATCGCGGCCGATCTCGTCAACGAGGCGCTGCTGCGCCAGTCGGCGTTCTCGCCGGTGGACCGCTACTGCTCGGCAGCGCGGCAGAGCGAGATGCTGCGCCTGGTGATGCGCTTCATTGCGCTGGCGCGCGAGGCCGTCGAGCGCGGCGTGCGACCCGAGCAGGTGGGCGCGCTGCCGGTGCACCGTCGCCTGCAGCGCATGGGCGAGGAGATCGGCGAAGCCGAGCTCGGCCGCTTCGGCGAACTGTGGCCGCAGCTCGAGCGCGAGTTCGCGGCCCTTGGCCAGCCGGGGACAGCGACATGACAGAGACGACATCGGCATGGCTTTGGCGGGCCGAGCGCCGGGCCGCTCCCAAGCCGGGCCGCATCCCCGCGGGGGATCGACCGACGTACTCGTCGGGCGAGGGGCCGTCATGATGTGGGCTGAACTGAGTGCACACGGCACTGCGACGCGCATCGACGGGCCGCTGCTCTTCCTGCGCCGCAATCTCGAGGTGACGCTGGGCGAGGCGGTCGAGGTGCTCGTGGAGAGCGAGCCGCATCCGCGCGTCGGCCGCGTGACCAGCCTCGACGAAGAGACGATCGTCGTCGAAGTGCTCGAAAGCACGCAGGGCCTGGGCCTGGCCGACCTGCGCGTGCGTTTTCGCGGCGAGCCGATGCGCCTGGGCGTCGGGCCCGGGCTGCTGGGCCGCGTGTTCAACGGCATGGGCCAGCCTGCCGACGGCGGGCCGCCGGTGGCGGCGCACGAGTGGCGGCGCATCGACGCGCGCGCGATGAATCCGGCGCGGCGCGCGCTGCCGCGCGACTTCATCGAAACCGGGGTGTCGGCAATCGACCTGACGAACAGCCTGATCCGCGGCCAGAAGCTGCCGATCTTCTCGTCGGGCGGGCTGCCGCACGATCGCCTCGCGATCGAGATCGCGCGGCATGCGCGGTTGCGCAGCGAAGGCGGACACGCCGGGCCGCCCCAAGTGTCCGCGCTCCCCTCGGGAGGCGGGCACGGCGAAGCCGTGACCTTGGGGTCGTCAGGTTCCGGTGAGGGATTCGCGATCGTGTTCGTCGGCATCGGCGTCTCGTACGACGCGGCGGAGTCGTTCCGCCGCGCGATGCAGGACTCGGGAGCGCTCGGCCACACGGCGATGTTCCTCAACCTGGCGAGCGAGCCGAGCCCGCAGCGCCTGCTGACGCCGCGCGTCGCGCTGACGGCGGCCGAGTACCTGGCCTTCGACGAAGGGCGCCACGTGCTCGTGATCCTGACCGACATGACGAACTACTGCGAGGCGCTGCGCGAGGTGTCGGCCAGCCACGGCGAGATCCCCAGCCGCAAGGGCTACCCCGGCTACATGTACTCGGACCTCGCGACGATCTACGAGCGCGCGGGCTCGGCGCGCGGGGCGCGCGGCACGGTGACGCAACTGCCGATCCTCACGATGCCGGCGGACGACATCAGCCATCCGATCCCCGACCTCACCGGCTACATCACCGAGGGGCAGATCGTGCTGGACCGCGCGCTCGACCACAAGGGCGTGTACCCGCCGATCAACGTGCTGCCGAGCCTGTCGCGCCTGTTCGACCAGGGCACGGGCAAGGGCTTCACGCATGCCGACCACCCCGCGTTGGCGCACCAGCTCTTCGCCTCGTATGCGAAGGCGGTGCGCGTGCGCGTGCTGGCCAGCGTGGTGGGCCAGGAAGGACTGACCGAGGTGGACCGCGGCTACCTCGCGTTTGCCGAGCGCTTCGAGCGCGAACTCGTCGCGCAGGACGGCGCGCGCACGCTCGACGCCAGCATGGCTGCCGGCTGGCGCCTGCTGCAGGGCCTGCCGCGCGGCGAGCTCACGCGCCTGAGCGATGCGCAGATCGCCGCGCACCTGACGGGCGGCGACACGCCGGTGCGCGGCGATGGCTGAGACCGCCGTGACCCGGAGCGCCGCGCTCGCGCTCGCCGACGAGCGCGCGCTGATGCGCCAGGGCTACCAGTTCCTCGACGAGAAGCGCATGCTGCTCGCCGCCGAGATGCTGCGCACGCTCGGCGCGCACCGTGCGCTCGAAGCGCGATTGATCGAGCTGATGCAGGGCGCGCGCGCGGCGCTGCGCGGTGCGCTGCAGCGCCACGGGCTCGAAGGATTGCAGGCCTATCCGACCGGCGCCATCGCGCCGGCCGCGCCCGGCGTGAAGCGCTCGCTGTTCCTCGGCGTGCCGCTGCTCGCGGCGGCCTTCGAGCCGCAGGCCGGCGGCGGCGACGCAGCCGTCGACGCCTCGCCCGAGGCGCAAACCTGTCGCGATGCCTTCACCGCGCTGCTCGCGCCGCTGGCGCAACTGGCCGCGTCGACCGGCAACCTGGAGCGGCTGGGCGCCGAGTACCGGCGCACCGAGCGCCGCGCGCGTGCGCTGGAGAACGTGCTGCTGCCCGAGATCGAGACGGCGTTGAAGACGATCGAGGGGCACCTCGAACTGGCGGATCAGGAGGAGGCGGTGCGGACACGGACGGCGGTGCGCAGGGGTTGATTGCGCGACGCACGCACCTCGGCCAGCCTCCGGCATTCAGCCGGCGACCAGCCCGTCCATGCGCACGACTTCGAAGTCGCGTCCGCGCACCTGGCGCAGTTCGCTCAGCAGCGCGTCGTTGTTCCAGCGCTCGTCGGGTGCGCCGCTGACGTACCAGTTGCTGCCGTTGTCGGCGAGGATCAGGCCGTAGGTCTTCATCGCCTGCAGCAGCGCGCGCGTCTCGGCCGAGAAGCCCGCCGCAATTGCATAGCTCGCTTTCAGGCGCACGCGCAGGCCCATCGGCGGGCGCGCCGCGCTGGTGTCGCTGCTGGCCCAGTGCGTGGCCGGCGGCAGGTAGGCCCTGCGCGTGCGCGCTGCCGTGAAGCGCAGCGCGTGGCGGATGCCGCCCGGCCCGAGCGCGGCTTCGTCGTAGCGCGCAAGGCCGGGGAAGATGGGCAGCCCGGCGGCGTCGGCGCTGGTCCAGCCGGGCCGGCCGGCGGGGCGCACCGTGTTGCTGTCGAGGTGGAAGACGGCGCCGCACGCAGCGTTCCACGAGCCGTCGCCGTTGGGCCGTGCGACGGCAAGTTCGTACAGACGGTCGTGGTCGCGGTCGATCACGATGACGTGGCGGTCGCCGCTGCTCGCGGCGCCGCCTTCGATCGGCGCGTTCGAAGGCACCGGGTACGGGCCGGGGTCGCTCTCGTCGCCATAGTCGGTGAAGTGGATCGCGACAGGCGCCTGCGTGCCGGAGACGACGACGTACGGAATGCCGATCGGTCCGCCGCCGTACAGCCCCGCGCCGAAGTCGGGGTGCAGCCCGGTGTCGAGGCCGATGCTTGCGATCAGCGTCGCCGACGCCGCGTCGACCGCGGCGTTCGAGATGTCGGTGTTCCAGGCGTTGTCGGCCGGAAACGGCCGCGCGCCGTTGAGCGCCGCGCCGGCGCCGAGCGACGCGACGCTGAAGTCCGTCGTCGTGGGTGTCGAGGGCGTCGCGCCCGGCGTCGAGCCGCCTGCCGCGCCCGTGCCGCCCGTGGGAGCCCCGCCACCGCTGTCGGCCGCCGTGCCGCTGCCGCCACCACAGCCGCCGAGGCCGGCCGCGGCGAGCGCGATCAACACGCGGCGACGCAGCGCGTCGGGCCGCGCCGCTCTTCGATGCTCACGATTCATGCGTCGATCCTGCCGGGCCAAGGGGCGTACAGGTGTCAGCGGCTGGTAACGGCCGCGCCCTGCGGTACGGCTGGATTCAGCCGGCGGCGCCGCGCGCCGGCGTCGCGAAGTCGGCGCAGTAGCGCAGGAAGTCCTCGGTGCCGCGGCCGAGGTGCTTGTCGCGATGCAGCACCATCGACAGCCCGCGCGTCGTGCGCGGCAGCCGCGTCGCCACCTCGACCAGCGTGCCCTGCTCCAGTTCGTGCGCGACGACTTCGCGCGGCATGCAGGCGAGCGCGGCGCCGGCGGCGACCAGGCGCTTGATCGCCTCGGGGCTGCCGAGCTCGAACTCGACGCGCAGCGCACCGATGCGCTCGGGCAGCCAGCGGTCGACGGCCTCGCGCGTGCCCGAGCCCGGCTCGCGCAGCGCCCAGGCCGCGTCGCGCAACTGCTGCTTGCCCGCCGTGCCGCGCGCCAGCGGATGCGCCGGCGCCGCAACGATGACCAGCTCGTCGGTGCGCCATGGCCGCACGATCAGCTCGGGGTGCTTCTGCGGCCCCTCGATGAAACCGACGTCGACCTCGAACGCGACCACCGCGGCGATCACTCTGCTGGTATTGCCGATCATCAGCTGCACCGGACTGGCCGGGTGCTCGCGCTTCCAGCGCGCCAGCACCTCGGGCAGCAGGTACTCGCCCACCGTGAGGCTGGCGGCGATGCGCAGCGCCGCGGCGTGCTCGCCGCTGAACAGATGCTCGAGCTCGGCCGCCTGGTCGAGCAGCGACGCCGCCTTGGGCAGCAGCGCGCGGCCGTTCTCGTTGAGCTCGAGACGGCGGCCGACACGGTCGAACAGCTGCACGCCGAGGGAGACCTCGAGGTCGGCGAGCGCCGCGCTCGCCGCCGACTGCGAGCGCGCCACCTGGTCGGCCGCGGCGCGCGTCGAGCCGGCGCGCGCGGTGGCGACGAAGACTTCGAGCTGGCGCAGCGACAGCCGCAGCCGCAAGGGCGATTGCAGCGCCGCTGCTTGATCGTTTTTTCCGGGCATCGTGACCGCAATTGTCCGCTTTTTCTTTTGATGCGCGCTGCTTAGCATCGCCCCAGATCGACGGTGCCGTTGTTGTTCGTCGTAGAGGGCGCCGCAGGGAGCGAGAGCATGACGAATCTGGTCCGACCGCACGGGGGTGCGGAGTTGCGGCCGCTGCTGCTGGAGGGCAGCGAACTCGCCGCCGAACTGCGGCATGCACGCGAGTTGCCCCGGGTCCGCGTCAGTTCGCGCGAGCGCGGCGACATCCTGATGCTGGGCATCGGCGGCTTCACCCCGCTCTCCGGCTTCATGACACAGGCCGACTGGCGCGGCGTCTGCGACACCATGCGCACGGCCGACGGCCTGTTCTGGCCCATCCCGATCACGCTGTCGACCGACGCCGCGACGGCGGCCGGCTTCAAGACGGGCGACGAGATCGCCCTCGTCGACCCCGACGACGGCCAGCCGCTGGCGACGATGCGCGTGACCGAGAAATATGCGATCGACAAGGCGCACGAATGCGCCAGCGTGTTCCGCACCACCGACCCGGCGCACCCCGGCGTGCAGATGGTGATGGATCAGCCAGCGGTCAACCTGGCGGGGCCGATCAAGGTGCTGTCGCAGGGTGGTTTCCCCGAGAAGTACGGCGCGCTCTACATGACGCCGCAGCAGACGCGCGCGCTCTTCACGCAGCTCGGCTGGTCGCGCATCGCGGCGTTCCAGACGCGCAACCCGATGCACCGCTCGCACGAGTACCTCGCCAAGGTGGCGATCGAGGTCTGCGACGGCGTGCTGGTGCATTCGCTGCTCGGCGCGCTCAAGCCCGGCGACATCCCGGCCGAGGTGCGCACGAAGGCGATCTCGGCGCTGGTCGCGGGCTACTTCGTGCCGTCGACGATCGTGCAGGCGGGCTACCCGCTCGACATGCGCTACGCCGGCCCGCGCGAGGCGCTGCTGCACGCGCTCTTCCGCCAGAACTACGGCTGCTCGCACCTGATCGTCGGGCGCGACCACGCCGGCGTCGGCAGCTACTACGGCCCGTTCGATGCGCACCGCATCTTCGAAGAGATCCCCAAGGGCGCGCTCGAGACGCAGCCGCTGTGCATCGACGTCGCGTTCTGGTGCCACGAGTGCGGCGGCATGGCTTCGGGGCGCACCTGCCCGCACGACGACCGGCACCGCCTGCAGGTCAGCGGCACGCAGCTGCGCAAGTGGCTCTCGGAAGGCGCCGACGTGCCGCCCGAGTTCAGCCGCCCGGCCGTCGTCGAGATCCTGCGCGAGTACTACGCCGGCCTCGAGCACAAACCCAAGCAGCCCGCGGCGACGGCCTGACACCCCTTTTTTCACAGACTGACAGACCGACCCAGGAGAACAGGAATGCCGACCTTCGTGAGAACCGACAAGTGCGACGGCTGCAAGGGCCAGGACAAGACGGCCTGCATGTACATCTGCCCGCACGACCTGATGATGCTCGACAAGGACGGCTCGGCCACGGGGCACGCGATGAAGGCTTACAACCAGGAGCCCGAGCAGTGCTGGGAGTGCTACTCCTGCGTCAAGATCTGCCCGCAGAATGCGATCGAGGTGCGCCACTACGCCGACATCGTGCCGCTCGGCGGCTCGGTTCAGCCGCTGCGCGGTTCGGACTCGATCATGTGGACGATCAAGTTCCGCAACGGCACCTTGAAGCGCTTCAAGTTCCCGACGCGCACCACCGAGGAGGGGTCGATCGATCCCTACGGCGGCAAGACGATGCCCAAGCTCGCCGACATCGACAAGCCGGGCTATTTCACCGAGAGCGGCGGCTATCGCAAGGGCCGCGACGGCGAGTTGCTGCGCACCAACTGACGAGATGCACCCCCTCTCCCGCTCGCGGGAGAGGGCGGGGGTGAGGGTCGCGGCATCCTCACCACCCTCACCCCAACCCTCTCCCGCGCAGCGGGAGAGGGGGCAAGACAGAACCGGAGCGAATGAAGATGGCTACGTTCGAGAATCCCGAAGTCGTCCAGGAAGAGCTGGACATCCTGCTGATCGGCGGCGGCATGGCGTGCTGCGGCGCAGCCTACGAAATGATGCGCTGGGCCGAGGCCGTCAAGGCCGAAACGGGGCAGGAACTCAAGATCAAGCTCATCGACAAGGCGGCGATGGACCGCTCGGGTGCGGTGGCGCAAGGGCTGTCGGCGATCAACACCTACATCGGCTCCGAGCAGGATCCGGCCGACTATGCGCGCATGGTCTCCAACGACCTGATGGGCATCACGCGCGACGACCTCGCCTACGACCTCGGCCGCCACGTCGACGAGTCGGTGCACCTGTTCGAGGAATGGGGCCTGCCGATCTGGAAGACGGATGCCGACGGCGTGCGCCACGACGGCGCCGAATCGCAGAAGGAGGGCCTGCCCGCGCTCAAGGACGGCGGCAAGCCGGTGCGCTCGGGCAAGTGGCAGATCATGATCAACGGCGAGTCCTACAAGTGGATCGTCGCCGAGGCCGCGAAGAAGGCGCTGGGGCTCGACCGCATCCAGGAGCGCGTCTTCATCGTCAAGCTCGTCAACGACAAGAACGACCCCTCGCGCATCGCCGGTGCGGTGGGCTTCTCGGTGCGCGAGAACAAGATCTACGTCTACAAGGCCAAGGCCGTGCTGCTCGCCGCCGGCGGCTGCGTCAACCTGTTCCGCCCGCGCTCGGTGGGCGAAGGCACGGGCCGCGCGTGGTACCCGGTGTGGAACGCGGGCTCCACCTACGCGATGGCCGCCGAGGCCGGCGCCGAGCTGACGATGATGGAGAACCGCTTCGTGCCGGCGCGCTTCAAGGACGGCTACGGCCCGGTCGGCGCCTGGTTCCTGCTGTTCAAGGCCAAGGCCGTCAACGCCTACGGCGAAGACTACATGGTCAAGAACAAGGAACTGCTCAACGACTATCCGCCCTATGGCCAGGCAGCGGTGCCGGCGTCATGCCTGCGCAACCACCTGATGTTGAAGGAGATGAAGGAAGGGCGCGGCCCGATCTACATGGACACCGTGACGGCGCTGGGCAAGCTGCGCGAGTCGCTCTCGCCCAAGGAGGTCAAGCACCTCGAGGCCGAGGCCTGGGAGGACTTCCTCGACATGTGCATCGGCCAGTGCGGCATCTGGGTCGGCGAGAACATCGAACCCGAGAAGAAGATGAGCGAGCTGATGCCCACCGAGCCCTACCTGCTCGGCTCGCACTCGGGCTGCTGCGGCATCTGGGTCTCGGGGCCGACCGACCTCGGCGCGCCGACCGCCGCCGACGAAGAGATCGACGGCGTGCCGGCGCACCTGCCGCGCGGCTGGAGCTGGGGCTACCGCTCGATGACGACGGTCAAGGGCCTGTTCACCGCCGGCGACGGCGTCGGAGCGTCGGGCCACAAGTTCAGCTCGGGCTCGCACGCCGAAGGCCGGCTTGCGGCCAAGGCGATGGTGCGCTTCGCGCTCGACAACAAGGACTGGAAGCCCGAACTCGACACCGAGCCGGCGGCGCTCGCAGAGCAGATCTGGAAGCCGGTGCGCACCTTCCTCGAGCACAAGGACTACACGACGGCGATCGACATCAACCCGCACTACATCTCGCCCAAGATGCTGCAGTTCCGCCTGCAGAAGATCATGGACGAATACGTGGCCGGCGTCGCGACCTACTACAACACCAACGACGTGATGCTCAAGGTCGCCGAAGAGAAGCTCGAGATGCTCAAGGAGGACGCGGCCAAGATGCGCGCCAAGGATCTGCACGAGCTGCTGCGCGCCTGGGAGAACTACCACCGCGTGCTGACGGCCGAGGCGCACATGAAGCACATCCAGTTCCGCGAGGAGTCGCGCTACCCCGGCTTCTACTACCGCACCGACAAGAACTTCGTCGACGAGAAGAACTGGCACGTCTTCGTCAACTCGGTCTACGACAAGAACGCGAAGCAGTGGACCTGCTTCAAGCGCAAGCACGTCGACCTGGTCGACAAGAGCAAGCTCTTCAAGCCGGCGGCGCATTGAAGCTCTCCCCTCTCCCGCCCCGCGGGAGAGGGCATACGCTGACGCTCCATGAACGACGCATCGCCCTTCCCCGCCAGCCCGGTGCTGCCGCAGACACTCGAAGGCGGCGCTTCGCTGCAGTTCCAGTGCCGCAAGGGCATCGCGTGCTGGAACTCGTGCTGCAGCAACATCGACATCGCGCTGACGCCGTACGACATCGTGCGGCTCAAGCACCGCCTGGAGCAGTCGTCGTCGGAGTTCCTCTCGAAGTACACGGTGCCCTACGAGATGGAGAAGGACGGCATCGCGGGCGTCAAGCTGCGACCGGTCGAAGGCGGTACGGCGTGCCGCTTCATGCAGCCCGAAGGCTGCAGCGTCTATGCCGACCGGCCGACGGCGTGCCGCTACTACCCGGTGGCGCTGCTGTCGATGCGCAAGCAGGACGAGAGCGTCGACCGCCAGTACTACGCCATCGTGCGCGAGGACCACTGCCTCGGCCACGCCGAGCCGCGCACGCTGACGATCGACGCGTACCGCGAGGAGCAGAAGCTGCCGCAGTACGACGAGCTCGCGCGCGGCTGGCGCCAGCTGATTCTCAAGAAGAAGAGTTCCGGCCCGACGGTCGGCAAGCCGTCCAAGCGCAGCCTGGAGCTCTTCTTCATGACGTGCTACGACATCGACCGCTTCCGCTCGTTCGTCGCGAGCGTGGCCTTCGCCGAGATCTACGACCTGCCGGCCGAAGAGTTGTACGAGATCCTCGGGGACGACGTGCTGCTGCTGCAGTTCGGCTTTCGCTTCCTGCGCCAGGTGCTGTTCGGCGAGATGACGATCGCGCTGCATGCCGACAGCGTCGAGCGGCGCCGCGCGCGCGTCACCGAGCAGCGCGCGCGCATCGAGCGCGAGGCCGCCGAGCGCCTGGCGCGCGACCACGACGACGGCGGCGGCTACGCCGACGTGTAGCGGCTTTCAGTTTCGCCCCCAAGCCATCGCAAGGAGTCCACACGATGCGCCGACTGCCGATTCTCATCTTGTCGTGCGCGGCCGCCGCGCCGGCTCTCGCCGCCGAGGCGAACTGGGTCGACGAAGCGCGCCGCGTCGCGTCCTCGGTGCCGCCCAAGCTGCTGGCCGTGCTGACCGACGAGATCGCGCGCGGCGGCCCCGAGTCGGCGATCGGCGTGTGCCGCGACAAGGCGCCCGAGATGGCGAAGACCGCCACCCAGCAGACCGGCTGGCAGGTGCGCCGCGTCAGCCTGCGCGAGCGCAACCCGAAGGCCGTGCCCGACGCCTGGGAGCGCGCCGCGCTGGAAGACTTCGACCGCCGCGCCGCGGCCGGCGAGGCGCCGGCGACGCTCGAGAAGGCCGAACTCGTCAGCGTCGACGGCCGGCCGGTACAGCGCTACATGCGCGCACTGCCGGTGCAGCAGATCTGCATGCAGTGCCACGGGCCGGGCGAGCAGCTGAGCCCGGCGGTTCAGGAGCGGCTCACAGCGCTCTACCCTGCCGACCGCGGGACCGGTTACGCGCTCGGCCAGATCCGCGGCGCGATGACGATCCGCAAGGCGCAGTGATGTCGCGCACTGCCGCCCGGCTCGCCGCAGCCGTCGCGCTCGGCGCCTTGCTCGCTGCGGGCGCGGCGCGCGCCGCCGAGCCGTCGCCAGCCGACGCCCAGCGCGGCGCCGCGCTGATGCGCGAGCAGATGGCGCTGATGACGCCCGAGCTCGTCGAACGCGCGCGTTCGCTGTCGCCCGAGATCCAGAAGTTCCTGATGCACGTCGCGCTGCGCCACGAGCGGCGCAGCGACACGCTGACACTCGCGCAGGTGATGCAGGAGATCCTCGCCGACTACCAGACGATCGGCGCCGCGCTCGCGATGGACAACGGCCCGATGGCCGCCGACGCGGCGCGCCGCGTCGCGCTGCACCGCCTGCCGCGCGGCGGCATGTTGCCCTACCTGCCGCTCGACAAGGTGACGAACGAGGGCCTCGGCGTGCTGCCGGCGATGGAAGCCGCCGTCGAAGGCAGCGCGACGCGCTTGGCCGAGGCCGCCGACAAGGGCGACATGGTCGGCGCCGCGCATTACTACGGCGCGATGACGTCCGGCTGCGTCGCCTGCCACGCCCACTTCCGCGGGCAACCGGGCGCGACGGCCTACGTGCCGCGGCTGCGGCGCTAGCCTCGACGCGGCGCCCGCGCTCGCGCGAGAATGCCGCGATGGCAGCTTCGCTCACCCGTCGCCGCGTCGGCGCGCTCTGCGCCTGTCTCGCACTCGCCCCGGCGTTGACGGCGACGGCACAGGTCGCTTCGCCGCACGCGATCGACATCCCACCCTGGTTCACCGAGAGCTTCCTCGACTTCAAGGACGAGGCGGCGACGGCGGCGCGCGAGGGCAAGCGCCTGCTCGTCTACTTCGGCCAGGACGGCTGCCCGTACTGCCGCGAGCTGATGGTCAACAACTTCAGCCAGAAGGCGATCGTCGACAAGACGCGCAAGCACTTCGTCGCCATCGCGCTCAACCTGTGGGGCGACCGCGAAGTGACCTGGGTCGACGGCCGGCGCATGAGCGAGAAGGAGTTCGCGCGCCTGCTGAAGGTGCAGTTCACGCCGACGCTGCTGTTCCTCGACGGCGACGCGCGCATCGTGGCGCGGCTCAACGGCTACCAGCCGCCGCATCGCCTGTCCGCGGTGCTCGACTACGTGTCCGGCGGCATGGAAAGCCGCAAGACGCTGGCCGAGCACCTGGCCGACCTGCCCGCCGATGCGGCGCGGCCGACGCTCAACGAGCAGCCTTTCCTCATGAAGCCGCCGTTCGACTTCGCGCGCCGCAAGGGCGGCCGGCCGCTGGCCGTGATCTTCGAGACGCGCTCGTGCCAGGCCTGCGACGAGATGCACCAGCAGGGCCTGCAGCGCGCCGAGGTGCGCGCCCAGTTGCCCAAGCTCGACATCGCCCGCTTCGCGCTCGGCGACCGGACCGAAGTCGTCACGCCCGCGGGCGCGCGGCGCAGCGCCGCCGTATGGGCGCGCGAGCTCGGCGTGGCCTACACGCCGAGCTGGGTCTTCTTCGATGTGAAGGGACGCGAGGTGTTTCGCATCGACGGCTACCTGCGCCCGTTCCACCTCGCCACGTCGCTCGAGTACGTGACCAGCGGCGCCTACCGCAAGGAGCCCGAGTTCCAGCGCTACATCCGGGCCAAGGCCGAGCGCATGCGCGCGGCGGGCAAGCCGGTGGAGTTGTGGAAATAGGCGACGGAGACCATCACGGCAACCGTCGCGCGTAAGGACACGCCGCTCGCGTGCGCGGCGCCTTCGCTCAGAGCAGCAGCGCCCAGTGGTTGTCGGCCGACACGCCGGCCGGCCACGGCAGCATCGCGGGCGACTGCGTCGCGTGCCAGCGCGCCAGCCCCAGCCCCCCACCGATGGCCACGCCCGGGCCGTCGTCCTCGGGCCACAGCCCGCAAGGGTTCTGCACCTTGCCGATGGTGAGCAGGTCGCCCGGCTTCTGCGGCTGCCACAACACGATGCGGTCGGCGTGCTGCGCGGTGAGCACGAAGCCGCCGTTCGGCCCGGCGGCGACGTCGCCGGCATAGCCTTCGGCCATCACGCGGCTCGGAATCGTCAGCGCCTGGCCGTCCCATACGGCGAGCAGCGGCGCCTCGCGGCGCTGCGCCGGGTGATCGTGCTCGGCCTGCAGCCCGAGGCCCAGCAGGCGCGGCTGGCCGGCCAGCGGGCGGTTCCACGCGATGTGGTGCGGGCTCAGCCGCGGGTCGTCGAGCTTCCAGCTGCCCAGCAGCGCGCCGGTCTCGGCGTCGAGCCGCACCAGCGTCGGATTCATGCGCTCGAGGTTGCGCTTGCTGCCGTCGGGCGTGCGCGGGATGCCGCCGTTGGCGATGATCAGCTTGCCGGCGTCGTCGACGAGGATCTGGTGCGGGTCGATGCCGTGCGTGCGGCGCTCGGCCACCTTGCGCAGCGTGCGGGTGTCGCGCACGCTGACCCAGCCCTCGCCGGTGCGGCGGTCGGTTTCGCCCGTGTACTGCCACTGTCCGTCGAGGCTGGGGATCACGTGGCCGTCGAGCGTGCGCGCATCGCCTTCGTCGGCCATCGTCAAGCGATTCACCACGCGGCCCTCGGCGTCGATGCGCAGCAGCCAGGTGCCGGGCCGCGCGGCGACGGCGAGAAAACCGCCGCCGGCCTCGGGCACGACGGCGTGCGGGCGCGTCGGCACCGGCACTGCGGACTGCACGGCGATCTCGGCGCGTTGCCAGTCGACGCGCAAGGCGCCGACGTGGTGGCCGGCGTCCTTCATCCGCCAACCGCCGGCGACGCGCGTCACCGATGCGGTGCTCGCGAAGACGGCTGGAGGAAGCGAGGCCGCCCCCAGGGCGGCGCAGAGTTGGCTCAGGAAGTGGCGGCGGTCGGAGAAACGGTGTGTGGTCATGGTCTCGGCAGGCGATGGCTCAAGACCGTATGATGCATCAACTGCGAATGATTCGCATTGACGTATCCCAAGGCCCGGCCCGACCCCATTGCGCCGCGGCCACGAAGGTCAGGCGCCGGCGCCGAGCCCGACGCCGCCGCTTCCGACGCGATCAGCCCGCCGAGAACACGAACCGCGTCCCCGTCGACGAACGTATGAACTTGTCGGGCATCTCCTGCTGCACCATCGAGATGAACGCCTCGCCCGAGCAGTGCATCGGGATCAGCACGTCGGGGTTCAGCGCCTTCAGCTCGGTGAGCGTCTGGCGCTGGTAGTCGAGCGGGTGCGGCGCGAGGTGAAAGCCGCCGAGCACGGCGTGCACCTTGTCGACGCCCGAGACTTTCATCGCCGCGCGCACCGAGTTGACGATGCCGCGGTGGCCGCACGACGTCATCACGACGAGGCCGCGGCCTTTCACGTGATACGCCGTCGCCTGCTCGTGCTCGAAATCGTCGGGCACCATCGTCGCGCTGCGCCTGGCCTCGGGCATGCGCGCCGGCTCGCAGCCCAGGCCCGCCGTGATGCCGGCGGCCATGCGCGTGGGCGCGAGCACGCGCTCGAACGAGGTGCGCGCGATCGTGCCCGTCGTGAAGCCGTGGTCGGCGAGGATCGACGCCTTTTCGGCGAACGTCACCGTCAGCCCTGCGTCCTGGATCGCCTGGCGGTCGAGCGCGCCGAAGCTGCCGGCCTCGCCCGGCACGTTCAACTCGCGCGAGCAGAAACATTCCTCGCTGCCGAGGTAGAACGGCAAGCCCGGTTTCAACTTGCCCTTGTTGGCCTGCAGGAAGCCGACCATGCCGCCGAAGTGATCGTAGTGGCCATGGCTGAGCGCCATCGCGTCGAGCTTGCTTGCGTCGATGCCGGCGAGCAGCAGGTTGTTGAGCAGGGTTTCCGGCGTGTAGGCGAAGTCGACGAGCACCTGCCGCTGCTCGCCGCCGCGCGCCGACTCGAGGTGCAGCGCGAGGCCCCATTCGTTCTGCAGCGTGCGCTTGGGCGGCGTGCGCGGCGCGACGGCGAATCCGAGGCGCTGCACCTGCACGCCGCCGACGCCGCGCGGCGGCTCGAAGGCGTGGTGGTACGAGTCGGTGACGACGCGCACGGCAAGGCGGTCGACCACCGGCACGGCGGCCGGCGAGTCGAGGTTCTTGGCCACCGCGACGCGGCCGCCGAACAGGCCGCCGGCGGCCATCATCGCCAGCGAGCCGGCACCGGCCTTGAACAGCGCGCGACGGCCGGGCTGGCCGAGGTAGGAGGCGTCGCCGCGCGACGATTCTTCTTGCTGTCGTCTCCTCATGGAACTGCTCCTGCGGGTGGTGGTGGGGAATCAGCTCTTCTTCTGCGCCAGCTCCTGGAGCTTGGTCGGCTGGATCAGGTGGCCGTCGAGCCCGGCCTCCTTGACGCTGCCGCCGTAGGCCACTGTCATCAGCTGGCTGTAGTAGGTGACGGGCATGGCGAAGTTCGTGCCCTGCTTGCGATTGATCTCGGACTGGTAGACCTCGACGTTGGCCTGGCACAGCGGGCACGGCGTCACGATCATGTCGGCGCCGTGGTCGTAGGCCGACTCGACGATGTCGCGGATCTGTTTCTGGCTCTTCTCGGGCTCCGAGAACGCGAGCGCGCCGCCGCAGCAGGTGACCTTCTGGTCGTAGTCCTTCAGGGCTTCAGCGCCCACCGTCTCGACCAGCTTGTCGAGGTACATCGGGTTCTCGAACGACTCGCCGGCGATGCCGAACGGCCGGTTCGTCTGGCAGCCCACATAGCCGGCGAACTTGAGCCCCGCCAGCGGCTTGACGACGGGCTTGCCCAGTTGCTCATAGCCGAAGTCCTCGATCAGCACCTCGACCATGTGCTTGACCTGCGACTTCCCCTGGTACTGCAGCCCCGCCTCCTTCAGCGCCTCGTTGGCGTTGGCGAGGAACTCGCGGTCGACGTCGAGCTTCTCCTTGCTCTCGCGCGCATTGAGCCAGCACGCGGCGCAGGTGGCGACGACGTCCTGCCCCGGCAGGTGCTTCTCGGCGAGCGCGAAGTTGCGCGCATTGAGCACGTGGCGCGTCAGCTCGCCCGCGCCGGTGTAGCTGATCGAGGCGCCGCAGCAGTTCCAGTCGGGGATCTCGGTGAGCTTGACGTCGAGCGTCCTGCACATCGCATTCGTCGACGTGAGGTAGTTCGCTGCCGATGCCTTGAGCTGCGACGAGCAGCCGGGATAGAACGCATATTCCTTCTTGGCCATCGTCATGCCTCCTGGCGCGGCGCCTTGCCGCGCTGCTCGATCTGCTGCGCCTTCGCGAGCATCGCGGCGATGCCCTTCTGGTCCTTGCACTTGTGGCCGCCGAGCAGCTCGAACGGATTCAGGCGCCCCGCCTTGAACAGCCCGAGGCCGATGTGGCGCATCTCCCAACCCTTCTTCAGCCCCGCGACGAAGCCGTCCTTGAAGTAGAGGCCGAGCGTGAGCTTGAGTTCGTTGACCCGGCCGGTGCGACGGAAGTTGTCGAAGAAGCGCAGCGAGAAGGCGCGCGTCGGCTGCATCTTCGGCGCGAGGCCGAGGCGGTGCGAATACTGCGCCAGGCCGTGCATGATCGTCGTGATCGGCAGCTTGCGCGGGCAGCGCACGACGCAGTTGTAGCAGGAGGTGCACATCCACATCGCGTCGGACGCGAGCACTTCCTGCTTCTTGCCGGCGCGGATCATCATGAAGATCTTCTGCGGCGTGTGCTCCCAGTGCGGGCCGAACGGGCACGAGCCGGCGCACACGCCGCACTGCATGCACATCTTGACCATCTCGCCGCCTTCGACCTCGCGCTCGACCTCCCTCAGGAAATCGATCTCGTAGGGCTTGTTCATCCGGCCCCCTTGGCGCTACGCGCCGTCACCCCGTGGGGGAGTTCGCGCCTTCGGAACGGCCGCGCGGCGCTCATGCAAACCCCTTCATCGGGCTCATGCCGATTTCCTTGATCTTGGCCGCGTACTCGTCGATCAGGCGCGGCAGGCGCTCCACATCGGTGATCGCGACCTCGTGGCTGACGACGCGCTCGGGCTCCAGCGACAGCTGCTTGAGCGTGTCGTCCACCTTGCTCATGCGCATCTCGGCCAGCTCCGAGCCCTTGACGAAGTGGCACTGGTAGTCGTCGCCCTTCTTGCAGCCGAGCATCATCACGCCGTCCCAGCCGCCGTTGAGGGCGTCGGTGATCCAGATCGTGTTGACGGAGCCGAGGCAGCGCACCGGGATCACGCGCACGAAGGCCGAGTAGGTGCGGCGCTGCAGCGCCGCCATGTCGAGCGCGGGGTAGGCGTCGTTCTCGCAGGCCAGCAGCAGGATGCGCGGCTTCTCCGAGAACTCGTCGGGCATGTCGACGGCCTTGATCTGCGCACCCACCGAATCGACGGAGTAGTTCTCGAACGAGATCACGCGCACCGGGCAGGCGCCCATGCAGGTGCCGCAGCGCCGGCAGCGGCTCTCGTTGAAGACGGGGAAGCGCCGCTCGTCCTCGTCGATCGCGCCGAACGGGCACTCCACCGTGCAGCGCTTGCACTGCGTGCAGCCTTCGAGGCGCACGATCGGGTACGACAGGTCGCCCGAGCGCGGATGCGCGGCACGGCCGAGCGCGGCGTTCTCGAGCGCCTGGATCGCCTTGAGCGCCGCGCCCGTCGCGTCCTCCACCGACTGCGCGATGTCCATCGGCCGGCGCGTCGGCCCGGCCGCATAGATGCCGGTGCGCCGCGTCTCGTAGGGGAAGCAGATGAAGTGCGAGTCGGCAAAGCCGTGCTTCAACTGCGGCAGATCGGGCCCCTGCCGGTACGTCAGGTTGAGGACCGAGATCTTCTGCAGCGCGGCCTTCTTTTCCTGCGCCGGCGCCGAGCCCGACTCGGCCTCCGTCGCCGCGGCGGTCCATTCGTCGAGGTTCGCGCCGGCGTTGGCGACCTGGCCGGTCGCGAGCACGACGAGATCGACATCGGCCGCCGCGTCCTCGTCGAGGATCAGGTCGCGAAAGCGCACTCGAGCCCCGCGCGCGCTCGGCTCCACACCGCTCACCCGCCCCTTGGTGAAGGTCACGCCCTTGGCCTGCGCGCTGCGGTAGAAGTCCTCGCCCATGCCGGGCACGCGCAGGTCGGTGTAGAGCACGATCGTGTCGACGTCGGGCGCGGCGTCCTTGAAATACATCGCCTGCTTGATGCTCGTCGCGCAGCAGTGGCCCGAGCAGTACGGCAGGTGCTTGCCCGTCGTGTCGCGCTGGCCGGCGCACTGCACGAAGGCGACGCTCGTCACGGGCTTGCCGTCGGCGCGCACGATCGGCCCGCCGGCCGCGGCGCGCGCCAGCAGCTCCAGGCCGGCCTGGTCGATGACGTGCGGCACGCTGCCGCCGCCGAGTTCTGGCAGCTTCGCGATGTCGTAGGTCGAGAACCCGCTGGCCTGCACGATGGCGCCGACCGTCTCTTCGACGACGCCGCCGTCGAGCGTCGCGATGCCGACGCGAAAGCGCCCTGGCGCGCCCGCGGTCGAAGCGACCGTCGAGGCGAGGCGTACGTCGATGCGCGGATGCGCCGTCACCTTCGCCGCCAGTTCGGCGACGCCGGTCGGCTGCGGTTCGGCGTGCGGCGCCTTCGACGGCGTGCGTTTCCACAACCGGGCGGCCCAGCCGCCGAGTTCTGCCTCGCGCTCGACGAGCAGCACGTCGTAGCCCGCCTCGGCGGCTTCGAGCGCCGCCGTCAGGCCCGAGATGCCGCCGCCGACGACGAGCACGCGCCGCGCTTGGGCGCGCGCCGGGTTGCCGGCGGGCAGCTTGAGCCGCTTCAGTTCGGCGCAGCCCATGCGGACATAGTCGTCGGCCATCTCCTGGCGCACCTCGTCGTGGGCCTCGCCTTCGGCGACGATCCACAGCACGCCCTCGCGCAGGTTGGCGCGCGCCACCGCCGCCTCGGGCAAGTGGAAGGCCTCGACCTTCATGCGCCGCGAGCAGGCGGCGATCATGACGTGCGTGACGCCCTCGTTCGCGATGTCGCTGCGGATCGTCGCGACGCCTTCGTCGCTGCACAGGAACGCGTGCTCGCGCACCAGCGCCATCTTGCCTTCGCGCTGCGCCACCTTGGCGAGTTGCTTCGCATCGAGCACGTCGCCGATGCCGCAGCCGGTGCAGAAGTAGGCGGCGGTCTTGGTCTCGCTCATACCGACTTCTCCGGCGCCGCCGCGCGATGGATGACCTGGATGCCGTGCAGCGCCGCCGCGGTGGCGCTCTGCACCGAGCGGTTGACGTCGAGCGGACCCGACGCCGCGCCGGCGGCGAACTGGCCGCCGCTCGTGCTGCCCTCGATGAAGCCGCTGGAGTCACGCACGATGTCGTCGGGCAACTCGATGCCGTCGGTCTCGGGCTGCATGCCCACCGCCAGCACCACCAGGTCGTGCTCCGTCGCGTAGCGGTGGTAGCCCTCGGTGTCGACGCCGTGCAGCACCGGGTTGCCGGTGGCCTCGTTGAGCGCGATGCGCGCCACCTTCGACTTGACGAAGCGCACGTCGGGGTCGGCCTGCACCATCGCGTAGAAGTCCTCCAGCCGGTCGATCGCACGGATGTCGATGTAGTAGACGGTCGAGGTCGCGCCGCCTTCCGGCCAGGCCTCCTTGACGTAGCGCGTCTGCTTGAGCGTGGCCATGCAGCAGATGCGCGAGCAGTGGCGCAGGTGGTTCTCGTCGCGCGAGCCGGCGCACTGGATGAAGGCGATGTTCTTCGCCGGCTGGCCGTCGGACGGGCGCAGCAATCGGCCGCCGGTCGGCCCGGCCGGGTCGGCCAGGCGCTCGAACTCGAGGCTGGTCACGACATTCTTGTAGCGCCCCCAGCCGTAGGGCTGGATGCGCGCGGCGTCGTAGGGCTTCCAGCCGGTGGCCCAGACGACGGCGGAGACGTTGAGCGTCAGCGTCTCGTCTTTCATGTCGAGGTCGATCGCGCCGAACTTGCAGGCCTCCTTGGCCTTCTGCGCCTCGGGCGTGCCGATGATCGACGCGTCGATCACGTAGCGCTGCGGGTAGGCCATGCCGTGCGGCAGGTGCACGGCGCCGATCTCGTCGAGCCCGTAGTTGTAGGGGTTCGGAATCTTTGCGTCGACGGCGCGCGCGCAGTCGCCGCAGGCGGTGCACTTGTCGTCCACATAGCGCGCGCGCCGGCGCAGCGTCACCTCGTAGTCGCCCGCGCTGCCGGTGACGGCGGTCACCTCCGTCATCGTCAGCACGCGCACGTTGCGGTTGGCGCGCAGCCGGCGCAGGTTGATCTCCAGCCCGCAGGTCGGGTGGCACATCTTCGGGAAATAGCGGTACAGCAGCGCCGTGCGCCCGCCCAGCGACGGATCGCGCTCGACCAGGATGACCTGGCGGCCGCACTCGGCCGCTTCGAGCGCCGCCGTCATGCCGGCAATGCCGCCGCCGATCACGAGCAACGATGTCATCTCCGGCCTCCTACAGCGCGCGCCATTCGAACGTCATGCGCTCCAGGTCGCCGAGCACCCAGCCGGCCGGCGCGCCGATGCCGGCGACGCTTCCAGGGTTGACCATCCATGTACTGCCTCCTCGGATGTTCGCTTGCTGCACCGCGCTTGCGGCGTGCGTGTGGCCGCAGCAGACGACATCGTAGTCGCCGGTGCAGGCCATGCCGCGCGCGACGTGCGGGTGGTGTGTGACGTAGACGCGGCGCCCGCCGAGCGGCAGGTCGGCGTCGACGCCGTGGTAGTCGACGAGGCCGCCCGACGCAGCCGCCAGGCGCGCCATCGCCATCGGGTCGCCGACGTTGTTGCCGTGGACCACATGCACCGGCAGGCCGAGCGCGACGAGCGGTCGCAGCGTGTGCGCTCCGATGACGTCGCCGCAGTGGACGACGGTCTCGGCGCCCTCGCATCGCGCCGCACGGGCGGCTTCGAGCAGCGGATCGGCGCGGTCATGGCTGTCGGAAACGATGCAGATTCTCACCGCGCCTCGTGCGTGGTCGGGGGCGGCGCACGTCGCGTGCGGCCTGTCGCACTTGACCACAGCCGCAGGGCCGGGCGAATCACCCTTGTGGGTAATCGACCGTACTCCATCGAGGTAGTAGACGCTCGCGGGACCCCCTCGCCTAATCGCGTTTCGAGCCAGGAGAGGGGGCCTCACCGCGCGGTCGCGCGCCCGGCCGCAAGACCTACACCATCGAGACACATGGCTCACCGCCCGCTGCACGACCCGATCGCCGATCCGCACGCCGACGCGGCCCACGAGACGCGCAACACCACCTGCTACATGTGCGCGTGCCGTTGCGGCATCCGCGTGCACCTGCGCGACGGCAAGGTGCGCTACATCGACGGCAACCCCGAGCACCCGCTGAACCAGGGCGTGATCTGCGCCAAGGGCTCGTCGGGCATCATGAAGCAGTACTCGCCGGCGCGGCTGACCAAGCCGCTCAAGCGCCGCGAGGGCAGCGAGCGCGGCGACGGCGACTTCGTCGAGATCGAGTGGGAGGAGGCGTTCTCCACGCTCGCCGAGCGGCTCGGCCGCCTGCGCGCCAGCGACCCGAAGCAGTTCGCGCTGTTCACCGGGCGCGACCAGATGCAGGCGCTGACGGGCCTGTTCGCGCGCCAGTTCGGTACGCCCAACTATGCGGCGCACGGGGGCTTCTGCTCCGTCAACATGGCCGCCGGGCTGATCTACACGATCGGCGGCTCGTTCTGGGAGTTCGGCGGCCCCGACCTCGACCGCGCCAAGCTGTTCGTGATGCTCGGCACCGCCGAGGACCACCACTCCAACCCGATGAAGATCGCGCTGGCCAAGTTCAAGCGCGACGGCGGGCGCTTCGTCTCGGTCAACCCGGTGCGCAGCGGCTACTCGGCCATCGCCGACGAATGGGTGCCGATCCGCCCCGGCACCGACGGCGCCTTCCTGCTCGCCGTGATCCACGAGATCCTCGCCAAGGGCCTGTACGACCGCGAATTCCTGGTGCGCTACAGCAACGCGGGCCAGCTCGTCAACGTCGACGCGGCTTGCGACGAGTTCGGCTTCTTCGTCCATACCGAGGTGCCCGAGGAGGAAGCCTGCTACGACCCGCAGGACAAGCTCTGGTGGGACCGCAACACCGGCAAGCCGGTCGTCACGCACACGCCGGGGGCCGACCCGTTCCTGCTCGGCGAGTTCACGCTCGCCGACGGCACCCCGGTCAAGCCGTCGTTCCAGCTGCTGCAGGACCGCGTCAAGGACTACACGCCCGAGTGGGCGTCGCAGATCACGGGCATCCCGGCCGACACGATCCGGCGCCTGGCGCACGAGATGGGCGTCACCGCGCGCGACCAGCGCATCGAGCTGCCGATCGCGTGGACCGACTCGTGGGGCAACGAGCACGACACCGTGACCGGCAACCCGGTGGCGTTCCACGCGATGCGCGGCCTTGCGGCGCACTCCAACGGCTTCCAGACGATCCGCGCGCTCGGCATCCTGATGTCGCTGCTCGGCACGATCGACCGGCCCGGCGGCTTTCGCCACAAGGCGCCGTTCCCGCGGCCGATCCCGCCGTGCGCGCGCACGCCCAACGACGCGCGCGCCGTGCAGCCCGGGCACCCGCTCGACGGCATGCCGCTGGGCTGGCCGTCGGACCCCGACGACCTGTTCGTCAACGACGACGGCTCGCCGGTGCGCATCGACAAGGCGTTCTCGTGGGAGTACCCGCTGGCGGTGCACGGCCTGATGCACAACGTCGTGACGAACGCCTGGCGCGGCGACCCGTATCCGATCGACACGCTGCTCATCTTCATGGCCAACATGTCGTGGAACTCGACGATGAACACGTCGGAAGTCCGCCGCATGCTGAACGACAAGGGCGACGACGGCGGGTACAAGATCCCCTTCCTCGTCGTCGCCGACGCCTTTCATTCCGAGATGACGGCGTTCGCCGACCTGATCCTGCCCGACACGACCTACCTCGAGCGCCACGACGTGATGTCGATGCTCGACCGGCCGATCTCCGAGTTCGACGGCCCGGTCGACGCGGTGCGCATCCCCGTCGTGCCGCCGACCGGCGACTGCAAGCCGTTCCAGGAAGTGCTGATCGAGCTGGGCACGCGGCTCAAGCTGCCGTCGTTCGTGACTCCGGCCGGTCAACGCAAGTACCGCGACTACCCCGACTTCATCGTCAACTGGGAGACGGAGCCCGGCTCGGGCATCGGCTTTCTCGCCGGCTGGCGCGGCAAGGGCGGCGAGAAGTTCATGCTCGGCGAGCCGAACCCGCGCCAGTGGGAGGTGTACGAGCAGCACAACTGCGTCTACCACCACGAACTGCCGCGCAGCTACCAGTACATGCGCAACTGGAACCAGGGCTACCTGGAATGGTCGCGCGCCAACCGCATCACGCGCTATGCCGAGCCGATCCTGATCCACCTCTATTCCGAAGTGCTGCAGCGATTCCGCGCCGCGGCACAAGGCAAGGGCCTGACGCGCAAGCCGCCGGCCGAACTGCGCAAACGCATCGAGACCTACTTCGACCCGCTGCCCTTCTTCTACGAGCCGCTCGAGTCGCACGTCACCGACAAGCACAGGTACCCGTTGGCCGCCGTGACGCAGCGGCCGATGGCGATGTACCACTCGTGGGATTCGCAGAACGCCTGGC
>CAYJLV010000030.1:0-51400 GCA_964371405.1 uncultured Burkholderiaceae bacterium
GCGCCGTCCGGGGGGGGGCGGGGGGGGGGGTATAATGGCGGTTTAATGCGGGCGCGGGGGGGGGCGCCCCCGGGGGCGGCCAGGCGCATAGCCGCGGCGTCGGCGTCCATGAACAGGCTGACGCGCACGCCGAGCGCGCGCGCCTCGGCGATCAGCGGTGCGAGGCGCTCGGCGTCGACGGCCAGGTTCCAGCCGTGGTCCGACGTGAACTGGCCGACGCTGTCAGGCACGAAGGTGCACTGCTGCGGGCGCACGCTGCGCACGAAATCCATCAGGTTGTGGAACGGGTTGCCCTCGATGTTGTACTCGGCGGCGGGCCAGTCGCGCAGCAGCGCCGCGAGTTCGTGCACATCGCTGCCGCGGATGTGGCGCTCGTCGGGCCGCGGATGCACCGTGACGCCCTGGGCGCCGGCTTCGAGCACCAGTGTGGCGGCGCGCCTCACGCTCGGGATGCCGAGGTGGCGCGTGTTGCGCAGCAGCGCGACCTTGTTGACGTTGACGGACAGCGCGGTGCGCGGCACCTGCGTGCCGGCGTCGGGGGCGATCAGCGGATTCATCGGGCGGGCGTGTCGTGCAGGCGCTGCAGGTCGAGCAGGGCATTGCGCGTGCGCAGCGGTGCAGCGCCCAGATGATAGTGAAGCAGACCGCGCAACGCCGTCTTCAGCGTCGGCAGCGCGGTGCTGCACGCCTGGCGCAACGACTCGATGGCGCCGTGCTGCAGCGCAGCCTGCAATTGCAGCAGCACGCTGCCGGCGAGCGCCGGTGCATCGTCGCCTTGCGCATCGGCAACGCCGGCTTCAGGCAGCAGGCGATAGGCGCGCCCGGCCTGCAGCGGCTGCTGCGTCTGGGTGACGACACTGAGCTCGGGCAGCACGCCCGTCTCGCGCAACAGCGTCAGCTCGAAGGCGCGCAGCGTGGCCTCGCGCGCCGCGTCGTCGCGGCCGGCCAGCTCGGGCACGCTCGCCGCATAGGCGTCGAACAGCAGCGGGTGCGGGTCGTGGCGGGCGAGCAGCTTGAGCAGCAGTTCGTTGAGGTAGAAGCCGGCGAACAGCGCCGCGCCGCCAGGCATCGGCGGGCCGCCGGCCCACTCGGCGCTGCGCAACGTGTGCACCTCGGTCGCCGAGGCGTCACCGCCCGCGCCGCGCGCGAGTGTGACGTGCAAGCGCTGCAGAGGCAGCAGCACCGGACGCAACTGCGAACTGGGACGCTTGGCGCCCTTGGCGGCGACGGCGATGCGCCCCTGCTCGCGGGTGAACAGCTCGACGATCAGGCTGGTCTCGCTCCAGTCGTAGCGATGCAGCACGTAGGCTTCGAGCTGCGTCGGCGCACGGTGCGTGCGAAGCGCCACCGCTACTCGTAGCCGTAAGAGCGCAGATGCTCGGCGTCGTCGGCCCAGCCCGAGCGGACCTTGACCCACAGCTCCAGGAACACCTTGCCGTCGTAGAGCCGCTCCAGCTCGGTGCGCGCCTCGGTGCCGATGCGCTTGATCAACTCGCCCTTCTCGCCGATCACGATGCCCTTGTGCGCTTCGCGCTCGACGACGATGGCGGCCGCGATGCGGCGCAGGGGGCCGTCCTCTTCGAACTTCTCGATCACGACGGTCGAGGTGTACGGCAGCTCGTCGCCGGTCAGGCGGAACAGCTTCTCGCGGATGATCTCGCCGGCGAGGAAGCGCTCGTTGCGGTCGGTCAGCGCGTCTTCCTCGTAGAGCCAGGGCTGCTGCGGCAAGTAGGGCTCGACGATGCCCAGCAGGCGCTGCGCGTCGGCCTCCTTCTTCGCCGACAGCGGAACGAACTCGGCGAAGGCATGGCGCTCGGCCATCGCCTGCAGCCACGGCGCAAGGCTGGCGCGCCGGCGCACCGCATCGAGCTTGTTGGCGACGAGCAGCACCGGCTTGCCGGCGGGCAGCAGCGCGAGCACCTTGGCGTCGTCGAGCCCGAAGCGGCCGGCCTCGACGACGAACAGCACGACGTCGACGTCGTCGAGCGTCGCGCGCACCGTGCGGTTGAGGCTGCGGTTGAGCGCCGCCGTGTGCTGCGTCTGGAAGCCCGGCGTGTCGACGAAGACGAACTGCGCCGCCCCGGCGCTGCGGATCCCCGTGATGCGATGGCGCGTCGTCTGCGCCTTGCGCGAGACGATGCTGACCTTCTGGCCGACCAGGGCGTTGAGCAGCGTCGATTTCCCGACGTTGGGGCGGCCGACGATGGCGATGAGGCCGCAGCGCTGCGTCGGGAGATCGCCCGATGGGCCCGGCGGGCCGGCGGCGGTCATGGTCAGGAGTGCAACGGTCCGTCGGGACGGTCGCTGGCCTTGAGCATGTCGAGCATGCGGCGCGCAGCTTCCTGCTCCGCGGCGCGGCGCGAACGGCCCGTCCCGGAATGGGTGAGGCCGAGCGCCGCCACGGCGCACTCGACCTCGAAGGTCTGGGCGTGCGCCTGGCCGCGCGTGGCGGCGATGCGGTATGCCGGCACGGGCAGGCGGCGCGCCTGCAGCCACTCCTGCAACTCCGTCTTGGCGTCCTTGGCCCAGGTGTCGATGTCGGTCGTCGCGATGATGTCGCCGAACAGGCGGCGCACGATGGCCTGCGCCGGCTCGTAGCCGCCGTCGAGGAAGGCGGCGCCGATGATGGCTTCGAGGGCGTCGGCGAGGATCGACGGGCGCTGCGCGCCGCCGCCGCGCGCCTCGCCTTCCGACAGGCGGATCACGTCGGGCAGGCCGAGTGAAACCGCGACGCGGTGCAGCATGTCTTCGCGCACGAGATGGGCGCGCACGCGAGTCAGCTCGCCTTCGTCGAATGCGCCGAAGCGCTCGAACAGCTGGCTGGAAACCGTCAGGCTGAGCACGGCGTCGCCGAGGAATTCGAGGCGCTCGTTGTGGTCGGCGCCCCAGCTGCGGTGCGTCAATGCGCGCGTCAGCAGAGCGCCGTCGGTGAAGCGATAGCCCAGGCGCGACTGCAGGGTGTCTGGCGAAACGTTCACGCGGAAACAGGCGACTGCGGCAAACCTCGACGGCAATGCGCCATCGTAATCACTTCGAGCGGCCCTCGTACTTGATCAGCAGAAAAACCGGTCCGGCCAGTTCGACTTGCTTTTCGTAGGCGAAGGCGACGACGACACGGTCGTTCTCCTTCGTGATGGCGAGATCCTTGCCCGAGATGCTGGAGATCGAATACTCGATGTCCTTCTGGCGGTCGAAGGCGATGCGCAGCTCGGGCACCGTCGTCGCGCCGCTCGCGGCGATCTTGTTGACGGCGCGCTGGATCGTCAGGTACTCGTTGACCGTCGGCAGCACGCGCAGCGCGACCACGGCGACGATGCCGATCAGCACCGCCCAGAACAACAGCCCGAGCAGCGAGATGCCGCGCTGGCGCGCGCGCGTATCGATCTTGGCCACCGTCATGAAAGTTCGCTCCTCTGTGCCCGGCTTCGCCCGGCCGCCCGCTGCTAGCGGAACGAGCCGATGCGGCCGATGTTGCCGAAGTTCATCCACACCAGGAAAGCGCGCCCGACGATGTTCTCGTCGGGCACGAAGCCCCAGTATCGCGAATCCTGCGAGTTGTCGCGGTTGTCGCCCATCACGAAGTAGTGGCCCGGCGGCACTTTGCACACCACGCCCTCGGCACTGTAGCGGCAGTTCTCCCTGTGCGGGAAGGGTTCGCCGCCGCCGAGAAAGGTCGCGCGCTGCGGGTCGACCAGGATGCGGTGTTCGACGTCGCCCAGCTTCTCGGTGAACTGGGGCGCATAGACGATGCGATCCTCGTCGAAGTACTCCGCCAGCGGCTGCGTCGGCACCGGCTGGCCGTTGAGGCGCAGCTTCTGGTTCAGGTAGGCCACTTCGTCGCCCGGCACGCCGACAACGCGCTTGATGTAATCGATGCTGGTGTCCCTCGGGTAGCGGAAGACGACGACGTCGCCGCGCTGCGGGTCGTGGTTGTCGATGATCTTGCGGTTGACGACGGGCAGACGCACTCCGTAGTGGTACTTGTTGACCAGGATCAGGTCGCCGACGATCAGCGTCGGCACCATCGAACCCGACGGAATCTTGAACGGCTCGAAGAGGAACGAGCGCAGCAGGAAGACGACCAGGATCACGGGGAACAGGCCGGCCGTCCAGTCGAGCCACCACGGCTGCGCGAGCACGGCTTGGCGGGCCTGCGCGATGTTCCCGTCGACGCGCTCGATCCCCTGGCGCGCCAGCGCCGCGCGGCGCGCGCCGTCGTTCGCCTCGAGCATCGCAGCGGCAGCCTCGCGCTGCGGACGGAAGCGCCAGCGTTCGGCCAGCCAGTAGCCGAAGGTGATCAGCGTCAGCGTGAACAGCAGCAGCGAGAAGTTGCCCGTCCACTTGCCCATGTACCAGCCCAGGCTGTAGACGATCAGGCAGCCGTACAGCAACGCGGTCAGAGAACCCATCAGTCGTCCACCTGGAGGATGGCGAGGAACGCCTCTTGCGGCACCTCGACGGTGCCGATCTGCTTCATGCGCTTCTTGCCCGCCTTCTGTTTCTCGAGCAGCTTGCGCTTGCGGCTGATGTCGCCGCCGTAGCATTTTGCCAGCACGTTCTTGCGCAGCGCCTTGATGTTCTCGCGCGCGATGATGTTGGCGCCGATCGCCGCCTGAATCGCCACGTCGTACATCTGGCGCGGAATCTGCTCACGCATCTTGGCCGCCACGGCGCGCCCGCGGTACTGGCTCTGCGCGCGGTGCACGATGATCGACAGCGCGTCGACTCGGTCGCCGTTGATCAGCAGGTCGACCTTTACCACGTCGGCCACCCGGTACTCCTTGAACTCGTAGTCCATCGAGGCGTAGCCGCGCGACACCGATTTCAGCTTGTCGAAGAAGTCGAGCACAATCTCGGCCAGCGGCAGCTCGTAGGTCAGCATGACCTGGCGGCCGTGGTAGGCCATGTTGAGCTGGACGCCGCGCTTCTGGTTGGCCAGCGTCATCACGGGGCCGACGTATTCCTGCGGCATGTACAGGTGCACCGTGACGATCGGCTCGCGGATCTCGCGGATGCGGCCGAGATCGGGCATCTTCGACGGGTTCTCGACCTCGAGCACCGTGCCGTCGTTGAGTTCGACCTGATAGACGACGGAAGGCGCCGTCGTGATCAGGTCCTGGTCGAACTCGCGCTCGAGCCGCTCCTGCACGATCTCCATGTGCAGCAGGCCGAGGAAGCCGCAGCGAAAACCGAAGCCCAGCGCCTGGCTGACTTCGGGCTCGTAGCGCAGCGACGAGTCGTTGAGCTTGAGCTTTTCCAGCGCGTCGCGCAGCGCGTCGTATTCGCTCGCCTCGGTCGGGTAGAGGCCGGCGAAGACCTGCGGCTGAATCTCCTTGAAGCCGGGCAACGGCTCACTCGCCGGGCCGGCATTGTTGGGCAGCTTCTTCTCGAGCGTGACCGTGTCGCCGACCTTGGCCGCCTGCAGCTCCTTGATGCCGGCGATCAGGAAGCCGACCTCGCCCGCGGCGAGTTCGTCACGCGGCACCGACTTGGGCGTGAACACGCCGATCTGCTCCAGCGGGTAGACGGCGTTGGTCGCCATCATGCGGATCCGGTCGCCCTTCCTGAGCACGCCGTCGACGACGCGCACCAGCATCACGACGCCGACATAGTTGTCGAACCAGCTGTCGATGATCATCGCCCGCGGCGGACCGTCGGGCCGACCGCGCGGCGCCGGCATGCGCGCGATGACGGCCTCGATGATCTCTTCGATGCCCTCACCCGTCTTGGCCGAGCACGGGATCGCGGCCGAGGCGTCGATGCCGATCACGTCCTCGATCTCCTCCTTGGCGCGCTCGGGATCGGCCTGCGGCAGGTCCATCTTGTTGAGCACCGGCACGACTTCGACACCGAGGTCGAGCGCCGTGTAGCAATTGGCCACCGTCTGTGCCTCGACGCCCTGGCTGGCGTCGACCACCAGCAGCGCTCCCTCGCAGGCCGACAGCGAGCGGCTGACCTCGTAGGAGAAGTCGACGTGCCCCGGCGTATCGATCAGGTTGAGGTTGTAGGTGCGGCCGTCGCGCGCCTTGTAGGCAAGCGCCGCCGTCTGCGCCTTGATCGTGATGCCGCGCTCGCGCTCGATTTCCATCGAGTCGAGCACCTGCGCCTCCATTTCACGGTCGCTCAGACCGCCGCAGCGCTGGATGATCCGGTCGGCGAGCGTGCTCTTGCCGTGGTCGATGTGGGCAATGATGGAAAAGTTGCGGATGTGATCCATGGACAGCGGCAGTGCTGCAGCCTCAACGTGCCGTCGCAACATCGCAGCGCTGCGCCGCAGGCTCGTATCGCGGGGTCGGATGCAGGCGCGAGGGGCGGCGGCCTAGATAAAAAAAAGGCACGTCGAATCTTTGACGCGCCTTCCAACAAAACGTATGGCAACTGCTTGTTGGGCCTTCATTGTAGCCAAAAGGACCCCGCTGGAAACCGCGCCACTGCTTGATTTCCGCTCGTTGCACCCCGCCAACATCGAATTTCATCAACAGCTTATCCACAATATCGTGTGGACCGTTTGGGGATAGTTTCGACCCGATCATGTACGGGCCGTCGACACAGAAAGTAAGCGATAGCCAACAGCGTCCGAGCACTCACGAACAAGCCATATGGCAACCTGCCCAGAGCCGTTGCCTGGTAGAAACCCCAAGCTGTACTTGGCTCAGCGCCCGCCCGGCCGGATCACAAGATAGTTGACCCATTCGTTGCGACGTACCAGCACGCTGACGGCGCGCGCCTTGTCGAGCTTCGCGGCCGCACCCTCGAACTGCTTGGCGCTCGTCACCTCGGTGTTGTCGATGGCGAGGATCACGTCGCCTTCGCGCACGCCGGCGCGCGCCGCCGGCCCTTCGGCGGCATCGACGCGCACGCCGCCCTTGAGCTTGAGTTCGCGCTTCTGCGCTTCCGTCAGGTCCGAGACGGTCAACCCGAAGATCCCCGAGACGGCCGGCGCCGCCTTCGGATCGCGGTCGACGACGCGGCGCGGCTTGTCGGCCTCGAACTCGGCGATGGTGACGTTCAACTCACGCGTACTGCCGCGACGAAACACCTGCGCATTCGCCTTCGTGCCCGGCTTGGTGCCGCCCACGATGCGCGGCAGGTCGCCGGCCTTCTCGATCGTCTTGCCGTCGAAGCGCGTGATGATGTCGCCCGGCTCGAAGCCCGCCTTCTCGGCCGGACCGCCCGGCTCGACGCTGCGCACCAGCGCTCCCGCCGGCTTGCCCAGGCCGATCGATTCGGCGACCTCCTTGGTCACCTGGTCGATCTGCACGCCGATGCGCCCGCGGATCACGCGCCCGCTGGTGCGCAACTGGTCGGCGACCCGCGTCGCCTCGTCGATCGGGATCGCGAACGAGATCCCCATGAAGCCGCCCGAGCGGCTGTAGATCTGCGAGTTGATGCCGACCACTTCGCCGCGCATGTTGATCAGCGGGCCGCCCGAGTTTCCGGGGTTGATCGCCACGTCGGTCTGGATGAACGGCAGGAAGTCGCCGGTGTCGCGGCCCTTGGCGCTGACGATGCCCGCCGTCACCGTGTTGTCGAGGCCGAACGGCGAGCCGATCGCCATCACCCACTCGCCGACGCGCAGACGGTTCACGTCGCCGATCTTCACGGCCGGCAAGCCGGTGGTGTCGATCTTCACGACGGCGACGTCGGTGCGCTTGTCGGCGCCGACGATGCGCGCCTTGAACTCCCGCTTGTCGGTCAGCGTGACGAAGACTTCGTCCGAGCCTTCGACGACGTGTGCATTTGTCAGCACGTAGCCGTCGCTGCTGAGGATGAAGCCCGAACCCACGCCGCGCTGGCGCTGCTCCTCGTCGCCGGGCCGCGGGCCGCGCCGTCCATCGGGTCGCTGGCCCGGCATGGGGATGCCGAAGCGCTTGAAGAACTCCTGCAGTTCCTCGTCCATCTCCGGGCCGACGGCGCGCACGCGCTCGGTGGTGCGGATGTTCACCACCGCCGGGCCGACGCGCTCGACCAGGTCGGGGAAGTCGGGCAGTTCGCGCACTTGCGCCGTCGCGGGCAGGCTCGCTGCGAGACCAATGATGAGACCGGTACCGAGCAACACCAGCCGGCGGCGCCACAAGGCTGGCGACGACAGGGCAATCAAAGATCCAGACATGGCTTCACCTCGATGAGAAAGAGGCCGGCAAGCGGCATACCGGCGGTTTGCGGCGGCAGCGCCCAGCGAGCACGCCGGCACTTCACGGCTTGCGGCGTTCGAGCCCGCCGATGAACGATTTCAAGGTTGCGGCAGGCACGTCGCCGACGCCGGTAATCCACCAGTCGCCCTGGCGGCGCATCATCGTGTGGGTTGCGCCGATCGCCGTCTGCATCGCCTTGACGTGGCGCGCCGCGTCGTAGGGCTCTATGAACAGCGACACGTGGGTCAGCCCGTCGGAATAGATCGATTGCACGACCTGCCGCGGCGCCTCCGCGGCAGCGGGAACGGCAGCGTCGAGCGGACGGCGCACACAGCTGACCGGCCGGAAACCGGCGACCGGCACGCGCAGCGTCCAGCCCTCGTCCTCGAGGCGCGTGGGCGTCAGTGTCGTGCGCACGATGCGGTAGCCGTCGAGCCGCACCATGCCCTGGCGCACGCTCGCGGGCTGCGCCTTGACGCCGAGGGCGACGTCGGAGAACGCGGCCGATTCGAGCACCTCGTTGCGCTCGCCGATCACCTCGGCGCGCAGCAGCAGGCCCGTTTCGCGCTCGGCCCACAGCCGGTGGCCGAAGCGGTGCGCATCGCGCGGCATCAGCAGCAGCACATTCGCCTCGTGGCCGGCGACCCGCTCGGTACCGACAGCGCGCACCTCGTAGTGATCGATGATCGGGTGGTCGCCGTCCTGCAGCAGCGCGGGGAAGGAACCCAGCGAATCGCGCTGTTCGATCACGGCCAGCCGCGCCTGCGGCCACAGCGTGTGCACCGTGCTGTTGTGGCGGAACACGCGCCGCATCTCGCCGTCGAGCGCGTCGACGCGCTCGTACTGATTGCTGCCGTCGCAGTAGTGCGCGATGCGCGCGCTCGACACTGTGCCGCCGGCGCTGACGACGAAGGTGCCCTGGAAATTGCGCCGGCTCGCCGCCTCGTGGATCCGCAGCAGCCAGGCGCGCACCTCGCCGACGCCCAGTGCAGGCGCAGACGCGGACTGCGCGCGCGCCGCGGGCACGAACCCTGCGCAGGCGAATGCGACGACCAGCAACGACAGCAGCGAGCGAGCCGGATTCATTCGCTCACTCAACGCTGCGGCACGTCGGCGTTCGTCGCGCTGCGCAGGAAGCCCGACGGCACGCCGAGAGCGGAGCTGCCGCCGAACTGCTTGTGCGCAGCCAGATAACGGTCCAGACGCGCATCGCGAATCAGCCGGTCGCCCGCGTTGACGATCTGAGGCTCCGTCGCCGCGTCGGCGGCCAGCGTCGGCAGTGCCGCGACGTTGCTGACGTCGGCCGCGGTCGAGCCGCTGGCCAGCGCCGGGCCGCTCTGCGTCTGCGGCGACTGCATCACGAGCAGCGCGCCGGCCACCGCCATGAATCCGGCGGCGACCGCGAGCGGCCCGCTCCAGCGCCGTGCAGGGCGCCCTGCGGCACGCGCCGCCACCGCCATCGGGACAGCCGGCGCCTCGCCCGCACCGCGCCGCTGCGGCGCGAGCACCACCGGCTCGGTCGCCAGGCGCGCGCGCAGGGCCTGCAAGAACGAAGCGTCGTGCACCGCCGTCGATGCCAGATCCTGCGAGCGCAACGCGTCGCCGATCAGGTGCCAGGCATGCCATGCCTTGCGCAGGGTTTCGTCGCCATGCCAGGCGGCGCACAGCCTTCCCGCCGCAGCCGGGTCGGCCTCGCCGTCGACCAGCTCCGACAGGCGCTCCAGATCTTCATCCCGATGCTTCGATCCCAGTGTCATCGTCTGCTCCATCCGCCCCTACCAGCGCTCGCCTTCGCGCGTGTCGAGCAAGGGGCGCAACCGTTCCGCGATCGCTTCGCGGGCACGGAAGATCCTCGAACGCACGGTGCCGATCGGGCAATTCATCACTTGCGCAATCTCTTCGTAGCTCAACCCTTCGATCTCACGCAGAGTCACCGCCTGGCGCAGGTCTTCCGAGAGAGCCTCGATTGCCGCGTTGACGGCGGCAGCAATTTCCTTGCTGGCCAGCAACGCGTCGGGTGTTTCGCCGTCGCTTAGTTCGTTCTCGACACGGGAAGTTTCGTCGTCATCGTCGCGTCGCGACGCGAGCGCCGTCTCCGTGACCAGCGGATCGCGCTTGAGTTCCACCAGCGCCTTCTTCGCCGTGTTGACGGCAATGCGATAGAGCCAGGTGTAAAACGCGCTCTCGCCGCGGAACTGCGGCAGCGCGCGGTAGGCGCGGATGAAGGTCTCCTGCGCGATGTCGGGCACGAGATCGACGTCGCGAACCATGCGCGAGATCAGCCGTTCGATGCGCCGCTGGTACTTGACGACGAGCATCTCGAAGGCGCGTGTGTCGCCGCGCTTGACGCGCTCGACGAGCGCCGCATCGGCGTCGGTGCCGGTCATGCTGCTCCGCGATCGGCCGGCGACGGCGCATCGCCCTGCCACCCGGCGAACAGGGCACAGCGCAACGCATGCCACTGCCGCGGTTGTCGCGCCTTCGACAGCGGAATCCAGCGCGTGCAGCGGGGTTCGCCGTCAGGCTCGAAGCGCAGCAGCATCCATCGCCCCAGGTCGGCGACGACAACGAGCCGCCCGGCGGGTGGTCCGGCCCCGAGTTGCCACAACGCGCCGTCGAACGCCAGCTCGAGCGGCGCGAGGCGCGTCGCCAGCAGCATGCCGGCGCCGCCGAGCAGCGCCGCGCCGATCACGACGGCCGCCGCTGACCCCGCGGCGATGCCGAACAACATCTGCACGAGCCAGTTCGCCGCCGACGCGGCAGCAGACGCGCCCAGCACAGAGGCAGCCCAGCGCCAGGCGCCGCGGCGGTCGATCGTGCAGGGCGGGACGGTCGGGGCGCGCATCGGGCGCGACGAGCACGGCAGTTCAGGCGCGCCTGAACACCAGCGTGCCGTTGGTGCCGCCGAAGCCGAAGTTGTTCTTCAACGCGATGTCGATCTTCATCTCACGCGCCGTGTTGGCGCAGTAGTCGAGATCGCACTCGGGATCCTGGTCGAAGATGTTGATCGTCGGCGGCGACACCTGGTGGTGCAGCGCCAGCACGGTGAACACCGATTCGATGCCGCCGGCGCCGCCCAGCAGATGGCCCGTCATCGACTTGGTCGAGTTGACGACGAGTTTTCTCGCGTGGTCGCCGAAGGCGAGCTTGATCGCATTCGTCTCGTTGAGGTCGCCGAGCGGCGTCGAGGTGCCGTGCGCGTTGAGGTACTGCACCTGGTTCGGCTCGATGCCGGCGTTGCGCAGCGCCGCCTTCATCGACCGCTTGGGGCCGTCGACGTTCGGTGCCGTCATGTGGAAGGCGTCGGCCCCCATGCCGAAGCCGGCCAGCTCGGCGTAGATCTTCGCGCCTCGCTGCTTCGCGTGCTCGTACTCCTCGAGCACGAGCACGCCGGCGCCCTCGCCGAGCACGAAGCCGTCGCGACCCTTGTCCCAGGGGCGCGACGCTGTCTTCGGGTCGTCGTTGCGCCCCGACAGCGCGCGCGCCGCGGCGAAGCCGCCGACGCCCAGCGGCGAGACCGTCGCTTCGGCGCCGCCGGCGACCATCACGTCGGCATCGCCGGATTCGATCAGGCGGCCGGCCTCGCCGATGCAGTGCAGACCCGTGGTGCAGGCCGAGACGATCGCCAGGTTCGGCCCGGTGAAGCCGAAGCGGATCGAGACGTGACCCGAGATCATGTTGATGATAGACGCCGGCACGAAGAACGGCGAGATGCGGCGCGGGCCGCGCGCCGACAGGTCGATCTGCGTCTGCTCGATCAGCGGCAGGCCGCCGATGCCCGAGCCGACGATGCAGCCGATGCGCTCGGCCGCGTCCTCGTCGAGCGCGTCGTTGGTCGACAGCCCGGCATCGCGCACCGCCTGGATCGACGCCGCCATCCCGTAGTGGATGAAGGTGTCCATGTGGCGCGCTTCCTTGCCGGGGATGTACTCCTCGACGTTGAAGCCCTTCACCTCGCCGGCAAAGGTGCAGCTGAAGCCCGTGGTGTCGAACTTCGTGATGGTGTCGATGCCGGAACGGCCCGCAAGCAGGTTGGCCCAACCCTCGGCGACCGTATTGCCCACGGGGCTGACGAGTCCGAGTCCGGTGACGACGACGCGGCGACGGGACATGCGCTGAACAACCGTTAGAGGAGTGGAGGCGCGGCCGCTCAGGCCTTCTGGTTCTTGACGGCGTAGTCGATCGCGAGCTGCACCGTCGTGATCTTCTCGGCCTCTTCGTCGGGGATCTCGATACCGAACTCGTCCTCCAGCGCCATCACCAGTTCGACAGTGTCGAGCGAATCGGCGCCGAGGTCGGCGACGAAGGCCTTCTCGTTCGTCACATCGGACTCGGGCACGCCGAGCTGCTCGGCGATGATTTTCTTGACGCGGGCTTCGATATCGCTCATGACTCCTCCAGGAGGGTTTACTGGACAGCCCGGGATTCTACGGCCAGTGCGTGCGAGCCCCGCTCGCTGCGCCCAAGCGCCGGACGGGCCATCCGGCGGGCCGTCACCACGATCAGGTCATCACCATGCCGCCGTTGACGTGCAGCTCGGTGCCGGTGATGTAGCCGGCCTGAGCCGAAGCCAGGAAGCACACGGCCTCGGCGACGTCCTGCGGTGTGCCGAGGCGGCCAAGCGGAATCTGCCCGAGCAGCGCTGCCTTCTGCGCCTCGGGCAGCGCGTCGGTCATGTCGGTGGCGATGAAGCCGGGTGCTACGCAGTTGACCGTCACGCCGCGGCTGGCGAGTTCGCGCGCGAGTGCGCGCGTCAGGCCGGCGACGCCGGCCTTGGCGGCGGCATAGTTGGCCTGACCGGCATTGCCCATCGCGCCGACCACCGACGTGATGTTGACGATGCGCCCGTAGCGCTGCTTCATCATCGTGCGCATCACGGCGCGGCTGGCGCGGAACACGGCCTTCAGGTTGGTGTCGAGCACGGCGTCCCAGTCGGCGTCCTTCATGCGCATCGCCAAGCCGTCGCGTGTGATGCCGGCATTGTTGACGAGGACGTGCAGCGCGCCGTGCTCCTTGACGATGGCGTCGACCGCCGCCTCGACACCGGCGGCGTCGTTCACATCGAGCGCGATACCGCAGCAGCAGCCGTACGCTGCGAGCGCGGTGCCGATGGCTTGCGCTCCGGATTCGGTCGTCGCCGTGCCGACGACCTTGCAGCCGCGGTCGGCCAGCGCCAGCGCAATGGCGCGGCCGATGCCGCGCGAAGCACCGGTGACGAGCGCGACCTGACCCGCGAGACCTGCAACATCGCTCATGCCAGCGCTCCCCGCGCCTCGGCCAGCGTCGCCGGGTCGACCACCGCCAGCGCCACGGCGTCGGCCGCGATGCGTTTGACCATGCCGGCCAGCACCTTGCCGGGGCCGCATTCGTAGATGTGGGTGATGCCGCGCGCACGGATCGCCTGCACCACCTCGACCCAGCGCACCGCGCCGTAGGCCTGGCGGTAGAGCGCGTCGCGGATCGCGTCGGGCGCCGTCTCGGTCTTCACGTCGACGTTGTTGACGACCGGCAGGGCCGGCGCCGCCACGGCGACACCGGCGAGCGCGAGCTTGAGCCGCTCGGCCGCCGGCTTCATCAGGCTGCAGTGGAACGGCGCCGACACCGGCAGTGGCAGCGCGCGCTTGGCGCCGGCGGCCTTGAGCAGCTCGCAGGCCTTGTCGACGCCGGCCTTGCTGCCCGAGATCACCGTCTGACGCGCATCGTTGAAGTTGGCCGCCGCGACGACCTCGCCGCTGGCACGCTGCGCTTCGTCGCAGCCGGCGCGCACGGCGTCGGCATCGAGGCCGAGGATCGCCGCCATCGCGCCGGCGCCGACCGGCACCGCTTCCTGCATCGCCTGCGCGCGCAGCCGCACCAGCGGCAGCGCATCGGCCAGCGCCAGCGCGCCGGCGGCGACCAGCGCCGAATACTCGCCGAGCGAATGGCCGGCGACGACGTCGGGCAGCAGCCCGGTGTCGGCGACCCAGGCGCGGTAGCAGGCGATGCCGGCGGTCAGCATCACGGGCTGCGTGTTCGTCGTCAGGTCGAGCTGGTCTTTCGGGCCGGCGTGGATCAGCGCGCCGATGTCTTCGCCGAGCGCGTCAGCCGCTTCGGCCAGCGTCTGCCGCACGACGGGATGATCGCCCCAGGCATCGAGCATGCCGACGGCCTGCGAGCCCTGGCCCGGGAACACGAATGCGAATGGAGTCATCGCGTGAATGGTTGTGATTGCCGCAGCGGCGCACTCAATAGTCGAGCAGCACCGCCCCCCAGGTGAAGCCGCCGCCGACGCCTTCGAGCATCACGGTGTCGCCGCGGCGCAGCTTTCCGGCGCGCACGGCGGCGTCGAACGCCAACGGGATCGAGGCAGCCGAAGTGTTGCCGTGCTCGTCCACCGTCACGACCAGCTTGTCGGAGGGCAGGCGCAGCTTCTTCGCCGTGCTCTGCATGATGCGGATGTTGGCCTGATGCGGGATCAGCCAGTCGATGTCGGCCGCGCTGCGTCCGGCCTTCTCGAGCACTTCGCGCGCCACGCTGTCGAGCACGCCGACGGCGAGCTTGAACACGGCCTGCCCGTCCATCTTGAGCAGCGGGTCGCCGAGCACGGCGCCGCCGGAGACCGTGCCCGGCGTGCAGAGGATGTCGACATGACGGCCGTCGGCATGCAGGGCGCTGGCCAGCAGGCCCGGCGTGTCGCTCGCCTCGAGCAGCACCGCGCCGGCGCCGTCGCCGAACAGCACGCAGGTGGTGCGGTCGTCGAAGTCGAGGATGCGCGAGAACACTTCCGCGCCGATAACGAGCGCCTTGCGCGCCGCGCCGGTGCGGATCATCGCGTCGGCCACGCTCAGACCGTAGACGAAGCCCGAGCAGACGGCCTGCACGTCGAACGCGGGGCAGCCGGCGATGCCGAGCTTGCACTGCACGATGCACGCCGTCGACGGGAACACCATGTCGGGCGTCGATGTGGCGACGATGATCAGGTCAACCTGCGCGGCGTCGCAATCGGCGGCGGCGAGTGCGCGGCGGGCGGCCTCGACGGCGAGATCGCTCGCAGCAACGTCGGCGGCCGCGAAATGGCGCGCGCGGATGCCGGTGCGCTCGACGATCCAGTCGTCGCTGGTTTCGATGCCCCGGCCGGCCAGCTCGGTCGCCAGCTCGGCATTCGTCACGCGGCGCGGCGGAAGGAAGCTGCCGGTACCGGCGATGCGCGTGTATTGCGCCGTGGTCGTTTTCATGCGGCTTGGGCGGCCGGTTCGTCGGTGGACGGCGTCGGCATGGCTTGCAGGGTCTCGAGAATGCGGTCGTGCACTCGGTCGATCAGGCGATTGCGCGCCGCTTCGCAGGCGCGGTTGAGCGCCTGCTCGAACGCGAAGGCGTCGGCCGAGCCGTGGCTCTTGAACACCAGGCCGCGCAGGCCGAGCAGCGCCGCGCCGTTGTAGCGCCGCGGGTCGACGCGGCGCTTGAAATGCTTGAGCACCGGCAGCGCGACGACGGCGATCAGCTTGGTCCAGGCGTTGCGTGTGAACTCCTGGCGGATGAAGTCGCTCAGCATCGAGGCCAGGCCTTCGGACGTCTTCAGCAGCACGTTGCCGACGAAACCGTCGCACACCACGATGTCCGTCGTGCCCTTGAAGATGTCGTTGCCTTCGACGTTGCCGTGGAAGTTGAGGTGACCGTGGCTGGCCGCCTCGCGCAGCAACTCGCCGGCGCGCTTGATCGTCTCGCTGCCCTTGATCGCCTCTTCGCCGATGTTGAGCAGGCCGACGCTCGGGTTCTCGCGCCCCTCGACCGCAGCGACGAGCGCGCTGCCCATCACGGCGAACTGCAGCAGGTGCTCGGCCGTGCAGTCGACGTTGGCCCCGAGGTCGAGCACCGTCGTGTAGCCGTCGTTGCGATTGGGCAGCACGGTGGCGATCGCCGGCCGGTCGATGCCGTCGAGCGTCTTCAGCAGGTAGCGCGCCAGTGCCATCAATGCGCCGGTGTTGCCCGCCGAGACGCAGGCATGCGCGGCCGGCGGCGCGTCGCCGCTCGGCTTGAGCTGGCTGATCGCGACGCGCATCGAGGAGTCCTTCTTGCGGCGCAATGCAACCTCGACGGGATCGTCCATCGCGACGACTTCGCTCGCGGCGACGATCGTGCAGCGCGGCCAGCCGGAGGCCGCGGCCAGCGCTTCGGGACGGCCGACCAGCAGCAACTCGGCGCCCGGGTAGCGATCGAGGAAGGCGCGACAGGCCGGCAGCGTCACGGCCGGGCCGTGGTCGCCGCCCATGCAGTCGACGGCGATGCGAACGGTGGACAGCGCGTCCGGTGCCGACATGCCGGTCAGCGAACGCCGTGGATCAGGCGTCGGCCTTCGTCTTGAGGACCTTGCGCCCGCGGTAGAAGCCGGTGGGGCTGATGTGATGACGCAGATGCGTCTCGCCGGTGGTCGGCTCGATCGCGGTACCCGGGTTCACCAGGGCATTGTGCGAGCGATGCATGCCACGCTTGGACGGCGATTTCTTGTTCTGCTGGACGGCCATGGGTGTTGCTCCTGGGGCGCGCGGGCGGCGCGGGGCGACGACGCTCCCGTGCCGGTGGTCTGGGCACCCGAAAGCTGCGCATTCTATCACTGCGGGCAGTGCACCCGGGCAGGCTTCGGCAGAAGCCGGCCCGCCCCAGCCGACCGGCCCCGAGGGGGCAACGAGCACAGCGAACCGGCCCTCTTCAGTGCGGCGTCGGCGGGTCGCGCTTGAGGGTGGCGAGCGCAGCGAACGGATGCTGCTCCTCTTCCTCGGGCGCCGCGTCAGCCTCGTCCGCAGCGTAGCGCGCCGGCGCGTCGGGCGGGCAGACCTCGTGCCGCGGCACCAGCGGCAGCGCAAGCAGCAGTTCGTCTTCGACGAGCGTCTTCACGTCGAGCGCACGGGTCAGTGCAAGCACGTCGTCCTCGCTCTCGGCGTCGAGTTCGGCGGCCTGCTGCTCGCCCGCCACGAAGCGCAGCGAGCGCTCGACATGCTGCGCGCTCGCGACCGGTCCGAGGCAGCGCTGGCATATCAATATCAGCGGCGCGTCGACCGTCAGGTGCAGCCAGATCTCGACGGCTCCACCGCGCACGTTCCGGGCCTCGCCGCGAGCCTTCCAGCTCACGCGGGCCGGGCTCGCCGCGGCATCGGGGTGGCAGGCTTCGAGCACGCGCGGCAACTGCGCAACGGGCCATTGGCCGCCGAGTTCAGCTGCGCTGCGCGCGAACGCTGCGACGTCGAGCCGTTCGGCATCGTGGGGGCGCAAACTCATCGGCCGAGTGTACGGTCGGCTTCGCGACGCCGAGGGACAATGCGCGCCATGCCCCGGACACCCGCGCTGATCCTCGCCTCGACCTCGCGCTACCGGCGCGAACTGCTGGCTCGGCTGCGCCTGCCGTTCGATGTGGAGGCGCCGCAAGTCGACGAGGCAACGCTCATCGGCGAAGCTCCGGCCGCGACGGCAGAGCGGCTCGCGCTCGCCAAGGCGCGCGCCGTCGCTGCGCGGCACCCGGCAGCCGTCGTCATCGGCTCGGACCAGGTCGCCGAGCTCGACGGCCGGGCGATCGGCAAGCCGGGCACGCACGAGCGCGCCTTCGAGCAACTGCGCGCCATGAGCGGACGCAGCGTCGTCTTTCACACCGCCGTGGCCGTGGTGCGCGCCGAGCCGGCGCACGCCCGCGCCGCCGTCGTGCCGGTGACGGTGGAGTTCCGCACGCTCGGCGACGCCGAGATCGAACGCTACCTGCGCCTCGAACAGCCCTACGACTGCGCCGGCAGCGCCAAGGCCGAAGCGCTGGGCATTGCGCTGCTGCAAGCGCTGCGCTGCGACGACCCGACCGCGCTGATCGGCCTGCCGCTGATCCGCACCTGCGGGTTGCTGCGCGAGGCGGGGATCGACCCGTTGGCGGCCGCAGGCAGATGAGCGAGCACTGCCGTTCCGAGACGCCGACCCTGCGCCGCGCAGCGTGGAGCGTCAATCGGTGAGCGGCCGTCTCTACCTCGTACCGAACACGCTGGACCTCGGCCACGCGGGCGACAACGCGCCCGACCTGCGCGACGTGCTGCCGCTGGGTGCGATCCGCGTCGCGGCGCGGCTGCAGCACTGGGTGTGCGAGAACGCGAAGACGACGCGCGCGCTGCTCAAGCGCGTGCACGCCGTCGAACCGCTGGCGCAGCCGCTGCAGGCGCTGAGCATCGTCGAGCTGCCGCGCCCACCCAAGGGCCGCACGACGGCGCCGCCGCAGGACTTGCGACCGCTGCTCGCTCCGGCGCTCGATGGCCACGACCTCGGCCTGGTGTCGGAAGCCGGCCTGCCGGCCGTCGCCGACCCGGGCGCGGCGCTGGTCCGCGCCGCGCACGATGCCGGCATCGAAGTCGTTGCGCTCTCGGGGCCGAATTCGCTGATGCTGGCGCTGGCGGCGAGCGGCCTCGAAGGCCAGCGCTTCGCCTTCGCCGGATACCTGCCGGTCGACGCCGTGGCGCGCAGCGCACGCATCCGCGAGCTGCAGGCGCGCTCGCGCCGCGAGGGCGAGACGCAGCTGATGATCGAGACGCCCTACCGCAACGCCGCGCTGCTGGCCAGCCTCGTGGCCGAGCTCGATGCGACGACGCGCCTCGCCGTGGCCTGCGGCCTCACGCTCGAAGGCGGATGGACGCGCTCGCAGAGCGTGGCTCGCTGGCGCGAGCCGGGATCGCCGAAGCTGCCGGCCGACGTGCCGGCCGTGTTCGCGCTGCTGGCAGGCTGACCGGCGGGCGGTGGGACGCAGGCCACGGGCCGCCGCGCCTGGCCGCTCCCAAGCAAGGCCCGCACCCTCCTGGAGGGTCGCTCGCCGTATTCGGCGAGCGGGGTGTCTCGTCAGGCCGGCGTTTTGGTGGGCACGCTGCCGCCCAGCAGGGACGCGACCTTGCGGCGCGGCTTGATGTTGGGCGACACGCTGCGCGGCGCGACAACCGGCGCCTTGGCCTCCCAGGCCGGCGCAGCCTCGGCGCTGCTCGGCTCATAAGGGCGGTCGAAGAAGGGATCGGACGGCGCCGCCGCCGGAGCGCGCGGTGCCGACCAGGCGCGCGACGGAGCCCGGGGTTCGGCGGAATCGTCGCTCCAGTCGCGGCGCTGGCGGCGCGGCGGGCGCTCCGTTTCGAGCTCGAGCGGCTCGAGATCGATCTTCTTTCTGATCAGCTTCTCGATGTCGGCGACGAGGCGGGTGTCGTCGCGCGTCACCAGCGTGACGGCCAGGCCCGATGCGCCGGCGCGGCCGGTGCGGCCGATGCGGTGCACGTAGTCCTCGGCGTTGAACGGCACGTCGAAGTTGAAGACAGCCGGCAGGTCGACGATGTCGAGACCGCGCGCGGCGACGTCCGTCGCGACAAGCAACTCCACTTCGCCCGCCTTGAACGCGGCCAGCGACTTCAGCCGCTCGTCCTGCGACTTGTCGCCGTGCAGCGCCGCCGTCTTCAGGCCGTCGCGCTCGAAGGAGCGCGCCAGGCGCGCGGCGCCGAGCTTGGAATTGACGAAGACGAGGGCCTGCGTGATGGCACGCGACTTCAACAGCTGGTGGACGGCGCGGCGCTTGTCGTCGTCGGCGACGCTGTAGAAGCGCTGCTCGACGTTGGTCGCCGTGGCGTTGGGCCGCGCCACCTCGACCGTGATCGGGTCCTGCAGGTAGCTCTGGGACAGGCGCCGGATCTCGGGCGAGAACGTGGCCGAGAACAGCAGTGTCTGGCGCTGCGCCGGCAGGTAGCTCAGGATGCGCTGCAGGTCGGGCAGGAAGCCGATGTCGAGCATGCGGTCGGCCTCGTCGAGCACGACGTATTCGACCTGGTTGAGGACGCAGTTCTTGGCCTCGATGTGGTCGAGCAGGCGGCCCGGCGTGGCAATCAGCACCTCGACGCCGCGGCGCAGCTCCTCCGTCTGCGGCTTCATGTCGATGCCGCCGAACACCACCGTGACGCGCAGGTTGGAATGCTGCGCATAGGCCTTGATGTTGTTGGCGACCTGGTCGGCCAGCTCGCGCGTCGGCGCCAGCACCAGCGCGCGCACCGGGTGGCGCGCCGGCGACATGCTCGCGTTCTCGTGCTTGAGCATGCGGTGCAGCAGCGGCAGCGAGAACGCGGCCGTCTTGCCCGTGCCCGTCTGGGCGGCACCCATCACGTCGCGCCCGGCCAGGACGACGGGAATCGCCTTGGCCTGGATCGGCGTCATCGTCTCGTAGCCCTGGTCTGCGACGGCGCGCAGGAGCTTGGGGTCGAGGTCGAGGGTGGAGAAGCAGGCGGGGGGCGCGGCGTCGGCGCCCTCCGGGGGGGCGGCGCTTATGGCGCCGGCCGGGGTGGGATCAGTCATGGGCGCGATTATCGCCGTTGACCCGAAGGCACGCCGCCCGAGTGGGCAGGCGCCACTAGAATCGAGCGCTTTTCCTGGGGCGGTGGCGGCAGGCGCATGATTCTGGTGACGGGCGGGGCAGGCTTCATCGGCGCCAGTTTCGTCGCCGACTGGCTCGCCGCGACCGGCGAGCCGCTCGTCAACCTCGACGCCCTCACCTACGCCGGCAACCGGCAGAACCTGGCGGCACTGGCCGGCGACGCGTGCCACATCTTCGTGCACGGCGACATCACGGACCGCGCGCTCGTCGAGCGGCTGCTCGCCGAGCACCGGCCACGCGCCGTCGTGCACTTCGCGGCCGAGACGCACGTCGATCGCAGCATCCGTGACGCCGAGGCCTTCGTGCGCAGCAATGTCGTGGGGACGTACACGCTGCTCGAGGCGGCGCGCCGACACTGGGCGACGCTCGATCCGGCGGCGGCAGCCGCGTTCCGCTTCCTCCACGTGTCGACGGACGAGGTCTACGGTTCGCTCGAGCCCGGCGAACGCGGCTTCACCGAGAGCAGCCCGCACCGCCCCAACAACCCATATGCCGCCACCAAGGCGGCCAGCGACGATCTCGTGCGCGCCTGGCACCGCACGCACGGCCTGCCGGCCCTGACGACGAACTGCTCCAACAACTACGGGCCGTTCCACTACCCGGAGAAGCTGATCCCGCTGGTGATCGCCAACGCGTTGGCCGGCCGGCCGCTGGCCGTCTATGGCGACGGCCGGCAGATGCGCGACTGGCTCTATGTCGGTGATCACTGCGCCGCCGTGCGCGCCGTGCTGGCGCGCGGGCGCGTCGGCGAGACGTACAACATCGGCGGCTGGTGCGAGCGCGCCAACATCGACGTCGTGCGCGCCGTCTGCGCATTGCTCGACGAGCTGTGTCCCGGTGCCGAAGGCCCCTACGCGCGGCTGATCCGCCACGTCGCCGACCGGCCAGGCCACGACCGCCGCTGCGCCATCGACGCCGGCAAGCTCGAGCGCGAACTCGGCTGGCGCCCGGTCGAAAGCTTCGACAGCGGCCTGCGCCGCACGGTGCGCTGGTTCCTCGACCACGGCGACTGGCTGGCCGGCGCGCAGACCGACGCGTGGCGTGACTGGATCGCGGCCAACTACGCCGGTCGCGGCGCACCAGCCGCGACGCCGCCGGCGTCATGAAGATCCTGCTGTTCGGCGGCAGCGGCCAGCTCGGCTGGGAGCTGCGGCGCGCGCTGGCGCCGCTGGGCGACGTGATCGCGCCGGGCCGTGCCGACGCCGACTTCGAACAGCCGACGTCGCTGACCGCCGTCGTGCATGCGGCTGCGCCGGACGTGATCGTCAACGCCGCCGGCTTCACCGCCGTGGACCGCGCCGAGCGCGAGTCCGAACGCGTGCATCGCATCAATGCCGGGTCACCCGGCGTGCTGGCGCGCGCAGCCGCGGCGCGCGATGCCTGGCTGGTGCACTACAGCAGCGACTACGTCTTCGACGGCTGCGGCGAAGAACCGTGGAATGAAGACGCGCCGATGGCGCCGCTGAACGCCTATGGCCGCAGCAAGCGCGACGGCGAAACCGTCGTGCGCGCCGCCGCCTGCCGTCACCTGATCGTGCGCACGAGCTGGATCCACGCGCCGCGCGGCGACAACTTCGTGACGTCGGTGCTGCGCCTGGCGCACGAGCGCAGCCGCCTCGAAGTCGTCGACGACCAGGTCGGCGCGCCGACCGGCGCCGACCTGGTGGCCGACGTGACGGCGCACATGCTGCGCGCGGCGCTGCGCCGGCCGGATCTCTCCGGCACCTACCACGCCGCGGCGGCGGGCGCAGCGAGCCGGCTCGAATGCGCTCGCCTGATCGTTGGGCTGGCCCGCAACATGCGCCCGGACCTGCCGCTGCGTTCCGAGGCGATCCAGGGCATCCCGACCGACCGACAGCCGGCAGCCGCAGTGCGGCCCCTGAACTCGCGCCTCGACACGCAACGGCTGCGCCGCGTCTTCGATCTCTCGCTGCCGACGTGGCAGGCAGGCGTCGAGCGCACCGTGGCCGAAGCGCTTGCGCCGACGAGGGCGCAGCCGTGACGGTCACGCCGACCGCCCTCGACGGCGTGCTGATCGTCGAGCCCGAACGGCACGAAGACGAGCGCGGCTGGTTCATGGAAAGCTGGCACCAGCAAGACTTCGACGCCGCCGTCGGCCACCCGGTCCGCTTCGTGCAGGACAACCAGTCGCACTCGAAGCGCGGCGTGCTGCGCGGCCTGCACTACCAATTGCCGCCGCACGCGCAGGGCAAGCTGGTGCGCGTGCTGCAGGGTCGCATCTTCGATGTCGCCGTCGACCTGCGGCGCAGCAGCCCGAGCTTCGGACGCTGGATCGGCGTCGAGCTGAGCGCCGATAGCCCTCGCCAGCTATGGCTGCCAGTGGGACTGGCGCACGGCTATCTGGTGCTCAGCGACGGCGCCGAGGTGTTCTACAAGGCGACGGCGCACTATGCGCCTGAGGCAGAGCGCTGCCTTCGCTGGGACGATCCGCAAGTGGCAATTGCTTGGCCACTGGCAGGCTTGGTGCCGCGCGTGTCGGCACGCGACGCCACGGCGCCTGGCTTTGGGAAAGCATCCTGTTTCGACTGAGCTTGGACGGGCCACGCGGCTCGCCTAGAATCCTGCGTTCAATGGATGAACGGTCAGCAACCCCTGCGACCCCGGCTCACGGCGATGTCGAAGCCGCGCGTCTGGCCGTGCTCCGCCTGCTCGAACAGCGCCCGGACTTTTCGCAGCGCGAGTTGTCCGAGGCGCTGGGACTCAGCCTGGGCAAGACGCACTACGTGCTGCACGCGCTTCTCGACAAAGGGCTCGTCAAGGCGGCCAACTTCCGGCGCAGCAACAAGAAGCTGGCGTATGCCTACGTGCTGACGCCCAGCGGTCTGCGCGAGAAGATCCGGCTGACACGTAGTTTTCTGTCACGCAAGGAAGCCGAGTTCGAGCAATTGCAGCGCACCATCGCGACGCTCAAGAGAGAGCTGGGCAATACCGGCCCTGCCGAAGACCGGATGACACCATGAAACTCGCGGGCAAGACCGTTCTCGTGACTGGGGCCGATGGCTTCATCGGCTCGCACTTGACCGAGCACCTCGTGTCGATGGGGGCGAATGTGCGCGCCTTCGTCTACTACAACAGCTTCAATTCGTGGGGATGGCTCGACGAGGCCGACGAGCGGATCAAGCAGTCGATCGACGTCTTCGCGGGCGACATCCGCGATCCGCACGGCGTGCGCACTGCCATGCAGGGTTGCGAAGCCGTCATGCACCTGGCGGCACTGATAGCCATCCCGTACTCGTACCACTCGCCCGATACGTACATCGACACCAACGTCAAAGGCACGCTCAACGTCGTGCAGGCTGCCCGCGACCTGGGCGTCGAACGCGTCGTGCACACCTCGACCAGCGAGGTCTACGGCACGGCGCGCTTCGTGCCGATCACGGAAGAGCACCCCCTGCAGGGCCAGTCGCCCTACTCGGCAAGCAAGATCGGCGCCGACCAGATTGCGACGAGCTTCTTCCTGTCGTTCCAGACGCCGGTGGCCGTGATCCGGCCGTTCAACACTTACGGGCCGCGCCAGTCGGCGCGCGCCGTCATCCCGACGATCATCACGCAGATTGCGTCGGGGGCGCGCCAGATCAAGCTCGGTGCCGTCCACCCGACACGCGACTTCAACTACGTGCGCGACACGGTGCGAGGTTTCGTCGCCGTCGCCGAGGCCGACGCGGCCGTTGGGCAGGTGGTCAACGTCGGCAGCAACTATGAGATCTCGGTTGGCGACACGGCACGACTGATCGCGCGGCTGATGGGGCGCGACATCGAGTTCTCGAACGACGAGCAGCGCCTGCGCCCGGCCGGCAGCGAAGTCGAGCGCCTGTGGGCTGACAACTCCCGCGCTCGCGAACTGGCAGGCTGGGCGCCCGAGTACGCCGGCGTCGAGGGGCTCGAGCGCGGACTCGGCGAGACGATCGCTTGGTTCTCCGATCCCGCTCACCTGCGCCGCTACAAGGCGGGGCGCTACAACATCTGAACAGCATGGATGCAACGTCGAGCACAGCGCAGCGCGCCCCCGTCGTGGACGCGGTTCTTGCTGCCGTGTCCCAGGTGCTCGGACCGGCGACGGGACCGATCGCGCTGCACGAGCCCGAGTTCTCCGGCCGTGAGTGGGACTACGTCAAGGAGTGCCTCGACACCGGCTGGGTTTCGTCGGTCGGCTCCTATGTCGACCGCTTCGAGCGCGATCTCGAGGCGTGCACCGGCGCGGCCCACGCCATCGCGACGTCGAACGGCACATCGGCGCTGCACGTGTGCCTGGTGCTGGCCGGCGTGCGGCCCGGCGACGAAGTGCTGATGCCTACGCTGACGTTCATCGCGACGGCCAATGCCGCGTCCTATGCCGGCGCCGTGCCGCACTTCGTCGACTCGGAAGACGTCTCGCTCGGCGTTGCGGCCGACCGACTCGACGCGCACCTTCGCGACGTTGCGCATGTCGTCGACGGCGTCTGCATGAACCTGCACAGCGGCCGCCCGATCCGCGCGCTCGTCGTGATGCACGTGTTCGGCCACCCCTGCGACCTCGACGCCTTGAGTGAAGTCGCAGCGCGATGGCGGATTGCCCTCGTCGAGGATGCCGCCGAATCGCTCGGGTCGAGCCGCCACGGCCGCCACACCGGCAACACGGGGCTGGTTTCGGCGCTGAGCTTCAACGGCAACAAGGTCGTGACGACGGGCGGCGGCGGAGCCATCCTGACCAACGATGCGGCGCTGGCGCGGCGCGCCAAGCACCTGACGACGACGGCACGCGTCCCCCACGCGTGGAACTTCCTCCACGATGAGGTCGGCTACAACTACCGGCTGCCCAACCTCAACGCCGCCCTCGGTTGTGCGCAGCTCGAGCGCCTGCCGTCGATGCTCGCGCGCAAGCGGCGCCTCGCGGCTCGCTACGCCGCGGCTTTCGCAAGTGCCGACGGCGTGCGTTTCCTCGGTGAGCCGGCGGGCACGACCAGCAACTACTGGCTCGACGCCATCGTGCTCGACGACTCGCACGCCCCACGGCGCGACGACGTGCTGCGGGCGCTCAACGACGCGGGCTACACGTCCCGCCCGGTGTGGACGCTGATGCACCGGCTGCCGATGTACTGCGACTGCCCGCGCGCCGAGTTGACGACTGCCGAGCGCATGGAGCGCTGCGTCGTCAACCTGCCGAGCAGTGCGAAGCTGGGCGACTGAGGACGACGGCAATGGAGCGCATCAAGATCTGCGTCGTCACCGGCAGCCGGGCCGAGTACGGATTGCTGTACTGGGTGCTGCACGACCTGCGCGACGATCCGGCGTTCGAGCTGCAACTGGTGGTCACCGGCATGCACCTCGCGCCCGAGTTCGGCATGACGGTCAAGGACATCGAAGCCGACGGCTTCGCGATCGCGCGCCGCGTCGAAATGCTGCTGTCGAGCGACTCCGCCAGCGGCGCCGCCAAATCGCTGGGTCTGGGCGTGATCGGCATGTCGGACGCGCTCGAGCAGTTGCGCTCCGACGTCGCGCTCGTGCTGGGCGATCGCTACGAGATGCTGGCGGTGGCGCAGGCCTGCCTGATGCACGGCGTGCCGCTCGCGCATATCGCCGGGGGCGACACCAGCGAGGGCGCGTTCGACGAGTCGATCCGCCATGCCATCACAAAGATGGCGCACGTCCATTTCGTCACCAACGAAGAGTCGGCGCGGCGCGTGCGCCAGCTCGGCGAGGATCCGGCGCGCGTGCATGTCGTCGGCAGCCCGGGGCTGGACCATCTGCGGCGTCGCCCGTTGCTCGAGCGCGATGCGCTGGAGCAGTCGCTCGGCACCAGGCTCGCGGCGCGCAACCTGCTCGTCACGTTCCACCCTGTGACGCTCGATGCAGGCTCCGGTGTCGACCAGTTCGGCGAGTTGCTCGCAGCGCTCGACACGCTGGTCGACGACACCGCCATCTTCGTGACGCGGCCCAACGCCGACCCCGGCGGGCGCGCCATCGCCGCCCAGCTCGACGCCTGGGCGGACGCCCGGCCCGGGCGCGTACACGCCTACGCGTCGCTCGGCCAGCTGCGTTACCTCAGCCTGATGGCGCAGGTCGATGCCGTCGTCGGAAACTCATCGAGCGGCTTGTACGAGGCGCCATCCTTGCAGGTGCCGACGGTTGACATCGGTGAGCGCCAGCGCGGACGGCTCGCCGCGCCCTCGGTGCTGCACTGCGCGCCCGAGCGAGCCGCCATCGCGGCGGCGATCCGCCGCGCCTGCGAGCTCGACTGCCGCGGCGTCGCGAACCCCTATGGCGACGGCCACAGCGCCGGGCGCATCGTCGCTGCGCTGCGCGGCATGGCGCCGCGCGACGCCCTGCTGAAGAAGCAGTTCCATTGGGTCGAGGCACGCTATGGATGAGCGCACGCTCGTGATCGCCGAGGCCGGCGTCAACCACAACGGCTCGCTCGAGCTGGCGTTGCGGTTGATCGACTCGGCCGCAGACGCAGGGGCCGACATCGTCAAGTTTCAGACCTTCAGGGCCGACGCGCTCGCCACCGCGACCGCCGCCAAGGCCGAGTACCAGGTCGCCAACACGAACGAAAGCGGCTCGCAGCTCGAGATGCTGCGACGGCTCGAGCTTGCGCCTGAGCACCACCACGCGCTGATCGAGCGCTGCCGTGCGCGCGGCATCCGCTTCATGTCGACCGCTTTCGACGCGGCAAGCCTGGCCTTTCTGGCGACGCTCGACATGCCGGCGGTCAAGATCCCGTCGGGCGACATCACGTGCGCACCGCTGCTGCTGCAAGCCGCGCGGCTGCGGCGACCGCTGATTGTGTCGACCGGCATGTGCACGATGAGCGACGTCGAACAGGCGCTCGGAGTGCTCGCGCTCGGCCTCACGTCGGCGCGGGAGCCGGCGGGGCGGGCCGAGTTCGAAGACGCCTTCGCGAGCGCTGCGGGGCAGACCGCACTGCGCGAGTACGTCACGCTGCTGCACTGCGTGACGCAGTACCCGGCGCCGTTCGAGGCGGTCAACTTGCGGGCGATGGACACGCTGGCGGCAGCCTTCGGCCTGCCCGTGGGCTACTCCGACCACACCACCGGCATCGAAATTTCGATTGCTGCCGCTGCGCGCGGTGCCGTCGTCATCGAAAAGCACTTTACGCTCGACCGCACACTGCCCGGGCCCGACCATGCGGCATCGCTCGAGCCCGATGAACTGCGCCAGATGGTGTCGGCGATCCGGCACGTCGAAGGGGCGCTCGGCGACGGCCTCAAGCGGCCCGCGCCACAGGAGGTTGCCAACCGGTCGATCGCGCGGCGCAGCGTCGTCGCCGCGCGCCCGATCCGTGCCGGCACCGTCCTCGTCGTCGACGACCTCGCGTGCAAGCGGCCCGGCCACGGCGTCTCGCCTCTGGACTACTGGGATCTCGTCGGTCGTCGCGCCCTGCGCGACTACGCGCCCGACGAGCCGATCCAGCCATGAACACACTGCCCGTGATCGTGGTCGGCGCCGGAGGTCACGGCCTCGTCGTGGCCGATGCGCTGGTCGCCGCCGGGCGGCGCGTCCTCGGCTTCACCGACGCCGACCCGGCGCGCCACGGCCGTCACGTCGCGGGGCTGCCCGTGTTCGGCAGCGACGAAGCGCTCGTTGCCCATGCCGCGGGCGACGTGCAGCTTGCCAACGGCATCGGGGGCGTGGGCCGGCGCGGCGGCGAGCCGCTGCGTCGCCGCGTGCAGGAACGCCTGTCGCAAGCCGGCTGGCAATTCACCGGTGTGCGTCACCCGAGCGCCGTCGTGTCGGCGTTCGCGACGATCGAGCCGGGAGCGCAGTTGCTCGCAGCCTGCGTCGTGCAGCCCGGCGCGCGCATCGGCACGGGCGCCATCGTCAACACCGCCGCCGTCGTCGAGCACGACGCCTTCGTCGGCGCGTGGACCCACATCGCACCGCGTGCCCTCTTGTGCGGCGACGTCGAAGTCGGCGAGATGAGCCACGTCGGCGCGGGGGCCGGGGGGCGCCCGGGGCTGCTAAGCGGCGCCCGCACGACGAGCGGCGCTGGCGCGGTCGTCGTGCGCGACTTCGCGGGCGACGGACTGCTCGTCGGCGTCCCCGCCGTCGCGATGGAAGCGAACCGATGAAGACCTGGGAAGAAGCCCTGATCGGGCCCGACACGAGCTTGCGCCAGGCGCTCGAGACGATCGATCGGGCGGGCTGCCAGATGGCGCTCGTCGTCGACGGCGAGCGCCGCCTGCTCGGCACGCTGAGCGACGGCGACGCGCGCCGCGGCCTGCTGCGCGGGCTCACGCTGGCCGACCGCGCGTCCGCGGCGATGCACGCCAGCCCGACCTGCGCGCGCACGGGCGACGACCCGCAGGCCATCCTGGCGACGATGCGCCGGCTTGGCCTGCACCAGGTGCCCGTGCTCGATTCGCAGGGCGTCGTCGTCGGCCTGCAGACGGTCGACGACTTCCTCGCAACGCCCGTGCGCGACAACTGGGTCGTCGTCATGGCCGGCGGGCTGGGCACGCGCCTCGAGCAGCTCACGCGCGACACGCCCAAGCCGATGCTGCGCATCGGCTCGCGCCCACTGCTCGAGACGATCGTGCGTGGCTATGCCGAGCAGGGATTCCGCCGCTTCTACTTCGCCGTCAACTACAAGGCCGAGCAGATCGAGGCGCACTTCGGCGACGGCGCGCCCCTCGGCGTCGAGATCTGCTATCTGCGCGAGCGCGAGCGCCTGGGCACGGCCGGCGCGCTGTCGCTGTTGCCGCAGACGCCGCAGCAGCCGATCGTCGTCACCAATGCCGATCTGCTGACCAAGGAAGACTACGGCCGCATGGTCGACCGGCACGTCGAATCGGGTGCCGACGCGACGATGGCCGTGCGCGACTACGAGATGCAGGTACCGTTCGGCGTCGTGCGCGAACGCGACGGCCGCATCGAGGCCATCGAGGAAAAGCCGGTGCAGCGTTTCGTCGTCAGCGCCGGCATGTACGTGCTGTCGCCGTCGGCCCTCGCATTGGTGCCGCCGGGCCAGTGCTGCGACATGCCGTCGCTGTTCGAGACCATGGTGGCGCGCGGACTTCGCACGCGCTGCCACCACACCGACGGCTACTGGCTCGACATCGGACGCCTGCCCGATTACGAGCGGGCCAACATCGATTTCGCCGAGGTGTTCCGGTGATCGGCAGCCGGCGCGTGCTCGCCGTCGTGCCGGCGCGCGGCGGATCCAAGGGCCTGCCGGGCAAGCACCTGCTCGAAGCCGGTGGCCGGCCGCTGATCGCCTGGACGATCGCCGCCGCGAACGGCGCCAAGGCGATCGACCGCACCGTGCTGTCGTCCGACGACGAGGCGATCATGGCGGCTGGGCGTGCGCTCGGCTGCGACGTGCCGTTCCGGCGCCCCGCCGAGCTCGCGACCGACGCGGCCGCGTCGATCGACGTCGTGCTGCACGCCGTCGATGCGCTGCCGGGCTACGAGGTCGTCGTGCTGCTGCAGCCGACATCGCCGCTGCGCAGCGCGGGCGACATCGAGGCGGCGCTTGAGGTCTTCGCCGCCAGCGGCGCGCCTGCCTGCGTGTCGGTGGCGCCGGTCGTGCAGAGCCCGTACTGGATGTACCGGCTCGGCGACGGCGCGACGCTGCACCCCGTCGTCGAGCTGCCGTCGGCCGCGACGCGGCGCCAGGACCTGCCCGCCGTCTATGCGCTCAACGGCGCGGTCTACATCGCCGACATCGCCTGGCTGCGCAGCACGCGCACCTTCGTCACGCGCGAGACCGTCGCGCACGTCATGCCGGCCGAGCGCTCCGTCGACATCGACACCGCCGCCGATTTCGAGGCCTTCCGCAAGGCCGTATCCGAGGACTCCCATGCATAGCTATCCCCGCCGACGCGACATCGACCTCGCGCCGTTCCGCACCGACGAGCCCGACACGGCGCGCTACGGCCTGCCCCTGCGCGTGGGCTTCTGCCGGCGCTGCGTCATCTCGAACCAGCGCCCGAACTCGGCCGTCGAGTACGCGCACACCAAGGACAGCAAGAAGCAGACGATCAACTTCGACGCCGAAGGCATCTGCGACGCCTGCCGCATGGCCGAGCAGAAGCACGCCACGATCGACTGGGCCGAGCGCGAGCGCCACTTGCGCGAGCTGTGCGACCGACATCGCAGCAAGGACGGGAGCTACGACTGCGTCGTCCCCGGCTCGGGCGGCAAGGACAGCTTCTACGCCGCGCACAAGCTCAAGTACGAGTACGGCATGCATCCGCTCACCGTGACGTGGGCGCCGCACATCTATACCGAATGGGGCTGGCGCAACTTCCAGGCATGGCTCCACGCCGGGTTCGACAATTTCCTGTGCACGCCCAACGGCCGCGTGCATCGCCTGGTGACGCGGCTCGCGGTCGAGAACCTGTTCCACCCGTTCCAGCCGTTCATCTTCGGCCAGAAGTCGCTGGCGCCGAAGATGGCGCTGCTGCACAAGATCCCGCTCGTCTTCTACGGCGAGAACGAGGCCGAGTACGGAAATCCGATCGCGGACACGCAATCGGCCAAGCGCGACTGGTCGTACTTCACCGCGCAGGACAAGTCGCAGATCTATCTCGGCGGCACTTCGCTGGCCGACCTGCAGGAGCGCTTCGGCGTCGACGCGCACGAACTGCAGCCCTACCTGCCCGCCGACCCGAACGAGATCGAGCGCCAGAAGGTCGAGGTGCACTACCTGGGCTATTACCTCAAGTGGCACCCGCAGAGCTGCTACTACTACGCCGTCGAGCACGGCGGCTTCCAGGCCTCGCCCGAGCGAACGCCAGGCACCTACAGCAAGTACAACAGCATCGACGACCGCATCGACGACTTCCACTACTACACGACGTTCGTCAAGTTCGGCATCGGCCGCGCCACCTACGACGCGGCGCAGGAGATCCGCTCGGGCGACATCACGCGAGACGAGGGCGTCGCGCTGGCCAGGCGCTTCGACGGCGAGTTCCCCGAGCGCTTCGCGCAGGAGATCTTCCGCTACCTGAGCATCCCGGAGAAGGAGTTCCCGCATGCCTCCAGGATGTTCGAGCAGCCGATCATGGACCGCGCCTACTTCGACAACCTGGCGGACTCGTTCCGGTCGCCGCACCTGTGGAAGTATGACGAAGGCCAGTGGAAGCTGCGCAGCGCCGTCTGGCACGGAGAGTGACGTGGGCCGTTCCAACGTTCGCCTGATCGCCCGCCTGGACATCAAGGGGCCGAACCTGATCAAGGGGGTGCACCTCGAGGGTCTGCGCGTGATCGGCGATCCGCAGGAGTACGCCCGGCGCTACTACGAGCAGGGCGCCGACGAGTTGATCTATGTCGATATCGTCGCCAGCCTGTACGGCCGCAGCAAGCTCACCGACATCGTGCGGCGCACTGCCCACGACGTGTTCGTGCCGATGACGGTGGGCGGCGGCATCCGCAGCGTCGACGACGTGCGCGACCTGTTGCGCGCCGGCGCCGACAAGGTCGCCATCAACACGGCAGGGGTGCGCCGCCCCGAACTGATCACCGAGGTTTCGCGCCGCTTCGGCTCGCAGGCGATGGTGCTGTCGATCGAAGCCAAGCACCAGGCCCCCGGCCGCTGGGAGGTCTACACCGATTGCGGTCGCGAGCGCAGCGGCGTCGACGCGGTCGAATGGGCGCGGCGCGGCGTCGAGCTCGGCGCGGGCGAGATCCTCGTCACCTCGATCGACATGGAAGGTACGCGCAAGGGCTTCGACGTCGAACTGGTGCACGCGATCACCGCGGCCGTCGAGGTTCCCGTGATCGCCAGCGGCGGTTTCGGCGAGGCCGAGCACCTGGCGGCCGTCGTCGATGCCGGCGCCGATGCCGTGGCCTTCGCCGATGCCCTGCACTACCGGCGCACGACGCTGCCGCAGATCCGCCAGATGGCGCGCGACCGGTCGATTCCGGTGAGGGAGGCGTGATGGGCAGCCAAGTCACCGTGGTCGACTACGGCGTCGGCAACCTGTACAGCGTGCGCCGCGCCCTCGAAACCTGCGGCTGCGACGAGGTCGAGGTCAGCTCCGACCCGGCGGCGATCCAAGGCGCCCAGCGGCTGGTGCTGCCCGGCGTCGGCGCGTTCGCCGATGGCATGCACGGTCTGCGCGAGCGCGGCCTGATCGAGCCGATCCTGAGCTACGCCCGGTCGGGCCGGCCGCTGCTCGGCATCTGCCTGGGCATGCAGATGCTCGCAACGACCAGCGAGGAGTTCGGCTCCCACGCCGGTCTCGGCCTGATCCCGGGCCGCGTCGTCGCCATTGCGCGGCGCACCGTCGACGGCAGGCCGCTGAAAGTGCCGTTCATCGGCTGGACCGCCATCTCCGTGGCGGACGGACCGCAAGCCGCCGACAGCCTGCTGGCTTCGCATCCGGCCCAGGCCGCGGTCTATCTGGTGCATTCATTCCACGTCCAGCCCGACGACGCGCAGCACCGGCTCGCGACGTACGAGTACGGCGGCCACCTGATCACCGCCGCCATCCGCAGGGACAACATCACGGGCTTCCAGTTCCACCCGGAGAAGAGCGGTGGCGTCGGCCTGGCCATCCTGAGGAACTTCGTTGCGCCGGCATGAACACTGCGACCGGATCGACGTTCGACGCGCCGCAGGCGGCCCATGCGGCGGCTGACCGCGCTGCGCCATCGATGACAGCGCCGGTCGGCCGCTCCGTCCTGATCTACGCCTGCGCGTTCGCCGTCGCCGGCGCGACGCCGTTCCTGCTGCTGCCGGTCCTGACGCGCCAGCTCACGCCCCAGCAGTTCGGCGAGGTGACGTCGTTTCTCATCCTCGCGGCCATGCTCGCCAATGCGGCAGGCCTGAGCGCACACGGCTTCGTCTCGGTGCGCTACTTCAAGTCCGACCGGTCCGCGTTCGCGAGCCTGAGCAGCAGCGCGATGGCGGCCGTCGTCGCCGCCCACGCGCTGGCGGCCGCGCTGGTCGCGATGCTTTTCCCGGTGCTGCAGCGCCTGCTCGGCCTGCCGCTCGGCTGGACGTTGCTGGCCGTGCTCGCGTCGCTCGTGCTGAGCCTGAATCTGGTGCTGCTGTCGATCTTCCAGTCGGCCGGACAGCCGATGCGTTATCTGTCGGCGCGCGTCGTCCAGGGTGCGATCGAACTGCTCGGCTGCTTCGCGCTGCTGGCGCTGCTGGTGCCCGATGCCGGCGCCCGCATCTGGTCCTACACGGCCGCCTTGGCCGCGAGCGCGGCATTCGCATGGCGCGCCTGCGCACGCGCTGGGCTCGTCGGCGGCCCGGCCCGGTCGGCCCACCTGCGAGCCCTCGCCGTCTTCGGCGTGCCGATGTTGCCGCACATCGTCGCCGGATCGGCCCTGATCTATCTCGACCGCGTCGTGGTCTCGACGCTGCTCGGCACCGACAGCCTCGGCCTGTACATGGCCGCCATGCAGACCGGCATGGTGCTGGTCGTGCTGATCGAGCCGCTGAACAAGGCCCTCGCGCCCTGGCTGTTCCAGCAGCTCGCCGCGGCCGACGGCCTGCCGCGGCCCGTCATCGTGAGACGCACTTACCAGATATGGGCGGGCCTCGTCGCCGCGGGCTGCGTGCTCGCGACCCTCGCCACGTACTTCTTCGACACGCTCGTCGGTGAGCGATACGTCGCGGCCAAGGGACTCGTGCCCTGGATGGTGGCCGGCTTCGTGCTCCAGGGCATGTATTACACGGTGGTGAACTACCTCTTCTACGCCGAGCGAACCGGTCGCCTGTCCGTGATGTCGGGCATCACGGCCTGCGTCGGCTGCGGCGTGTCGTATGGCCTCACGTCGGCCTACGGTCTCGACGGCGCGGGTGCGTCCTTCGCGATCAACTACGCCCTGCTCTTCGTGCTGGTCTGGTTCGCCGCCGCACGCGCGGTGCCGATGCCATGGCTGCGGCCCGGTTCACGATGAGCTCGCCCGAGATTCCACTGCTGCGCGAAGCCGTCGTCTTTTCGGCGCGGCTGCTGGCGGCCGCGCGCCGCTACGACGAGCCGCGCTACTTCCTGCATCGGCGCGTGAACTGGTCGCACCGCTACGGCAGCGATTTCTACGCGCACGAGTCGGCCTGCTTCCGTCGGTCCCCCGAGATGTACCTGGCCGGAGCGGCCGGCTTGCCGCCCGCCCTCGAGGATGTCTATGTGCAACGCATCGCAGGCCGGCAACTCGTCGTCGTGCTCGCGAAGGTCTTCGCCCACTGGACGTTCCGGCTGCTCGGGGGCCGAGGGCGGCGTACGGCCGCGTCGATCTATCGCAAGGCCTACGTCGACGACATCGAACTGGTCTTCGATCCGGAGCAGCCGGGCGTCCTGCGTGCCGTGTACCCGTTCCCGCTGAACCTGCGCCGCCAGCAGCGCTATCTCCGGTTCCTGCGCGGCCAGCGGCACCCCCATCGACTCGCCGGTCACGCCTACCTGCCGGGCGACCTGCTGCGTCTTCTTGTGCGCCGCGACCTGCGATCCCTCATGCGCCTCGAATCGCGGGCGCAGATCCGCCACGCGCAGGAAGTGCTCGCCGACGGGGTGCGCCTGGTGCAGTTGTCCGACGAGTTCGATATCGGCAGCCTCGACTTCTGCCGCCGGCTGGTCCGGGGCGGCGCCCGAGTGATCAACAGTGCGCACGGTGTCGGCAAGTACCTGCCCGTGCATGCCTACCAGGAATTCCACGTCCTCACCGATCAGCAGCGACGCTACTACCACGCCGTGTGCGCCTGTCGTTACGCGATGCGCACGCTCAACGACCGACCGACGGTGGTGGCGACTGCGGCGCCCCGCGCCGACGGCATCGACCTCGTCTTCCTGAGCCAGGACTTCGCCGGCGTCAGCGACATCGTCTCCAGCAACGAGCGGCGCGTCCTCGCCCGTCTTCGCGAGGCCTTCGCAAGCGATGCCCGCGTGCGCCTGATGTACAAGCCGCACCCGAACCGCCGTTCGGCCGAGGCTCCCGCAGGATTCATGATGCTGATCGACATCGCGACGGTGAACGGCCGGCCGGGAACGGTCTACGTCTCGTTCTTCTCGACCTGCCAGATCGATCCGGCCTTCAAGGGCCGCAAGGTTCTGCTGCGCGGCGACCTGATCCATCCCGGCATCGCGTTCGACGAGACCGAGACGATCGTCGATGTCGACGGACTGGTCGAACTCCTTCAGTTCTCGTCCGGCTGCTCAACGGCCGACGCTATCGGTAGCGAGCGATGAAGCTCCTCTTCTATCTCATCCTCGCTGCCGGGATCGGGAACACTGTCCTCCGACCGGAAATGGAGAACCCCTTTACGCTCTATCGACTTGTCGCACCCATCGGGCTGCTCGCGCTGTTCGCGTTGCGTCCCTTGATGGTTACTCGCTGGTTCGGATTGTTTGCGATCTTCTGTCTGTACAACTTGCTGCTTGCGACCGCGTACAGCCCCGACTATTCGCAGTTCGCTCCTTCAATCGTCCACTACCTGTACCTGTTCATTCTGTTGGTACTGATGGTCGACATGAAATGGCGATACCGCCAGTTCGACGCCCAGTTCCTGCGCTTCGTGCAGGCCTTCTACGTGTTCCTGCTGTTGAACCTGCTGTTCGAATTCGTCATGGGCACCACGATATACCCGAACCTCTACGTCGACGAGACCGACGAAACCTCCTTGCGTGCCTTCTTCTGGAACCAGAACGACTTGGCCGTCGTGTTGTGCGTGGTGGCCTGGCTTGCGCTCAGTCTGGATCGATTCAAGGGAGCTGTCCGCGTCAGCGTCATTCTGCTAACTGTATTGATCCTCTACTACAACGACTCCAAGGCTGCGCTCATCTCGCTGATCTTCATATCGCTGCCCGTTTACGCCATCCTGCGCGTCTGCGCGGCGGTCCGCATCGATTCGCGCGTCTGGTACTTCCTCTTAGGTTCGCTGTTCGCCGTCGCCGTCACGGCGCTCGTCGCCCTCAGCGACGTCGCCGTCGCGTTTGCCAACGACACCTACACCATCGGAGACCTGCTGGTGCAGCCGGTCATCAACATCCTTTCACTGCAATCCTCGGGTGAAGAGTGGGGCTCGCTGAACAACCGCACCGATGCCGCCATCTTCAACATCATCGAGTACGTGCGCACCTGGGGTTTCGGCCTCGGCGCCGGCGGCTCCTGGCTCGTGCTGACGTTGCCGCAGTACGAGCTCGGCGGCGCCAAGAGCGTGCACAACGCGCTGCTGCAGTTCGTCGTCGACTTCGGCTACCCCGTGCTGCTCGGCTACTTCTACCTGCTGTACTGGGCGCTGCGACGGCTGTTCACGCACCGGATCCCCGAGAGCGACAGGCTCAAGGTGATCGCGATCCTGTCGTTCCCGATGCTGGGGCTGTCGCAGTCGGGCGCCATCGTCACCAACTACTTCTTCTTCGCCTCCGTGTACTTCATCTGGCTGCTCGGTCGCAAGGTCCCGCTCGAGCGCGTCGTGCGTCGCCGCGTCGGACGGCGACCGCTTTCAGCCACCGCCGCGGAAGCCGCGCCATGAGCCGACTGGCGCTGATCGGCTACAAGCTGCTGAAGAAGCTGCGCCTGCGCGCCGTGAAGGACTCGCGCGTCGACCCGACGTCCAAGCTCGAGTCCGGCACGTTGTTCTATCACTCGACGATGGGTCGCCACTCGTTCTGCGGCTACGACTGCGAGATCTCGCATGCCGACATCGGAAGCTTCGTATCGATCGCCAACGGCGTCGTGATCGGAGGTGGCCGCCATCCGATGGAGTGGGTCGGCATGTCGCCGGTCTTCTATGCGGGTCGCGACAGCGTCAAGGCGAAGTTCTCGACGCACGCTCGCGCGCCCGCGCAGCGCGTGCGCATCGGCCACGACGTGTGGATCGGGCGCTCCGCCATCGTGCTGCCCGGCGTGGATATCGGCAACGGCGCCGTCGTCGGCGCCGGCGCGGTGGTGACCAAGGCCGTTGCGCCGTATGCCGTCGTCGCCGGCAACCCCGCGCGGCTGTTGCGATACCGCTTCAGCGAGTCGACCGTCGCACGGCTCACCGCGACCGCCTGGTGGGACTACGACGACGAGGCGCTCAGGCGCGTCGGACCCGGCTTCAACGACGTGGAGAAGTTTCTGGAAGTGGCCGAGAAAGGCAGCACATGCAAGGGCTGAGGATCTGTTCGAACTGCGTGATGGACACGTCCGACTCGCGCATCACCTTCGACGCCCAGGGCGTCTGCGACCACTGCCGCACCTTCCGCACGCAGGTGCTGCCGAACTGGCACACCGACGAGCGCGGCGATCGCGATCTGCAGCAGATGGTGCAGGACATCAAGACCGCCGGACGCGGCAAGGACTTCGACTGCATCATCGGCATGAGCGGCGGCATCGACAGCTCGTACCTGACCTACGTCGCGACAAAGTACGGACTGCGCCCGCTGGTGTTCCACGTCGACGCCGGCTGGAACTCGCAGGAAGCCGTCAACAACATCGAGAGGCTCGTCGACAAGCTCACGCTCGACCTGTACACGGAAGTGATCGACTGGGAAGAGATGCGCGACCTGCAGCTCGCCTATTTCAAGTCCGGCGTCCCGCACATCGACACGCCGCAGGACCACGCATTCTTCGCGACGATGTACAAGTTCGCCGAGCAGCACGACGTCAAGTACATCCTCACCGGCGCAAACTACTCCACCGAGTGCATCCGCAATCCGGTCGAGTGGATGTACTACCAGTCCGACTCCATCCAGCTGCGCGATATCCATCGCCGCTTCGGCACGCGGCCGCTGGCGAACTTTCCGACCACCTCTATCCTGCGCCACAAGATCTGGCTGCCCTATGTCAAGGGAATTCGCGTCGTGCGACCGCTGAACTGCGTGCCCTACCGCAAGGCGGACGCGATGAAGCTTCTGACCGAGCAGTTCGGCTGGCAGCCCTACCCGCAGAAGCACTTCGAGTCGCGCTTCACGCGGTTCTACGAGGGCTTCTGGCTGCCGCGCAAGTTCGGCTACGACACGCGCAAAGTCCAGTTCTCCAGCCTGATCGTCACCGGGCAGATGACACGAGACGAGGCCCTCGAGAAATTGAAGACACCGGCGCTGGACGAGGCAACCGTGCGGCAGGAGTTCGAGTACGTCGCCAACAAGCTCAACATCACGACGACCGAGCTTCAGGGCTACCTCGACGCGCCTAACAAGACGTATCGCGACTACCGGTCGCAGGAAGCCTTCTACGCGATGGGCGCACGCGCGATGCGCTGGCTCGGCCTGGAACTCGGAGGCAAGCGGTGATCGGCATCGTCGATTACGGCCTGGGAAACGCGCAGGCCATCGCGAACATCTACAAGCGCCTGGGCGTCGAACACAGGCTTGCGCGCACTCACGACGACCTGCTGGCCGCGTCGCACCTGATCCTGCCCGGTGTCGGATCCTTCGACTGGGCAATGGCACGCCTCGATGCGTCGGGTATGCGGGCCACGCTCGAGCGACTGGTGTGCGACGACCAACGCCCCGTGCTCGGCATCTGCGTCGGCATGCAGATGATGGCCGACGGCAGCGACGAGGGCCGGGCAGCAGGCCTGAGCTGGATTCCGGCCCGCGTGAAGCTGTTCGACGACGCGCGCTTCTCGGGCCCGACGCATCTACCCCACATGGGCTGGAACGATGTTGTCCCTGAGAGCCCGGACGCGCTGTTCTCCGGCCTCGAGAGCGACAGCCGCTTCTACTTCCTTCACTCTTATTACTTCGACGCGCAGGATCGCGGAAACGTGCTCGCGACCGCCGACTACGGAGGCCGCTTCGCCTGCGCCGTGCGGCGGGGCAACGTCTGGGGTGTCCAGTTCCACCCGGAGAAGAGCCACCAGTGGGGCATCCAGATGCTCAAGAACTTCGCAGCGGTGCAGGAGGCCTGATGCTCAGACCGCGGATCATTCCCTGTCTGCTCGTTCACAAGGGCGGGCTCGTCAAGACGGTGGGTTTCGACAAGCCGAAGTACGTCGGTGACCCGCTCAATGCGGTGCGCATCTTCAACGAGAAGGAAGTCGACGAGCTGATGGTGCTCGACATCGACGCCACGATGGAGCATCGCGAACCCGACTATGCATTGATCCGCAACCTCGCCGCCGAATGCCGCATGCCGCTGACCTATGGCGGCGGCGTGCGCAGTGTCGAGCAGATAGAACGCCTCGTCGGGCTGGGGGTCGAAAAAGTCGCCGTCAGTGCAGCGTGCTTCGTCGAACCCGAGCTGATCCACGCGGCCTCGCAGCGCGTAGGCCGCCAGAGCGTGGCCGCGGTACTCGACGTGCGCCGCCACGCCAACCGCTTAGAAGTGTTCACGCACCGCGGCACGCGAGCGACCGGTCGCGAAGTCGGCGAAGCAGCGGCCTGGGCTCAGGCGCAGGGCGCAGGCGAGATCGTCGTGAATTCGATCGACAACGACGGCGCGATGAAGGGCTACGACCTGGATCTGGTCCGCCACGTGCGTGCCGCCACCACGCTGCCGCTGACCGTGCTCGGGGGCGCTGGCTCGCTCGCCGACATCGCGGCGCTGGTGCGCGAATTCAACCTCATCGGGGCCGCCGCTGGAAGCCTGTTCGTGTTCAAGGGCGTCTACCGCGCCGTGCTGATCAACTACCCGCCCCGCAGCGAGAAGGACCGGCTCGCAGGCACTCCCGCGGCGGCCTGACGACACGATGAAGCAACTGCTCCAGAACCTGCGCAATGGCACTACCGAGATTGCGGAGGTGCCGTGCCCGCGCCCGGGCTCCGGCCAGCTGCTGATCCGCACCTCGCGCACGCTGGTGTCGGCCGGCACCGAGCGCATGCTGGTGGACTTCGGCAAGGCCGGCCTGATCGACAAGGCGCGGCAGCAGCCCGACAAGGTCCGCATGGTGCTCGACAAGGTGCGCACCGACGGGCTGATCCCCACGCTGGAGGCGGTTCGCAACAAGCTCGACCAGCCGCTGCCGATGGGCTACTGCAACGTCGGCGAAGTGATCGAGGTCGGCAACGGCGTCATCGGCTTCGCCGTCGGTGATCGCGTCGCCTCCAACGGCAAGCACGCCGAAATCGTCTCGGTTCCCGTGAACCTGTGCGCCAAGGTGCCGGACGGCGTCGATGACGAGGGCGCCGCCTTCACCGTCCTGGGCGCGATCGCGTTGCAAGGGATCCGCCTCGTGCAGCCGACCTTGGGCGAGGCAGTCGTCGTCACCGGCTTGGGCTTGATCGGACTCGTCACCGTTCAACTGCTGAAGGCGCAGGGCTGCAGCGTGCTCGGGCTGGACTTCGATCCCGCCAGACTGGCGCTGGCGCAGCGCTTCGGCGCCGAGGTGGTCGACCTGCGGTCCGGCGCCGACCCGGTCGCGGCGGCTCAGGCGATCTCGCGCGGTCGGGGCGTCGATGCAGTCATCCTCACCGCGAGCACGAGCAGCAACGAGCCCATGCACCAGGCCGCGTCGATGTGTCGCAAGCGCGGCCGCATCGTGCTCGTCGGCGTCACGGGCCTGGCGCTGTCGCGCGCCGACTTCTTCGAAAAGGAACTCACGTTCCAGGTCAGTTGCTCCTACGGTCCCGGCCGCTACGATCCGGCCTACGAAGAGAAGGGGCACGACTATCCCGTCGGCTTCGTGCGCTGGACCGAGCAGCGCAACTTCGAGGCGGTGCTGGACATGCTCGCCGAGCGGCGCCTGGATGTCGCTGCGCTGATCTCGCACCGCTTCGCGATCGAGGCGGCCGAGCAGGCCTATGCGGTGGTCGGCGGCAGCGAGCCGTCGCTCGGCATCCTGCTCGAGTATCCGAAGCCCGCTGCCGACGCTCGGCCTGACGCGCTCGTACGGACGGTGACGTTGCAGACAGCGCACGCCGCGCAACCCGCACCGGGCGGCGCCCTGCGCGTCAGCGTGATCGGGGCGGGCAACTATGCCGGCGCCGTGCTGATCCCGGCGTTCAAGGCGAGCGGCGCGCAGCTCGTGCGCATCGCCTCGGCGGGCGGCGCGAGCAGCGTGCACCTCGGTCGCAAGTTCGGCTTCGCCGAGGCGACCACCGATGTCGCCGCGCTGTTCGCCGATCCGGGAGCCGATGCCGTCGTGGTCGGCACGCGCCACGACACCCACGCCGATTTCGTGTTGCGCGCCCGCGCGGCGGGCAAGCACGTCTTCGTCGAGAAGCCGCTGTGCCTCACGCTGGACGAACTCGCCCGCATCGAGGAGGCATGGCGTGGCGGCGGTCCGCTGCTGACGGTGGGCTTCAATCGTCGCTTCGCGCCGCAGGTGCGGCGCATCGAAGCGTTGCTGAAAGGCGCGCCGGGGCCGAAGTCCTTCGTGATGACAGTCAACGCCGGCGCGATTCCGGCCACGCACTGGACGCAGGATCCATCCACCGGCGGGGGGCGCATCGTCGGCGAGGCCTGTCACTTCATCGATCTGTTGCGCCACCTCGCCGGAGCGCTGATCGTTACGCACCGGGCGCAGTCGATGACCACCTCAACCCGCGACACCGTGACGATCACGCTCGATTTCGCCGACGGCTCGATCGGCACGATCCACTACTTCGCCAACGGCAGCAAGGCATTCCCGAAGGAGCGGCTCGAGATCTTCGCCGCCGGCCGCGTGCTGCAACTCGACAACTTCCGCCGCCTCACCGGATTCGGCTGGCCGGGCTTCAAGTCGATGAACCTGTGGCGCCAGGACAAGGGCCAGGCAGCGTGTGCGCGCGCCTTCGTCGACGCAGCGCGCAGCGCAAGCGCACCGCCGATTCCGCTGGCCGAGCTGTTCGAAGTCGCGCGTGCGACGATCCTGCTCGGGCAAAGCCTGTCATGAGCATCGCTGCTCCTGTCCGCCTGGTCGACGTCATCGCCGGCGCCCGGCCGAACTTCATGAAGATCGCGCCGATCGTCCGCGCGATCGAAGCGCGCATCGCGGGCAGCTCGCGGCTGCGCTACCGGCTCGTGCACACGGGCCAGCACTACGACCGGCGCATGTCGGGCGATTTCTTCGAGCAGCTGGGCATCCCCGAGCCGCACGTCAATCTAGAGGTCGGATCGGGCACTCAGGCCGAACAGACCGCAGGGATCATGGTCGGCTACGAGCGGCTGCTCTTGCGCGAACGCAGTGCGCTGTGTCTCGTCGTCGGCGACGTCACCTCGACGATGGCCTGCGCGATCGCGGCGCAGAAGCTGGGCGTGCCGGTGGCGCACGTCGAGGCCGGCATCCGCTCGGGCGACTGGACGATGCCCGAGGAGATCAACCGGCTCGTCACCGACTCGATCACGAACTGGTTCTTCACGACCAGCGAGGTCGCCGGCGAGAACCTGCGCCGCGCCGGCGCAGCACCCGGATCGATCTTCTTCGTCGGCAACACGATGATCGATACGCTGCTGGCCAATCTGGCGAAGCTGCGCGCCCCGGCGTTCTGGGACGAACTGGCTCTCGCGCCGCAGTCCTATTTCGTGATGACGCTGCATCGACCGGCGAACGTCGACGATGCCGCGTCGTTCGCGCGGCTGCTCGCCGCGGTCGACGAGTCCGTGCGGGGCATGCCGGTCGTCTTCCCGGTCCACCCGCGCACCGCGAAAACGATGCAAGGCATGGCAGTGCCTGCGTCGATCAAGGCGGTCGAGCCCCAGCCCTACCTCGAGTTCAACCACCTCGTGCGGCATGCGCGCGGCGTGATCACCGATTCGGGCGGCGTGACGGAGGAAACGACGGTGATGGGTGTGCCGTGCATGACGCTGCGCGACACCACCGAGCGGCCCGAAACGGTCACGATCGGCACCAACGAGCTGGTGGGCACCGATCCGTCGCGCCTGAAGCCGAACCTCGACCGGCTCTTCGCCGGCGAATGGAAACGCGGCGCGATCCCGCCGCTGTGGGACGGGCACACCGGTGAGCGTATCGCCGAAGAACTGGAACGCCTGCTCGACGCCGCGCCGGCGACGCGATGACGAGCGCGGGCACCTATTGGCGCACGCTGCGTCACCTGCGCGCCGGGCAGGTGATCGGGCGGCTCGGCCATCGGCTGCGCCGCCCGCGGCCTGATCTCTCCGATGCGCCGCCGCTGCGGCGCCAGAACGGCCGCTGGATCGCCGGTGCCCGCCGCAGCGCGAGCCTGGTCCGCCCGCAGCGGTTCCGGTTCCTCAACGTTGAGCACGAGCTCGCGGCCGGCGCCTGGGACGACCCGGCACTTGCACGCCTGTGGCGCTACAACCTGCACTACTTCGATGACCTCACAGCGCACGGCGCCGAGTTGCGGTGCGACTGGCATCGCGCGCTGCTGACACATTGGGTCGCCGAGAATCCGCCGACCCGGGGCACCGGCTGGGAGCCCTATCCGGTGTCGCTGCGGATCGTGAACTGGATCAAGTGGGCCCTCGGGGGTGCAGCGCTCGAACCGGCCTGGACGCACAGCCTAGCCGTGCAGATCCGCTGGCTGCGCGGCCGGCTCGAGACGCATCTGCTGGGCAACCACCTGTTCGCCAACGCCAAGGCGCTCGTGTTCGCGGGCCTGTACTTCGACGGCCCGCAGGCGCAGCAGTGGCTCGACGACGGCCTCGCGCTCGTCGAGCGCGAACTGGACGAGCAGATCCTTGCCGACGGCGGCCATTTCGAGCGCAGCCCGATGTATCACGCGCTGGCGCTCGAAGACGTGCTCGATCTGATCGATGTGCTGCAAGCCTTCGACGTGCAATCGGCGCGAATCCCGCGGCTGGCAAATCGCCTGCGCGAGAAGGTGCCTGCGATGCAGCGCTGGCTGCGGGCAATGACGCATCCGGACGGCACCTTCGGCATGTTCAACGACTGCGCGATGGGCATCGCCGCGGACCGGTGCGAGCTCGACCGCTTCGCTGTCGCGCTCGGCATGGCTCCGGTGGCCTTGCCCGACGAAGGCGCGACGCCCCTGAATCCGAGCGGCTATGTGCGCCTCGCACTCGGGCCTGCTGTGGCACTGCTCGACGTCGCGCCCATCGAACCCGCCTATCTGCCCGGCCATGCGCATGCGGACACGCTGTCGTTCGAGCTGTCGCTGCACGGCCGGCGCGTCGTCGTCAACGGCGGCACGTCGCGCTACGGAGACGATGCGCGGCGACTGCATGAACGATCTACCGCGTTGCACAGCACGGTGCAAGTCGCCGGCATCGACTCGTCCGAAGTCTGGTCCGGTTTTCGCGTCGGTCGACGAGCGCATCCGCTCGGCCTGACGTTGCAGACCGATGCGATGCCGTGGCGGGTGGCCTGCTCGCACGATGGCTATCGACACCTCCCGGGGCGCCCGTCGCACCGGCGTGAATGGCGCCTGGACGGCCGCGAACTGGTCGTGGACGATCGCGTGCAGCCGGCGCGCCACCCCGGGGTCGCGCGCTACCTGTTCGCACCGTCGGTCCGCTTGGAGCCCGAGGGCGCAACGCGCTGGCGCCTCGAGCAAGCAGGCTGCACCCTAGGCAGTGTCGAGGTGCTGCACGGCACGCCGCAGATCGAGCCGGCAGGGGTGACGACGCGTTTCGGCGCGCTCGACGACACGCACTGCCTGGCGGTCACGCTCGACGACGGACGCGCCGCCACGCGCTGGCGCTGGTCAAACGACGATGCACATCCTCTTCCTCTCCGATAACTTCCCGCCCGAAGTCAACGCGCCGGCGAGCCGCACGCACGAGCACTGCCGGCAATGGGTGCGGGCCGGCCACCGCGTCACCGTGATCACCTGCGCGCCGAACTTCCCGCACGGCCGCGTGTTCGACGGCTATCGCAACCGGTTGTGGCAGAGCGAGACGGTCGACGGCATCCGCGTGATACGGGTCTGGAGCTACATCACCGCGAACGAAGGCTTCGCGCGGCGCGTACTCGACTATCTCAGCTTCATGGTCAGCGGTGCCGTCGCCGCGCTGTTCGTGCGACGCGTCGATGTGATCGTCGGGACCTCGCCGCAGTTCTTCACCGCGTGCGCAGCGTGCCTCGTCGGCGCGGTGCGGCGGACACCGTGGGTGTTCGAGTTGCGCGACCTGTGGCCGGAGTCGATCAAGGCCGTCGGTGCGATGAAGGACTCGCGAACATTGCACTGGCTCGAGAAGCTCGAGCTGTTCCTGTATCGCCGCGCCGCGCGCATCGTCTCGGTGACGCATTCCTTTCGCGCCGACCTGCAGCGGCGCGGCATCGACGGCTCGAAGATCGACGTGATCACCAACGGCGTCGACATCGCGCAGTTCACGCCGCGCCCGAAGGACGAAGCCCTCGTGCGCGAACTCGGCCTGCAGGGCAAGTTCGTCGCAGGCTACGTCGGCACGCACGGCCTGGCGCATGCGCTCGAGACGCTGCTGCAGGCCGCCGACCGGCTGCAACGCGAACCCGGCGCCGAGCGCTTCACGATCCTGCTGCTGGGCGACGGCGCCCGCAAGGCCGAGCTCAAGTCGCTCGCCGCGTCGATGGGCCTGCGCAACGTGGTGTTCGTCGATTCGGTGCCGAAGAATCAGGTCGCGCGCTACTGGTCGTTGCTCGACGCGTCGATCGTCCACCTGCGCAGGACGGAGCTGTTCCAGACCGTCATCCCGTCGAAGCTGTTCGAGTGCATGGGCATGGGCATTCCCGTGCTGCACGGCGTCGAGGGCGAATCGGCGGACATCGTCCGGCGCGAGGAGGTCGGCATCGTCTTCGAGCCCGAGAATGGAGCCGCGCTCGTGGACGCGCTGCGTCGGCTGGCGGACGACCCGGCCTTGGCCGCCCAGTTGCGGCAGCGCGGCCTGGCCGCGGCACGCCGCTACGACCGCACCGCGCTCGCGATGGAGATGCTGCGCAGTCTCGAGCAGGTGGCGTCGCGCGGCGGCAGCGGCTCGCGCTGATCGGCGCGCTGAATGCGACACGCATAATCGCGTCTCGACTCGTCCGCCACTCCCCCCGATGGTGCCATTCACCGCCAGCCTCGTCACAGCGCTTGCCGTCTCGCTGCTGATCCTGCGCTCGGCCTCGCGTCACCAAAGGCTGTCTGCCGATCACGACCTGTCGGGGCCGCAGAAATTCCACGCCCGGCCGGTGCCTCGAATCGGAGGCATCGCCGTGTTCGCCGCCATCCTTGCAGGCGCGCTGGCGCTGCAGGCGACAGCGGTCGCCGATGCACGCCTGCTCTGGCTGCTCATCACCACAGCCCTCCCAACCTTCGCCTTCGGCCTCGCCGAAGACCTGACCAAGGACGTCTCGCCGCGCCGCCGCCTGTTCTTCACCGCCGTGTCGGCCGCGATTGCGGTGTGGTGGCTCGACGCCGTGATCGTGCGCACGGCGATCCCCGGCGTCGACCAGCTCATCACGATGGTGCCTTTCGCCGTTGCGCTGACGATCTTCGTCGTCACCGGCGTCGCGAACTCGGTCAACATCATCGACGGCTTCAACGGGCTGGCGTCGATGTGCGTGCTGATGATGGTGCTGGCGCTGGCCTACGTGGCGTTCCAGGTTGGCGACATGTTCGTCTTCAACGCCGCCTTGATCGTCGCCGGCGCGGTGCTCGGCTTCTTCGTCTGGAACTTCCCCGCCGGGCTGATCTTCCTGGGCGACGGCGGCGCCTACCTGCTGGGTTTTCTGCTCGCCGAGCTGTGCGTGCTGCTGCTGCACCGCAACCCCGGCGTCTCGCCGATTTTCACGCTGCTGCTGTGCTCGTACCCGATCTTCGAGACGCTGTTCACCATCTACCGGCGCAAGGTCGTTCGCGGCACCGCGACCGCCGTGCCCGACGCGATCCACCTGCACACGCTGATCCACCGCCGCGTCGTGCGCTGGATGGCGGGCGACTGCCTCGACCGGCGCCAGACGACACGCAACTCCATGACCTCGCCCTACCTGTGGGTGCTGTGCCTGTCGTCGGTGATCCCCGCCGTGCTGTGGTGGGACAACACGGCGGCGCTGACGGCGTGCCTGGGCGTGTTCGTCGTGCTCTACGTGCTGCTCTACCGCAGCATCGTTCGCTTCAAGACGCCCAAGTGGCTCGTCGTGCGGCGCTGAACGCAGCCGGCGACGATCGGGCCGCCACCTAGAATGGCGGAGCCTGCACCGCTTCGCTCATGACGTCTCACTCCGCCCCCCCCCAGCCGCCCGACGCCCACCAGCTCCTCGCCGAGCGCCGCGACAAGCTCGCCGCGTTGCGTCGCCGCGAGCTGGTGCCCTTCCCGAACGACTTCAAGCCGCGCGACCACGCGGCGCCGCTGCAGCAGCGCTACGGCGCGCTGGAAAACGAAGCGCTCGAGCCGCAGAACGTGAGCGTCGCCGTCGCCGGCCGCCTGATGCTCAAGCGCCTCATGGGCAAGGCCAGCTTCGGCACGCTGCAGGACGAAACGGGCCGCATCCAGCTCTTCGCGACGAAGGATGCGCTCGGCGACGCCGAATACGAGGCATTCAAACACCTCGACCTCGGCGACATCATCGGCGCCGAGGGCACGCTGTTTCGCACCCGCACCGGCGAGCTGTCGGTGCGCCTGCGCACACTGCGCCTGCTGACGAAGAGCCTACGCCCGCTGCCCGACAAGTTTCACGGCATGACGGACCAGGAGCAGAAGTACCGTCAACGCTACGTCGACCTGATCACCGACGAGCAGGCGCGCGCGCGCTTCGTCGTTCGCAGCAAGGCCGTGGCGTCGATCCGCCGCTTCATGGTCGACAACGCGTTCCTCGAAGTCGAGACGCCGATGCTGCACCCGATCCCGGGCGGCGCGAACGCCAAGCCCTTCGTGACGCATCACAACGCGCTCGACCAGCAGATGTTCCTGCGCATCGCGCCCGAGCTGTACCTGAAGCGCCTGCTCGTCGGCGGCTTCGAGCGCGTGTTCGAGATCAACCGGAGCTTTCGCAATGAAGGCATCTCGGTGCGCCACAACCCCGAGTTCACGATGATGGAGTTCTACGCCGCGTACTGGAACTACCACGACGTGATGGCCTACACCGAGGCCGTGATCCGCCATGCTGCGCGCGACGCGGCGGGCTCGGCGAGCCTGTCCTACCAGGGCCGCGCCGTCGACCTGGAAGCGCCGTTCACGCGGCTGTCGATCCGCGACGCGATCGAGCGCCACCTGCCCGACGCCGCCGCCGCGCAGATCGACGACCCCGCCTGGCTGCGCGACAAGCTCAAGCACCTCGGCAAGGAACCGCCGGCGCACTGGGGCCTGGCGCAGCTGCAGTTCGCCGTGTTCGAGGAGTTCGTCGAGGACAAGCTGTGGGAGCCGACCTTCATCGTCGACCATCCCGTCGAGGTGTCGCCGCTGGCGCGCGCGTCCGACACCGACCCGGCGAAAACGGAGCGCTTCGAGCTCTACATCACCGGCCGCGAGTTCGCCAACGGCTTCTCGGAGCTCAACGACGCCGAGGACCAGGCCGCGCGCTTCCAGACGCAGGTCGAGAACAAGACCGCCGGCGACGAGGAGGCGATGTACTACGACGCCGACTTCATCCGAGCGCTCGAAGTCGGCATGCCGCCGGCCGGCGGCTGCGGCATCGGCATCGACCGCCTGGTGATGCTGCTGACCGACGCGCCCAGCATCCGCGACGTGATCCTGTTCCCGGCGCTGCGGCGCGTGGATTGACACGCGCATTGGCCCCTTGGGGGATGAGGGCAGCGGTTCGGGCCGGCCCTCACCCCGACCCTCTCCCGCTCGCGGGAGAGGGAGCAAAGCGAGACATCAGCGGTGGCGAAACGCCGGCTTGCGCTTGGCAAGGAAGGCGTCCATGCCTTCCTTCTGATCCTCGGTCGCGAACATCGTGTGGAAACTGTGCCGCTCGTGACGCAGCCCTTCGGCAAGCGGCGATTCGAACGCCGTGTTCACCGCCTCCTTGGCCAGGCGCAGGGCGGGCAGGCTCATCGTGCACATCACCGCCGCAGCCGCGAGCGCCTCGTCGAGCAGCTTGTCGGCTGGCACGACGCGCGACACCAGGCCGGCGCGCTCGGCCTCGGCGGCGTCCATCATGCGGCTGGTCAGCACCATGTCCATCGCCTTGGCCTTGCCGACGGCGCGCGGCAGGCGCTGCGTGCCTCCGGCACCGGGGATGACGCCGATCTTGATCTCGGGCTGGCCGAACTTCGCCGTGTCGGCGGCGATGATGAAGTCGCACATCATCGCCACCTCGCAGCCGCCGCCGAGCGCTACACCGGCCACCGCAGCGATCACGGGCTTCCTCACGCGCAGCATCGTTTCCCAGTTGCGCGTGATCAGGTTGCGCTGGTGAACTTCGGCGAACGTCAGCTTGGCGATCGCCGAGATGTCGGCGCCGGCCGCGAACGCGCGCTCGTTTCCGGTCACGACGATGCAGCCGATGGCATCGTCGGCGTCGAAGGCCAGCAGCGCATCGCCGAGCTGATCCATCAGCGCGTCGTTGAGCGCGTTCATCTGCTGCGGCCGGTTCAGCGTGATCAGGCCCGCGCGCAATGCGCCGTCGCCGACCACCTTGGTGAGGACTAGCTGCTCGTTCATCGAAAGACTCCACAAATGCAATGCCGCAAGTGTGCAATAGGACGCGCCGGCTCCCGCTGACGCCGGCACCCGGAGGCAGTAAGCTGCGCCACCGAAGCCAGACAACGCTGCTGAGGGGACATGGCGACGATCTATCGCAAGACGCCGAAAGGCCAGGCCGAGATCGAGACGCGGGCGCACCACCTTCCGCCGCGGCTGCGCACGCCGCTGATCATGGTCGACGGCAAGCGCAGCGTCGATGAGCTGCGCAAGCTGATCGCCAACCAGCCTGACGAGTGCCTCGTCGCGCTGCTCGAGCAGGGTTTCATCGAAGTCGTCGAAGGCGCCGTCGCGCCCAAGACGATCGCTGCCGCGCCGCCGGCACCGGCTGCACCGGCTTCGGGCACCATCACGCCCGACGTAGACGTGCTGCGCCGCCAGGCGGTGCGCGAACTCTACGAACTGCTCGGTCCGGTAGCCGAAGCCGTCGCGATCAAGCTCGAAGGTGCCAAATCGCTCGACCAGCTGCGCCACAGCCTGGGCATCGCGCGCGACATCCTCGCCAATTCGCGCGGCACCGGCGCGGCGAACGCCTTCGCCGCCAAATACCTCGTGCCGCTCGGCGCCTGACGCTTCGTCAGCGCCCGCCCTCCGGCGCGGCCTGCAACGGCGGCCGCTCGATCATCAAGTCGATGAAGGTCTCGGCATCCTGGTGGATGCGGATGCGCACCGGCAGGTACTGCAGCGTCGGCGCGACCCAGGTCTCGACCGCCAGCGAGTCGGGGCGCGCCGGCCGGCGCGGTTTCAGGTGCACCGCCTCGACGGCGCCGAATGGCGCATGCAACGTCTCCACGCCCAGCACGTCGTAGACCCAGAGGCCGGCCTCGCGCGGCAGCGCCAAGGGCATCTCGATCTCGCGGCCGGCCTGCAGGCGATCGGGCTGCATCGTGAACAGCCAGACCAGTTGCACGAACTGGCTCGCCGTGTCCTGCACGCCGGGCAGCGTCGGCACGCGGCGGCCGTTGGCCAGCACGACGGCGTCGTCGTCGAAGCGCATCGTGCTGCGCCGCGGCGCGCCGAACGCGCGCCGCGTCTCCTCGTCGTAGCGGCGCGGCGCCAGGCCGCCGGCAACGAGGCGCCCGTCGCTGCTCATGCGCCGCGTGAACAGCGGCGCGAACGGCAGGCCCACCGTCACGTCGAGGTGCACCTGGTAGCGATCGCCCTCGCGCAGCCATTCGACCTGCGCCGAGCCGTGCATCTCGCCGCGGTAGTAGCCGTGCAGCACGTAGGTGAGGCGCGTCGACGCCGGCCATTCGAAGGCCGGCGCCGATGCCGGCGGCTCCGCTGTCGAGCCCGCGGCGCCCGCCCCCGCAAGAGCTCCCGTCGGCGCGGCCGGCAGCGCTGCGTCGGCCTCAGGACCGGCCGGCGGCGGCGGCGCATCGGCCATCGCAGGCACCGGCGCGGAGGCCGGGTCCAGCGACTGCGGCTCTTCCTCGGCGACACGCGCCGCTTCGCTCGCCGACGCCGACGCGGCCGACGCGGCCGGCGCCGCCGGCAC